>JAKEHY010000037.1 GCA_022614805.1 Candidatus Zixiibacteriota bacterium | reverse complement strand
AGGCACTGAACCGTTTGCGTTCGATACTCCAACCCCGACTGCCGTTGCCGGCGGTTGAGCTGGCGGCCGTGATACGTAAACCTTCGCTTTCAACTGGGCCAATTTTTTGGGGCCGATTCCCGAAACCTTCAAGAGTTCCTGCGTCGACTTAAAACCGCCCCTTTTCTCCCGGTATTCGACGATGCGCCGCGCCAATTCCGAACCCACGCCCGGCAGCCGTTCCAGTTGCAGGATACCGGCCCGGTTCAAATCAACCGGCGACAAAAGATTTTCCGGATTGGCGCGCGAACTCTTTTTGGCCAAACCTCCCGCCGGAACTTCAATGGCTGAAAGCACGAGTGAAGGAGGAATCGGGTCCGCATTTCTTTTGTAAAGATTAAAAACGACTCCGGCAAAGAGTAAAAGGGCCAAAGCGGCCAGCACGCGCCGGTCCGTCCGGGAAAAGTTATTGGAAAACATCGCCGGTATGGTAAAGGATAAAATAAACTTGTCAAGCCTTCCGGCCGTTGAAAAAGACCGGTATCCCCGAAATTTGAGGTGCGGGAGGAAATTTTTCTCAAACGGGCCTATTTTCCCCTTTGTTTAATAAAAAACTTGCGTATTTTAGGGCTGAAAAGGAGAGCTGTTGCTGATGAGAACGGTCGCTGCGTCCCTCGCCCTGTTTTTCGCCACTGGTACCCAAGCCCTGCCTGAATCGAACTGGCAGAAAGTGGATTTAGTAAGTAAAGGGGTGACGGCAAGCGCCAGTTTAACAAGCGTCACAACCTCCGGCAACTTGGCGTTCGCTTCCATCTCCGGTGACCCCCTTTATAGGGCCATACGCTCCACCGATGGCGGCGCCATTTGGGAACAGCCGATTACCGTACTGGCTCCGCTCAAATTGAAATTCTTAAGTTTTCTCTATGGGGTGTGGGGCGATTCAATAATGACCAGTATGAGCCAGGGGGCTGCCTGGACGGTTCTTCAACCGGCCCTGAATATGAATTTGGCCGACGTGCACTACATCAACTCCTCCCCGGGCCAGGCCTGGGCGGTGGGGGATTCCCCCTACGTAGCGATAACGACCAATAACTGGGGCAATTCTCCCCCTCCCCAAATTGTACGTTTTCCCAATGATTCCGTCACTATGAGCTCGATTCAGTTTTTGGACAACAACTTCGGCTTTGCGTCCGGCCGCAAAACAGGTTCCAACGCTACCGTAATCCTGCGTACTACGGACGGCGGCCAAACCTGGGAGGAGCGGAACTTGCCGGATATCTGCCCTTCGGCCCCGTTATTATCAGTAGATTTTGTCTCACCTCTTACCGGCTGGGCGGTTCAGACCTGCGGAACCACCGCCAACTTTTACAAAACGACCGATGCGGGAGCCACTTGGTCTTTTCAGGATGCGAAAAACTTCTTTTTAGCTTTTGCCATTGATGCCGTGGATTCGTTATACGCCTGGACCGTCGGCCAGTTGGGGAGTTTCGGCGCTATTGCGAAAACCTCAAACGGCGGCGTCAGTTGGGCTTTTGAAACCGTGCCCCTCGCCTCCGGACAGCTGCTTTCGGTGGCGATGCGGGATACCTCTCACGGCTTCGCCTGTGGGCGATCGGCCACGCTCTTGGTATACGCTCCCGGCGTGCCGACCGACGCCCCTGGCGAGCGCGATACCCGCCCGAAAAGCTTCGAGCTTTCCCAGAATTATCCCAATCCGTTTAACGGAGAAACTCGAATCAGTTTTACGTTGCTTAAAAACCAGACGATAACGCTGACCATTTATAACATCCTGGGCCAGCCAGTACGGACGCTTTTGGAGGGCAGCCAGCCGGCGGGAAAAAACGAAATAAGCTGGGACGGTCGGGACGCCAGCGGCCGTTTGTCTTCTTCCGGAATTTACTTTTACAAGCTTAGCACGGCCAAAGAAAAACAGGTTCGCAAGATGGTGCTGCTGAAGTAATCTTCAATTCTTATCCGAAGCCGCAATTTCTATTTTTCTTTCGTTTTCCCCTCTGATTTCAAACCTCACCTGGTAATGCGACCGTTCCAAAAGCGGCAGGGCCAACTCCGGCCATTCGATGAGGCAGATGCCGTTACCGTAGAGGTAGTCGTCGAGATTCAGGGCCTCCAGCTGCGAGGCTTTTTCCAGCCGATAGAAATCGAAATGGTAAATAGGAATATTACCGGAATAGATATTCAACAAAACAAAGGTCGGACTGGTGACCGGCTCTTTGGCTCTCAACCCGGCCGCCATCCCTTTGACGAACGTGGTTTTTCCGCCGCCGAGGGGGCCGAAAAGCGCCACCACGTCCCCCTCCTTCAACCGGGAGGCAAATTCCTTCCCGGCCTGAAAGGTCTCTTCTGATGAATAGGTGACGATAACGGTCGCAGCCGCCAATTATTTTGGCGTTAAGGTGGCCACCGGCAGAATCATCTCCTCCATCGAAATGCCGCCGTGCTGGAAGGAGTTCTTGTAGGCCCGCTGATATTCGTTAAAATTCGTGGGATAAACGAAGTAGTAATCCTCCTTGGCAATGATATAGGTGGTCGCCAGCCCGAACATCGGCAGCCGCCAGCGGCGCGGGTCTTTGATTAACACCGACTGTTTGGGGTCGCAATTGAGATTATCGCCATATTTGTAGCGCAAACTGGTGGAGGTATCCCGCTTGCCGTAGGCAATCGCCGCACGGGTCCCCAATACCGAGCCGTGGTCGGTGGTGATGACCGCCACGCAGTCCCATTTGGCGATTTGCTTCAACAACTCGAAAAGGGAGGAGTGCAAAAACCAGGTCTGCATCACCGAGCGGAAAGCCGCCTCGTCGTGCGCCAGTTCGGAGAGGATTTCATCCTCCGACCGCCCGTGCGCCAGCATATCGATAAAGTTGTATACAACCGACAAAAGCGGCACGGAGGAGTAGTTGGAAATTTTACGCGCCAGATTGTCTCCTTCCGCCTGGTCCAGCACCTTGACGTATTTCGGCTCCCCTTTCAGCTTCAGCCCCAGCCGGGCAATTTGGGCATCCAGAAGCTGGCGCTCGTGCCGGTTGCGGGAGGAGTCGTCCTTGGAGCCGGGGTTCCAGGCCTCCGCATCCGCGCGGGCCACGTCGTCCGGGAAAACCCCGGCAAAAATGGCGTTGCGGGAAAAGGGGGTGGCGGTTGGAAGCACGGAAAAGTAATAATCCCGTTGGACGTTGAAATATTCGGAGATGAGCGGCTCCACCATCAGCCATTGGTCCAGCCGCATACAATCCACCACGATGAAAAAGAGCTGCTTGCCGCGCGAAAGATGGGGAAAGAGATGGTTTTTAACGACGTTCACGGACAAGGGCGGCGTTTCTTCCCCCGCCACCCAGCGCGGATAGATTTTTTCCACGTACTTGCCGAACTCGACGTTGAATTCCTTTTTCTGGCCGAAATGAGTCGCTTCCAGCCCCACCTCCGGATGGGCGGCCACCTCCAATTCCCATTCGGAGAGCTTCCGGTGCGCCTCCATCCAATCCTTCCAGTGCATCTGGCCAAAGAGCATTCCCCGCAGCCGGTTGAACTCGGCGATGTAATCGGCGGCCATCTGGCTTCCCCGGATTTTCCTGGAATCCAGAACTTTTTTTACCACCAGCCAGACCTGGCTCGGGTTGACCGGCTTGGTCAAATAATCGTCGATTTTTTTGCCGATGGCCTGGTTCATAATGTTTTCCTCTTCCGATTTCGTGACCATCACCACCGGCAGGTTCGGCTTTACGTCCTTGATTTCCTCCAGAGTTGCCAGCCCGTCTTTCCCCGGCATCTGCTCGTCCAACAGCACCAGGTCGTACGGCCGCTTGGTGACGAAGTTCAAAGCATCCTCGCCGGTCGCCACCGGCGTAATTTTGCACCCCTTTCCTTCCAGAAAAAGGATGTGCGGCTGCAACAAGTCGATTTCGTCGTCCACCCAAAGAATTTCTTTCCGGTCTTCTTTCATTCAAACCTCATTTGGCGTTCCCAACCGGCAGGCTGATTTTAAAAGCCGTGCGCACATTGGGCATGCTTTCCTCCAGAAACAGCTTTCCTTTATGATACTCTTCAACAATCCGTTTGGCCAGCGTTAACCCCAGGCCCCACCCCCGCTTTTTGGTTGTAAACCCGGGATTGAAGATTCGTTTCTGCACCCCGGAGGGCACCCCCCGGCCGTTGTCCGCGACTTGAATCCAGACCGCCTTTCCGGACGGCTCGATCCCGGTGGAGATCTCAATGACACCCAATTTGGGGTCGACCGCTTCGAGGGCATTTTTTATGAGGTTTTCAATAACCCAGCCAAAAAGCTCCGCGTTCACCTCCACCGGAGGGAGAGAGACGAGGTTTTCCCGTATAACCGCACCGTTTCCTTGATGGGGGAGGCGTTGCTTGAAATAATTGACCGATTCGGTCAAAACGCCGTTCAAATCGGCCGCTTTCAACTCCGGCATTGAGCCAATCTGCCCGAAGCGGTTGGCCACTTTTTCCAGCCGCTTCAAATCCGCTTCCATCCGGCCGGCTACATCCTGGATGGACGCCGGGCTTATCTCCCCCTTCCCGGCCCGGTCGCGCAAAACCTCCACCCATCCCATCAAAGAAGAAAGCGGGGTACCCAACTGATGCGCGGTTTCCTTGGCCATCCCCACCCAGATGTGGCGCTGCTCGGAACGCTTCAAGTTGCGGAAACCGACGTAGCCGGAAACTATGAAAACCGCCACCAGGGCCAGCTCCACGTACGGCATCCAGCGCAACCGGTTGACGATGGGGGGGTCGCCATAATGGAAAAGCAGAACCAGCTGACCCTGGTAGCGAATCTCCCTGGGAGGCCGGTGACGGTCCATTACCTCCATCGCCCGTTTGACTTTGGCCAAAACCTCCGGCGTTTTGGCCGTTACGGTGTCCAGCGATTTATCCAGAAGCCGCCAGTTTTGCGGGTTGCCGGCCGAATCGGAAAAAACCATCGGAAAGCGGGCCTTCTGGATGATGGTCTCAAAAATCAAATCGATGTCGCTGGTGGAAGCCTCCGGGTTGATGAGCGCCTGGTAAAGCCGGGCATACACCTCGACGTTCTGCGTTTCCTCTTCCTTCAAACGGAGGATGACATCCTGGGTGTAGGTTACGAAGACAAACGTGATTCCGATGACGCCGAAAAGCAAAAATGCCCGGTAGAAGAGAGAAGCACCATAATGGCCGTAAAACTCCGGATTTTTCTTTTTGAACCAGCCCAAAACTAAGCCAGCTCCTTCGTCCCTAAATAGGGAACGAGGACCTCCGGGACTTTCACTGTCCCTTTTTCGGTTTGATATTGTTCAAGAATGGCAATGACGGTGCGCGGCAGAGCCAACCCGGAACCGTTCAACGTGTGCGGGTACTCCGGCCGGGCCTCCGGCAAGGGGCGAAAGCGCAGGTCCATTCGCCGGGCCTGAAAATCCTCAAAATTGGAGCAGGAGGAAACCTCCAGATATTTTTCGACTCCCGGCGCCCAAGCCTCCAAATCATAGGTCTTGGCCGAAGCGAACGACATATCTCCGGAGGCCAAAAGACGCACTCGATAGTGGAGACCCAACGCCTGCAGAACCGCCTCGGCATTTTGGACCAGCGATTCCAACTCGTCATAGGAGCTTTCGGGGCGCACGATTTTAACTATTTCCACCTTGTCAAACTGATGTACCCGATTGATGCCACGGGTATCCTTGCCGGCCGCTCCCGCCTCGCGGCGGAAGCAGGGGGTATAGGCGGTGACATAAATGGGCAGCCGGTCGGCGGGCAAAATTTCCTCCCGAAAAAGATTGGTTAAGGGCACTTCGGCGGTCGGAATCAAGAACAAACCGTCTTCCTTGAGAGCATACATATCCTCTTCCATTTTTGGCAACTGCCCGGTGCCGAACATCGAAGCGCGGTTGACCAAAAAAGGCGGCGATACTTCCCTATACCCGTGTTTCTGCGTGTGCAAATCAAGCATAAAGTTGATTAAAGCCCGCTCCAACTTCGCCCCCCAGCCGGTAAAGGTGATAAACCCGGCGCCGGAAATTTTGGCCGCTCCGGGCAAATCCAAAATTCCCAATTTTTCTCCCAACTCCCAGTGCGGCGCCGGGGTAAAGTTAAACTCCGGCTTTTTTCCCCAGCCGCGAACTTCGACGTTGCCGGCCTCGTCCGGAGCGACCGGCACGGAGGAATGCGGCAGATTCGGAATCCAGCGCAAAAGCTCTTCAATTTTTTCCTCGACCGCCCTCCGCTCTTTATCGAGGGCCGAAATCCGGTCGGATACCGTTTTCATTTCGGCAATAATGGTGGAGGCGTCCTTCCCCTCTTTTTTCAGGCGGGCGACCTCCATCGAAACCTTGTTGCGCCGCTCCTTCAAGGCATCCGCCTCCTTGATAAGCTCACGCCGGCGCTCATCCAGCCGCAAAATTTCGTCGATGCCCCGGCGGTCGTTCTTGGCCGAAAGTCCGGCCCGCACTTTGTCCGGATTTTCCCGTATAAATTTCAAGTCCAGCATCAGCCCACCAGCTCCGCTTTCTTTTTGGCTCCAACGGGGATTAAGGCCGACTTGTAATTGGCTTTCAAAATATCCCCGAGCGTGGAACAAACGTATAGGACTTCTTCATCGCTCATCGCCGGATAAAAGGGGGGCGTGAAAATTCGTTTATAGGTCGCCAGCGCATTGGGAAAATCGCCCGGTTTATGCCTCAAAAATTTCCGGTAAAAAGGATGCAGGTGCACGGGAATGAAATGTACGCTGGCGCCGATGCCGCAAGCGGTCAACTGCCGCAAAAGCTCATTCCGGCCGATTTTCAGAACCTTCGGCTTTAAACGAATAAGATACATATGCCAGGCGTGTTGGGAATGGCCGTTGCGCGGCGGCGGTTCCAACATATCCAGATAAGGAGTCAAATACCGGTCATATAAACCCGCCAGATACTTTCGACGCTCCTGCAACCGCGGAAACTTCTCCAATTGGGCCAATCCCAAAGAGGCCTGCAAATCGGAAAGGTTGTATTTGAATCCGGCCGCCACGATTTCATAATACCAGCTTCCTTCGGACGTGTATCGCTTCCAGGCATCTTTCGACATCCCGTGCAGGGCCAAAATGGCAGCCTTCTTATGAAGTCTTTGATTGTCGGTAACCAGCATCCCCCCCTCGCCGGTGGTCAGGTTCTTGGTGGAATAAAAAGAGAAGGCGGTGGCATCCGCCAGTTGGCCGACTTGGACGCCCCGGTGAACGGCTCCCAGCGAATGGGCCGCATCCGCCAATAAAAAAAGCTTTTTCCTTTTGGCCAACGGTTGTAAGCTATCATACTCGCAGGGCAATCCTGCAATATCAACGGCAACCAAGGCTTTGGTCTTTTTATCCGTTTTCTTCGCAACCTGCTCCGGGTCGATGTTCAAAGTCCGGGAGTCGATATCAACCAGCACCGGCGTGGCGCCGCACCAAATGATGGTCTCCACCGTGGCGGCAAAGGTATAGGCGGTGGTGACTACCTTGTCCCCCTTTTTTATTCCGGCCGCCGCCAGCGCCAGATGCAGGGCCGCCGTGCAGGAATTGACTGCCAAAGCATATTTCGAGCCGACATAAGCCGCCATTTCCGCTTCAAATTTCTTCGCCTTCGGCCCGGTGGTAATCCATCCGTCCGCCAAGGTGGAGCGAACCGCCTCGATTTCCGCCTCATCCAGCGAGGGTTTATAAAAAGGAACTTTTCTTATAATTTTCTCATCCATCCGACATCCAGCCAGCGGCTGCGCTCCCGCCGCCTATTTCTTTATCGTCCAAGCCAGCCGATGGCCCGATAAGATACGAGTTTTTTCCAGAATTTGAGCTAAAGAAAGGGAAAGGGGAACCAACCGCCGGGCCAAAGGAGGAAACAACCCCGTCCGGCGGAAGCGAAACACGGCGTTCGGAAAAAGCCGCGCCAACTCTCGTTTCCCGATGCCGAACGTGGATGGATTAGCCGGATGGGCGATGAAATAATCGAAGGAAACGAAATGGCCGCCCGGCGCAAGCACCCGCCAGATTTCCAGGGCCGCCTCCGACCGGGCCTGGGGCGAGGCCATCGAGGAAAACAGGGTGAATTGAAAAACCAAGTCGAAAAAGTCGTCCGGCCAGGGAAGTTTTTCCGCCCGGCCCAAAGCAATCTCGCTTTTCGGAAGCCTCTGGCGGGCGACTTCCACCCGTTCCGGCAGCAAATCTATGCCGCACAGGTTTTCCGGACGAGCCCCCCAGCTTAAAAAAAGCAAAAGCCAACTCCCCCACCCGCAGCCGACCTCCAGAATTTTTTTGTCCGGCAGATCCACAATCCCGGTTTTGCGAAAAAAGCCAGCTAACTGCCGTTCCACACAGTGCCGGAAAAAAACGACATCCGGCCGATAAAAAGCAAAACGCTCTATCTCCGGCTGGTTCACACACGTTTCCGTTTCCGTGCTGCGATTTCCTGGAGCATTTCCTCCAACCTTTCCGTGAGAGCTGAACGCAAACAATGCTGTTTCACGAATGCTCGCCCTTTTTCACCCTTTTTTTGAGCCTCTTCCGGATTCGTGCAAACAGCCCAAATCGCCTCTGCCAAAGCTTTTGGATTATCTGGCTCCACCACCCAGCCGGCATCGACCCTCCGGACAAGCTGGGCCGATTCCCCCCGCGCCGTTAGAACGATGGGTTTTCCAGCCGCCATCGCTTCAAACAGCTTGGAAGGAACGGCCGCCTCCATTTCAGGCCTTCCGACCAAAGGAACAACGACGGCATCCGCTCCAATGAGCCGTTCAGCTATCTGCACGCGAGGCATCGAAGAATGGAAGAACACATTGTTTAGCCTCATCTGACTGGCCTTCTCCATCAAACTGGGCTTCTCTATACCGTCCCCCACAAAGTCAAAAGCGATTCCTTCCTCCTTCAAAATACCGGCGGCATCCAGTATTACCGAAAGATTCTGTGCCGCGCCGTGATTGCCAAAGTACAGCACCCGGAAGACGCCGTTTGCGGCGCGAGGGTGTCCACCCGTTCCATCGGCCAGCCAATCTTCCTCCACCCCGTTCATTATAAATTGAATCTTATCGGGACTTATCTCTTTTTTGACCAACGCCGACCTCAAACCCTCCGTCACCACGACTATGCCGTCTGCTTCCCGGTAAAACCAATGGGCCATTCGGTGCAACAAATTGGCCAAAGACCCGGGTGAAAGCATCCCCAAAGCCACAGCCATATCCGGAATTAAATCGGAAAGATGCAAAACAAAAGCACTCCCCCTCATCCGTTTTAATAGAGTTCCGACCCAACCGGATAGCAGCGATGGGGATTCGACGATCACCACATCCGGCGCCGCTTCCAGAAGCGCGGCAATCGAAGCGGAGGAAGCAAAGCTCCCTTCGGCCACCGCCCGCCCCAACTTTCCTTGGCGGCTACCCAGAAAATGAAACACTCGCAGGACCTCTATGCCATCCATATTTTCGCGAAGATACAATCGCCGTTGGTATGGCGAAATAAGCTTTCCTTGTGGATAATTGGGGAATCCTGTCAAAATTTTGACCCGATGCCCACGCTCTTTAAGCCGCACCGCAAACTCCCAGATTCTTCGCTGCGGCGCCCCCACCTCGGGAGGGAAATAGAAGGTGACGAACAGAATGTTCATACGGCAACTTCCTCAACCCGTCCCTTCTCTACGGCCTGGTTTTGCAACAATCCCTCCAAATTTCTCCACCGACCGGAGAATATAAGAGCCAATGCCCCGGCGTAACCCTTCCTCTTTTCCTTCCACCGTTTTCGAAAAAGGGAAAGAAACAAACCAATCGCCCACTTTCCAACCAACTCGAACACGGAAATTAACCAGAGAATACCGTATTGAATTTGAGTAAAATGCTTGCGTGCGTAATACAACCGCTTTTGGTAATAGTACAACACTTTGTTTCGGGGTTCCCGCTCAAGGCTCTGACCCGCCTGATGGATAAGCAGGGCCCGCGGTTCACACAGAATTTCAAAACCAGCCTTCCGCGCCCGTTGACAAAAATCGGCGTCTTCCCCACCGAAAAAGAAGTTTGGGTCAAACCCGCCGGTTTTCTCCCAAGCTTCGCGGGAAACCAGCATGCAAGCCCCGCTGGCCCAGCCGACGGGGAAAGGCTCCTTTGCTTCGGTTAAATCTTTATCCAGTTCCCGTTGCGCCCGGGAAAACATGGTTCTGTGCTCCAGCCAGAAGGATTTGCGGAAATCGAAACCGAAAGTGTAGGGCGGGAAAACGGAGACTTGTTGTCGTCCGTCCGGATACTGAATGCGGGGGACGACAACCCCAGCCCCTGGATCTTCTTCCGCCGTTTTCCACAGCCGTTCCAACCCTCCGGTCACAAATTCTGCGTCTGGATTGATAATTAAAAACCGTTTCCCTTTAGCCCATTGGGACAAGGCATTATGCCCGCCGGCAAATCCGATATTGTTGGAAGAAGAGAGCCAAGTTAAAGGACAGGGAACGACCAAATTCCCCGGCTGGCCGTTTTGGCTGCCGTTGTCCCAGACCAAAATTTCGCTAACATGGGTGGAGAAAAATCCAGCCATCGAACCGAAAAGCTCGGAAAGCCACTCTTCGGCATAATAATGCACAATTAAAACCGAAACCTCAATGCCCATTCGGCCGCTCCGAGGGAGCTTTCAACTGCCGGACAAATATCGTCAAAAGCGCCAGAAAGAAAGTAAAGTGATAATCCCAAACACCCGCAAAGAGGAACGAAAGCGCAAATACGGTAAAAATCAGAAAAAAACCCCACCCCCAAGTAACTTCTTGAAGGGTCCGGGCACCTTTGATACCTTTCCACGCAAATCGAATGATCAAAACCAATAATAACAGAAAAGCAAGCGTGCCCACCAAGCCGGTCTCTGCCAAGAAAGTGAACGGCAGGTTATGGGCGGAAAGCCCCCGCGTCCATTCAAAAACCGCCAGGTTTTTCATCTCGGGATATTGGCCGATCATCCCGGCGAACTGCCCCATCCCGATTCCCGTAAGGGGATGCTCCAAAAAAAGCTTCCAAGCGACTCCCCATAAAAACAGCCGCAGATAAACCGACCCGCTCTTTTGCGCCAGTTGTTCGGCCCGTCGTTCCGTCTGTCCGAGGAAGGGGGTTAAAAGAAGAAAAATTAGCAAAAGCAAAATCGCCAGCTTGAAGAATTTTAAAGCGGCGCGGCGGGCGGCAACCAATCGGAGCGGTTTCAAAAAGTAAGCGGAAAAAAGCCACACGATGAACAGAATCCCGATGCCGATCCAAAGTCCACGCGTCTGGGTGGCAACAGCCGTCACCACGAAGGCGGCCAACAAAAACCAGCTCCCGGCTTTCTCCGATAAGGAAAGGCGGGTCAGTTCAAAGCAAAGCAACGGTACAACGACGGCGGGCAGAACTAAGTGCGCGAACCCCAGTGAGCGCTCTCCCCCACTGGCAAAAAACTGCCACAGGGCGGAGGCCGCAGCGGCCAATGCCCATAGAAAATAAACCCTCCAAATCCGTTCCAGTGGGACTTCTTTCCAGTCGGCCACCATCACATAGTAGGTAAGGAAGTAAAGCAAGGAATGCCCCCAATTCACCACCCCAGCTTTAAGATCAGAAGCATCAAGCAGGCTGACAGCGGTAGCTCCCAGAAAAATCCAGATCGGAAGATCAAGACCGGTTCGCATCCAAACCCGTTCCCCAGCGAAACCCTGTTGCAAAAACACGCTTAGAACAAGCAGGACGGCTACCCAATCAACGGGCTGTATCGTCAGCCCGCCGAGTTGAAAGGGTAAGCCCGAGTTTTTCAAAATAAACTGATTGAGAATTAGTACCGTCGGAAATACCAGCCACCGGAAAGTCCGGCTGGAGAAAAACAAACTCACAAAAACAGCCCCTAAGACCAAAACGAACAAAACCGGCGACCAGAAAGCCAACCCGACGCAAAGGAGGGAAAGCAAAATGGCCAATACGAGATAATTCCGACCTATGTTACTGCTGTAGGCGAGTGACAACGGTTCCATAAGGCAATTTCCCGCCCAGTTGGCGGATTAAATTTACGCTGTCCAAAAATTCCCGAATTTTAAAGATAAAACATCCGGTCAAATAAAGAAACCCGAAAACAAGCAGCAGAAGAGCCCCACGAACAAGCGAGCCGGCTCCGGGCCAAAAAAAGCTTGTTGACCAAGCCCCTCCAAAAGCTAAAAGTGAAACAAAGATCAGTTTAAAGCCGTCTGACCCCAAGCTTTGTCCCGCCGAAAGGCGGACACCGTGGGGCCGACAGCGGAACTGGAGAATTGCCAGGCCAACCAGTGCCGCCGAACCGGCCCCGGCCAAACCCTCCAGTCCCCAGAGCGTGATGCCGGGATAGGCCGCAAGGGCTTTGAACAAAAAAGCCGCCAGGCAAAATACGGCCAGCCGTTTCCTCTGGCCGGCCGCCAGATACAGCCGGCTCAAAACGAAAATATAACCGGAAGCCAGAAGCGAAAAAGCAAAAATTCTCAAACACCGGGCGGCCAAATCCGTGGAAACGGCTCCGAAAGCACCGCGTTCAAAAACCAGCCGGATAATCTCCTGCGGTGCGAGGATGAACAGCACGCTCATCGGAATAAGAACAAAATTCATCCACCCGAATGTCTTTGACAAAAGTCCGGAAGCCTCCGCGTCCTTTCCTTCCGACAATCGCCGCGAAAGCTTAGGAAAAACTGCATACCCCAAAGGGTATATTAAAATTCCCATCGGGAAAATAACCGGCAGGGAGGCATAATAGAGAGCGGAGAGGGATTCGGGAGGAAGAAAGGAACCGTAGAACCGGTCCAACAACACCAGAAACTGCCCCAGAACAGCACCGAGTAACACATACGAAAAGCCTTTCCATTCGGCGGACGGTACCGGCCCAGGCCGGGACGAATCGAACGGCGGCACCGCCGGCGCATAAAAAAAAAGCGCCGCAAGCATTAGCGCCACCGGCATCAAATTTCCTATTGCCCACCCCCAGGCCAAAGCATAGACGGATAGCTTGCCGGACAAGAAGAAGACCGAAGCCAAAACAACGAGCCCGGTCAAAAGCGGGCTGAAAGCGGTTAATGCGAAGCGTCCCTCGACCTGATAGTAACTGCGCAAAATGGCCTCCATAGCCGTGCCGAAGACAAAAAGCAAAAGAATCTGAAAGGCCCGCACTCCAAAGGGAATTTCTGCCACCGGCAATCCCGGAGTGAAAAGCTTCACCCACAATGGCGCCGAAAAATAAAGCGCCCCGAGGAAAACCGCTCCCCCCAGAAAAGTCCAAAGTAAAAACCGGCGCAGCGCCGCGGCTCGAACCTCTTTCAGGCGGGCAAAGTAGGGCACCAAATAATCCGGAAGAGCATAAAGGAAAATAGCGGACAGAAACGAAGGAAATGCGGAAGCCGCAACGTATAGGTCAAACGCCCGGCCGGTTCCGAACTTGGCGGCGACCACCACTTCACGGAAAAAGCCGACGCCCCGCGAGCCCAAAGCCCCCAATGCCAAAGCCAGCGTGGCCCGGCTGACTCGATATTCCTTTATCCCTTCGCTCATAAGGAGGAAATAAAACGAACGATATTTTCGGCCGCCCGCCCCCCGCCAAAGAGACGCACAGGATAGCTTCTCTTTCCCTTATCCCGCGCCGTCCACTTGGCCACTTCAGCCGGATTCAAATCCACCAGCCGGCTGAAGTTTCCCTTCAAAATCTCGGGCCACTCGGTCGTGGAACGCAAAATCAGGCAGGGTTTGTCAAAAAAGAAGGCCTCCCGCTGCAACCCGCCCGAATCGGTCAGGCAGAACCGGGCCCCCTCCAAAAGAGCTAACGATTGCAGGTAGCCGATTGGCTCTATCAAAAAGACGTTCTTCCGCTTTTTCACCCGTTCCCAAAAGTCAAATTTCTTCAGCCGGGCCTGTGTGCGGGGGTGAATGGGAAAAATTACCGGCTCTTTCAACCGTTCCAATATCCGCACCACCTTTTGCAGGCGCAGGCGGCTGTCCACGTTCTCGGCTCGGTGCAGGGTGACGTAAAGGTATTCCCCCTTGGAAATCTTGAGGTGGGGGTCCACCCCGTTTTGACGGGCCAGCGGCAAAAAATGGAGCGCGGCGTCCAGCATCAAATCCCCCGTCCAGACGGCCCGGCCGCGGGCTTTTTCCGACCTCAAGATCTGAACCTTGTGGGGGGTCGGGCAAAAAAGGAAATCAGCCAAATGGTCGGCCACAATCCGGTTCGTCTCCTCCGGCATCTCCTTCTGGTAGCTCCGCAGGCCGGCCTCCACATGTCCGAAGGGAAGGTGGTTGTAAGCGGTGGCCAAAGCCCCCGCCAAGGTTGAATTGGTGTCGCCGTAGACCAAAACCAAATCCGGCTTCAGCCGGGGGAGCAAATCGTCCAGGGCGGCCACCATTTTGGAAACCTGCCTGGCGTTGGTGTCCGACCCGGCTCCGAGAAAGTAGTCCGGCTTGGGAATGGCGAGCTGGTCAAAAAAAACCTGGGATAAAAGGAAGTCGTAATGCTGGCCGGTGTGCACGATTATTTCCTCGTGCTTCCGGCGCAAAACCGGGGACAAAGCGGCAATTTTGATGAACTGCGGGCGAGCCCCGACAATCGAGACGACGCGCATCAGTCCCGGTAAAATTCCCGAATCGAGGCGGCCACGAAATCCTGCTCCCCCTCGGCGAGCTCGGGGAAGACGGGGAGCGACAGAACTTCGCCGGCCCGCTTCTCCGCCACCGGCAGGCTCCCCTTTTTATATCCCAGCGAAGCGTAACACTCCTGTTCGTGCAGGGGCAAGGGATAATAGATTTCCGTACCGATTTCCCGCTCGGTCAAAAATTTCCGCAGATCATCACGCTTCGGCGCGGCAATGGTGTATTGATGATAAATGTGGTGGTTGTATTCCGGCTCAAAGGGGATCTCGACCGGCAGCCCGGCCAGAAGTTGATTGTAGCGGGACGCCTTTTTCCGCCGCCCTTCCGTCCAGCTTTCGAGATACTTCAGTTTGACGGACAAAGCCGCCGCTTGCAGGGTGTCCAGACGGGAATTGTAACCGACCAGACTGTGATAGTATTTCGGTTTGGAGCCGTGCACCCGCAGCTTGCGAACCAATTCCGCATCCCCATCCGAGTTGCAGGTAACCATCCCGCCGTCCCCCAACCCTCCCAAGTTCTTGCTTGGGAAAAACGAAAAACAGCCGAAGCGGCCAATGGTCCCGGCCTTCCTGCCCTTATATTTTGCTCCGATGGCCTGGGCGGCATCTTCAACCACCGGAATTCGTTTTGAATTGGCCAGTTCCATAATCGGGTCCATATCCGCCGTCTGTCCGTAAAGATGCACGGGCATAATCGCTTTGGTCTTGGAGGTAACTTTTTTGGCGATTTGCTCGGCTGTCACATTGAAGGTTTTCGGGGCGACATCCGCAAAGACTGGCACGGCTCCAAGGCGTGAAACCACTCCCGCCGAAGCGAAAAAGGAAAACGTCGAAGTGATGACCTCATCCCCCGGACCGACCCCGCAGACCCGCAGGGCCAGAAGCAAGGCGTCCGTGCCGGAAGCCACCCCGATGGCATGCTTGGTGCCGCAAAAGGCGGCTGCCTTTTCCTCGAACTGTTTGACCTCCGGCCCTAAAATGAACTGGGTATGGGCCATAACGTTCAGGATGGCGGCATCCAACTCCGGCTTAATCGTTTGATACTGCCTTTTCAAATCCAGCAGGGGCACTTTCATTTCCACTCCTGATTTTCCAACAGTTGTTCTTTAGGAACTTCCCTTAATTCTTTCGCCGGCACCCCGGCCACGATTTTGCGCGCCGGCGTATCCTTGGTGACCAACGCTCCCGCCGCCACCAGCGTGTCCTCGGCGATAATTTTTCCCGGCAAAATTGTGGCGTTCACTCCAATCCGCCCTCCCTTTTTGACGGTCACGCCTTTGAAATGTTTGAACCGCTCTTTCGTGCGCCCCACAAAGTTGTCGTTGGAGGTCGCCACGCAGGGGGCGACAAAGACCCGGTCTTCCAGTTCGGAATAGGCGGTGATGTAAACGTTGGTTTCCAGCTTGCAGTAGGAGCCGATTTTGCAGAAGTTTTCGATGGCCACGCCCCGTCCCACGATGGTGAAATCCCCGACAGCGACGTTCTCCCGCACGGTCGATAAATCCGCCACCAGAACTTTGTTTCCCAAAACCGCCCCGGCGTAAATCACCACCCCCGTGCCGATGATGCAGTTATCGCCGATTTTTGCCGGGGGCAGTTCCTGCTCTTTCGTGACCGCCGAATTGGCCGCCCGCATCGGCTGCTTGCCGATGACGGTTTGGTCGTCGATGCGCACGTTGGAACCAATCATACTCCCTTCGTGGATGACCACGCCGTTGCCGATGATACACCCGGCACCGATTTTCACCTTTGCGCCGATGACACAAAACTCCCCCACCATTGTTCCTTTTCCAAACCGGGCACTCTTGGCTATTTTGCCTGCCATTCCATCTCCTTGGCGAACGTCGTCGACTTATGTTGCTAAACGTTGCGGCGTCCCGCCCGCCTTGAGCGAGCGCTGGGCCGCCTCCAAAACTTTCAATACGTCCAAACCGCTCCGGCCATCCGAGCGGGGAGATTTCCGCTCCCGCACGCAATCGATAAAATGCTGGCATTCCAGCGAAAGCGGCTCCTTCGATTCCACCTTCGGAATCAAAATGTCCCCCGTACGCAGAGCCAGATATTCCCCGTACGTGGTGTAATCCGGGTTGGTGTTGACGCCTTTATCATAAATCCAGATTTTCTCCGAACTGGCCGAATCATCAAACACCGCCATCTTTTTGCTGCCGACGATGGTCACCTTCCGGTCTTTGTGCGGGTCCAGCCAGGAAACGTGGATATGGGCCATCTGCCCGGTGTCAAAATGCATGGTTAAAAAGCAAACATCTTCAATTCCCGGTTGCAAATAGGCCCGTCCGGTGGCGGTCACCTGCACGGGGAGTTTCTCGAGGAAAAACAAAACCATCGAAATGTCGTGAGGGGCGAAACTCCACAACGCGTTCTCGATGTCGCGCACTTTCCCTAAATTCACCCGGGAGGCGTAAAGATAATAAACCTCTCCGAATTCCCCCCTCCGAATGTAATCTTTCAGCTTGAGCGTGGCCGGGTGATAGACCATAATGTGGCCGACCATTAAAATTCGTTTTTGCTCTTCCGCCAACCGGACCAGCTCTTCCCCCTGGGCAACGTCCAGAACCAGGGGCTTTTCCACGAACAAATCTTTCCCCGCCTGCAGGGCCTTTTTCCCCAACTCGTAATGGGTGGCCGGCGGCGTGGAAATCACCACGGCCTGAATGGAGGAATCGTTGAAAATCTCATCCGCCCGCGGACTGAAGCGGGCACCCGGAGCCAGCTCCGCCACCACCCCGGCCCGCTTCGGCTCGGCGTCGGAAACAGCCGCCAATTCGCATCCCGGCAGGGTGGCAAAATTGCGCGCCAGATTTCTCCCCCACGCCCCCGCACCGAGCAAACCAATTTTGACTTTATCCATTTTGTCCCTTTGAATTCCTGCGGAAGGGAGAAACCAGTTCCGCCCGGATGCGGGAGGCCAGCGAGGCCACGGCCTGGTAGCGGGCCGGGTCGGCCGTCCGCATCCGCTCGAAGTATTCGCGCAGAAAAACCATCCCGAGCGAGACGAAAAACGAGATGAAGAACGCTGTCAGAACCATTTTCAACCGTTTCGGCCGTATTTTGTATTCCGGAACCCGGGGATAATCCAGAACCGAAATGGTCGGCGTATCCTTGGCCTCCTGGATTTTCGCCTGTTCGTACTGCTCGGTCAACAGTTCGAAAAGTTTTTCCTGAATGGCCACGTTGCGCAACCGGATGGCCAGCTCCTGCGCCAGGCCGGGCAAAGCCGCCATCGCCACCCCCAAAAAAGAACCCTTGCTCCCCCGTTCCTCCAAGCGTCTCAACTCCTGTTCGGTGGAGGCAATCTTTCCCTCCAATTTTTGCACTTCTGGATGGGTTTCCGAAAGCTCCCGTTTCAGAGTCGCCAGGGCGATACGGTCGGCAACCACTTGCGCTTTGACCGTCGCCGCCGAGGCAATCAAGGCCTTGGTCTGCTCGTCCAAATTCAGAGCCCGGTTGGCCAGCTGGAAGGACTTGAGCGAATCCTGCGCCCCCTGCAGGGCTTTTTCCGTTTCGCTCAAACGTCCTTCCACGAAAAGCCGGTTCGCCCGCGCTTTTGTGGAGCCGCGCCGTTGATTGACCCGATCCAAATTGGTCAACACCGACTGCACGGTCTCATAGGCCCGCTTGGGGTCTTTGTCCTCGTAGCTGATTTGCACGATTCCTTCGGTGGTGGTTTTAACCGAGAGATTCCCCCGAAGGGCACCGAGCAAGGCCTCGATGGATGAAGTCTTATACCGCTTGCCCAAGGACAGGTCCTGTATGACCCCCAAAAGCACGGCGTCCGACTGGGCTATCGCCACTAAAACGTCGGAAGGGGAAGCGCTGAAAGGAATGGCCAGCTCCCCGCCCAAAAACGGAACCCCCCCCCGGAAAATCGAGCTCAAATTCATATCCATTGCCCCCCGTTCCGGCGGCAAAACGGAAGCGGAGGCCCGGTACCACTTGGGCAACAGAAAAACGGTTGCGGCGGTGATTAAACAAACGACCGTCACGCAGGCAAAGATGAATTTCCGCCAGCGGAAGATAACCTCCAGCGCCTCCCATAAAATAGAGCGCTCGGGGGAAAATCCCGGAATTTCTTCCAACCGGCTCACCGGGTGGCCTCCCGCACGATGAAAAATATCGCCGCGGCGTTGCTGGTCACGGCGAGAGCGTCGCGGAGGGTGGCCCAAAAGCGTCCCTTGCCGCGCGGGACTAAGACCACATCCCCGGCATCCACCCGGCTGCCGGAACGGCCCTTAATCCAGCCGCCGGATACCGACTTCAGGATTTTTACGTCCCCTCGACCAGCCTTCGAAGAATACCCCCCCGCCCGCCGGATATAATCTTCCAGTCGGTCTCCCTTTTCATAGCTCAAAAGCCCCGGTCGGGCCACCCGGCCCAAAACGTATACCGAGCCGGAGGTCTGGGGGAGGTGAATCTCATCCCCGGAATACAGCACTACGTCCTTGCTTAAGTCTTTTTTTTCGAAAAGCCCAACAAAATCGCAGGCCACCACCGCCGCCCGCCAGCGGCTTTTTTCGAGATAAAAATCCAAATCCTCCGGATTCATCTTTTCGATTAGAGTCGGGTTGACGGCATCCCCGAAGCCGAAAAGGGGGTTGAAGTATCCGCGGCGCAAAATGTAGGCGGCGGAAAGAATCGCCCGCGGCGTAAAACCGCCCGCCCGGCCGATGATTTCCGAAACGGTGGTCTTCCCTTCTTCAATGTCGTAAAACCCGGGAGCTGTTACTTCACCTTGAACGGAGACGTACCCTCGCGGGGTAAGCCCGAGAAGGGCGCGAACAAAAATTCGTTCTCCCGGACGGATGGGAAGGTTTTCAGGATTCAACTCCCGCAGGTTCACGGTTTCCCGT
Source organism: Candidatus Zixiibacteriota bacterium (assembly GCA_022614805.1). Lineage (GTDB taxonomy): Bacteria > Zixibacteria > MSB-5A5 > DSPP01 > DSPP01 > DSPP01. Next base: position 59,889 of record JAKEHY010000037.1, on the reverse strand, counting down.
TGCACCTCCCCTTCGGCGATTGTCCACACTCGTTCCACTTCTCCCGAATCAGCGGTTGGTAAAAGGCCTCCCGCCACGGAGAGCAAAGTTTTCAGCGAATCGTCCGACCGCGATTCAAAAAGGCCGCCGAAGCTCACCTGACCGGCCACCAGAATGTCCCTTTGGGCGGGACTGCGGGCCGGAACAACGATTCGGTCCCCTTCCAAAATTCGCGGGTTGGCCGCTCCTTCGCCGGTTCGCTCAAATCGTAGGAGGTCCACCGGCTTTTTTTCGCCGGATTGACGGATGATTTCGATGTTCCGACGGGAAGCTCCCTCGACCAGACCTCCCGCTCGATTGATGGCTTCAGAAGCCGAGCTGTAGGCTGGCACCGCGTAAACGCCCGGGTTTACCACCCCTCCGGAAACCCGCACGATTACCTGGCGAATTTTGGTTAAGGTAACAGAAGCCCCCGTGACCGAATAGCGGCGGGATAAAACCGAGCGAATTTCCTTTTTCGTCTGCGCCAAAGTCAACCCACCCACTCGAGTTTCTCCAAAGGAGGGAATCAACGCAGTGCCTTCGGGAGTAATTGAAACAGGTATAATCTGGTTGACGGCTCCCCACAGGCCGATGGTCAGCTCATCCCCCGGGCCGACCACATACTCGTTAGAATCGACCGCGGCCTCCAAAGGCGTCCCGGCGGCGGCCGGCGTTGTAACGCGCTGGGCATCCAACCCTTGCTGTGCCAGACCCAAGGGGGACAGAAAAACCAAAAGAAAAACGACGTATGCACACGCTGAAAATTTGTTTCTCAAGGGGGATGCCGTTATCATTATCTCCTGCGACTGCAAACTAAAAGGGTAGCCAAAATCGGGAGTTTAGTCAAGCACTTTTCGGAAGGCGCGAGAAGCTTCGGCCACGTCCGGTGCGGCCATCAAGGCGGACACGGCCGCCACGCCGGTCGCTCCGGCGGTGATAACCGAACGGGCATTTTCCGGTTTGACGCCGCCGATGGCCAAAATCGGCTTTTTAGTGAGCTTTCGGACTTGAGAAACAAGCTCCGTTCCCACCGGCCGGTCGATTTTTTTGGTCAGCGTCCAGAAAACAGGCCCCACGGCGAGGTAGTCAACCTTTTCCTTGAGCGCCGCTTTGGCCTGCGCCAAGGAATGGGTGCTTTTTCCGATGATTTTCTTTTTCCCCAAAATCTTGCGGGCCGCAGCGACCGGAAAATCATCCTGTCCCAGATGCACGCCGTCCGCCCCACAGGCGACGGCAATATCCACCCGGTCGTTGATGATGAAGAACACTTTGTTTTTGCGGCAAAGTCGGGCCAGTTCAACCGCCAAATCGAGCCAGGTTCGAAACTCCAGATTTTTTTCCCGTAGCTGCACCATATCCACCCCGCCACGAATGGCCTGGGAAACGACATCGACCAGCGACCGCCCCCCCAGAAACTGTCGGTCGGAAACCAGGCAAAGTCGGATATTGGAGAGGCTCTTAACCGCCAACTTTTTTCGCTTCGTTGACCATCCACGCAAAAAGCGCCGCCCCTGCCGAGCGCTCCAACATCATTTCGGGATGCCACATCACGGTGACCAATGGCCTCTCATCTTCTGCTTCGCAGGCCTCCACGGTGCCATCCAATGGACAAACACCGACCACCCTCAATCCCCGGCCAATTGCTTTCAAGACCTGATGATGGTTAGAGTTGCAGTCAATTTTGTCCCGTTTCAAAATTGCCGCCAGCCGGGAACTTCTTTCCAACTCCACTGGGTGGGAAGTGGCATAGCGCCAGTCTTCTGACTCATGCTCGGAAGTTTTTTTGGGAAAAAGGGACAAATCCTGATAAAGCGAGCCACCTAAAGCCACGTTGATGAATTGGTGTCCCCGGCAGATGCCCAGAATGGGAACGCCGCGCCGGTAAACTTCCCCAAAAAAGTTAAACTCAAATCGGTCCCGCCCCAACGAAACCGAAACATCTTTCCCTTCGACCAGCTCCTCCCCATACCGTTTCGGCTCCACATCCTCCCCGCCGGAAAAAACCACTCCATCCAAACGCTCAGCGATTTCCATTGCGTATTTCTCGTCCGCCAGATTGGGCAAAATCAACGGCAGCCCTCCTACTTTCCAGACCGCCTGCGAGTAGGACTGCTTGAGCATATCGAAAGGCAGGGGGGTCAGCTTTTCCCGCCGGGGGTCCAGGTCCTTGAAGTTGCAGGTGATTCCGATAAGCGGCCTTTTCTTCATACCCCTAAACGGTATTATTCAAAACCGACGATGTCAACTACTCTCCCGTCACAAAAGTGTCCGCAAACAGGCCATTAAAACGCAAACAGAATCGAAAAATGCACCCGCTCGCCGGGCGGCAGGTTTCCGTGAATGACCCGTTTTCCGTATTCGACCCGGAGAGGGCCGATTAACGTGAAAAATTGAAGCCCGGCTCCGACGGTGACCAGAATGTCGTCCGGCACGATATCCTTGTTTCGCCGGAAGACATTTCCGAAATCGGAGAAGAGGTTTCCCCAGAACCGCCAGAAAAGGGGTCGACGGATTTCCAGCGAGGTCAAAAAAAGCGACTTTACCGGCCGGCTGCTGGCTGTGTCCAGCGGAACAATTGAGTTTTCCGGATAGCCGCGCAGGGAGTTGGCCCCCCCCAAGTAAAACTGGTCCACGGAAGGAAGATTCCGCCTCTCACCAATCAGGAACGCCTGGCCCCAGCGAAACCGGGTGGCTAAAATATTATTTCCGGCCAGCGGTTGATACCGATTCCAGTAAAAGTTGAGTTTTAGGAAATGCGCGTCTCCCCCCAAGGGACCGCCCAGCATTTCTCCTTCCAGACGGGTGTAGGAGCCGCCGGTCGGAATCAGGATGCTGCCGCGGGTGTCTTTTTCAAAACTGGCGGAAAGCTTGCGCCGGACGTTAATGCCTTTTTCGGCTTTGAACCGTTCTTCCTCGGAGGGAGGAACGTCAAAGATGTTGATTTCTTCCAGCGAGGCTCCCAAAGTAAGCCGGGTGGTCAGACTTATCGGCCGAAGAAAGGTCAACCCGAACGTGGCCGTCTGAATCCGCACCCCCAGCACCCGGTCCCGCACGGCCGGCTCGAAGGAAACCGAAAGATTGGCATAGTTGCGGGTGGATAAAATCCACGGCTCGGTATAGTCGGCGGTAAGCTTGTTGGACAAAAGCTCGTAATCGGTGACGACCAGAAAAGAGGTTTTTCCCTGCAGGGAAAACCGGCGAGCCCGCCCTCCCAAGTTGCGGTTTTCCCAACCCAAGGCCAAATCTACGGACAAATCCTGTTGTTCTTCCCGCCGCCGGTACTGCCCGGCGCCGACGTGCAAATTCAAGGCGGCCGGCTTGCGCTCCACCGCCCGCAGGACGAAATCGGGATGCAAGTCCAAAGTATCCTTCCGGCCGGAGGAATCCATTTTGGGCGCAACCGCAAGGGAAACGAAATTGAAAAGCCCGGTGGCATACACCTGCTGCTGGCTCTGGATGACCTTTTGCCGGCCGTATATCTCCCCGGGCTTGAAAGCCAACTCCCGGCGCACCACACCCGGATGGGTGATGGCCAACTCCGCAATTTCAATCCGGCCGAAATGCACCAATCCGTCCTTTTCGATACGAAAGGAAAGCGGCAGCTTTTGCCCTTCTTCCGCTCGAACGGTATCGAGATAAACCCGGGCGTAGGGGTAGCCGGTATTGGACAGAATTTCCTTCATCCGGAAAACCGCCCGGTCCAGCAAATAGACGTTGAAACTTGAATCCGATTCCAGTTCCGAGGCGGCTTCCGCCAGCTTCCCGGTCAATTCCCCGGCGTCGCCGGAGAAGGAAATCGCTCCGAAGAAGCTTTGCTTCCCCTCCGATACATCGATGCGCGCCCAGAGTTCGTTTTTGACCGTGTCGTGGAAAAACGATTCGGCAACGTGGATATCCAAAAACCCCCGGCTTCTGTAAAACGCCGAGAGCAAGGCGATGTCCTTGTACTTCCAATCCTTGGCCGCCCGCCGGTGCTGTCCGAAGGACAACCCCGTCTTTCCCCAAAAACTGTCCCCGCGGGTGGCGATTTTCGACTCCAACCGGTCGGCCGAAAAGGCACTGTTTCCGAAAAACAGAACTCGGGCGACAATCGGCCGAGGTCGGTCGGGCAGGGTATGCCAGGTTTCTTCCCAAGATATTTCTCCTTCCGCCGGAGCGGCTGCGGGTTCGTTTTGAGTTTCGACGGTTGAGGTATCCGAAAAATCCTGCGCGCAAAGGAAGGGGGAAAAGGATGAAAGAAAAAAGAAAAACAGCCCGGCCCCAAACCCCCCCCCTTTTTTCAGTATTCCCACCTCAAGTTGAGGTTAAAGCGGTACAGGTTGTTGCGGTCTTTAATCCCCTCTAGGTAAAACCGTTTCCCCAGCGAGTACTCAAACCCCAGTTCCTGCCCGCGGAACGTGGAAAGCGGAGAGCTGCCGTAGATGTATAGCCCGGGCAGGGCGTACTTGCCGATAGTCAGCCGGGACTCCAAGAGGTTGCCATCTCCTTCGGGTGCGAATTCAATCGTTTCCACTCCCAATTGGCGGGCGGCCGCGCGCTGGAGCGATTGGGTGGCCAGGGATAGCCCCCCGACCGAAACACGCCGCGAAAAACCGCCGCCTGCTCCCAGCGAATCCGGATTGGCGGAGCCGGAAGCCAAAAGAAAAACGATATCCTGCTCCGAATACGGGGATGACGGGTCCGGCTTGACCTCCGGTTGCTTCAACGTTCCGGCAATAAGAATCCGAAGTTCGGTGTCCGGGGGGCGGGTCGCCTCGTTCTGCGTGCGGGGCTGACGAACTTTGGCCACGGCGGCAATATCCAATTTCGGGTTCGCTTCGGCAATATCGTCATAGGTGATGACCCCCCGCTCGATGCGGAAGGAACTGCCCAAAAGAGAGTACTTGCCGCGGATGGTTTCCAGGCTTCCCAGGAAGTTATAGACCCCGTCCTGGCGCAACACGTACAGGTCTCCCTTCAACTCGGCGTCCACGTCGGAGGCTTTTATCCACCAGTTGTTGAGCGCGCTCAAGTGCAGGTTAAAATCCCACTGCGAGGAAAGTTCGGCGGAGGTGAACGCCGGCGTGGTGCGGGTCTCCTCGGCAAAATCGCCGGAATAAACGAGGGAGAGAAGTTCGATTTTCCCGGCCACTTCCGGAGGCGTCTGGCCGGAGACGGTCAAATCGAAGTTGGCTATTCCCTCCATCGGTTCGAACTCGTAGCTGAAGGGAAATTTTTCCCCCTTGACCCGGAGGTTGTAGCCGAACTCCTCCCGCGAGGTGAACTCCAACGACCCCTCTGCGGAAAGGCGGCCGGTTTTCCCTTTCCAGCGGGACGTGCCGCTAAAGCCGCGTATCAAGAGGCGAGTATTTTTCAAAACCAGTTCGGTATTCAAATTTTCAATCGGATTTTCCAGTTCCATAAGTTTGAGCCGCCCGTCCTTGAGCGACACTTCCCCGAAGAACTCCGGCCGTTCGGGCGTGCCGCCTGCCGTCAAGGAAAGATTGAAGTTGCCCGAGAGATTCTCCACATTGGGCAAAATCAAGTTCAAGAGATCGAAACGCTTCCCCGAGGCCGAAAGCGACAACTTCATCGGTTCATCCAGCACTCTTTTTTCCCGCCGGGCTAAAGCCATATCAAAGGGCAGATAGCCGGCCAGCTGATAATTGCCGTAGGGGCTTTCAAAAGTGACTTTTTCAAAGTTAAATCGGCGCTCAGCGTAGCGTATGGCACCGGAAAGATTCCCCAAAAGCAGCCTTTTCTTCTTGAGCGAATCGACCCGGCCGGAAAGCTCCATTCGCGGATTTTCAAACGGGCCGGAAAGCTGGCCGGAAAAACTCGCCTTTCCGCCCAGTGGCTCTCCTTTCATTCTTAAAAAGGTGTAGAAGGAGGGAACCGAGACTTTGTCAACGGAAAAATCCAGGTCCAAGTTTTCGTTGTAACCGATAAAACCGGCAGCCGTTGCCGTTCCATCGGCGACGCGAAATTCCGCTTTTTCTATAGCCACACCGCCCGTGTCGATGGAAAGCTGGGCGGGCGTTCGTAAAACGAAGGGCACTTTGTTCCAAAACAACTGCGCCTCGGGAAGGGTCAATTTTTGATGGATGGAATCGGCCAAATTCAATTGCCCCGAAGCCAAAAGCCGCCAGCCCGGCCCGGCCGCAAGTCCGTCTTCCCAAACGACGAGGTTCGAGTCCAGCCTGAACCCGATATTGGCCGAGTCCATTGGGACGGCATAGACCCGCGTCGGCCCGAAGCGGACGGTGGCTTCCCCCTTTCGCCGGGTTAGAAAACGGGTCAGGTCAAAGTCGGCCAAGAAATTTTCGGAGAAAATATCGTAGATATGAATGGAATCGGAGCGAAATTTCCCTTCGACGCCGAAATCTTTGGTTTTCCCCGAGAAAACAAAATCGGCCTCCCCCCGCCCGGCTATTTTTTTGACGAAAAGCTTACCCCAAAAATCCTTCAGGTCGGAAAACCTCGCCGTGCCCGCAACGGAAGCGGAATCTTCATAAATGACCCGCCCGGAAAAGCGGTAGTCGGAATGGAGGTATCCCACCCGGAAACCGGGGGCAAAAACCGCCTCTTTCGTGCTTACGGCAACCTGTCCGGCGGCCGAAGAAATCGGAAATTTATTGAACGACCCGGGGACTAAATTCAAGTTTAAATCAATGGCCAAATCCTTGTTGGCCAAGCCGACCCCTTTGGCTTCAATCTGGCCGGAAAGGTCTGAAGCGAGGCTCTGGGGCACCATTCGATTCAAGTCGAAATGCTCGACCGTCCCGGAATACTCCCACGCCGGCGGGGTAGCGTTCAAATCCAGGAGGGCTTTTCCCTCCCAACGGGCCCCCGCAAGTTCCCCTGACACTCCCAAAAAATCGAAATGGTTTTTCCGGTAACGAAATCCGAGCGCGAGGTCTTTGACTCTGCGTTCCAGAAAGGTTCCATCCGCCCGCAGGTTGCCGGAAAGATGGGAAAAATCCCCCCGCACCCGCCCCGCAACGGCCAAATCGCCGGAAAGCGCAAGGCCGGTGAGTCGCCGCAACTCCGAAAAGGAGAACCCCGTGCTCGCAAAATCCGCTTCCAAATCCACGTCGGGCAGCAGGCGCAAACTTCCCTTTCCCGAAACCCGCGAGGAGTCGGTCGTCACATAAAAGGAATCAAATTGGAAACGATTATCCGCTTCGCTGCCAGCCAGGCGGGCCTGGCGCACGCTCAATGTTTCCAGCGGCAGCGAAAAAGCGAGCCGGGAGAGGGAAAAATCGAACCGGTCGCCGTTCGATTGGACGCTTCCGGCGGCCCGTCCGGAGGAAACCTCCCAGGAACGGTTCGGGGTGAAGAGCCTAAACCCCAGCCGCTCGAAGTCGAATTTTTGCACGGCAAAAGCCACCTTTCCCCCCTTCCCGTTCTCGTCCGCAAAGGAGGGCAAAAGCAGGCGTCCAGTGGAATCGGATAAAATGACTCCCTCAATGCCGCGTATGGCAAAGGAGTCCACCTCCCAGCGACGGCGGAAAAAATCGGCCGCCTGGTAGCGGGCAAAGAGGGTATCTATTTTCACCAGCCGGTACGGCCGGGTGGGGTGCTGGTAGTCCACGGTGAGGTCGGTGAGCAAAAGCTCGGAAAAACCGTTGCCGCCCAGTCCGCCGATTTTGACCTCCAGCCGGTAGCGGTCTTTGAGGTAGCCGCGCAGGGAACGGTTCACCTCCATTTTCAAAAGCGGGGTCTGGGTAAAAATCAAAACGCCAGCGGCAATAATGCCGAAGAAAACCAAAAGCGCGGCCAGGGGAATTTTATACCGTTTGCGCATATCTTACAAGGAGGAGACCGACACCTCCCAGACCGAATACTTGTTCTCCCGCAAAAGTTTCAAGGCTTGTTCGATTTTTTTCTGCCTCGAAGCCGGTAACGCTCGGGAGGCTTCCCGGACCAAGACCGCGAGCGATTTCGGCTTTTCCCCAAATCCCGTCAAAGCCCTTAGATGGGCAAACAGTTGTTTGGGAAAACCGGTGGCGGAAAGCAAAGCCGCCGCAAAAAGCTCCCGCCGCCGCAGGGAAACCCCCCGCCGGGAAAACACCTTTCCATAGCCTTCCTCGATAACCCAGCCGGCCAACTCCGGGCTTTTTTGGCTCAAGTCTTCCATAAGGGCTGAGAACTTCTCCCTGTATATTCTTCGACAGGTCTTCCTTCCTTTCTTTACTCGTAAAAATAGGGAGAGTTCCCTTCTTTTTTGAGCCGGTGGAACCAGGCCATCCAATGTTCCGAGTGCCTCGATGGCGGCGGGAAAGCCCAAAAAAAGATACCCCTGCAGGGTCAGCTCGTACAACTGCGGAGACGAAACACCGGCTCGCCCGGCCCGGAGGGCGAGCTTCTTCAAGCCATCCCAGTCGTGGCGAGCAAAGGCCGAGGCGTAGCGGCCCATCCACAGATAGGGGTTGTCTTTCACCGGTTGCAATATAGGCGGTGGGATTTTTTTAGGCAAAAAAGCGCTCGGGGAGACGCGGACGGGAAAAGACAGGGCCTAAAAATATTTTTCGAGGAAAAACTTGTTCTTGAAATATTGCTTTTGCCACACCGGGTTGACCCGGTCTAAAAGCAGCGCTTCGCCGGCTCCCAGATAGTAAAAGGCAACCCGCCGCCGGCGCGGCAGGTCGAGCCCGGAAAGGCCCGCCAGAATATCCTCCCGTATCGAATCCGCCACCGCCCGAAACGAGGTGAAATCCAGCAAAGCCCGGAAACGGGGGGTCGGTTTGTAGGAGCCCGCCGCCAGCTCCGCCATTCGATACTCCGTATAGCGGGCCACTCCCTCCTGCCAGAGTTGAAAGGAGAAGTACTTGTAGTCGTCGAGGGCAATCATTTCCTGAAAGCGTTTGCGGGCTTCAAGGTAGGCCAAAACCTTCAAGGTCAGTTCTTCTTCCAATGCCCGCAGGGCGTCCAAAAGCAAACGCCCCAACCCTGCAAATGCTTCGTTTATTCGAACGGTATCATAGGGAAAAGGATAATCCAGCATCCAGCGCCCGGTTTGGTCGCCGCCGGCCAGCCCCAGCGACTCCACCGCCGCGAAGTAGCCCGGCCGGGACATCTGCAACTGGTGAAAATGCTCGTGCAACAGGGCAATCACCCATCCCGCCGAGGATTTGGAGACGTTTTCCGGCTGGCCGACGACGATGGTGGGAAGCCCGTTTACGGCCGGGAAGGTGGCCAGAAGGTTTTCCGGAAAGCGGGGCGGGCGGTGCAAAATCCCGGCGTTAAGGATGGTGTCGTAGAAAAACGGCTCGAAGTCATCGGAAGGTCGGGGATGGCGCACCAGAAACTCGCCGGTGGGGGTCACCAGAAGAACGGCAAAAGGGGCTTTGCTCCACCCCTCCCAGAGTTTGTTTTGATATTTCCAGGCGATGCGAAAAACTTCCGCCAGCCGGATGCGGTCGGCGGCCGGTAGCTTCGGGTCGGCGGGCGGAAGAAAAGATGACAGGGGGGAACTTAAGCAAAGAAAAAAGGCAAGCGCCAAACCGCCTGCCTTTATGATTCCCGTTCTATTCAATCGCACGGTTCTTAAATAAGCTACTTCCTTTCCTTGCGCAAGGAATCCAGCGAGCGGCGCAGTTCCTCCAACTGTTTCTCCAAGTCCTCGATTTTGCGCTCCCGCTGGTCGAAGGGGCCAACCCAATCCATCCGTCCGTCCGGGCCCATCCGGCCAAAGAAGCGCTCGAAGCCCGGCCGCTCATCCAGTTCGGCTTGGGCCCTGTGCTTGACCCCCTCCCGGAGGTAAGCTATTTCAACCCTGTCGCCCGGTTTCCTTGCGCCGATATGTTCACTCAAATCTTCCGGACTGAAAACATTCTTCCCGTCAACGGAAATAATGACATCCCCTTCCCGCAGGCCGGCTTTGGAGGCGGCCGAGTTGGAAGCAAGGGTCACCACCCGCGCCCCTCCTTCTACTTGCAAGTTTTCCTTTTCCTGTTGGGAAAGTCTCTGGGTGGTTACCCCCAAGAAAGCGGAACGCTCGCCGAAACGGAACATTCGGAACTCCCGCTCCCCCGGCCCAGGCGAAGGCAGGTCAAATTGGGAACGGTCGGCCAACGTGACGTTTAAGGTCCGGCGTTCCCCCCGGCGCAGAATTTCAACGGGGATTTCCTTGCCCGGCTCGCTTTTGCGGATTTTCTGGTACAGGTCGTCGGCATCCGAGACCGGCTTTCCGTCAAAGGCCGTGACGATATCATCCGTTTTGATTCCCGCCTTCTCTGCCGGGCTCCCTTCGCTGATTTCTTCCACGTAGGCGCCTTCCTTGATGTTGTGTCGCCTCTTCTGCCGGTCGGTCAGGTCGCTTGCCGTTACACCCAGAAACCCTTCGGACGAAAAAGCCGGAGTTAGCGGTTGGGGATGTTCCGGGCCCCACCAACTCCGGAGGGAGGGAAGAGGGGGAACGGTCTCTTCAACGTCGGACCGGTCTCCCAGACTTACTTTGAAGTTCCGCTCCCGTCCTTTGCGCATCACTTTGACCTGGATTACGTCCCCCGGTTTTTTCTCGTTCAAAAACTGGCGGAATTCGTTTTCGCTTTCCATCTTCCGGCCGTCCAGGGACAAAACCACGTCCCCCTGCTTGAGCCCGGCCCGCTCCGCCGGTCCCCCCCCCACCAGCTTGCTTACCAGAACGCCGTACTCGACGTTGTGGTAATCTTTGAGCTCGGGATCCAAATCCTGCGGGTAGACTCCCATAAACGGCCGGGCCACCCTTTTGTTCTCCACAAGCTCGGCGGCCAGTTTTTGCAATTGATTGGAGGAGACGGCAATCGCCTGGCCGGAAACCGGCAGTTCCACCGGTTGGGAGGTGCGTTGAAGCTCCTCCTCTTTTTCAAACCGGAAGGTGCGCAGGGATAAAGGAGCGCCGGTTTGGCCGGTGACCAGGCCGACCACCTCCCCTTTGGAGTTCAAAACCGGAGCGCCGGAGGCGCCCGGAAGAATGGAGACATCCAAAAGCAGGCTGCCGTCCACGCGAAAACTGGCCAACGGACCAAAGGTGGCCGAAGAGGCTTTGGCCATCCCGGAGTTCGGGACAATCAAAAGGGAACCGATTTTGAGGTCGGTCGAGTTGCCGAAGGAAGTCGGATGAAGCCCCCCTTCCTCCACTTCCAGAACCGCCAGGTTGGACATCCGGTCGGAGGCGACCAGCCGGGCTTTCAACTCCCGGCCGTCGAAGGTTTCAACACTGATACGCAGGCTTTCCAGGGCCGGCCCGGAAAGCTTAACCGATTCGGCGTTGGAGATGATGGAAAAAAACTTTAACCTTTCCACGTCGGCGGTGGTGACCACGTGGCGGGAGTCGAAGGCCAGCCCGAAGGCGAGCGTGGACTGGAGCGGGGAAACGGCGCCGCCGGCGCCCCCCGCCTCGCTTCTGATTTTTACTATGGAGGGCCGGACTTTTTCAATAAGTTCGGCTAAGTCCTCTTCCAGCGAACCGGAGCGGGCGACACCGGAAAGCGGAAAAAACAAAAGCAAAAAAAGAATAACAAAACGCGGCATACGGCCTCCTTCAGCGGCGAGCGAATACGGCTTTTCCATCGGTTCTTCTCCCCTCCTTTTACAAAGGCAAACGCGGTCATTCCGGTAACTTATACCCTATGAACTTCAGGGAGTTCCAGCGGGGAGAGAAAGGCGGTTCTGGCCCGGATGAAGCACTGAATTGAAATCGGGCCTGCTTTTCTGAACAACCGTTACTACAAATTCACAAAAAATGGAGGTCTGAAGACATTTGCTAAGTCAAAGACCAGGGGAAATCAGTAAACGATGTTGACGCTCTGGCCGGTGGAGACGGCGGGCAAAAGCAGAACCGCCTCGGCGCTAACCGAACTCTGGCGGTAGCGGCGCACCGGAACGAAAAAGCCGTTTTCCGAACCCCCCACCCACACCCAGGTTTCCTCCCAGCCTTCCACGCTTTCGCCATCCACTCCGGGTTGAAGCGGTTCGGAGGAAGCGGAGGCAAACCGGGCCGCCAGCGGGGACTCCGGCTGGAGGAGAATTTCCGGCCGTTCGGAGGCCTGTGCGGCTTCGGCGAAGAGCGGAATGGGAAGCGTGTACGTCTCTGTGACCGGAGCGGGAGCTTCCGGGCCAAGCGAAGCCGTAGGAACCGGCCGGCCGCCGTTCTGGTTGGCCAGATAGAGAGCCATAACCGTCAACGCGCCGGTCATCCCCATCGAGAAATACCAGCCCAGGCGATGCCGCACGCCGGGGGACACTTTTAAGGGGGAAAGGCGGGGACGGTTGGCCAGCCTTACCTGCAGTTTGTAGTTGAAATTCGGGGAGACTTCGTACGGAAAAACCAAATCGCCGACCTTGGCCACCTGTTTGTGATAAAACTCATCCCGCCGGCAACCCGGGCAGGAGAGCAGGTGCTCGATGACCCCTTCGTCTACAAGCGACGGGTCGTCAGAAGATCTGGCTAAGATTTGGCGAACGTTTTGACAGAGCATAGAGTTTTTCTTTCTTGGGACGCAGGCTTTCGGCCAGAATCATCCGGGCCCGGTTGACGCGGGATTTGACCGTGCCGGTCGGCACACCGGTGATTTCGGCAATCTCCTCGTACGGAAGCTCGTCCATTTCCCGAAGTAAAAAAGCGGTCTTGTACTTTTCGGGAAGTTTTTCTATCTCCTTTTCAATCCAGGGGCCCAAGGCCACCCGGCCCGGCTCCACGGCCGGCTCCTCACTGGTTTCTTCGAGATCAAACAGTTCCAAAAACTTGACCTTCTTTTTCCGGCGCAGGTTGTTTTTGGCCAGATTCAAAGCGATGGTGTATATCCAAGTGGAAAAGCAGTATTTCGGGTCGAAGTTGTTTTTATGCTGAAAGACGCGCAAAAAAGTTTCCTGAACGATGTCCTCCGCCTCTTCGCGGGCAGGAATCATCCGGACGACCAAATTGAAGAGCCGGTTTTTGTACCGGTCCACCAATCGGCTAAAAGCCTCCTGACTCCCCCCCTGAACCTCTTTCAAGAGGGCATAATCCTTGGCTTTTTCTGTTGCGTCGAACGGTATGTTGAGAACCTGCCTCGTTTGCATAACCGACCTCACTCGTTAAATAATACCCCTATAAGATAGCAAATGTTCCCCAAAAAACAAGTTTTTGTTTCCAATTGTAAGGTTGAACCGGATAAAACCAACCCCTTGCAAAACAAGGGGTTAAATATGCCGCCCGCAGGAGTGCCGTAGAGGGACACACCTTACAGGTTTGCCCGAAAGGTGAACTTTAAGGTTAATAACCAAAGTTCATAATAGTCCCCAGGAATCGTTTTATTCTCCAATTACTTTGATGATTACCCGTTTGCGCCGTCGACCGTCGAATTCGGCGTAGTAGACCTGTTGCCAGGGGCCCAAGTCCAGACGCCCCTTGGTGATGGGCAAAATCACCTCGTGGTGCATAAGCAGATTTTTCAGGTGGGCGTCGCCGTTCGTTTCTCCGGTGCGGTGGTGGCGGTAGTTGACGCCGGAGGGGCAGAGTCTTTCCAACCAATCCTCAATGTCGGCAATCAAACCCTCTCGGCGTCGTTGACGTACACCGAGGCGGTGATGTGCATCGCCGAGACCAGAACAAAACCCTCCTGCACCTTTGATTTGGCCACCGCATCCTCCACTTTGTCGGTGACATTGATGAATTCCCGGTGTTTGGGGGTGTTGAACCAAAGATATTCAGTGTGCGCTTTCATCGGTTTCTCCTAATTTATGATTTCCCAGCCGCGTTTCTGGGCAATTTGACGCAATTTAACGTTCGGATTGGCCGCTACGGGATGGCCGACCAGCTCAAGAAAGTGAACATCGGTATGATGGTCGGCGTAACCGTAGGAGCAAGAGAGGTCCCAATCCCGCTCGGCGGCTATCTTTTTTACGATATCGGCCTTGGCCGGGCCGAAGGGGAATGAGCCTTCAAAACGTCCGGTGAAAAAGCCGTCTTTCGTCACCACTTTGGTTCCCCAGAAGTGGGCGACATCCAACTCCTTGGCATATCGGGCCAGCAAAAACTCCGGCATACCGGACAAAAGAAAAACTTCCTCCCCGTTTTGCCGGTGTTTTGTGACGCGGCCGACGACCTCCGGCACGAGACGAGACCGAAGAACGGTGTCAAAAAAAAACGGCACGCTTGCTTCAACTTCGTTCACCGGCAAATTTCTTAAATATCCCTTGTTGGATTTGATGACTCTCCACTCCGGGCGACGCAGGTGCAAAAGGAACTGATAGATAAAAAACAAAAGTCCGGAAACGTGCAACTCCCCGCGCGAAAAAAGATACCGGAAAAAAAGCCGCTCGGTGGAGGTTTTGGCCAGAATTGTGCGGTCAACGTCAAAGATGGCGGCCGGCTTCCCCATCAAGCCGCCGTTTCGGGAGAGTCATCCGCGGATTCAACCGGAGCGGCGAAACCGTGTGCCAGAAGCCAACTTCGGCTTTCGGAATGCAGGTCGGAAAGGGAGGGAAACTCGCAAATCATCTGGTGCATCTGGGCTTCCAAAACGTCATTTTCCGGCAGCGGGGGAAGCTCCATCCGTTCCTTCCATTGGAGATAAAATTCCCGGACCTGCGCCGGGTCGCGGGTGCGCAGAACTTGAGCCAGTCCGTTGACGTAGGTTTGATATTCTTCGGGAAACACAAGTGAAAAATAGGCGGCCCGCTACTAAAGTCAAGTTTCACGCTCGCAATCGAGACGGAGATTGGGAGGTTGGCAAAAGCGAAAAATCAATCCCTTTTCGCAGGAGGGAAAGCTTGGAAAACGGGGAAAAAACTTAACTGACCGGCATCCAGTAGCTGATTTTTAAGGCGACGAAGATATCCCCGCCCGCGGTGAAGGCGCCGGAAGCGAACTAATGGCTCTTCCTCTCCTTGCTGCTGGTATCTATCACCGCATCGGCCGGCATCTTCATTTTGGATTCGTCGAACGGTGCTGCCAGCGAATAGTTGTAGGCAACGTGGCTGCCGTGTCTTGCGCCGTCTTCGCCAAACGTGTCATACTTCTTCGGAAATATCAAGCCATCAACTTTTACATACTCGAAGTAAATATGCGTCATCGGGCCGAAGAACGTTTTTTCTTTCGGCAGATTGATAAGGTCAAGAAACGCGCCGTAGGTAACGGTGTATTCCACCGCTTTGATGAGGTGCGTTTGCGGATGGATGAACAGCCGGTAATACCACTCCGGCGATTCACCGGTCGATGGTTCAAAGTTCATCTTGACGGTAATGTATTCGATGCTGTCTGCAACCAGCTTGCCGGTGGAAGGTTCGCTAATCAAGTAGGGCATGGAAGCGATGCTCCAGGGCATCGACAGCGTCCGGTAGAATTGGTTCGCGTTCATGTTCGGAAAACTGAAGCCCTGCCAGTTCTTCGTCCAGGTTTTCGCGCCGTCGTTGCCGAGCAGGGCGCCGTCCAGGGGCCACAATTGGTACGTGCGCAGGGTCTTAATATCGGTGACTTCCTCGGAAATTCCCCACTGGGCGGCAAGCGGGGGGCCGAAGGTGAGAATATGCGAGAAACTTAGCGTTTTCGCCCGGTTCCATCGTTCCATGCCGCCGTGCGCCGCGACGACTTGGTCAATGACCTGCCTAGCCTTCGGGGAAGCATATGTTGCCGCATGAGATAAAGCGGAATAGAGCAAAATACTTAGAACGCTAAGAGTGGCCACTTTCATTTGTTCCCTCTCTATTTGGAAGTTGTTTTTAATCACTGATTGCCAATCTCTAATCCTTCTTTTCGCACCTATACTTCCCTTCAACTGACCGGAATCCAGTAGCTGATTTTCAACGCGACGAAAATATCCCCGCCCGCCGTGAAGGCGTCCCAGAGGCGGCCGGGGCGAACCAGGCGGCCCTGCGGCTCGAATTCGGACAAATTTCGCGCCCAGACAAAATAAGCCGTGCTCCCCCGCATCCATTCCCAGCGGAGAACGACGTTGCTGCGGAAGGAGAGAATGTTAAAATCCGGGTTGTCCAATTGAAAAGTGCTTGCGTCGTCCGTCACCGTGTAGGTGCGGGAGCTGGAGTCGTAGCTGATGGTCGTTCCACCCGTGCCGTACTGGCTCGGAAGCACGGTTTTGGGCACTTCCAGCTCGCCGAAGTTGTAAAATTTCCCGCTGGCGGCAAACGGCTCGGCATACAGTTCGAGCGTCAAATCCGGCGTGAAGGCGTAGTTGATTCTGAACTGCGTCGCCAAAGTGCTCTGATCGAGGTAGGCAAAAACGTAGCGGTTGCCGTACGTTTCCGGCCGCCCCCCGGAGAGCGTGGTGATATATTGCCTGATGGTAAGCCCCCGTTCGTAATAGGGAAGAACGGAAAACTCCCACCGGCCGGAGGTCCGCACCCCCAGCTTTCCCTCCAGATAGTAATACCAGTGGCCGATTTCGTTCTTGTCATAGAAGCCGTACAAATACCAGTTGGTATTGGAGGCAAAATTGCTGGAAAGCTGCGCTGCCGCGTTCCAGCCGAAGGCATCCTTCATCAAGGGTCCCCCGCGGGTGACTTCGTCGCTGTAGGAACGGGGATAAATTTCGGACCCGAGAAAAAGGGCCCAGAAGTTTTTGAAGGTGAAGTTGTTTTCGAAATCGAAAAAGGTATACTGGTGGTCGCCGCCGAAATTCCAACCCCGACCCGTGTAGAAGGCCAGGTTGTAGTTTTGAAAATATTTGCCGGGCTGTGTTTCCCGGTACTTCAAGGCGCCGAAAAGGTCGATGTCGTCTGCGGTGCTCAAGGCGCCGAGGTCGTTCAGCTCCAAACCGGGGGATTCGGCACCCCCGCTCAATTCCCAGAGCCAGTGTTTGCCGCTATTTTTTGAAAAGCCTATTGAACTATTGTAACCGAAAAGGGAAGTTCGGCCTGGCTTGAATTCCACGTGGTCGGCATCCGGCCTTTGGAAGTAGTGGACGCTGGACCGTTGAACACGCTGAATAGCCGTGGAATCTCCCTGAACGTGGCTGAAACCCAGTTTCCCGCTCAAGACATATTGTCCCCCTTTGAAGCGTAAGTTCCAGTCCGTTCTGCCTGTATAGGCCTGGCGGGGCAAAAGCTGCCACAGTTCCCGGCTGGAGGATAAATCACGCCCCACACCCGTCAGCGAAAACCCGACCGTGGAGGCGGAAGGGCCGAATTCCTGTTGGAGCCGCAGAACGCCAAAACCGGTGCGGGGAGCAATCTGCTTTTGGCTGTAACTGGCGGATGTCGTGTCGTAAATCTCGGCATATTCCCGGTCGGTCAAAGCGGCCAAAGTTCCGATGGAAAGCCCCGAGGCCAGTCGCCCGGTCAGCTTGGCGGCCCCCAGAATGGTGGAGGTCTGGGGACGGTCGATATAATCTCCAGAAGCGCGGCCCGGTGGAGGCGCGCCGATACGACGGGAATAATAGAGAAGAGGCCCAGTGCCTTGCAAAAGCTGATTGCCTTCAATGAAAAAGGGTCGCTTTTCGTCAAAGAAAATTTCATAAGCGGAAAGGTTCACCCGGGCCGGGTCGGCTTCCACTTGCCCGAAGTCGGGGTTCACGGTGGCGTCCAGGGTCAAATTGGGGCCCAGCCCCATTTTGACGTCCGCCCCTCCCCTTCCTTTCATATTCACCCCGTCGTCGAATGGATTTTTTTTGTCCCGGCCGTAGGTGAAGGTGGCGTCCGAGGCGCCGTACGGAATCACCTCCAGCCGCCGGGAGGGCTTGATGCCGGTAATGCCGTTCAAGCGGGCCATGCGGGAGGACCAGCCGGTCTCCTTTTTGGGGATATAGACGTAATAGTCATCCTCATTTTTGGTCGGTATCCAGCGGTTGATGTTGAACCCCCAGGTATGCACCTCTTTGGCGTTGAAGCGGAGCTGGGACATAGGAATGCGCATTTCGGCCGTCCAGCCGGCCGAATCGATACGGGTTTTTGCCTCCCAGACCGGGTCGAAGGAGTAATCCCGGTTTCCCTCGTCGTCGGTAGCATGGTAGTAGTCCGCCCGGGTGCCGGAAGCCGTAGCCACAAAGGTGTAAGCGGTGCGCCGGTCCAAGTAGGTGTCCAGAGAGATAATAATCCGCTCGGAGTTGCCGGTCTGGTCGCGTCGGGAGACCAGGGCGCGAATGAGCTTCGGGTCGGACCAATACATCCGGGCGCCGATATAAAGCGCTTCGTCGTCGTAGGCGAACCAGACTTTCGTGGACTCGCTGGCCGGCTGGCCTTCCTTGGGATCTTTTTGGGTAAAACCGGAAACCGCCGGCCCCTGCCAATCGGTTTCAGACAGGATGCCGTCCAGTTTAACCGGATTGGTGACCCGGATGGCTTGGTGTTGGGGAACTTTTTTCTCGGTGGAATCCGGCTCGGCCGCCAAAAGCAGGGCCGGACTTGTCAAAAACAACAAAACGGAGACCCGCATTGCTCCTCCCAAGCCCCCCGGCTTTTCTTTTCCGCCGGCCATCCCGGCTAACGGCAAAAAAAAGGATTTAAACGCAAAAAAACTTTGCAACAAAAACCCATGCGGTAGTGAATACGAAAGCTTCCCGTTTCCGGTTTCGTTTTTTTTGCCGGGGAAAAAACGGGCGGCCTCAATTTCTTGCCCTGTTCGGAATAAACCAACTCATCCTCACATTAAATACGGGAATTAAAATTCAAAACCTTAAAAATCGAAGCCCCTCTCCTTTATGGAAAGGGGCTTTGTCCAAAAAGTAACACTCCCTGCCGCAACTACCTCCGGACGGCGGCTTTCAGCTGCTTGCCGGGGCGGAAGCGGGCCACCCGGGTGGCGGCGATTTTTATCGGGGCGCCGGTTTGTGGATTGCGGCCGGTGCGGGCCTTGCGGTTGGCGACCGTGAAGGTGCCGAATCCCGTCAGGGAAAGCCGTCGGCCTCTTTTCAAAGTTTCGGTCACGCCGGCGATCAGGGCGCGCACGGCGCGGCCGGCCTGGGCTTTGTTGACTTTGGCTTCCCGGGCGATTTTTTTAATCAGTTCCTCTCTGGACATACACTCACCCCCTTACGATTTGGTTTTGGGTTGTAGGTTGGGTGTTGCCACGGCGATTTATATAGAAGGGGAGCCGGTTTTTGTCAAGGAAAATCGCCAGAAATCCGCATAAAATCTGAATACTGGGTATCCCCCCAACACTTGGTCCCCTCTCCAACGATAGAGAGGGGGAAAGACTCAGCCGGGTTGAAACCCGGCCTACGAGGTGTGTACGGAAGGGGAAAAGGCGGGCACCCTTCGACTTCGCTCGAGGCGAGCGGGGGCCTGCCCTACAAAAAAGCTTACCGGAAGGCGCTGGGAAGGAAGGTGCCCAAGCCGACCGGTTCTTTGGAGATTTTGAGTTCGGGGAGGGATTTTACGGAAATGGTGAAGTAATATCCGGGGCGGAAGCCGGAGGGGCGCCAGGAGAAATATCCCTGCCAGCAGTGCAGGTCCTTGGTCAAAACCACTTCCTGATAACTGGAGGCCCGGGAGATCAAATCGTAGCTCTGGGAATAAGACAGATTCCAGGTTTTGGTCAGCCCGACCGAAGCGCTCAAGTTTATTTGCTGGGTGGTGACCACCGGCTGGGGCTGTTTTCTTTGAGTCATCGTATGGCTTATTGAAAAATTCAGGGGGACCCGTTCTTCGTTCCCCAATCCGGATGAGGGGGCGGCACCGGAGGGGGAAAGCAAAGCCGGGCCGAAGGAGAAACTCCGGTTCCAACTGAAGGAGGAAGTCACGGAAAAGCTCAAAAGCTGGGGCTGCTTGAGTCCATTGCCGAGCGAGTCGTAAAGACCGTGGCGGGTGGAAAAATCGAAGCCAAAGTTGGGTATGGCGGTGGAGCGGATGGCGGTGACCAAATCCGACCAGCGGCGGCTGTCCTTTTCAAAATCGTAGCTGGCGGCCATTGTGGCGGTAAACAAATCCAGCTTCTTCTCCCCTTTTTCCCCTTGAAATTTGGCCTGAAAGAGCTGGGACAATGAGAAATTGACAACCTGTGCGGTGCGGGACTGGCTGCCGATGCCCACGAAGGCGGCCTCTTTTTGATGGCGGGTCGATTTCGGAATCCAGGAATAGGAAACCGAAGGGGTCAAAACGTGCCGCAAGCCGGCCAGGCTTCCCAGATGGAACAAGAAGGTTCCGTACAACTTGGTATTGGAGGAAACGCCGACCGAGCCGGAGCCGCGCCGGTAATTGCCGGACGCCACCTCCTGCGATTCGGAAGCATTCGTCCGGTAAATGTGAAACCAGTTCTCCGTATAGTTAAAATTCGGAGATAGCGTAAGAAAGCCGATTTTCTGCGGGGAGGATAGGGAGAGATTCTGATTTAAGGTCAATCGCTTCCGGTCCAAAGTCGTGGTATCACTGGTCTGGGAGCGGTTGTAGTAGTTGGAGCCGCTGGCGCCATAGGTATAGTAAATGGAGTGGTACCACTGCCGGGACTGGTCTTTGCCGGGGGAAAAGAAGGGCTTGGCCGGTTTGGTCAAAGACAGGGACGGAAAAACGGAAGTTCTTTCGTCGGTGTCCAGATTGAAGGTTTTCTGCACCACAAGCGAAAGCCCCCCCCAGCCCAGATTTTTACTGAAGTTGACCTGCGGGTTTAAGACCCGGTTGAGGCTGGTATTGAAATCGTTGGAGCGATCGGGGTAATAATTTTTATCGGAAACGAAACTGCCGGAACCGGACAACTGGGCGGTAGGAGAAAGCGACTGGGAATGCGAAAAATTGAAATCCCAGCGGTCCGAGCGGCTTTTCAAGAAATTGCCCGAAGAATCCAGAAAATTTCCCGCCGCGTCCAAAGCAATGCTTCGGTCGCGGGAATAGGACCCCCCCAGCCGGCCGTTGAAACGGTAGCGCCAGTTGTAGTTTATCTGCGAGCGGAAAAGCAGGGTCACATCCCCGCCGGTTTCATCCACATCCATCGCGGTGGTCAAATCGTAGTAATCCGAAAGCGCAAAGTAATAGCCGATGTTGTGGATGCCCCGCTGGTCGTTGCCGAAGTTACCGATGCGCAGGTTCAGAATGCCGGAATGCCGGCCGGGCTTCAACGGGAAAATGTAAAAGGGAATGGCCACCAGCGGCACATCCGCGATGCGCAAAACCACCGGCTTGGCAATCATCCGGTTCTTGGCAATAAGCTTCATATGGGAGGAGGAAAAGTAGTAGTGGGGGTGCTCGGCGTCGCAGGTGGTGAACCAGCCGTTGCGAACGTAAACGACCTCGTTGGAAACGCGGGAAACATCGGCGCCCCGGTAGTAGCCTTCCGTCAGATGGGTGCGGGAGCTTTTCATCTTCCCTTTTCTGGTGTTGAAGTCATAGGCCAGCCGGTCGTAGGCCACCTCATCCTTCCCGTCTTTCAAAATTCTTTTAGTCGTATTCCTGGACGAATCGGAAAAACCGGAGGCGTATAAAAGCTCCGCTTGGCCGTCGTATTCCATCGAATCCGCCTCCAAAGTCAGATTCTGGTAGCGGGCTTGCCCGCCGGAAAGCAGAAAAATCCGATTGGCGGGAATCTGATATTGAATTTCCTCGGCCTGGTAGTAAACGGTATCCATACCCGGCCGTTCTTCCGGAACGGCGTAATAGGTCCCCTGCCCGCCCCCCTGGACGGAGACGGCTTCAACCCTCCGGTCTTTCAGGAAGAGCCAAACCGAATCGCCGGAGGCGTTGTTTCTGATTTTGCCGTCGGCCTGGTCGTAATAGATATACGCCTGCCCCAAAGCGCGCATCAACGTTGGAGCTTCCCCTTCGAAGTGAAAGATTATCGAATCGGCGGCCAGTTCGGAAAGGGTCTCCTCGCTCCGGGCGGTATCGGTTGCTTCCCGGTAGGCGGCTTTGGCTTTCTTTTCAGCCGTCAGACGCTCGATGCGGTTGTTTTTGAAATAAAGGGTCAGCCGTTCGGCGGTCACTTCCGATTTTTCGTCCCCGCCGCGCGGTTTCTCGGTCAGAACAAGTTTTTCCTCCTTTCGCAGGAAAACCGCTTTTTGCGAATACCCAAATACCTTTCCCCGGCGGATGCGAACCGAATCGGTGCCAATCCCTTTTTCCTCGTCACCGAAGAATTCCAGTTTTTTCGCCCAAACAAAAGTCGTTTCCGGTTTGGCCGTGTCCGAAGCGGAGGGTAAAAGCCACATTTGCGGCTTTTGGTCGATGAGCAGGTATTTTTTCTCCCGTTCGTATTTTCCGCGCTCCCCCAGCAGGATGGTTTTTTCTTTCAAATCTTCGTAGCGCACGCGGCCGTAAGCCCAGCCCTCTTTCGATTTGGAGTCGTAGCGCACGGAGTCGGCTGAAAGGCGGTAGTCCGGGTAGCGAATTTGGACTTTTCCAAGCAGAAACACACGGTTGGCCCTTTGGTGCCAGCGGGCCGAATCGGCCCAGAACTGGCCTTCCCCCTGTCGGAAGTGGACGTTGCCGATGACCCAGGTCACCTCCTCGCCGCGGACTTCGGTATGAAAAAGACTGCCGGCCCCCGGCAAAAGCTCCAGCCGTTCGGTTGTTCGTGCAGAAGTTGATTGCGCGAAAACAGGCGTATAAGAGACGGTTAAAAAGAAAAGAAGAAAGGAAAGAGCCCCAGTCAACGGCGGAACAGGAAGAACTTTACGCACCAAGTTTGTTCTTTAGATATTCAAAGACCTTGTTGGAAGCGGATGGAAAGTCTGTCAACCCTCCCCCCTGGCGGAAATTGCCGCTGCCGCCCCCTTTGGCTCCCAACGGAAAAAGAGTTTCTTTGACCAAAACCGTCAAATCCATCGCCAGTTCGGGAGAGACGAGCAAAACCCAGCTGCCGGTGTTGGCGGCCAGAAAAACCGCCCGGTTTGGCTTTTGAACCAAAAGCTGGGCCAGCTTTTTCATTTCTTCAGTTTCTCCCTTATACATTTTACCCAAAAAGGAAAAACCGGAAACGGTTGAAAATTCCGCTTCCAGTTCAAGAGCTTTTTGGGGCAAAAGCTGCTCCCGTAAGGAGGAGACCTCTCGTCGGAGTTTCTGGCTTTCCTCGATAAGATTCACGACGGCGGGGGTCACCTCGAAAACCCCGCGGGTCATTTTTTTAGCCAGCTCGGATAGGCTCTCGTAACTTTTTGCAAGCAACCGATACGCCCCCCAGCCGCAGGCAAAATAGATCCGTTGGTTTTCCCGCACCTTTTCGACACGGAGAATTTTTATTACTCCAATCGGGCCGGTGGCGTCCAGATGGGTGCCGCCGCAGGCGGAGCGGTCGAGCCCTTCGATTTCGACGATGCGGTATTTTCCCAAAACCTCCGGCGTCTTGCGCAGCCCCAAGGCGGGCAGTTCCTCTTCCGAAGCCCAGAAGACTTTGACCGGGATGTTTTCGAAAGCGAGCCGGTTGGCTTGCTCCTCCACTTTTTTCAAAAGTTCGGACGAAAGCGCACCGCCGGACAAATCCAAAGTTGACTCTTCCTCCCCGAAATGCACGGAAACGGTGGGGAAACCTTCCTGCAGAAAGACCGCCGACAAAAGATGCTGGCCGGTGTGCTTTTGCATGTTGTGAAAGCGCCGGGCAGCGTCCAGCCGGGCAAAGACCGGGGAGCCGACTTCGGCTGGCAGCGGTTGTTCCAGAACGTGCCAGACCCGGCCGTTGGCTTTCTGGCAGTCGACAACTGGAACGCCCGCAATCACTCCACGGTCGGCGGGCTGGCCGCCCCCCTCCGGATAGAAAGCGGTCTGGTCCAGCTCGACGGCCGGTTTTCCCTTAAACGCCCCGGTGGAAACTACGGTGGCCGAGAACTCAAAGAGCCATTTGTCGTCGTAATACAAGAGCTTGGTCATCGGTTCTTTCCCAGCTCGGCAATTAAAATCGCCGCCAGCATCAAGGCTCCCCCAATCCAGTCCTGGCGGGTCAATCTCTCGCCGTGTATAAGATAGGCAAAAAGGACGGCGAAAACCGGCTCGAACGCATAGATAATCCCGGCCCGGGTGGAGCCGGTCACTTTTTGGAAGCGGGTTTGCAGGTAGAAGGTCAGGGCGGTGGCGAAAACCGCCGTTATCAAAATCGCCCCGACCAGATTGGGAGTAAAGACCGGTGTTAGCGGCTCAAAAAACAAAGCACCCGGGACAGAGAGAATCAGCGTGGTGAAAAGTTGCAGGAAAGTCAGTTTTTCGGCCGGATAGCGGCGGGCGAAATGGCTTAAAAAGACCACCTGCAGGGCAAAAAAAAAGCGCACAGGATGGTGAGCCCATCTCCGAGATTCAGCCGCCCCCCCTCCGGGCGGTTCAAAAACCACATTCCGGCAATCGCCACGCCGATGGCGGCCCATTGCGACGCGGCCGGCCGCTCCTTCTCGACGAAGAGGGAAATAAACGGCACCCATAAAACCAATAGGCTGGTCAAAAAAGCCGAGCGGGAGGCGGAGGTGTAAACCAGTCCGTACGTCTGAAAAGCGAACCCTAAAAAGAGGCAAAGGCCGACGGCTACGCCGGCCCGCAGGGAAAGAAAATCGAGCGGGAAAATTTTTCTGTAAAAGAGGGCCGAAAAAATCAGGGCCGCCAGCAAGAAGCGGACAGCCAGAAAGAAAAACGGGCTGGCATCGGACAGGGCCCCTTTAACCACGGTGAAAGTGGAACCCCAGATTAGCGTGACGAAAAGGAGAATCAAATCGGCACGGAGCCGCTTTTTGGTTTCGGGAAAAGTCGGGGGACCGTTTACGACCGGGGCGGACGGACCTGCGGGTGAAGGCGGTTCCGACAAGCTGCTCATTTGCGGCTCTCCTGCCGCAGCTCAACATCCACCAGTTTGGAATCACCGGGGTTCAATCTTACGTTTTTAGTTCTGGCCTTGTATCCCGGGTAGGTATAGACGACCGTGTGCTTCCCCCCGGCCACCTTGAAGGCCCGGGGGGGCGGGACTTTTCCGAATAGTTTGCCGTCGATTCGGACATACGCACGGCGCTTGGCCGAAACCACCAGATAGGCCTCCTCTCCCGTCGGTATGACGCCGACTTGCACCCAGCTGCCCGGCACAGGCTGGGGCGAAAACGCCTCCTCGTCCGAATCCTCCTCTCCGGCCTCCGGCGAACGGGCCCGGCGGGCGGCGTTTAAAACCGCCAGTCTCTTTTCTTTTTCCACCAATTGCTTTTCCACTTGAAACTGGCGGGTGGCGGTCTGGAGCACTTCGAAGCCGAAATAAAGAAAAATGCCCAAAACGAAAAGCAAAACCAGCCCGTAGGGGAAAAGCCTTCGGTTCAGGGCCTCCTGTTCAAGGGCGGCGGTCACATCCATACTTTCAGTAGGCTCCGCGGAAAGCCGCTCCAAGTATTCTTGGGCAACGGGATTTTCAGAATCCCAGCGCAACGCTTCCCGGAACTCCCGCTTGGCTTCGGCAATCTTTCCCCGCCCCAGATGAAAATAATAAATGCCGGAGTCCAAGTGGCGCTTGACTCTTTGGCTTTGGGCCTCCCGGCTGAATTTGTCCGGGGAGGCCAGAAAATTTCGCAACAACTCCCGCCGCTGCGAAACCCCGTAATAGTGCATCAGACCCTCTAACCGCTCGGCCGCCTCTTCCATTTTGGAAACCCGCCGGTCGGGGTCTTTTTCCAACATCTGGGCCGCCAGAAGGGACAGCCGCGCCGGAATTTCCGGTGAAAGGTCGCACAAGGGGACCGCCCCGGCAGTCAGTATGGAGGTGATGACGGCGGAATAGTTGTCGCCGTCGAACGGTTTTTTGCCGGAGAGCATTTCATAGAGCACCACGCCGAGGGAAAAAACGTCGGCCCGGCGGTCCACCTCCATGCTGCGCAGTTGTTCGGGGGCCATATAGGCGGGAGAACCCAAGGTGGTGCCGGTGACGGTGATGGAGGCATCCTGGGCTTTGGCGATGCCGAAATCGGTTAGTTTTACTTCCCCGTCTTCGGACAAAAGGATGTTTCCCGGCTTGACGTCCCGGTGCACCACGCCGGAGCTGTGGCAGAAGCCAAGCCCTAAAGCGACTTTGTGGGCGATGACGATGGCTGCTTCGAGGGGAACTTTGCCCTGCTCCAAGATTTCCCGCAACGTTCGGCCGCGGACGTACTCCATTACGATGAAATACCCCTCGGCATCCTGGCCGTAGTCGATGACCGAGACTAAATTTTCGTGGCGCAGGGAGGCGGCTGCACGCGCCTCTTTCTGAAAACGGGCCAGAAAGGAGAGGTTCTGGATTAGATAGGGATGCAGCCGTTTGATGGCCACCTCCCGCTCCAAGGAGACCTGAATGGCCCGGTAAACGTTGGCCATCCCGCCGGAGCCGACCAGTTCGACCAGGCGGTAAGGGCTTTGTTCGGCGCTTTTTTCTTCCGGTTGGTTGGGCGTCGGCATCGAAACGGTTTGCCTAATTATCTTTTCGTCCTATCTTTCCAAACTTTGCCAAAATAAAAGTTCAATTGGAAAAGGCAAACCTAAAATGACCACGCTCCCCGAATCTCCGCCGCTGCCGACCGAGCTTTCCCATCCCCTTTCGGGCCCTCTGTCGCGCCAGATTTGGCGGCTTTTCTGGCCGGCCTTTTTGGCGATGCTTTTTGAGACCGCCAACACGGTAGCGAACGTCTTCTGGGTCGGCAAACTGGGAACCCAGCCCGTTGCCGGGGTGGTCTCCTCGATGTTTATCCTGTGGCTCGCCTTCTCCCTGTTAAATATCGTCATTTCGGGCGTTATCGCCACCGTGGCCCGGAGCCTGGGCGCCCGCCGCCCGGAATTGGCTCGGCATTACGCCACCCAGGCTTTCTTCTTCGCCCTTACTTTCGGCGCCGCCGTCGGCAGCGGAGGAGTTATCCTGGGGGAATACTTTTTTCGCTTGATGGGTAATGAGCCGGAAGTGGCGGCCTTGGGCTATCGGTATCTGGCCCCCCTTTCGGCCTTTCTCCCCTTTCTTTTCGGGGCGGAAACGATTGCTTCCATTTTCCGGGCCTCGGGCGACGCCAAAACTCCGATGATGGTGACCAGCTCGGCATTGATTTTTAACATCGCCCTCAATCCCTGTCTGATTTTCGGCCTCGGTCCTTTTCCCCGTTTGGGGATAAGCGGGGCCGGGCTTTCCACCGGCATCGCCTATTTCGCCGAGCTTTCCGCTTTTATCGTTCTGATTTACGTCCGCAAGCCCTCCTTTGCGCCCGGAATAACGACTAAAATCAAACCGGACGCTAAAACGATAGGGGAAATTGTCAAAATCGGGTTGCCGATTTCGATTTCCGGCATCGCCTTTACCATCGTTTATTTATTTCTGGACAAGCTGGCCTCCTCCTTCGGCGTTTTCGCGCTAGCCGCCCTGGGATTCGGCAACCGCATCGAATCCATCTCCTTTTTGACCTGCTTTGCCTTTTCGGTGGCGGCCGCCACCCTGGTGGGACAATATTTGGGAGCGAAAGATCCGGAGGGGGCCCAGCGGGCGGCTTACAAAACGACCTATTATGCCTCTATTGTAACCGGAGTTTTGATGCTGGTCTTTCTGATTTTACCTTATCCCATCGTGCAGCTGTTTTCCTCCGACCCGCAGGTTATTGAGGCCGCCGTGGCCTATCTGCGTATCATCGCCCTTTCCCAGATTTTTATGGGATTTGAAATCGTTTTGGAGGGGGCTTTTTCCGGTTCCGGCGACACCTGGCCGGCGATGCTCATTTCCGTTCCGGGGTCGCTCGCCCGCATACCGCTGGCTTACTTTTTTGCCCAATTCCTGGGTTGGGGGGTCGCCGGCATCTGGTGGGCGCTTACCCTGACTACCGCCCTCCGGGGTGGGGTGATGCTTTTCTGGTTTTCACGCGGGGGATGGAAGAAGAAGAAAGTTGCGGGAATGTCGGCGGTTTAAGATGGCGACCGGATTTTTATATCATCCCGACTTTTTACGGCACGAAACCGGGCCGGGGCATCCCGAACGGAAGGAGCGGCTGGCGGCCATCGTCGAAAAGTTAAACAGGGAGAAGATGCTGGAAAGACTGTCCCAGCCCGGTTTCGGTCCGGCCAGTTTGGAAGCTCTCGCGCGCGTGCACGATATCGATTATCTGAATTTTTTGGCCAAAACCGAGACCAAGGGTTTCTTCGCTTTAGACCCGGACACCACGGGTTGCCGCCAAAGTTGGCAAGCGGCGAAGCTGGCGGCGGGAGCGGTAATCAAGGCGGTTGAGGAGGTGCACGGCGGGAATTTGAAAAACGCATTTTGCGCCGTGCGCCCGCCCGGACACCACGCCGAACGGGACCGGGCAATGGGTTTTTGCCTCATGAACAACATAGCCGTCGCAGCCGAACACCTAAAAGAAGTGTTCGGATACCTGAGGATTCTAATTGTCGACTGGGATGCCCACCACGGCAACGGCACCCAGCATATTTTTTATGCCGACCCGAAAGTTTTCTATTACAGCTCGCACCAGCATCCCTTTTATCCCGGCACCGGAGCCGCTTTTGAGACCGGCGAGAAAGAGGGAAAAGGAACCACGCTGAACGTTCCCCTGGCGGCCGGAAGCGGTGACGCGGAATTCGTCGGAGCGGTTGAAGAAAAACTTTTGCCGGCGGCAAAAAACTACAAACCGGAGTTTATATTGGTCTCGGCCGGCTTTGACGCCCACCGGGCCGACCCTCTGACCGGTTTGAACGTAAGTGACCGGGGCTTTGGGAAAGCGTCGCGGCTGGTTGCGGATTTGGCCGAAAAAGAATGTGGAGGGAAACTGGTTTCGGTTTTGGAAGGGGGCTACAACCTGGAAGCCTTGGCGCGTTCGGTGCACAATCATCTTAAAATCTTAAGCGAGGAGTAGATGGCGACTTTTGT
The DNA here is from genome assembly GCA_022614805.1 of Candidatus Zixiibacteriota bacterium. GTDB lineage: Bacteria > Zixibacteria > MSB-5A5 > DSPP01 > DSPP01 > DSPP01. Next base: position 31,220 of record JAKEHY010000037.1, on the reverse strand, counting down.
GGCTTTCGACAAGGATGGAACCCGCTCCTACGGGCGGCTGGAAGAAAGTGTCATTTTCGAACTGGAAGCCCCTCCCTGGATTTCGGACAAACCGACCGGCAGGAAGTTCCCGCTCCGGGAGATGAAGCTGCTCTGTCCGGTGGCCCCCTCCAAAATTATCCTCACCGGTTTGAACTACAAAGACCATGCCAAGGAATCCGCTTCGGCGACAAAAGAGTTCGACGAGCCGGTGCTGGCGCTGAAGGCCCCTTCGGCTCTCATCGGCCCGGAGGAGCCAATCGTGCATCCCGGCGGCGGCCTGGAGGTGCACTTTGAGGGGGAGTTGGCGCTGGTCATAGGCAAAAAGGCCCGCAAGGTTTTTAAGGAGGAGGCTCCGAAGTATGTTTTGGGTTACACCTGCCTGAACGACGTCACCGCCCGCAACCTGCAGAAAAAAGATGTTCAGTGGAGCCGGGCCAAATCGTTCGACACCTTTTGCCCGGTCGGGCCGTGGATCGTAACCGGCCTTGACCCCGCCAAGCTCAACTTGACTACCCGCCAGAATGGTCTGGTGCGCCAGAAGGGGGAAACGGCCCGGATGGTTTGGAACCCCTTTGAGCTGGTAAGCTTCATATCCAGCGTGATGACCCTCTTGCCCGGAGACGTCATTTCCACCGGCACGCCCGCCGGCGTGGGGTCCGTGCTGCCGGAGGATGTCATCGAAATTGAAATTGAGGGGATTGGTGTTTTGAGAAACCGGGTGGCGGCGGGATAAATGTGCGTTAACTGCCCCCTCCCTTAATCCCCTGGCCGTCCGTACGGACGGCTCGGGCAGTTCTCCCCTTCCTCGACGATACTCGGAACAAGTCAAGGGGAGGGAAAAACACATCGGGATAAAAAAGTTGGCAAAAGCGCGGACGGGATATATCTTCCGCCCGAGATGAGAAAGCTAACTTGGGTTGTCTTGCTTTTTCCTTCCCTCACCCTTGCTCAAACTTTGCCCAAACCGTTCTTGAGTTACAAAATTGAAGGGGAACTGGACACGGCCAAAAAGGAATTTTCCGGGGTCTGCATCGTCCGGTTGGAAAACCGCACCCCCCGGGCGCTCGACCGGCTCATTTTCAACCTTTATCCCAACGCTTTCCGCAACACCGGCACCACCTATATGCGCGAGTCGGGCGGGTTGAAGGGGGAGCCTAAATCCCTTCTGGATTCCGGTTTTCTCGTGGTGGAAAAAGCGAGCGACGGCGGGGCAAACGATTTGACCGCCGGCGCCCGGCTGGATGAAACCATCTACACCCTCCCGTTGCGCAGCCCCATCGGCTCCGGTCAAACCGGCACCGTCGAGCTGAAATTTAAAACCCATTTCCCCCGGCCGGTCGAACGAATCGGCTGGACGAAGGATGGAACTTTCATCTTTGCCCAGTGGTATCCGATTTTGGCCAAGCTGGACGGGGACGGCGACTTCAAGGCCTATCCGTTCCATTTTTTGTCGGAATTCTATTCCAATTTCGCCGATTACGACGTCCGGATAACGCTCCCCAAGGACTACGGCTTCGAAGCCACCGGCTATCCGCTGGGGGACTCTCTTCTGGGGGAGAAAAGATGGCATCACTTTCAGGCCCAAACGGTGGTCGACTTTGCCGGAATGGCCGGCCCGGAAGCGAAAAAATACTCCCGGATTTTTCAGGGCGTTCTGGTAACTTTTTTCGGGCCTTCCGCGGGCGCGGCCAAGCTTTCCGAAATCTTCACCGTGGCGGAATCGACCTTAAGCTATTGCGGCCGCACCTACGGCCCTTATCCCTACAAAAAGTTGGTCATCGCCGAGGCACCGGTGGGGGCGGGCAGCGGAATGGAGTTTCCGATGTTTGTAACCGCCAGCTTCAGCCGGCTAAAGGCCCCGATTGGCAAACTTTTTATGCGGGATATCATCGCTCACGAAATCGCCCATCAGTACTGGTACCAGCTGGTCGCCACCAATCAGTTCGAAGAGCCTTGGCTGGACGAGGGGTTCACCACTTACACCACCGCCAAAATCCTGGAGCGCTATCACCCCATCCATCCCATTCTCGTGACCCGTTTGGGGGTGGAACTGGCTCCCGCTTCGCAGAGTGCGCTGTCCTTGCAGCGTTTCGGGCTTTACGATTCGCTGACTTCCAAATCCTGGGAGTTTGACTCCCCCCGCCGCTACTTTTCCAACGTGTATGCCAAAACCTACCTCTGGCTCTCCACCATCGAGCGGCACATCGGGGCTTTGCGCACGAACGTTTTGTTGCAAACGTATTATGAGAAGTATCGATTTTCCCACCCCTCCACCAAGGACTTTTTGAAGGTGGCCGAAGAGTTCGTGCCGGACTCGATTTTAACCCCCTTGACGAAATGGCTCTACGGCCCGCCGCCGGTGTGCGACTTTGCCGTCGGCAACATCGCCTCCAAAAAAGAGAAGGACAAGGTCTTCAGAGAAAAGTTCGAACTTTTTAACCGCGGCAATTTCGTCTTTCCGGTGGCCGTGCGGATAACTTTTGAAAACGGGGCCGTGAAAGACACCACCTGGACGGGGGAGCCGAAGGCGCAGCGGATGGAAACGGTCGGCCCGGCCAAAATCCGCTCAGTGGAAATAAATCCAGGGCGCAAGCTCGCGCTGGAAGACGACTACACCAACAATTTCAAAACCACCTCCGGCAACAAGGCCGGGGGCTGGGCCCAGGTTTTGCAGATGATTTACGGGATGGAATCGCTGGTCAGCTGGATAACGGCCTTATAAAATGTGGCTCATCCTTTTTCGCGGTTTTCCGCTTTTGCGGCGGAACTTCCCTTTAGCTGTCGGCTTCTATCTCTTCAAACTGCTTTTTTCGCTTCTGGTCGTTTTGCCGGTCGGGTTTTCGCTGGTCGGCTTCCTTTCCGAAATGGCGGAGGCGGGAGGCTTTCTGGAAAAAATCGACTGGAACCTGCTGTTGGAATTTTTCACCTCCCGTCCGGGAAGCTTGACGATTTTGGGGACAAGCTTTTTTCTGGCCCTCCCGCTGGTCGCTCTGGGCTACCTCTTCTTTTTGGGGGGGGCCATCCGTTCGCTGGATTATTCCCGCGGCGGCGGGCAGTACAAGGTTTCCGGCTGGACTTTCTTTGCCGACTCGGCCCGCTTTTTTAAACCGCTCCTAATATTGCAGCTGGTCCTTTACGCCCTCTATTTTTTCGCCTTCCTGGCCGGCTGGCTCCTCTATGCCGCTCTCTCGGCGCTCCTCACAAACTCGTTTGAATATTTCGGCCGCATCTTCTGGGGAACCATCGTTTTTCTCCTGGCCGCTCTTCCCTTTCTCTTTGTGAACCTGACCGGCGATTTTGCCAGGCTGATTTTAGTCACCGAGGAGCGCAAGCCCCTGGAAGCGTTTCGGAATGCCTTCCGCTGCGTCAAGGCCAACCCCAGGCTCACGGTCGCAGGCTATTTTATTCTGTTCGGGGGACAGCTCTTCCTTTCGGCGGTCCTTTTGGTTGCGGAAAAGGGGCTTTCCCTGCCGACCATCTTTTTGGGAATTTTTGGTCAGCAACTGGCCGGCTTGCTCAAATCGGGCTATCGCGTCTTTGCGTTCGGGGCCGAGCTGGAAATTTTAAAGTCACTTCCCCCCTTGCCGGTCAAATCGGCCTCCCTGCCGGAAGTTGAAAAAACTCCGGTAATGGACCCGGCCTCTTCGCTCGATGCGAAGAACGACGGCTAAGTTTCAGACCCTGGCCCCCCACGCCGGGGAGGAACGAAAGTTAGTGGCCGGCGCAGTCGCCCCGGCCATTCTCCAGACCACTAACTTTCAATGGAAGACGGTCGCCGAGTTTGAAAAGTATCTCGTGGGCGACCCGCATACCTACATTTATACCCGCTACACCAACCCCACTTTGGAGATTGCCGAAAGGAAGCTGGCGCGGCTGGAGAAGGTCGAAAATGCGCTGGTTTTTTCCTCTGGAATGGCCGCCATCACTTCGACCATCCTTGCTTTTGTAAGAACAGGACAGGAAATCGTTTCCGCCAACACCCTCTACGGCGGGACATTTGCTTTTATGACTCAAATTCTCCCAACACTCGGAATTAAAACCCGCTTTGTTCCCACCACCCGAATCGAGGAAGCGGAAAAGGCCGTCAACAAAAAAACGGCCCTGTTGTACCTCGAATCTCCCACCAACCCCAACAATTATATCGTTGACTTGAAAAAAGCGGCCGCTATTGCGAAAAGGCACAAACTGCCGACGGCCCTGGACGCCACCTTTGCGTCGCCATACAACTTGAACCCAGTCGACTTTGGCATCGACATCATCCTGCACAGCGCCACCAAGTACTTGGGCGGGCATTCGGATGTCACCGCTGGTTTTGCCGCCGGGACAAAGGAGATGATGAAAAAAATCGAGCTGTATCGCCGCATCTTAGGCGGCTGTCTGGAGCCGATAACGGCCTTTCTTTTGATTCGCGGGATGAAGACGCTGGCCGTTCGGGTCCAGAAACAGAATGAAAACGCCCAGCAGGTGGCCGAATTCCTTTCCACCCATCCGAAGGTAAAGCGGGTTTTCCATTTGGGACTTCCCTCTCACCCCCAGTATCAATTGGCTAAAAGCCAGATGCGCGGTTTCGGCGGCGTGGTTGCTTTCGAGGTCAAAGGCGGGTTGAAAGGGGTGAAACGGACAGTCAACCGGCTGAAGCTGATTATGCACGCCACCAGTTTGGGCGGCGTGGAATCGACCGTCCACATTCCGGTTTTGACCTCGCACATCCAATTTTCCAAAAAAGAACTGAAAGCCGCCGACGTTTCCGAGGGGATGATTCGGCTTTCCTGCGGGATTGAGGATGCTGGGGATTTGATTTCGGATTTGAAGCAGGCACTGGGGTAATGCTATTCGCGACTTTCTTGCTCTGGTAGCCGACACTTTCTTGTCCCGAGCACCGTCGAGGGAAGTGTCGGAAAATCCCACGACTAAAGTCGTGGCTACAGGGAAAAGAATTTTTACTTCTTCATATCCGCCAGCATCTGCAAGGCCAAAAGGTAACTTCTTACGCCAAAGCCGGAAATCTGTCCCCGGCAGGCCGCTGCGGTGACGGAAGTGCGGCGGAATTCTTCCCGAGCGGCGATGTTGGAGAGATGCACTTCGATGGCGGGCAGGCCGATGGCGGAAAGGCAGTCCCGCAGAGCCAGCGAATAATGAGTCAAAGCGCCGGGGTTGATGATGACAGCGTCCGCCCATTTGCGCTCGGCTGTCAGAAAGTCGATGATGGCCCCTTCCCAGTTGGATTGGAAGATTTTAAGCTCGACTTTCAGCCGTCTGGCTTCTTTTTCCAAAAGGGCATTCAACTGTGCCAAAGTCGTTTTGCCGTACACTTTCGGCTCACGTTCCCCCAAAAGCCCCAAGTTCGGCCCGTGAACGATTAAAATTTTTTTCATTTTTCCACTTTTCCTGACCGGACAGGCTTTGTTTTCAGTCCCATGGCCCAGTTCAAAGCGAAGTTTAAACTGTCGCGGATGACTTTTTCGTCCAGATGCTCCACAATTTCGACTGCCCCAATAGAAATGGGCAAAACGAAAACCAAGGCATCCTTTTTTCTTTTCTTGTCCACCTCCATCCCTTTCAAAACCGAGGACAAATCCACTTTGGGAACGGAAATTTCATTCCCTAGAATTTCGAGAAGCGCAAGCGCTTCTTCGCATTCTTCCTTTACTATTCGGCCGGAAAAGAGGGCCGCTTGAAAAGCGGACGCCATCCCCAAAATGACCGCTTCACCGTGACGGAGGGTGCTAAAGCCGGTGGCCTGTTCGAGGGCGTGCCCGAAGGTGTGCCCCAGATTCAAATAGTGGCGGACGCTCCGGTCTTCCTCGTCCTGTTCGACCAGTTCGGCCTTCACCAGCAGGGCGTGCAGAATGATATCTTCGATGCCGCTCCAATCACCGTCCAGAAATTTGGGCAATTGCCGTTTTAATCCGGCAAAGAAACCATCCTTCTTCAGGAAGGCACATTTGACCACCTCGGCAAACCCGGAAATAACCTCGCGGCGGGGCAAGGTCAGCAAAAACTCCGGGTCGATGACGACCGCTTTGGGATGGTATAAGGCTCCTATAAGGTTCTTCCCGAGGGGGTGGTTGATGCCGACTTTGCCCCCGACGGAGGAATCGACCTGCGCTAAAAGTGTGGTCGGCAATTGCAGATACGGCACGCCCCGCTTGTAGGTGGCAGCAATGTATCCGGCCAAATCCCCCACCACACCGCCGCCGAAGGCAACGAGTAAAAAGTCCCGCCCCAGCTTTTTCTGCAGCAACTCCCCCATCACCCGTTCGTATTCCCCCAGTGACTTGGAAGCCTCCCCTTCCGGTATCACGATAAAGTGCGCCGGTGGAGGGAGCACTCCCTCGATGGAGGCAAAATGGTGACCGGCCACCGTTCGGTCGGTAATTACCACCATCCCCTCAAAAGTGCCCAGTTCACCAATCAAATTCCCCAGCCGGCGGCGGATGCCTCGCTGGACGAAGACGGGATAGGTTAGATTGGGGGTTTTTATGAAAAGTTCAGGCGACATCAAATTTTCCCTTCAAAAACCGGAACAGCTCATCGGCCGCCTGCTCGGAGGACTTGCCGTCGGTGGTGATGGAAAAGTGCGCCCGGCGGTACTCCTTTTCCCGTTCGGCCAGGAAATCCAAAAAAGCGGGCGAGGGACGGCCGTTTTCCTGCCACTCCGGCTTCACGAGCGGCCGCAGGTAGCTTTTGGTCAGCCGCTCCAAAAGAATTTGGGGAGAGGCGGACAGCCAGACGAGAAGGCCGGTGTCAAAAATTTTTTGCCGATTGCGCAGGGACAAAAGCGCCCCGCCCCCCAGGGAAACGACTTTTCGTTCCGAGCGGGAGGCCCAGTCAATCATCTCCTCTTCCCGGGAGCGGAAATAGGCCTCCCCCCGGGTAGCGAAAATATCGGAAATTTTTTTGTTCTCCAGTTTCTCCACCTCCCGGTCGACGTCCACGTACGACCACCCCAGCCGGGCGGCCAGCCGCTTGGCCACGGAGGACTTGCCGGAGCCCATAAACCCGCAGAAGTAGATGTTTTTACCCTCCAATTTTGGCATAGAACCGGTCCGGCAGAAAACCCAAAAGGTATACAACGAGCGAGGCGGCCACGAGCCGGGGTATCACCAGAAGCAAGCCGGAAGCGCCAATGACGACGAAAAGGAGGGTGTCCTCAAAAACGGCATGGCAGATGCCCAGATAGGTGGCCACCAGAAAGGTCTGTTTTCCCTCCAGCCGTCCCTGGCGGGCTTCGTCCAACAGCACGCCGGCCCCGTAGCTGATGCCGAAGCAAAGTCCGGCCAGAAGCGGAAAGATGGAATTTTTCTTGAAATGCAAGAAGCCCAAAAACCGGCCCAGCTTCCCCCCCAGCCAGTCCAGCATCCCACGGCGCTGAACGTATTCCAGCACGATAAAAAGAGGCAGGATGATAAGAAAAATCTTCAAGAGCAGACGAAAAAGGTCCGTGCCCATTGAAGCGAGAACGGGAAGCCAGGCATCCATCATAACAAAAAAAACTTCATCCCCCAGGCCAGCAAAAAACCGATAAGGAGCCGAAGAAAAGCAATCGTTACAAATCGGGTTTTCATTTTGTACATAATTGCCCCTTCCATCAGATGGGAATGGGAAACCCCCAAAAAAATCGAGGCCACGGTGAGCTGCTGCCAGGAAAGCTCCAGGGGAGCCAGAACGGCAATGGCGGAATAGAGATTGACCAAACTTCCCATCACCACCGCCAAAGCGACGTCGCCGGGAAGGCCCAGAATCCCCATATACGGCCGGAACAAGCCGGCCATCTGCCCGAAAAACGGGGTTTGACGCAGCAAATAGACGGCGATGAAAACCGGAACCATAATCTTTGCGAGCATCCAAAAGGTCAAAATTCCCCGTCGCCCCCCTGCTTTAACCACTTCGAGCAAACGAAAGGAGATCTGCCCGGCTGCCGGATGGGAAACCTTCATAGCGGGCTAAAAAGAATCCAGGAGTTCTTGGCGCACCTTCTCCACCGGCATTTTTTCTCCGGTCCAGAGTTCAAACGAGACGGCCGCCTGCTGAAGCAGCATTTCCAGACCGCCCATCGCTTTTGCGCCTCCTTTTTTGGCCAGACGCATAAAAGGAGTGAGGGGGGGGTTGTAAATCAAATCGCAGGCCGTCTGGCCAAATCGGAAGGCGGCCGGAGAGACGGGGAAGGTCTTTTTCCCCTCCATTCCAACCGGCGTGGCGTTGACAATTAGGTTGGAAGCCCGAACGGCCCGTTCCGCATCCTCCCAATCCACGAAGTCGGCCCAGAAGCCTTTCCCGAAAAACGGTTTCTCGGAAAGATTTTTTTTCGCCTTGCGCCAGTTGCGGCAGATAAAATGAAAGTGGCGGGTTTGAAAACGGCGAAACAAGGCATACCCGACGGCGGCGGCCGCCCCGCCGGCGCCGAAGATGGCTGCGGTCGGAAAGCTACGGTCGCGTGCAAACGCTTTCAGCGAACGGGCAAAGCCCTCGATGTCGGTGTTGTAGCCCTTTATCTTGCGGCCGCTAATCACCAGCGTATTGACCGCCCCCACGGCACGGGCTTCCGGGGACAGGGCGTCCACCAGACGGGCGGACGCTTCCTTGTGCGGCATCGTTACGTTGGCGCCGATGAATCCCAAATCGACCAAAGCACCGACGGTGCGATTGAGCCGGGCGGGCGGGATTTCAATTTTAACGAAAACATAGGGCAGTTTTTTCAGGGCAAAGCCCAAATTGTGAATAAAAGGGGAAAGGGAGTGGTCCAAAGGATAGCCGATGATTCCGGCGAGACCGGGAGGTTTGGCTTTTTTCATCGAGCAAGCCCTTCCAGCGTCTCAAAAAATCCGGGGAAGGAAACCTCGACGCATTCCGGCTGCGAAATCAGCGTTTCGCCCGAGGCGACCAGTCCGAGAACGGAAAAAGCCATTGCAATCCGATGGTCGCCGAAGCTTTCGATATCGGCTCCGGCAGGTTCGGTCGGCCCCTCGATGGCCCAGCCATCTTCCAGCTCGCCGACCTTCGCCCCCATTTTGCGCAGGTTGGAGGTAACCGCGGCAATCCGGTCCGATTCCTTTTTGCGCAGCTCGCCGGCATCCCGGATGACGGTTGTTCCCTCGGCCGAGGCGGCCAGACAGGCCAAAAGCGGCAGCTCATCTATTAAATTGGGGACAATCTTCCCGGAGATTTTGACCCCCCTCAATTGGCTGTGCCGTGCGGTAATGGAACCGATCGGTTCCCCCGCCTGTTCCTCCTCCACTTTCCAGTTCACTTCGGCTCCCATCCGTTTGAGCACGTTCAAAAAGGCGGTCCGGGTTGGATTCAATCCAACTTCGCGTACCGTAAGTTTCGATTTCGGAACCAGAATGGCGGCGGCGACCAGAAAGGCGGCGCTCGAAAAATCCCCCGGAATTTTCATACGCAAAGGAACAAGCGTTCCGGTCTGGGTAACGGAAATTTTTCTTTCCCTCTGGTCCTTGGCCAACCTTCCTTCCAGCGTGGCGGGGTCAAAACTTGGAGCGAAGATTTCAATCGGGGCTTTCATAGCCGAAAGCATCCGCTCGGTATGGTCGCGGGTGGGAATTTTTTCGACCACCGTGGTTTTTCCTTCTGCCTGCAAACCGGCCAGCAAAATCGCCGATTTCACCTGCGCCGACGCCACCGGCAAAAGGTACTCTATGCCGGAAAGTTTTCCGCCGGCAATTGTGAACGGCGGCGGGCCGTCTTTAATAATTTTCAGCCCCATCTTTGCAAGCGGCGCCAAGACCCGCTCCATCGGCCGGGTGCGCAAGGAGGAATCACCATCCAAGGTGATCTCAAAGTTGCAACCGGCCAGAAGCCCGCACAAAAGCCTCATCGTGGTGCCGGAGTTGCCGCAGTAAAGCGGTTCGGATGGCGCCCGAAATTGTCCAAACCCTTTTCCGGCGATAAGCAGCCGGTCGGTCTCTCGTTGAATCCCCACCCCGAGCGCTTCGAGGCAGGTCAGGGTGGAGAGACAATCGGAGTTATGCGAAAAATTGGCAAACTCGGAGCGGCCGGAAGCGGCGGAAGCGAGAATCGCCGCCCGGTGGGAAATCGACTTGTCGCCGGGGACGGTGGCCTCCCCTTTCAGCGGCCCGGCGGGACGAACGACTTTGTATTCCGGGCCGGTTTCCGCTTTTCGGGTCAAAACGATTTTTTTCATACCTCCCGCCCGATTACCTTTGCAATGCCGGAAATTTCTTTCATCAGGATATTAAATTGCTCCGGATAAATCGACTCCGGCCCGTCGGAGAGGGCTTCATCCGGTTTGTGGTGCACTTCGATAAGGAGTCCGTCCGCCCCGGCCGCGACCGCCGCGCGGGACATCGGCAGAACCTTTTCCCGCCGGCCGGTGCCGTGGGAGGGGTCGGCGATAATCGGCAGGTGGCTGGTGCGCTCGACAAAGGGAATGGCGGACAAATCGAGCGTGTTGCGGGTGTGGTCGGCAAAGGTGCGCACCCCCCGCTCGCACAGAATCACGTTCGGGTTTCCCTCCGAAACGATGTATTCCGCCGCCATCAACAGCTCCTGCAGGGTGGCGGACATTCCCCGCTTGAGCAAAACCGGCTTTTCGGCTTTTCCGGCCTGTTTCAAAAGGGAGAAGTTCTGCATATTGCGGGCGCCAATCTGGATGATGTCGGCGTACTCTTCCACCAGATTCAAGCTCTCCGAATCGATGGCCTCGGTGACCACCAAGAGGCCGAACTTTTCACGAACGAGGGCCAGAATTTTCAATCCCTCCTCCCCCAGTCCCTGAAAGCTGTAGGGGGAGGTGCGGGGCTTGAAGGCGCCGCCGCGGAAGATTTCGGCGCCGGCAGCCTTGACCCGCTCGGCAATCGCGAACGCCTGTTCCCGGCTCTCCACCGCGCAGGGCCCGGCCAAAACGCACACTTTTTTCCCTCCGATTTCGACTTTGCTTCCGGGAGGGCCGACCGGGATGACGGTATCCTCTCTTCTGAACTCCCGGGAAACGAGTTTGAACGGCTGGGTGACGTGGATGATTTCGATGACGCCGGGCATCGTCTCCAGCCGCCCGGAGTTGACCATCCCCAGATTGCCGGTGATGCCGACCACCGTCCGCTGGGCTCCCGGCAAAGCATGCGGGGTAAGCCCCATTTTGCGCACTTCCGCGCAGACCGCTTCGACCTGTTCCGATGTGGCGGTGCGCTCCAGTACGACCAGCATCCTTACTCCAGCCTCCTCCTGAACGCATTCGCTTCCCCAAACCGGCGTTCCAGGATTCTCGAATGGGAAACCACATCCGAGATTTGAGTGACCCTTTCTGCGAACCGGTTCCAAGCCCGCTCTATTTCCAAGTGATTGGTGGCGAAGACATCCTTCCAGACGGAAAATCGGGAACCGGCCAGGCGGGTGGTATCCCTCAACCCGGTTCCCGCAAAGGCTTGGATACTTTTTGTTTCCTTCTTCAATAAACCGACGACCGTCGCCGCAAGAATGGTTGACACTAACTGCGGCAGATGGGATGTGGCCGCCAGAATACGGTCATGCGCCTCCGGCCGAACCACCATCGGCCGGGCCCCCAGCAGGCGGACGAAATTTTTCAGACGGGCCAGCGCGGCCGGATTTCCGTTCGCGCAGAGAAACCAATTTTTGCCCGCGAACAGCTTCCCATCGGCGCTTTCAATTCCGTTTTTCTCCTTTCCGGCCAAGGGGTGCCCGCCGATGAAATTCTTCAAGTCCTTTTCTGCCAAACGGCAGATTTCCCTTTTGGTGCTCCCGACATCGGTTATCAAGGCCGCCGGGGGAACCCTTGCCGCAAGTTGGGGAAGTAAATCGAGGATTTCCCCCACCGGTGTCGCCAAGATGATTAAATCCGCTCCATCCACGGCCTCTTTCAAATTTCCTGCTTTTCGGTCAATGGCTCCGAACTTCAAAGCTTTACGTAAAACTTCCGGCCGGTCCAAACCGACGCGGGCTATTTTTTTATTTCGCAAAGCCAGCCCGATGGAACCGCCAACGAGGCCGGTGCCAACAATCGCCACCTGCCGGAAGGGTTTCACATTTCCTCCGGGGATTCGATGCCGAGCAAATAAAGTCCCTCTTTCAACACGGTCTTCACGCAGGAGCAAAGCAAAATCCGGGCATCCGTGGCGGCGGCATCGTCAGTCAGAATCCGTTCAGTCTGATAAAAAGCATTGAACGCTTTGGCCAAATCGAGCAAATGGGTGGCGATAAAAGAAGGTTCATATGCTTCCGCCGCGGCCAGAAGGGTCGAGGGGAAATTTCCCAGTTGGCGCGCCGCCGGCCAGACCCGCTCGGAGGAAAGCAAATCGAAATTCACTTCCCCCTTGACCGGTTTGCCATACTTGCGCAAAAGTGAGGCCAGCCGGGCGTGGGTGTATTGCAGATACGGCCCGGTTTCTCCTTCAAAATTCAAAACTTCCTCCCAGCGGAAGGTGATGTCCTTGTGCCGGCGGGTGGACAAATCGGCGAACATAATGGCTCCCTCCGCAATCATCCGGGCGGTTTTTTCCAAATCCTTCAAATCCGGATTTTTTTCGCGAATGGTCTTCTCCGCCAGCTCAATTCCTTTTTCCAGGACTTCTTTCAGAAAAACGATGTTTCCCTCGCGGGTGGACATCACGGCGTCGCCGAATTTCACCCAGCCGAAGGAGACATGCACCATCCGGGAGGACCAGTCGAAACCGGCCAGTTCGAGGGTTTTGAAAAGCTGTTTGAAGTGCAAATCCTGGGCCACGTTGACCACGTAAAGGGAACGGTCGAACTGAAACTGCTCCCAGCGCAGGATGGCGGCGGCCAGATCGCGGGTGGAATACAAGGTTGCCTCGTCTTTTTTGCGCAAAAGCAGGGGGGGCATATCGTAGGCCGACAGGTCCACGACCAAGGCCCCTTCGGACAGACGCGAGAGTTTCTTCTCCTCCAAAAGTTTGATGACTCGTTCGATTTTGTCGTTGTAAAAACTTTCCCCCCAGTAGTAATCGAACGAAATTCCCAGGGCTCTATAAATCCGCTCAAATTCTTTCAAACTCAAGTCCTTGAAGTGCTGCCAGAGTTTTCGCGTTTCCGCATCGCCGTTTTCCAGCTTTTTGAACCAAGACCGCCCTTCCTCCGCCAGCGCCGGATTTTCTTTGGCTTCCTTATTGAAGCGGACGTACAATTCGAATAGGTGGGTAATCGGGACTTCGGAAAGCTTTTCTTCGCTTCCCCACTTTTTGAAGGCGGCAATCAACTGGCCGAACTGGGTCCCCCAGTCGCCGAGGTGGTTGATGCCGACGGTCTTGTAGCCGAGCTTGCGATAAATGCGATAAAGCGAATGCCCGATGGCGGTGGAGCGCAGGTGTCCCACGCCGAAATGCTTGGCGATATTGGGGGAGGAATAATCGATGGCAATCGTTTTGCCCTCACCGACTTTGCTCGAACCGTAAGAAGCCCCCTCACCAAAGATGTTTTTCAGAACCTCGCGCGAAGCGCGGCTGCGATCCACCCAGAAATTGACGTAGCCGGCGGCCGCCTGCACTTTCTTTATCCCGTCCACGACGGTAATGGCGGCGGCCAGCTCGGCGGCAATCACAGCCGGGTTTTTCTTCATTACCTTCGCCAGACCGTGACAGGGAAAGGCAAAATCGCCGAACTCCGGCTGGGGCGGCACTTCGATGGTTTTGACCAGTTCCTCCCAGCCGCGGCCGGTTTTAAGGGCCAGTTTTTTGGCGATTTCCTCTTTGAACGATTCCACTAAATTTTTCTCCCAATGGCTTCGGCGACGATGCGGAGTTCGCGCACAAGCCCGGTGAACTGCTCCGGGTAGAGGGACTGGGCACCGTCCGAAAGGGCCTTGTCCGGCTCGGGATGCACCTCGATTAAAAGCCCGTCCGCGCCGGCCGCCACGGCCGCCCGGGCCATTGGCGCCACGTGGTCGCGCAGGCCGGTGCCGTGGGAGGGGTCGGCAATGATGGGCAGGTGCGACTTTTTCTTCACCACCGGTATGGCGGAAATATCCAGCGTGTTGCGGGTGGCGTTCTCGAAGGTGCGGATCCCCCGCTCGCACAAAATCACCTGCCGGTTGCCTCCGGACATAACGTATTCCGCCGCCATCAAGAGCTCGTCGATGGTGGCGGCCATCCCCCGCTTGAGCAGAATCGGCTTGTTCAGATTCCCCAGTTCGCGCAAGAGGGTGAAGTTCTGCATATTGCGCGCGCCGATTTGGATGATGTCGATGTAGCGGATGGCGATCGGGATGTCCATCCGGTCCATAATTTCGGAAACGGTCAAAAGTCCGAAGGCGTCCGCCGCCTCCCGGAGGTATTTCAAGCCCTCTTCGCCGAGGCCTTGAAACGAATAAGGAGAGGTGCGCGGCTTGAAGGCCCCGCCGCGCAAGACCTTGGCGCCGGCTTCCTTGACCAGCTTGGCTATGGTTTTAATCTGCGTCCGGCTTTCCACCGAGCAGGGGCCGGCCATAAGAACCACCTCCGGACCGCCGATGACCACGCCGCCAGCCTTTATTTGGGAATTCTCTTTTTGAAAGGTTCGTCCCGCCAGCTTGTACGGCTCGGTGATGCGGATTACTTCCTGAACCCCTTCTAAAAGTTCGAAATCGCGAAAATCGACGCCGTTTTTGCTGCCGATGGCGCCCAGAACCGTGCGCTCCACGCCGGTGGAGCGGTGGACGTCGAATCCCTTTTCCACGAGCCGTTCGATGACAGCTTGAACCCGCTCCTCCGACGCCCCCGGCTGCATAACAATGACCATTACGTCCTTCCTCCAAAATCCTCGGCTATTTTCCGTTCCAGACTGCGAGACTCGTCCAAAATCCGCTCGAAAAGCCGTAGAATGGCGGCGTTGGAAAACGGCCCCCCATTGGCACCCGCCGTCAGTTGCAAAATTTCCTTTTCCCGTTCCGGCATATAGACATCCATACCCAGACGTTTCTTCAATTTGCCGACTTCCTCCACCAGCCTGGCCCGCTGGTTTAAGAGTTCGACCAATTTCCGGTCGACGGAATCGATTTGCCGGCGCAGCTCATCCAGTTCCATTCAGCCTCCGGGTCATCCTGGATATAAGCAAACAGGCCTTTCGCAAAGCCGCCTTCCCGTTTTTCTCCTGCAGAAACATCTTCACCAGCGCGCTGCCGACCACGAGGCCGTCCGAATAGGGAGCTACGTGCCTCACCTGTTCCGGCGTGGAGATGCCGAATCCGACCACGAAAGGCTTTTTCGTTCTCATCCGCACGGAAAGTAAAAAATCCTTCAGGTCTCCGCTCAAGTTTTTTCGAAGGCCGGTGACTCCGGTTACCGAAACGCAGTAGCAGAAATCGGTGGAAGCCGCGTCAATTTTCGCCACTCGTTCGGGCGGCGTGGTCGGAGCAATCAAATAAATCAGGGACAGGCGGTGTTTCCGGCAGACTTTTGAAAGCTCTTCCCCCTCTTCCGGCGGCAAATCCGGCACAACCAGCCCATCGGCGCCGGCGTTCGAAGCATCCTTTCCAAATTTCTCCAGCCCGTACGCCAAAAGGGGGTTGTAATATCCCATCAAGAGGAGCGGAATCCCACTTTTGGTTCGAATTTTCTCCGTCATCCCAAAAATATCACCCAACCCGACTCCGTTTTCCAGTGCAACTTGCGAGGAGGCCTGAATGGTTGGCCCGTCTGCCAACGGGTCGGAGAAAGGGATACCCAGTTCAACCATATGCGCGCCCGAATCTGCCAGTGCCAAAACAATTTCCGGCGTCCGGCTTTTTCTCGGAAAGCCGGCCGTGACGAACGGCACCAGAGCCTTTTTCCCTTTTTTCCAGAAAGCGGTAATCCGATTCATAAGTTCAAGTGTTTCTGCACAATGCCCATATCCTTGTCTCCCCGTCCGGAAAGGCAGAGTATAACCGAACTTCCGGTAAAACGGCGTTTGGCCTCTAACAAATAACCGAGCGCATGGGCCGGTTCCAAGGCCGGAATGATGCCTTCGGTTTGAGAAAGGAATTGGAAACCTTCCAGCGCTTCCTTATCGGTCGCGGTAACATATTCAACCCGGCCGGAATCCTTCAAAAAGGAATGCTCCGGCCCCACGCCCGGATAATCCAGTCCGGCGGAAATGGAATGCGGCGGCTTTACCTGTCCATTAGAATCCTGTAAAAGATAGCTCTTGCTGCCGTGCAAAACTCCGGGATGACCTTTGGTCAAGGTGGCTGAATGGTGATTGGAAGAAAGCCCCAAGCCGGCCGCCTCGACCCCGACCATCTTGACTTTGGTTTTCAAAAAAGGATAAAAAAGTCCGATGGCGTTTGAGCCTCCCCCCACGCACGCCGCCAGATAGTCCGGTAATTTCTTTTGAAATTTCAAAAATTGCCCTTTTGCTTCCTGACCGATTACGGACTGGAAATCCCGCACCATCATCGGGTACGGGTGCGGCCCCACCACCGAGCCGACGACGTAGAAAGTCGTGCGCACGTTGGTCACCCAGTCGCGCAAAGTTTCGTTGACGGCGTCCTTCAGCGTCTTCGAGCCGGAGCCAACCGGGACGACGGCAGCCCCCAGCAATTTCATTTTGTAAACGTTGGCCGACTGGCGCAAAACATCGGCTTCCCCCATATACACCACGCACTCCAACCCGTATTTGGCGCAGACGGTGGCGGTGGCCAAACCGTGCTGACCGGCGCCGGTTTCGGCAATGATGCGCGGCTTCCCCATTTGCAAAGCCAAAAGCACCTGCCCCAGCACATTGTTGATTTTGTGGGCGCCCGTGTGGTTTAAATCCTCCCGTTTCAGGTAAAGCCGGCAACCGAGTTCTTTAGAGGCCCGCTCGGCAAAAAACAAGGGGGATGGTCGACCGGCATAATCAGCCAGGGCCCGCTTCCATTCGAACTGAAACTTCGAATCCTTTTTGGCTTTCAAATATTCCTTTTCAAGTTCGAAAAGTGCGGCCATCAAGGTCTCCGGCACAAAACGGCCCCCATAGGGGCCGAAACGGCCCCGCCGGTCCGGCCAGCGGTAGTTTTTAGCAGCCCAAGCGAACTTCATTTGCCGCCTCAAAAAACTGTCTCATTTTAACCGCATCCTTTTTTCCTGGCCGGACCTCCACCGAGCTGGTCAAATCCACCGCCGCCGGCCGCAAAGTTTCGTACGCTTCCCGAAGATTATGCGCACCAATTCCTCCTGCCAAAACAAGACGTACATCCCCTCTCAAGCTTGATAACCTCCGCCAATCGAAGCTTTTTCCGCTTCCTCCATAAGAGCCGTCAACCCTCGAATCCAAAAGACGCAACTCGGCTGGCGACTGCCGCACCTGCGAAATCAGGAAATCCGGCCCCACCCGGAAGGCCTTTATCACCGGCAGGTTCTTCTGTATCTTTTTGATGTATGTCTCGGTCTCATCTCCAGCCAGTTGCACAAAGTCGAGCTTCAATTGCCTTGCCATTCGAAGAATTTTTCCCGCCGGTTCGTTCACAAAGACGCCGACTTTTTGAGTCAAGGGGGAAAGCCGGCGCTCAATTTCAAAAACCAAAACCGGCGAAACAAAGCGGGGGCTTTCGGGGTAAAAAACGAACCCCAGCATATCGGCCCCTAACCGCTCGGCCAGAAGCGCATCCTCCCGATTGGTTATCCCGCAAATTTTAATTTTTAACATGGGTAAGTTTCTTCAATTCGGCCAGGAACCTTTTCAATTCCTTTCCCGGCTCCGGCTGGCGCATAAAATGAGTCCCGATTAGAAAACCTTTATAGCCGGCGGCAAAGAGTTCGGCGGCCACCTGGGGCGACTCAATCCCCGATTCGCTGACAAAAACCGTATGCCCGTCCATCCCCTCCGCCAGTTCAAACGAGGTTCGAACGTCCACGCGCATCGTTTTTAAGTCCCGATTGTTGACGCCGACAATATCGGCCCCGAAAGCCAAAGCCCGCTCCAATTCCCCCTTGTTGTGCACCTCGACCACGGCATCCAACGCCCATTTGCGGCCGGCCTGCAAGAGAGTGGAGAGCTTGGCATCCGAGAGCATCGCTGCGATCAATAAAACGGCGTCCGCCCCCCAGCTTTTGGCCTCCAAAATTTGATACTGGTCGAAGATGAAATCCTTGCGCAAAACCGGCAGGCCGGAAACTTTCTTGGCCCGCTTCAAATCCTCTGCCGACCCGGCGAAGAAACGTTTTTCGGTCAAAACCGAAAGGGCCACTGCGCCGGCGGAGGCGTAACCCGAGACGATTTGCTCCACGTCGCCGTTGGCTGAAATCACCCCTTCCGACGGGGAGGCCCGCTTGAACTCGGCCACGACTGCCGCTCCCGGCTTTTTTAAGGCGGAAAGAAAGCTCGGCGGCGTCACCGAAAGGCTCCGCAGCATGGCGGTCATCGGCAAAAGTCTTTTGGTGGCCTCCAGTTCTCTTTTTTTGTGGGCAAAAATCTGTTGCAGGGCGTTCACCGTTATTTTCCGCTTATTTCAACCAAGAGTTTCAGCTTCTTCAAGGCCTCGCCCGAATCGACAGCCGCTTCCGCCATGGGCAACCCTTCCCGGATAGAGCCGGCCTTTCCCGCCACGTAAAGGGCCGCGGCGGCGTTCAGAACCGCGGCATCTCGCTTGGGGCCCTTTTCACCGTTGAGAATGGACCGGAGGATGCGCGCGTTTTCGCTCGGGTCTCCGCCGGAGAGTTCCCGATATCCTGCCGCCGGATAACCCCAGCCGGAAGTCTCCAGAATATAATCCCGTATCCGGCCGTTCGAAAGCTCCACCACTTGGGACGGAAAATCGAAAGAAAGTTCATCCATCCCCCCCCGGTTGGAAAAGCTTAAAATATGTTCGCTCCCCAGAAGCTGCAAAACCGCTGTCAGTTTTTCCGCCCAGCTGGGGTGAAAAACACCTAAAAGCTGTCGCCGGATACCGGCCGGATTGGAAAGCGGCCCCAGAAGATTGAAAAAGGTCCGAAAGCCGAGTTCCTGGCGCACCGGAAAGGCAGCCTTCATTCCCGGATGAAAAACCGGCGCAAAGCAGAAGCCGATGCCCGCTTCTTCCACGCAGCGCCGAACCGTTTCCGGTGAAGCGTCCAGCCGGACCCCCAACTCGGCGAACACGTCGGCCGAGCCGCAAGAGGAGGAAACCCCCTTGCCGCCATGTTTGACCACGGTGGCCCCTGCTCCGGCAGCAATTAGAGCCGCTGATGTGGAGATGTTGAAGGTTCCGGCGCCGTCCCCTCCCGTCCCGCAGGTATCGACCGCTTTCGGGTCGGAAACCGGCAGCCGGACCGCCCGTTCCCGCATCGTTGTTACAAACCCGGCCAGCTCGTCGACCGTCTCTCCCCGCAGACGCAGGGCGGTGGCGAAAGCCCCGATTTGCACCGGCGGCGCGCCGCCGGACATTATTTCCTCCATCGCCTGCCCGGCCTCGGGAAAGGTTAAAATCTCGCCGGCCACGACTTTTTGCAGAAAAACTTTAAACATTCGCTTTTACGGTTTTAATAAAGTTTTCCAAAAGACTCTTTCCGCAGGCAGTCAGAAAAGATTCCGGATGAAACTGCACTCCTTCGACGGGGTAGTTCCGATGCCGCAGTCCCATCACCGTGCCGTCATCGGCGGTGGCCGATACTTCCAACTCCGGAGGAACGCTGGAGGCCTCCACCATAAGGGAATGGTAGCGGGTGGCGAAAAAGGGGTTGTCCAGCCCCTCAAAAATCGTTTTCCCGTCGTGACGGATGGCGGAAACCTTGCCGTGCATAATCCGCCCGGCCCCAACCACTCTGGCCCCGAAGGCGCAGGCGATGGCCTGATGTCCCAAACAGACCCCCAGAACCGGAAGCCGTGGACCCAATTTCCTTATCACTTCCACCGAGATTCCCGCCTGCTCCGGCCGCCCGGGGCCGGGGGAGATAACCACCGCCGACGGCGACAATTCTTCGATTCCGGCAACCGTGATTTTATCGTTCCGCGCCACCTGCACGACTCCGCCCAATTCCACCAAGTGCTGATACAGGTTGTACGTAAACGAATCGTAGTTGTCCAGCAAAAAAATCATATTTCCCCCCGGTTGGCCCGCTCCACCGCCAAAAACATCGCTGCCGCCTTGGAGACCGTTTCCTCATATTCCCGCTCCGGGAGGGAGTCGTAAACAATCCCCGCACCGGCCTGCACAAAGGCCCGGCTTCCGTTGCAGACCACCGTGCGGATGGCGATGCAGCTGTCCAAGTTGCCTGAAAAATCGAAATAACCGACCGCCCCCGCGTAAATGCCCCGCCGGTGGGTCTCCAGCTCGTCGACAATCTCCATCGCCCGTACCTTGGGCGCGCCGGATACAGTGCCGGCGGGAAAGCAGGAAGCCAGAACTTCAAACCGTCCAATCCCCGCCCGCAGTTTCCCCTTTACACCCGAGACGATGTGCATCACGTGCGAGTATTTTTCGATTTTCATCCGGTCCGTCAGCATAACCGTTCCCTCTTCGGAAACCCGCCCGATGTCGTTGCGGCCCAAATCGACCAGCATTATATGTTCAGCCGTTTCTTTTTCATCGGCCAAAAGCTCGTGCGCCAGCCGGGCATCCTCCTCTTCAGAGCTTCCGCGCGGGCGGGTACCGGCAATCGGCCGGGTTTCGGCAAAACCATCCTCCACCCGCACGAGCATCTCCGGCGAGGAGCCGGCGATGGAAAGACCTTCCATTTTCAGAAAGTACAAATACGGCGAGGGATTGACCGACCGCAAGGCGCGGTAGACGGAAAAGGGGTGAGCCGCAAGCGGAACGGAAAACCGCTGCGAGAGGACCACCTGAAAAACGTCACCGGCGACGATGTATTTTTGGGCTTTTTCCACGGCCTTCAAAAATCTCTCTTTCGGTGTGTTTGAAAGTGCTTCCCTCTTTTTTAGCTTTAGGAGCTTCGACCGGGGCGGTCGAAACGGTTCCGCAAGCAGGGATTTCACTTTCAAGGCAGCCTTCACGGCGTTTGCATACAGCTTGTCCAGCCCGGCTTTGGGGGAACGCAAATCCACAGACCGGACGATTAAAATTTTATGCTTCAAGTGGTCAAAAATCAAAACGGTGTCATAAATGCCGAACCACAAATCCGGCTGTTTCAAATCGTCCTTCAAGCGGCCGGGCAATTTTTCAATATGCCGCACCAAATCGTAGCCGAAATAACCGACGCCGCCGCCCCAAAAACGGGGCAGACCTTCCACCTTCGGCGCGCGGTATTTTCCAAAAATATCTTCCAGTTCTCTCCAGGGATTGCCCGACCAGCTTTTCTTTCTCCCGTCCGAGTAAAGTTCGATTTTCTTCCCACGACTTTTGATAATCATCCTCGGATGGACTCCCAGAAAGGAATAGCGGGCCAGTTTTTCCCCTCCCTCCACCGATTCAAGCAAAAAGGCGAATTGGGCCCCTTTGGAAATTCGCAGAAAAGCCGAAACGGGCGTCAGCAAATCGGCCGGGACTTCTTCCCAGACCGGCAAAACGTTTCCCTGCCGGGCGAATTTCTCGAACTCGGCAAATGAGGTCACCATTCAAACTCCCCCGAAAAGAGATGCCGCACCGGCCCGGAAAGGTAAAGATGCTCGTTTTTCCCCCACTCCACATCCAATACCCCACCTGGCATCCTGATTTTGGCTTTCTTTACAAGCCGACCGGTGATAACGCCGGCGGCCAGAACCGCCACCGAGCCGGTGCCGCAGGCCAGCGTTTCTCCGACCCCGCGCTCCCAGACCGCCACGGTCGCCCGCTTCTTGCCGTAAGTTTGGACAAATTCCACGTTCGCCCCTTTAGGAAAAAGTCGGTGGTGCTCCAATTTTTGGCCGACTTCGGCCCAGTTTTTCGGAATAGAATCGGCAAACAGAACGAGATGCGGATTCCCGACCGAAACCGCCGTGCCGATGAAGGCCCGGTCGGAGACCGCGATGGGCTGGTTTATAAATGTGCGGCTGGTGGATTTCAATGGAATCGCGTCCGCCTCCCAGACCGGCCGGCCCATATCCACCCGGTAGTAGTGGTCTCTGATGCGAACCACTTCCGTCGCCTCGCGCGCGGTCTCAAAAATGACCCGGTTTCCACTCGCTTTTCGCAATTTGAAGAGCAGATGCGCCAGACAGCGGGCCCCGTTGCCGGAAGTCTGGCCGTCGGAACCGTCGGCGTTGAAAATCCGCATCCGCCATTGGGCCACCCGTCCTCTTTCGAGGATTATCAAGCCGTCGGCTCCAATGCCGGTATGCCGGTGGCAGAGACGTTTTGCAAGGGCGGCAAAAGGCGCTTGGGGAAGATTTTTTTGTTCCACCAGCACAAAATCGTTTCCGGCCGCTTCCAGCTTGTGAAATTTGAGTTTCATTACCTCTTTTGGCCTCGTTTTTCGGCAACAAAAAAGCCCCGCTTTCGGGCGGGGCTCTCTTTGCGCGTCAATAGACCTACCCCGCCCGCAAGTTCGAATACCAATACCAACCCCGATTCAAACGAGCCTGCGGGCGGAATAGCGTTTTCATTCTTGAACCTCTTGATATTAAATATATCCCGCTTCCAATCCAAGTCAAGCGGAAACTTAACGAAAAATGTTGCCAAAGCTATAGCCGGAAGTTGGAACCGAATCCGATGTAGTAGCCGGAAAAATCCAACTTAATCGGGCGGGCCGTGTTGCTACCGGGGGGGAAATAGGTCGCCTCCACGTCGTAAAAGACGTTGCCATCCTTGTTCGTGGTTCCAATAAACGCCTCTATCGGATTCAGCCGGCCCAGCGCCTCCACAAAAAATTGCTGACCGGAAAACAAGCCGAAGGGCAAAAGGTAAACGGCTCGCAGCTCCCCAAAAATGGCCAGCGAGCTGTATTTTTCCAAGAGGAACTCGGCCAGCGAGTCGGGGTCGGCGCGCCGGTCAAAAAGCCGGACATCATCCCGAAAACGGGCGAACGACAGGCCGCCCCCTCCTCCCACCATCAATTCCCCCCGCGGCCCGAGCCGCCAGAACCCGTCCAGCCCGAAGTTGATCTGCCGGGGGCGGGTGACCGCCTCCACCCGAAAACTGTCGGTCACGGCCTCGTTGGTGGAGGTCGCCTGGCGATATTCAAAAGTGGCCAGAATTGTAATTTTGGTGCCGAGGTCGCTGCGCAGGCCCAAGTCGAAAGAAGGATGGCCGGAGGGCAGCAGTTTAAAAGAAAAGTTTGAGGCTCCGGCTTTATTGAAAAAGGGCC
The DNA here is from genome assembly GCA_022614805.1 of Candidatus Zixiibacteriota bacterium. Taxonomy (GTDB): domain Bacteria; phylum Zixibacteria; class MSB-5A5; order DSPP01; family DSPP01; genus DSPP01. The sequence continues at coordinate 8,094 of JAKEHY010000037.1, read as the reverse complement.
GCCGGTTCGGAATCCGTTGATTTAACTCATCCAGCTTCCAGTAGGAATAGCCGCCCGAAAGATGGAAAAACCAATTGGGGACAACCCGAGCATCCACCAAAAGGGGAAAAAACCATAGAAACGAAAATGTCAGAAAAAAAACCCGTTTCAACATCGGCAAAATGTAGCTTGCCAGAAGCCAATGTCAACCATAAAAAAAGCCCCGGCTATTGGCCGGGGCTTTTGGGGAGGACGAAATTACTTGGCGTTGGTGTCGTTCTGCCAGAGCCCGAAGACATTTCCTTCCGGGTCCAAACAGACGGCGAACCAGCCCATTTGCGGGACGGCCGTTTTGGGCATTATCACCTGCCCACCGGCGGCCGTAACCTTTTTGCTCCACTCCTCCACCGAGGCCACATCTACATAGTTGGTGGGAGAGTGCCCTTCGTTCATTTTTTTCATCAGCCCGCCGTTGATGCCGGGCGCTTCCTGCTTGGATTTGGTGTTAATCATCCAGTACTCCATTCCGGGAACCTTCTCGATTTTCCAGCCGAATATGCCGGTATAAAAACCGGAAAGCTTTTCGGGGTTGTTCGCCGGAATTTCAAAGTGCACTACCGGAGCATCCATAAAACCTCCCAACCGTTAAAAAGTTAACTTTTCTCCCGGCACCTGCCGAGCATACATCGTTGATACACAAATATAACCAAATTTGTTTCGTCAGGCAACCACTTAGACTTCGGCTGGATACCCTCCCTCCGGCCCGAAAAAGATGGCCCAGACGGCAAAATCGTCGGAAAAATCCTCGAACCGGTGCTCAATGCCGGCCGGGGCGAAAAGGAAATCTCCGGTGCCGAACGGCTGGCGGGTCTCCCCACAGACGAATAATCCTTCGCCGTGGGCCACGAAGTAAATTTCGTCCCGGCCGTGGGGCTCTTGCGGGTCGGTGCCGTGCGGGGTGTAAATTTCCACCGTCAAATCGCCCCGCTTGAAAATGTCGGCAAATAGTTTCCCTTCCAGCGTCGGCAGGCGGGCCAGCGCTTCCTCGACGGAAATGCGGACCCTCGGTTCACCTTCGGTCATTTTGCCGTCCTGTTCTTTTTAGCACGAACGGAAAAAAAAATACCCAGAACCAGCCCGACCAGTGCGGATATGAGAATTAAAATGGCCCGGGGCATCGAAACCGACCAGAAAAGGAATTGGAGCGATACCGGCTGGGTATTCTGCAGGACGGCTATCGCAAACAGCACCAGCAAAACCATCACTAATATCAATTTTCCCGAACCGGCGTTTCCTTCCGGTTTAGCCATTCACCAGTTCACCGGTTAAAACCGTCACCGCCTGTCCGCCCAGATGTACCCGCTTTCCATCCACTCGCACCCGAACCGTCCCGCCCCGGCTGGAGGCCTGATAACCGACCAGTTCCTTTTTTCCCAGACGCTCGGCCCAGAAAGGTGCCAGTGTGCAGTGGGCCGAGCCGGTCACCGGGTCTTCATCGATGCCAGCCGCCGGGGCGAAGAAACGGGAGACAAAATCGCAGCCATCGGAACCCGCTCGGCTGGTGACAATTATTCCCCGTACCGGTAATTTTTTTATCTGACCAAAATTGGGATTCAAACCTCGGACAGTATCTTCCGACTCAACTTCCATCAAATAATCAAACCGGCTTTTTCCCACGTATTTTGCATCGACTCCCAAAGCTTGCGACAATCCCGGTGGCGCTTCGGCCGACGCGGCGGGAGTGGAGGGAAAATTCATTTCGATAAGTTTGCCGTTTTGTTTGGCACTCAATTGCCCGCTTTTGGTGTGAAATCGGGCTTCCTGATTGGAGGGGAGCTGCCCGGTTTCCCATAAAATGTGCGCGGAAGCCAGCGTGGCATGACCGCATAAATCTACCTCCACCGCCGGTGTGAACCAGCGCAGGTTGTAGCCGTTGGCCTGCCTGACCAAAAATGCCGTTTCAGCCAGATTCATTTCCCGGGCGACATCCTGCATCCATCTTTCGCTTCTCGCTTCCGGCAAAATACAGACGCCCGCAGGGTTGCCGGCGAAGGGTTTGTCCGTAAAGGAATCCACCTGATAAATTTTTAGTCCCACTCGATTACTCTCCTATCTTTTTTGAGACCATTCATCCTTTAAAATAGCATACAAATACTCATCCTGCCATTACTCCTTATTCCGGATGCTTTGCAGAAAATGCCCTTCCCGGCGCATCCGCAACCGTTCCAAAAGGGCAATCGAAGAAACGTTTTCACAATCCGTCCTGGCGAGGATGCGATGGAGTTCCAACTTGGCAAAAGCGTAGTCGAGCAGGACGGAAACGGCTTCGGCGGCGAACCCCTTTCTTTGATGCTTGCGTGAAAGAGTGAATCCGATTTCTCCCTGCCCGGCATCTTCTTTGCTGATTTTCAATGCGCAGTCGCCGATTAGCTTTTTTATCGATTTTAATTCAATGGCAAATTGAAACCACTCCCCCGGAGTTCCCGGTTGGAGCGATTCCTGATCTTGGATGAAAGCTTTCAAACCGGCCTTGTCGGCCACGCTCCAGCTTTGGTAGCGGGCCACCTCCGGATCGTTGCGGTAGGAAAAGAGGACGGGGAGGTCAGAATCGGCAAATCGGCGCAAAATCAGCCGGAAGGTTTCGAGCCGGGAAAAAGCCAAGTGTTCGGCAGTCATCGCAAATATTTTATCGTATCAATCCCGGCCCCAAAACAAAAAAGTAAATCCCCAGTCCCGCCAGTCCAACCAAAATCCAGCCAAAGCTGCGAGTAACCGTTAACGGATGGGTGGTAGTGGTTGGGCGGGGGGTGCCGACGGCGGTTGGAACCCAGACCAAAAGCCAGGTGCCGCCAAAGGTTGCCAGCGCTGCGGAAAGAAAGACCGCCGACATTCCTCCCGGACCCAAGGCCGCTGCCAGCGAGTTCACCGTTCCCCCAATCAGATATGGCGTTAAGGTGAGCACCAACGCGCGCCGGCGTCGGTTTTCCGGCCCTAAAAATTCTTCGATGGAACGAATCCCGTAAAAAAATGTGGCCATATAAACGATTGCGCCGAGAGCCGTCAGCCCGATTTGCCAAAAGAGCTTGTGTTCCAGCCCTTGCAGAAAATTGTACCAGTCGCCAAAAGAGGCGAAAGACAAAGCCAGCATATAGCCGCTGCCTTTAAAAAAATTGATGATTCCAAGTAGCCAGAGAAAATAGCGCAAATGGGCGGAGCCGCCTCGAAGTTTACGATGCCAGACAAGAAAAATCGTGCTGAAAGCGAAGTTAGCGAGGCAGCCGCCGGCGGAGATGGCCCGAACGGACCAAGCGGAAAGCCCGCTGTCGTCCGTATCGACAAAAGCGTTGGTTATCTGCCTTATTTTCGCACCGAGCAGAAAGGCGGTTAAACCATGGCCAATCGCTTCGTGAATAAGGGCAGATGAAAGGTAGGTGACAACGGCGATGGCGCCTACCGTCAGGAGGTCGATTTTGGTTCCTGCCCCAGCCGGTTTATCCAAGGTAGTCTTGAAACAATTTTCTGCCGAGATAAAGCCCCACGCCAGTGCCGACCATACTTACGATGAAAGCCGTAACCAGATTTACTTTTGCCCCCAGCCACCATCCCAGCCAGCCGACTATAAAAGCACCGAGGCTGCCGAAGAGCCAACGCATTACCGCTTTCCTTTAGCCGCCGGTGGACTCGTCGCTTTGGAACGCGAGTTGTTGAGGATATCGTAATAAACCAGAAAATCCGTGGCCAGCGGTTTGGCGCCAAGCTGCCGGAGCATCGTGGTGACCTGGCCGCGATGGTAGGTCGAATGATTGACCAGATGTTGTAATATCTGCCATAATGGATACTTATAAGGTACTCCTTTCAGATTGGTGTAACTGATAACTGTTTTCAACGATTCTTCGGTAACATCGTTGACAAAATCTTTCTGTTCCCGTTCGATTTCTTTCCATCGATTGCGGATGGACGAAACGGTTGGGAACTCTGCCGCCGGCAGAAGCGCTTTAGGGGAAACCCCTTTCCACCGTTCCAGCCAAATCCACTCCGCCCCCATAATATGGACGAGCGTATCCTGCACGGAGGAAAAACTGCTTCCCAAATCCTTGCTGAACTGTTCCCGGCTCAACTTTTCGGCCGCCTCTAAAACCCGGCCATTGGCCCAGCGGTTAAAATCATAAAGCGCCCGTATCCGTTCCAAATCCATATCCCGTCTCCTTCAGCCGTTACCCGCGCGCGGCGATTACTTCGAGATATTCCCCCTCCACCCGCGTGGTTCCGTCGGTGGCGCGGTTGTGCTGCGTCCAAAGCTTGACCATATCCTCCCGATACGCTTGCTGCCTCTTCGCATCCAGCGACTCGTAGGTTTTTTGAACCGGACCGAAATAGCGAATAAAATGTTCCACCACCTCGGCAGGGCCGAAGGGATACTTCATATTAATTATCCGCCTGGTAAGCGTAAGTTCCCGTATTCCGTAGCGCAGGCGCTCTTTCACGACCGTTTCATCTCCCCACAAAACCGGCGCGGGCATTCCGGGCGGGGGCGGGGCGTACATTCCGGAAAGTTTGAACATCTGCCCGGGGAAGCTTTGGGGCGTCCAGTTGGCCATTGCCATCCGCCCGCCCGGTTTGGTGACGCGGAGAAGTTCCGCCGCCGCTTTTTCCGGGCGGGGGCAGAACATTGCGCCGAACATCGTAACGGTCACGTCAAAGGAGCCGTCCGGATACGGCATTGCTTCGCCGTCCCCCTCGTGAAACTCGATTTTGAGTCCTTCCGATTTGGCGCGCACGCGGGCCCCTTCCACGAGGTTGGCGGCGATGTCTATACCAGTTACGACCGCGCCCGCCTTCGCCGCCGGGATGGCCAAATTTCCCGTCCCGCAAGCCACGTCCAAAACCCTGGCGCCTTTGGGAATTTGCAACCGAACAATAAACTCCGCCGCCCCCTCTTCGTAGGATTTGGCAATCTGCCCAAAATCCCCCGCCATCCAGGTGGCTTTCAGCTTGGATTTCAGGTCTTGCATTTCGGGTGTTAAATCAGTCATAAGTTTTCTCCTTTAAGTTATGGGCACCGGTTTAGAAAACATTGCGTATCTCCTTTGAATCTCATTCAATTTTAAGTGCGGTAGCTCGTAAATAATTCAAGAATCCTTTAGTTATGTAAGATTCAAAAATCACTAATTTTCTCTCATTCGTAATAGAGGGAAATGCGTTTGGAGCCAGACTTTTGATATTTTCCCTCTAAAGTCGCTCTATCCGTTTTATAGGGAATTTTGTTCACAATACCTATTTCTCTCAGTGATTCTCTAATTCGCCGGACATCAGCCACATCTTCTCCGTCGCAGGTGTATACACAGATGACATGCTTTCTCCTATCCATCGAATTAGGATTTGGAAGGGCAGTAGAAACCTTCGCTGAATTTCCAAGTTTCCCCGCTTCTAAGGTAGCTTTCACTTTTTCCCAAATTTCATCAATCTGTTCACGAAGGGCAAAAATAAGCCATTTGCCGTTCCTTATCGTAGATTTCGGATAATCGCTTGTGCTCCTAAAAGCTCGAAGCCAGTAACTCCTTTTTACTTTGGAAGGCTTACCCGAATCCACTATGAGAAGGGATTTAGAAACGGGGATTTCCTTTGGAGTTTTCTTCCTGTCTTTGCTTACAGCCGGTCTTTTAGAAACTTTACGCATAACCGTCATTTTAGTTGACATTTATTCAATCCAACTTCAAAAGAATCTAAAATATCTATAAAATTCAAGATGTTTTTTTCCTCCCATCACAGGGTTTTCCACCTACATCCTTACAAATGTACCTACTGTTTTGCCCACCTGGTCAAATTTTCGATATGAAATTCCCTTCGGCGGGGTTTTCCACATTCGACATCGCCCCCCAATATAATCCCGCTATTCCTTGGTGGACAGCTTCGCTACCTTTGGTTTGACCAGCCGCTCGAAATCCTTGTAGGATAGTTTAATCAATTCCGTATGCGAACCGGCGTTGAACGCAATCTCTTCGTCATGGGTCAAACTTTCCGAAACGAAGACGGGCATTCCGTACAGATTACCAAAAGGGGGCATCGCCCCCGGTTCGCATTCGGGGAACAGCTCCCGGAATTCCAATTCGGCGGCCAAATCCACCTGTTTTGCCCCGGAGGCCTCCTTCAATAAATCGAGATTCACCCGACTGGAGGCCGGCAGGACGGCCATCGCCATTTTTCCGTCCAGTTTAACCATTACCGTCTTAGCCATTTCTTTTCCGGAAATGTGCGCGGAGGCGGCGACTTCCTGCGCGGTGACCGCGCGCGAATGGGTGACGGTCACGTATTTAACCTTCTGGCCGTCCAGAAACTCTCTTAACTTTTTTACGGGCATAGCAGACTCCTTTCGTAAAATACCCGGCACTAAAGTGCCGACTACGAGGATAATCTACGAAATAAAATGGAAAGAAGAAACGGCCAACCATTGCAAAAGACGGTTTGCCTTTAACTAATCTCTAATCTCCAGTCTCCAATCTCTGTATTAAATGGAGGCGGCGGGAATCGAACCCGCGTCCGAAGGAAATTCAAAAAAGCCCTCTACCTGTATAGCCCTTCTTCTTTTTTATTCATCCGGACTTATGCCTCGGGCGGGCTCAAGCCCGGACCAGTTCGAGGAATCTCCTCGGCCGCCGGTCCCGAACACCCGGCCACCCAGCCCTTTTGGTCGACGCCCGCACCCAGGTCAAAGGGCAAGCAAGGGGCGGACGGGCTACGCTATTTTATTAGGCAGCCAGTGCAACGGGATAATCGTTGGCACTTGAATTGTGTCCCGCGAGATTAACGAGCGTGCAGGGAGCTCGACAGGCCAGCTTTTTCTCCTTGTCCTCGTCGAAACCGGTCGCCCCCAAGACTTGACCCTCCTGGCCCCGATTGCATCGGAGCTCGGACAGGCGGGGATGCCGGGAGGCAGGCGCTGGTAAAAGGCGGGGTCATGCCCGCCCGACAGTATAATATACGGCAAAAACTACCCGCAGTTCCAGTCCTATTTTCAACGTAGATTAGGGCGTAATTGTTCCGCCCCGCAGGGAAGAGACGATTTCGCCCTTACGACCGCCCGTGCAGAATCCCCAAAACCTGCCGGTGCAGTTTTCCATTCGTCGTCAGAGCCGAACCGGAGTAGATGGTGGAACGGCCTTCAAGGTCGGTCAATTTCCCGCCCGCTTCTTCGACGATGATTTTATTGGCGGCAATGTCCCAGGGCTTCAGGCCATCTTCGAGGTAAATCTCCCCCTGTCCTTGCGCCACCAATATGTATCCGAGGTAATCCCCCGGCCCCCGCTGATACGGAGTTTTTTCGACCAAACGCAATAACCCATCCCAATGAAGGCCCTCTTTGTTTTTTCTTAAACCACTATGCAAAAGCGTGGCCTCCTCCAGGGACCTAATGTTCGAAACGGAAATGGGCCGGCCGTTGTGAAACGCTCCACTCCCTTTTGCCGCCGTCCAGATTTCGTCGGTGGCGGGACTATGGACGACTCCGGCGATAATTTCCCTCTCCTCCTCCAAAGCAATCAAAAGTGCCCAAATAGGAATGCCTCGGATGAAGTTTCGGGTGCCATCGATGGGGTCGATAATCCAGCGCCGCTCTTTCGGCCCCTGTTCGCCGAATTCTTCCCCCAAAAACCCGCACCCGGGCATTCCTTTTTGTAAAGTTTCAATGAGGATTACTTCTGTTTCCTTGTCAGCTTTGGTTACCGGCGTGCCGTCTGATTTCCGTTGGGCGGAGACACCTTGGCGGAAATAGCGCAGGGCGGCTTTTCCCGCTTTGAGCACGGCTTTTTCGGCTAATTCAAGGGCGTTTTTCAAGGGTTTTTATAATCTCTAATCTCCAGTCTCTAATCTCCGTATTAAATGCGCCATGGAGGACTCGAACCTCCGACCCGCTGATTAAGAGTCAGCTGCTCTACCAACTGAGCTAATGGCGCAGAATGTTTTGGTCTTTACTAATCCCTAATCCTTGATCCCTAATCCCTGTATCATCTGAGGGTGGATGGGATCGAACCATCGACCTCCTGCTTAAAAGGCAGATGCTCTACCACTGAGCTACACCCCCAGTTGTAAACGGGAAAAACTTCCCGCCTGCAAGGGTTT
>JAKEHY010000036.1 GCA_022614805.1 Candidatus Zixiibacteriota bacterium | reverse complement strand
TTATGGCGACCTACATTATTCTTTCCCGCTTTTCGCCGGAGGCGTTCCGCGAGCCGAAGGATTTCAAAAAACTGGCCGAGCAGGTTTCCGCCAAAATCAAAGCGGACTGCCCGGGAGTGAAATGGCAGGGGAGCTGGGCCACGATGGGCCAATACGACGTGGTGGACGTGGTGGAAGCCAACGAGGCGAAGGAAGTGGAAAAAGCGGCGATGATTATCCGCGCCTATGGGCATTCGACGACCGAGACGCTTTTGGCCACGCCCTGGAAGGAGTTTTTGGGGATGCTGTAGCTTTACCCCCTGCGCCGAGATTTTTGCAAAATCTCTGCGCGTCCCCTTTGGTAAGGGGGACAGGATGTAATTCGCCAATTCTTGTTCGGTATAGCATGTGAGAAGCGCCGTAGGGCGGGTTTTTACCTCGGCTCAGTTCGATTCATTTTTAAGGAGGAATATGAGTACAGAAACGTTACAAGTTCAGCGGGCAAAGGGCGAGAGCATTAAAAAATTTGATCTCAACGTAGAAAAGGTGCTGGAGGATTGGGAAGCCCACCATGCAATACGAGAGGTCATAGCAAATGCTCTGGACGAGCAACTATTAACTAGAAGCAGAGATATTCAAATTACTCAAGACAGCAAGGGAGATTGGCGCATCAGAGATTTTGGACGTGGCCTGAAATATCAGCATTTAACTCAAAAAGAGAATGAGGAAAAACTTAAAAATGAACACCTCATTGGTAAATTCGGTGTAGGCCTTAAGGATGCATTAGCTACCTTTGATAGACGGAACATAAAAGTTTTCATAAAATCTCCACACGGAGACATTACACTGGGAAAATCTCAGAAACATGACTTTGAAGATATCGTCACTCTTCATGCTTATGTTTCTTCTCCTTCGGAAAGTAGTTTTACTGGAACCGAATTTGTTCTTGAAGGTTGTAAAAAAGAAGACATAGAAAAAGCAAAGAGTCTTTTTTTGAAGTTTTCTGGAGAAAAAGTTCTTGAGAAAACCCAGTATGGAGAGGTCTTGGAAAAAAAATCAAATCCAGCAAAAATCTATATAAATGGCGTTAAGGTTGCGGAAGAAGAGAATTTTTTGTTCTCGTACAACGTAACTTCCCTGACAAAAGCGATAAAAAAAGCGCTGAATAGAGAACGGTCAAATGTGGGACGAACAGCTTATTCTGATAGAATAAAGGCAATTTTACTAGCCTGCAAAGGCAAAGATGTAGCCGAAAAATTGGTGGCCGATTCACAAAAATACGAAACCGGCCTTATTCACGATGAACTAAAATGGGCTGACATTTCTATTCACGCTTACAAATTATTGAGCTCCTCTGAAAAAGTCCTCTTAATCACCCCAAGGGAACGCACAGACGCTGCAAATATGGTGGACAGGGCAAAGGAAGACGGACTGCGGATAATTACAATACCTGAAAATATTAGAGAAATGATTAAAGGACAAAAGGACTTTTCTGGAAATCCAATTCGAGATTTGGGGCAATTTACAAACGAATGGAATGAGAGTTTTGAATTTAAATTTGTTGACGCAAAGGGCCTTTCTCGCGAGGAAAGAAAAGTTTTCGAGAAAACTGAGGCTATTCTAAATCTTATAGGTGGCAAGCCAAAAAAAATCAAAAAAATTAAGATTTCAGAAACTATGAGGATGGAAAACTTTGGGTTCAAAGAAGCCTCGGGATTGTGGGAAGAAGATTCCGGCAGAGTTATAATTAAGCGTGCCCAGTTAAGAACTCTTAAAGATTATGCTGGCACCCTGCTTCACGAGGTGGCCCATGCCATAAGTGGAGCATCGGATATTTCCAGTGAATTTGAAGAAGAGCTGACTTCGTTGTTAGGAACGATTGCTTCAAAAACTCTTAAGTAATCTTTCAAGGGAGGCTTCGTAATTCAAATTTCATGTTTCTATTTTTCTCCCATATCTGCCCCAAACAGCGTATGGCTGGTGGCTCGGGAGATGGGGATGGAGATTTTGTCGCCGGGATTTATTTTCCCGGATGGTTTGAAGACGACGGTTTTGAATTGGGGGGATTTGCCGAACCAGATGGTATTTCCACTTTGGCCCCCTGTCCGCCCCGACAAGTCGGGCCGGGCGTCCCCCTTGGTAGGGGGGACAGGAGATACACCATTGCCGGGGCTCTTTGATTTCTTTGATGGGCCTTCGGCCAGAACCTCCACCGTTTTGCCAATCCAAGTTTGATTTTTCTCGAATGAGATTTTTTCCTGCAGGTCAATCACGGCCTGGAGGCGGCGGAGCTTTTCTTCCTCCGTCAACGGGTCGCCCCATTCATAGGATTTGGTTCCGGGACGTGGGGAATATTTGAACAAAAAGGCGCTGTCGTAGCGGGTTCGGGCAAGATAGTCGTAGGTGGCCTGAAAATCGGCCTCGGTTTCTCCCGGAAAGCCGACGATGATGTCGGTGGAAACGGCCAAATCGGGGACGGCTTTGCGAAAAGCAGAGAGAAGCTGGTCGTAATACTCAAGCGTGTAGCGGCGTTTCATTTTCAAAAGCACCGGATTGGAGGCGGACTGCAAAGGCAAATGCAGTTGCGGACAGATTTTCGGGTTTTCGGCCAGCGCTTCAATCGTTTCCCAATCGAAATCGACCGGGTGGGGGGAAGTGAAGCGAATCCGCTCGATGCCGTCAACCTCCGCCGCTTTTTTCAAAAGCGCGGCGAAGGCGTTGCGGCGTTTGGGGATGCCATCCTCTGGGGTTAGAGGTTTTGAAGAGCCGCTCATTGCTGCATTGGAAGTTTCGCGGGTTACGGCTCCGCCTTTGGCGGGTCCAAAACCCCTGGCCGAATCCGAGCTTCGGCTCGGGCAGGCAACCCGCGCCACCGCGGTTGGAGTGGAAGGGTCCTTGTAAGCGTTGACGGTTTGGCCGAGGAAAACGACTTCTTTGTACCCCTCCGCCGCCAATTTTTCCAACTGGTTCAGAATGTCGGCCATCGGCAAGGAGCGTTCCCTTCCGCGGACATAGGGGACAATGCAGAAAGTGCAGAACTTGTCGCAGCCGCGCATAATCGAAACCCAGGCGCGGATGCCGGACTCACGCAGGGGATGAACGTCGGCGTAGGTTTCGGTTTTGGAAAGCTCAACCTCCAGATACGGCTCGTCGTTGCGCTCGGCAATCAAGCGGGGAAGAGCGCGGTAGCCGTCCGGCCCGGCGACGATATCCACAGCCGGAATCCGGGAAGTGATTTTGGTCTTGATGTGCTGGGCCATACAGCCAAGAACACCCAAAACCAAATCCGGCTTTTGGTGCTTGAGGCGAGCCAACTCGGAAAGACGGCCCAAAACCCGCTCTTCGGCCCGCTCGCGGATGGCGCAGGTGTTTACGAAGATAACGTCGGCCTGTTCCAATGCTTCCGCTCTCCGGTAGCCGGCGTTGGAGAGAATGCCGCCAACGGTCTCGGAATCGGCCAGGTTCATCTGGCAGCCGTAGGTTTCAACGAAGAAGGTTTTCATTTTTTGTTCCCCCACCGGCAGTCCCTCGAGTTTCTCGGGATAAAAAGCCGGTGGGTAATCTAATTAAGTTTGAACTTCTACTCTTTCTCCGGCCAGGATGGTGGCGGAAAGCTTTTGCATTTCGGCTATCGCTTCCTCGAGGGAATCGTCCACTGTAATTCCCTTGGTGAAATAGTTGCCCATCCAGAGCCGTTTTCGCTCCTTTAATTTATACTCGATTTCGGTGTCCTGCATAAAAAATTTCAGCATCCGGTCAAAGACGCGCACATCGGGCGGGTTTTCGGCCAGAAGCTCCAGCCGGTCGGGCAGAAAGGCGTAGACCAGAATTTTCACCCCGAAGCGGCCGGCCTCCCTAAGCAGGGATTTTTCCGCATACGCCTTCCAATCTTCGCCAGCAAAAACGACGCGCCGGTCTTTGGTGAGCATTGAAATCCGCCGGGCCTGGTACGGCCGGGCTTTTTTGGCCGGTTTTTTGAACTCCGGAGCTTTTTGGGCCACCGGCATATCCGGCCAGAAGTAACGGTTCATCCTCCCTCCTTTTTAAAAAGGCAAAACCGAATTGCGGCTTGGCCAACCAATTTTTGCACCAAAAGCCCACAACTGTCCAGAGGGAGCCAATATAAGTTTTTTAAATATAAGGGCAACCTTCCGGGTTGCCGGTTGCCGGACGGCAAGGTATCTTATGAAAATGGAATTCTTCAACCAAAGGAAAGGATACGCTATGCGCAAATTTTTTGTCGCCGCGTTAAGTTTGGCCGCTTTCTCGACCGGATGGGGACAGACGCCGGAATATTTTCCCCTGAAGCCCGGAACCCAAAAGATTTTTTGGGCCACCATCAACCAGAACACCAGCGTGGGAGGGGGGACGGCGATGAGCGTGACCCATCACGGGCGGAATACGGAGGAGGTGGTTGGCCAGGCGAAGGTATATGACAAACCGGCCGTTCTGGTGCGCACGACCCGGAGGGATTCGATAGCGGGCCGGCCGATTGAGGAAGCGGGATACTCCTACAAAACCGAAAACTATTACCAGACCCGGCCGCAAGGAGTTTTTCTTCTGGCCAATTTCAACCTGCCGGCCGACACCGGCCGCCAGAAGCCGGATTCCACCCGCTACGAGCCGTCCCTGCAAATATTGAAACTCCCGGCCGATTCGAGCGCCTCCTGGAAGGTCGGAACGATGAGGATGCAGGGGATACTGGTGGATTTATCCGCCCAGGTGGCGGGAGTCGAGGACGTGGAGGTGCCGGCGGGGAGCTACAAGAATTGTTTGAAAGTAAAAGGCCGTTCCGCCAGCATCAGCGGCAGCCTTCAAGGTGCGCAAAAGCTGTCGATGAACGTCACCGGCGGGGAGTTTGCCTCCACCTCCTGGTATGCGCCGGGGGTGGGGTTGGTGAAGCAGGAGGTCACCACCCGTTTTGTTATGAGTTCCCCCAACCTGCCGCCCGAAATGTCGGCGGAGGTGACCTTTCAGCAAAACATCGTTTTGACCAAAGTGGGGAAGGCTTCCAAGGAGGAGAAAAAAGAGACCAAGAAGTAATGAGACGCTTCCGATTGGGGTTGTTCGGTGCGTTTTTTCTGTGGGGGTGCGGCGGCCCCCCTTTTTTGATTGCCGGTTTCGAAAGGGACTACAAACCGAAGATAAAAACCATCGCGGTCTTGCCGTTTTCCATTTCCGCAGAAGACCGCCTTGTTGAACAACAAAGGATGACGTGGGAGGAAGGGGTGGCCAGGGCAATAAGCCAGAGCGATTCTTCCCATTCCTTCGTTTTCCCGGAAAGGGTGCGGGCCCGTTTTTTGGGAGCGACTGATTCTTCGATTTTCGGGATGCCGGCCGAGAGCTTGGGAGTTCTATTTTCCGCAGAGGCCCTCCTTTTTACCAAAGTCATCCGGCTGTTCGAATCGGAGGGTTCGAACCCCACCAGCCGCCAGGTGGGGGCCTCAAAATTTCAGCGACGAGGCATCGAGCTTTTGATGGAGTTTCGATTGGTGGAGGCGGCCACCGAAAAGCTTTTGTGGAAATACCGGGTGCGGCGGTTCGGCGACAATGTCCAAACGGCCGCCCGGTTGGTCGGGCAGGCGGCTGCCGGGGCCTGGCCGCTGCGCTCTTAACAGCTCAAACCCGGGGTTTTCCTATAAGAGTAAATGCCACGACCGAGGAGAGGAAGGGGAAACCTTTCCGCCCCGGAGAACGTTTTTCTTGTCGGGCACCTTTCGGAGCAAAAACGGCCGGCGGGTGTAGAATGAATATCGGGCCAGACGCCAGACCGAAAGAAGGCCGGTATTTTTCCGACATACAGGTAGGAGAGAAAATTGGAAAATAAACGAAAAAGGTGGCTATGGGGGGGAGCGGTTTTGCTTCTTTTGGCTCTGGGCATTTCCAAGGTGCTTTCGCTACAAAAATCGCCGGCCCGGAACCCGGCCGGAGGGGCCGGCGGAGAGCTTTCTGTCCGGACGGTAGTCGTTTCCCCCCAACGGCTTGAGGAAACCGTCCGGGCGATTGGAAATCTTTCGGCCAACGAAGAAGTTGAGATTCGCAGCGAGCGCTCCGGCAAAATCAGAAAAATACATTTTCGCGAGGGAAGCGCCGTCAAAAACGGGCAGGTGCTGGTCAAAATCGACGATGCCGAGCTTTCCGCCCAGCTGGCCCGGGCGGAGCAGCGCCGGAAGCTGGCGGAGCAGTTGGAGGGTCGGCAGAAAACTCTTTTAGAAAAAGGAGGAGTAAGCCGGGAGGAATATGACCGCATCCTGACCGAATTGAACACCCTGAAAGCGGAAGAACAGCTTATCCGGGTGCAGGTGGAAAAGACCGAAATCAAAGCGCCGTTCGACGGCACCATCGGGCTGCGCTATGCCTCCGAAGGGAGTTTTGTAACGGCGGACGACCGGCTGGCGACCCTGCAGGATTTGGGCTCCTTGAAAATCGATTTTTCGATACCGGAAAAATACGCCCGGCAGGTTCGGCCGGGGGATAAAATCGTTTTTACGGTGGCCGGCTCGGAGCGGAAATTTAGCGGAACGGTTTTTGCCGTGGAGCCGAAGGTGGACCCGGCCACCCGGACTTTGCCAGTGCGGGCGGTGGCATCCAATTTGAACCGGGCCCTGGTGCCGGGGGGATTCGCCAACGTGGAACTGGCCCTGCGGCAGGAAAGGGCGCTTTTGCTTCCGGCCGGAGCGGTAATACCGGACATTAAAGGGCACAAAGTTTTTTTGTATCAAGGGGGAAAAGCGGTATCCCGCGACGTAGCGGTGGGGCTGCGCACCTCCGAAAAGGTCGAAATCTCTTCCGGGCTTTCCCCGGGGGACACGGTCATCACCACCGGACTTTTGCAGCTTCGTCCCGGAGCCGCCGTCCGTTTGAGCGGCGAGGCGGCGAACTGAAATGAGTCTATCGGCCGTTTCCATCCGCCGTCCGGTAATGGCTTCCGTTTTTTCTTTGACCATCCTGCTTTTCGGCATCATCGGCTTTTTCCGGCTGGGGGTGCGGGAGTATCCGAACGTCGACCCGGCCATCATCAACGTAAACACCAACTACACCGGCGCCAACGCCGACGTCATCGAGACGCAAATCACCGAGCCCTTGGAGGAGGCGATTTCCAGCGTGGCGGGAATCCGCACCCTTTCCTCCACCAGCCGGGAGGGGCGGAGCTCCATTACGGCGGAGTTCGACCTGGAGGTGGATTTGGAAACGGCGGCCAACGACATCCGGGACAAAGTTGCCGGAGCCGTGCGCAACCTGCCGCCGGACGCCGACCCGCCGGTGGTGGCCAAGGCGGACGCCGACGCCAACCCGATTATCGTTTGGAACGTCAGCTCCGACCGGCGGAACTTGCTGGAGCTTTCCGCTTTTGCCAGCACCATCTTCAAGGAGCGGCTGCAGACCGTTCCCGGCGTCTCCGAAGTGCGGATTTTCGGGGAGAAACGCTACGCCATACGGCTTTGGGTTGACCCGCAGAAGCTGGCCGCCCACCGGCTTTCCCCTCTGGACGTGCGCAACGCGTTGGCGCGGGAGAACGTGGAGCTTCCCTCCGGCCGCATCGAGGGGAGCCGGGTGGAACTCGCGGTGCGCACGCTGGGGCTTTTGTCCGACCCGGAGGAATTCAACAACCTGATTTTGTGGGAGGAGGGGGGGAAGGTTATCCGTTTCCGGGACGTGGGGTATGCCGTTTTGGGGACCGAAAACGAGCGCTCTGCTTCCAAGGGGATGCGGGGGCCGCGGGTGGCGGTGGCGGTGGTGCCGCAGCCGGGCTCCAACCACATCTCCATCTCCAACGAGGCCTACCGGCGGGTGGAGCAGATAAAAAAGGAGCTGCCGCCCGATTTGGAAGTGGGTGTGGTTTTCGACACCACCCGCTACATCCGGTCCTCCATCGCCGAAGTGGTGGAAACGATTTTCATCGCCTTTTTGCTCGTGCTTTTGATCATCTATCTTTTTCTCCGGGACTGGCGCACGACCATCATCCCCATCGCCGCCATCCCGGTCTCTTTGGTGGGGGCTTTTTTCATCATGTATGCGGCCGGTTTTTCCATCAACGTTTTGACCCTTTTGGGGCTGGTTTTGGCCATCGGGCTGGTGGTGGACGACGCCATCGTGATGCTGGAAAACATCTTCACCAAAATCGAGGCCGGCCGGGAGCCGGTGGAGGCCGGGCTTTCCGGCTCGCGGGAGGTTTTCTTCGCCATCATCTCCACCACCGTCGCCCTGGTCGCCGTGTTTATGCCCATTATTTTCCTTGAGGGGCTGACCGGGCGGCTCTTCAAGGAGTTCGGCATCGTTTTGGGCGGGGCGGTGGTCATCTCCGCCTTCGTGGCTTTGACTTTGACGCCGATGCTGGCGACCAAAATTTTGCGCCACCGCCAGCACAGCCGGTTTTACAAGCGGACGGAACCGTTTTTCCAAAGGCTTTCGGCCGGGTACCGCCGGAGCTTGGACCGCTTTATGCAGCGGAGGTGGCTGGGGTTTGCCTGTCTGGGCGGTGCCGCCGCACTGGTCGTTTTGTTTGGCGCCGTTTTGCCGCGGGAACTGGCGCCCATGGAGGACCGCAGCCGCCTGCGGGTTTCGGCCACCGCGCCGGAGGGAACCTCGTTTGAAGAGATGGACGCCTATTTGGACCGCTTAATCGCGACGTCCAAAACGGTCGTGCCGGAGATGGAGGAGCTGGTCTCGGTCACGGGCGGGGGCGGAGGGGTCAACTCCGGGTTTATGTTCATCACCCTGAAAACCCCGGACCGGCGGGAGCGGAGCCAGAAGGAAATTCACGGTGCCCTTTCGGCCGCCGCGCGGCAGCTTACCGATGCGCGAACGGTCGTGTCGCAGGAGCAGACCATCAGCGTGGGAGGCGGTGGAGCGCGCTTCGGGCTTCCGGTGCAGTACGTCCTCCAAGCCCCCAATCTGGAGAAGCTGAAAGCTGTGCTGCCGCGATTTGTGGAGGAGGCGCGCGACCATTCCGTTTTCGACGCGGTGGATTTCGATTTGAAATTCAACAAGCCGGAGCTGGTGGTGGAAATCGACCGGACGCGGGCGCAGGCCTTGGGGGTTTCGGTCTTGGACGTGGCCCAGACTTTGCAACTGGCCTTGAGCGGGCAGCGCTACGGCAATTTCATCCGGGACGGAAAACAGTATCAAATCATCGGGCAGCTGGACCGGCCGAACCGGGATGAACCGGCGGACTTGAAATCCCTTTTCGTGCGCAACCGGCGGGGGGAGTTGGTGCAACTGGACAATTTGGTCACCGTTTCGGAGCAGGCCAATCCCCCCCAGCGCTACCGCTTCAACCGCTACATTTCCGCCACGGTCTCGGCGGGGCTTTCGCCGGGATATACGCTCGGCCAGGGAATTGCGGCGATGGATGAAATCGCCGACAAACTTTTGGACGAGAGCTTTTCCACTTCGCTTTCTGGAGCGGCGCGGGATTTTGCCGAAAGCTCTTCCAGTTTGGTCTTCGTTTTTATTTTAGCCTTGCTTTTGACCTATCTCGTTCTGGCCGGCCAGTTCGAAAGCTTTCGCGACCCGTTCATCATCATGTTCACCGTGCCTCTGGCTTTGGCCGGGGCGCTTTTGACCCTCTGGTATTTCGGCCAGAGCTTAAACATTTTCAGCCAAATCGGCCTGGTCATGCTCATCGGGCTGGTGACCAAAAACGGAATTCTCATCGTGGAGTTCGCCAACCAGCGCAAGGCCGCCGGGCTGCCGATGCTGGAGGCGGTGAAGGATGCCGCGGCGTCCCGCTTCCGCCCGATTCTGATGACCAGCTTGTCCACCATTCTGGGCACTTTGCCCATCGCTCTGGCGCTGGGGGCCGGCTCGGAGAGCCGGATGTCGATGGGAATCGGGGTCATCGGCGGGCTTTTATTTTCAACCGGGCTCACTTTGTACGTCATCCCGGCGGTTTATTCCTATTTCTCCACCGAGCGGAAGCCTGCCGGCACGCCGGCGCCGGCGTTTGAGCCGACCGTGGAGACCGTTTCAATCGGTGGAGGGGTGCGAAAGACGTGAGGAGTATGGGCTGGGTGTGGCTGGCGGTTTTCCTTTCCTCGCTGGTTCTGATTGACTGGTACGTTTTTCAAGGGATAAGGACTTTGACGAGCCGGTTTTCCCGTGTGATAACCAGGCGGTTCATTCACATCGGTTATTGCGGATTAAGTTTCGTCTTTTTTGCGGGGGTTTCTGCCGTTTTCTTTATATCCAGCGGCCGCTTTCGGCTAATGGTGTTTCTTTTCGTTTTTTTTCTTTTCACCTATTTGCCCAAACTGGCTTTTGCCCTTTTTCTGGCGCTGGAGGATTTGTACCGGCTTTTGCGCTCGGTTTTCGTTTATTTCGCCCACCGGTTTGCGGGTTTGAAGCCGGGGGCGCGGCCGGAGATTTTTGAGTCCCGTCGAAAATTCATCAGCCAGTTGGGGCTTTTGGCGGCGAGCGTGCCGTTCGCCTCGATTTTGTACGGCGTGACCCTTGGGAAATACGACTTCCGGCTGCGAAAAGAGACCTTGTATTTCGACGATTTGCCGGAGGCGTTCGACGGTTTCACCATCACCCAGGTTTCCGACATCCATGTCGGCAGTTTTGACGACAAGAAGGCGGTGCAAAAGGGGGTTGATTTAATTCGGGCGCAGGAGTCGGACCTCTTGGTTTTCACCGGCGATTTGGTCAACAACCGGGCCGCCGAAATGGAGGGATGGATGAAAATGTTCGGCGGCTTCGAAGCTCCTTGGGGTAAATTCTCGATTACGGGGAATCACGATTACGGCGACTACGTGGACTGGCGTTCACCGGAGGAGAAGGAAAAAAACTTTGCGGATTTGAAAGCGATTCAAAAAGAACTGGGGTTCCGGCTGCTTCTGAACGAAAATGCGGAAATTGCCAAAGGGAACGGACGCATTGCCCTTCTGGGCGTCGAAAACTGGGGGCGGCGCCCTTTCAAGCAGTATGGGGACTTGAAAAAAGCGGCTTTTGGGGTCGACCCTTCGGTTTTCAAAATTCTTTTATCCCACGACCCTTCCCACTGGGATGGGGAAACGCTGGATTTTCCGCAACGAATTCCCCTAACGCTTGCCGGCCATACCCACGGGATGCAGTTCGGCATCGAAATTCCGGGCTGGAAATGGAGTCCGGTGAAGTACCGCTACCCTCGCTGGGCGGGGTTATATCAGGAAGGGGATAAACTTCTATACGTCAACCGCGGCTTCGGCTTCTTAGGTTTTCCCGGACGGGTTGGCATCTGGCCGGAGGTGACGGTTATTACCCTACGCAAAGGAAGACGCTCGATTACAACAGCTTGACCACTTATCAAAGTTGCGCTTTCGTTCAATAGGTGACCAGTTTCAAAAAGTCCTAACAAGGTTGTAATTTATTTTTTGGCAGCAGGTTACCAGGAAATCGGAAAATTTATTGACAAGCTTGAAACTTTTAATATACTCGGGCGTAATAATTGACTGCCAGTCATTTTTTATAAGTGACGGTCAGTGGTCGGATAAAATGGATGAAGGGGGAGCAAATTTGGCAAAAGAGAGGGAAGAGAACTGAATAGCAAATCGCAGATTAGTTTTGTATGTTAGAAACGAAAGTGGAAAGTTCGAAACCGGATTTATCCTCCCTGCGAATTGACCGAGGAAGCGAATACAAGCCGCCGCGCAAATGGTGGAAATGGGCTTTGGCGGCTTCCGTTGTTCCTATTCTGCTACTGGGATATTTTCTTCTGATGCGAAGCGTAACGCCGGGGCTGACCGTTCAGATTGGCTCCGCCACCCTCATCACCGGCAGCCAGGCGCAGGCGCTTTTGACCGCCTCCGGCTATGTCGTTGCGCAACGGCAGGCGGCGGTCGCCTCCAAGGCGACCGGACGGCTGGCCTATCTGGGCGTGGTCGAAGGGGATCGGGTGCGAGCCGGACAGATAGTCGCCCGTTTGGAAAATGACGACTTCGCCGCCGAGGTGGAGCGGGTCAAAGCTTCCTTAATGCAGGCGCGGGCGGAATCGACCGAGGCGACCCGCTTTTATGAGCGGCAGAAAAAGCTTTTGGAAACGGGGGGGATAAGCCAGTTGGAGTTCGAAGGAGCCGAAGCCCGATATCAACGAGCGGTGGCGGGTGTGGCCTCCGCCCGAGCGGCGGTCCGCTCGGCCGAGGTGGCTTTGGAAAACACCTTGATTCGGGCTCCCTTCGACGGCACGGTTTTGACCAAGTCAGCCGAAGTGGGAGAGATGGTGGCACCCATGGCTTCGACCGGCTCCTCGCGCGGGGCGGTGGTCACCCTGGCGGATATGAACTCGCTCGAAGTGGAAGCGGACGTGGCGGAGGCGAACATTGAACGGGTGCGGGCGGGGCTACCCTGCGAAATAACTTTGGATGCTTATCCGGATACCCGCTATCCGGGAAGGGTGAATAAAATCGTGCCGACCGCCGACCGCTCGCGGGCCACCGTTTTGGTCAAGGTGGCCTTTGTCTCCCGCGACCGGCGGGTTTTGCCGGAAATGAGCGCCAAGGTGAATTTTTTGCCGGAGGATACCAAGCTTGCGGGACAGAATGAAGCTCCGGTGGTCGCCGTACCGAACTCGGCGGTGACTTTGCGCAACGGGGTCAAGATGGTTTTTCGGGTGGAAGGAACCACCGTTCAAAGCGCGCCGGTTGTCACGGGGCGGGTTTTGGGGGATTTGACGGAAATCAAAGAAGGCATAAATTCGGGCGACCGGGTGGTTCTTACGCCGCCGGGAAGTTTGACGACCGGAATGAAAATTAAGACATCAGAGTAAGGGTTTGATTAATCAAACCCCTACAGGGAAGGAAATATATGGCCGAGCCGATTATTCAGATTGAAACGCTTTCCAAGTCGTACTACCGGGACAGCTTGGAAATACCGGTTTTGCGGAATTTGAGTCTTTCGCTTCCGGAAGGGGAGTTCGTCGCCTTAATGGGGCCTTCCGGCTCCGGCAAGACCACTTTATTAAATATGATCGCCGGCATCGACCGGCCGACCAAGGGGGCCGTACGGGTGGCCGGCACCGACTTGGCCCAATTGGGAGAAAGCGAACTGGCGAAATGGCGGGCGCGGCACGTCGGTTTTGTCTTCCAGTTTTACAACCTGATTCCGGTTTTAACCGCCTATGAAAACGTGGAACTCCCGTTGCTTTTGACCAATCTGTCCGCAGTGGAACGGAAAAAGCACGTCGAAACCGCTTTGGGTATCGTAGGGTTGGCCGACCGGATGCACCATTATCCCCGCCAGCTTTCGGGCGGGCAGGAGCAACGGGTGGCGATTGCCCGGGCCATCATCACCGACCCGACCGTCATCGTGGCGGACGAGCCGACCGGAGATTTGGACAAGCAGTCGGCGGAGGAGATTATGAGCCTGCTTTCGCGGCTCAATTCGGAATTCAAAAAGACCATTGTAATGGTAACCCACGACCCGCGGGCGGCCGAGCGGGCGCGCATCCAGAAGCATTTGGATAAAGGGGAGCTGTCGTGAAGATTCTTAAGCTCGCCATCAAAAACGCCTTTCGTCACAAGCTGCGCACGGGGCTCACCGTTTTGGGGCTGGCGGTAGCGGTTATGGCCTTCGGGCTTTTGCGCACGGTCATCAATGCCTGGTACGCCGGGGCGGAGGCGGCTCCGCCCGACCGGCTGGTGGCCCGCAACGCGGTCAACATCATCTTCCCTTTGCCGCTGGCCTATCGCGACCAGATAGCCAAGGTGCCGGGGGTTGAGAAGGTTACCTACGCCCATTGGTTTGGGGCCTACTACGTGGACCCAAAAAACTTTTTCGCCAATTTTGCCATCGACCATAACACCTACTTTGAAATTTATCCGGAATTTGTTCTTGATTCAGCCGCCTTGGCCACCTTCCACTCGGAGAAGACGGCGGCCATCTGCGGGCAGATTCTGGCCGACCGCTTCGGCTGGAAGGTGGGGGACCGCATCCGGTTAATCGGCACCATTTATCCCGGCAACTGGGATTTGCATTTGGTCGGCATTTACCGCGGCCAGAAGAAAGTGACCGACGAATCGGCCTTCCTTCTGCGCTGGGATATGCTGGACGAAAACCTGCGGGCCACCGTCCCCGGGCGGGCCGGCAAGGTCGGCTGGTATATCATGAAAATTTCAAATCCGGCCGATGGGGTTTCGATTTCCCGCTCCGTTGACGCCTTGTTCAAAAATTCGTTGGCCGAGACTTTGACGGAGACGGAGGAAGCGTTTCAGCTGTCCTTTATCGCGATGTCTTCGGCCATCATCACCGGCTTGCAGCTGGTTTCCTACCTCATCATCGGCATCATTTTGCTCGTTTTGGCCAACACGATGGCGATGACGGCGCGGGAGCGGATTTCGGAGTACGCCGTTTTGAAGACTTTGGGTTTCCGCCCCCTGCATCTGGTTTCTTTAATTGCCGGGGAGTCCCTTTTCATCGCCGCCGTCGGCGGAGTACTCGGTATGCTTTTGATTTACCCGATGGCGGGGGGATTTGGCGAAGCGATGAAATATTTCTTCCCGGTTTTTGAGGTGAAGCCAATCACGGTGGTGCTGGCCGGAGCCTTTGCGGTCGTGGTTGGCGTTCTGGCATCCGTTTTCCCGATTCTTAGGGCAACGAGGGTTTCCATCGTGGATGGCTTGCGGGTGGTGGGATGAAAATACCCCTCTATTACAGCTACCGGAATTTATTCGCCCGCCGGCTGACCACCGGGCTGACCGTTCTGGGGATAGGCTTGGTTGTTTTCGTTTTCTGCGCGGTTTTGATGATGGGAAACGGGATAAAGCAGGCAATGGTCGCCTCCGGCTACGATGACAATGCCATCATCATCCGCAAGGCCTCGCAGAACGAAATGTCTTCCTACATCGTCCGGGACCAAGCGGGGGTTCTCGAATCCCAGATGGAGGCCGCCCGCGGGGCCGATGGGAAGCCCTTGGTGGCGGGGGAGCTTTACGTGGTGGTCAGTTTGGAAAAACGGAACGGTTCAGGCTCGGTGAATGTGGTTGTCCGGGGCGTGAAACCGGTCTCTTTGGCCATCCGCCCGAACATCAAACTGACAGCCGGGCGGATGTTCACGGAAGGGTTGTCGGAGGTTATCGTCGGCCGGCAGGCGGCAGATAAGTTCAAGGGGGCCGAATTGGGCGGAAGCTTAAAGTTCGGCCAGCGGGAATGGCGGGTGGTGGGGGTATTTGAGGCCGACCGTTCGGCTTTTGAGTCGGAGGTCTGGGGGGACGTGAACCAGATGATGGCGGCTTTCGACCGGCCGGTGGTCTCCTCGATGACCATGAAACTGGCCGACCCCTCCAAATTTTCGGATTTGAAGAAACGCCTCGAAGGGGACCCACGGCTGACCGTCGACGTCAAACGGGAAAAGGAGTACTACGCCGACCAGTCGTACGCCACCTCCACCTTCATCAACATTCTGGGTATGGTCATCAGCATCATTTTTTCCTTTGGGGCGGTAATCGGGGCGATGATTACGATGTACGCCTCGGTGGCCAACCGCTCCTCCGAAATCGGCACCCTGCGGGCTTTGGGTTTCCAGCGGCGCAGCATTCTTTCCGCCTTTCTGATTGAGTCGGTGCTTTTGTCCCTGGCGGGCGGCCTCCTCGGCCTGGTGGCGGCTTCGTTTCTCTCCTTCGTCACCGTTTCCACCACCAACTGGGACACCTTTTCCGAGCTGGCCTTCGGCTTCGCCCTTTCCACCGCCATCGTCGGCTCGGCCCTCGTTTTTTCCGTTTTGATGGGCTTTTTCGGCGGCTTTCTCCCGGCCGTGCGAGCGGCCCGGATGAACATCATCAACGCGCTTAGAGCGGAATAGTTTTTTTAAATGCGGCTTACTTCTCGTCAACTCGATTGACCAGTTTTTTATCATGCTTATAATTATAGGATGGACAAGAAAGTTTTTACGGTTAAGGATTTAGATGATTTGCTTAAGCGGTTTAGCTGCACTGAAATCCTAATTGAGGTTGGCAAACTTAGCAGAAAAGTATTCGACACTCATAAGGCTCACGCTGAAATCTCCGTTCAGGTTGAAAACAAAATGTTTAGCCATACCGTAACGCAATGGGGTTTGGTATTCATTGCGTATAGAGCAATAATGGTATCGAACAGTGAAGATGGCGAAAGATTTTGTACTGCCCCACCTAATTTTGGACAGGCATTCTCTTGATTTTTGACAACCAATCGGCATAGAACTGCGTGGGAGACTTCATCCCCAGCGCGCTGTGCG
>JAKEHY010000035.1 GCA_022614805.1 Candidatus Zixiibacteriota bacterium | reverse complement strand
TGCTTGCGGAGCCAGACCTTCACCTATTCGGCCGTGGATCTCTGCGGCAACCCCGTTTCCGACGGTGTGACCTATACTTGGAAGGAAGACTTAACGGCGCCTTCGATTGTCTGTACAGGCGACCAAGTGTTTAGCTGTACCTCCGGGAACGTACCCACCCCGACTACGGCTGCGGACAACTGCGACGGCACTGTGCCGGTTACGTGCACGCGGAGTGACGGCCAGGGATTGACTGACCCCTATCCGATAGGCACAACCACGGTTACCTGCGCGGCCGCCGATGCCTGCGGCAACCCGGCTTCCTGCAGCTTTACGGTGACGGTAAATAACTGCGCCGAGGGCTGCACTCCCGGCTTCTGGAAAAACCACACCAGTTTGTGGGACGAGGCCAGCGATGCCGTGTCTGACTGCGTAGCGGAAGCGATTGCCGTAGAGGCGGCCGCGAATCCGACTGAACCGTGGGCGGGCGACGGCACCACTGGTTCTTCCTTCCGGACCACTTTTGGGCTGACGGTTGTGGAAATGCAAGACGTTGCCTTAAACCCGAACCTGACCCTGCTTCAGGCCATCAACCTGGGGGGCGGCGACTTCGCAAAGCTGGCCCGCCACGGTGTGGCCGGGCTGTTGAGCTCCTGCCAGGTCAATTACTCCTTCAGCTCGGCGGATGTTCTGCAAATGGTGCACGATGCCATTGTCAGCGGGCTGGCGGAACCGACGGCACAGCAACTGGCCGATGCGAACAACCTAGACCATACGTTCTGCGAGACGGGCCACCTCCCCGCGGCCCCGATTGCCGCACCGGTGGAGAAAGGTTCAACGGTTGCTCCCGCAAAGGCAGCGGCCGGCAGTCTGCCGACTGAATTTGCCCTGCGCGGCAGCTACCCGAACCCGTTCAACGCTTCCACCCGGATTAACTTCGCCCTGCCGCAAGCCGGGCACGTGCGGATGGTGATCTACAACATTCTGGGTCAACCGGTGCGCACGCTGGTGGAAGGTGAAATGCCGGCGGGCGAGCGTTCGGTTCTCTGGGATGGCACCGACCGGAACGGTCGAACTGTCTCTTCCGGGGTTTACTTCTACAAGGTCAGCTTCAACGGCCAGGTCAAAGTCGGCCGGATGAACCTGTTGAAGTAATCCGAATCAAGCCCTATCAAAAAGCCCCGCTTCGGCGGGGCTTTTTGTTTTGGGGTTAGCATTGGTGCAGTAGACGGCGAGGGAAGAGCTTTAGGAGAACGCGAGCCTACAATCAAAAACCGGTAACTTCTCTAAAAACCCCTAATTTCTTCTTTCGATAGGGAAAACTCCGGGAAACTGACCAGGCCACGTTTTTTCGCAGTTCATCCACCGAGCTTGAACGTTCTCCTTTTTGTTCGAAATCCTGCTGCCAGATCAACTCCCCATCCGTGGCATCGTAAATCGCTAAATTGGCTTTTATTTCGCTCCCCGTTATCACCGTGTCGAAAATCGCTTTCTCGGCCGCCTGCTCCAGGGCGTTTCTATTCAGATACTTGAACACGCTCCCCTTCATCACCACATCCACTCCCAAAAACCGGCACAAATCTCCGCCCGGAAGCCGGGCTGCTTCGCCGTCGCTTAAATTATGCTTGCGCAAAATCTGGTCCGTTTCGGCGATATCCTGAAGCTCCACTGTGAAATCATCCCGATGGCGAACCATCTCGTAGTAAATCGCCTCCCGAAGCACCTCCCCCGCCCGTGCTCCTTCTGGCTCGGTGGACAAATTAGCCAGGGGTGCTATCGCCACGAGGCTGGCCCGGGGTTTATATGTGGATTCAAAATTTTCTGTTAGATACGGCCTGCCGCAGCCAAAAAGTACCAAGGAACCAAAAATGAGAACAAAAGGTCTTTGCCAATTCTGCTGGAAATCAAAAAACGACCGTTTCACTTCCTTCCCTTCTCCCTTCAGGACTTCTGATTGTTTATACAAAGCCCTGGCGTTGCAGTTGCGCCTTTCCTTAAAAGAGGGATTACATCCGCATATATTTGGGCCCGCTCCCCCCTTCGCGCGGGGTCCAGCGGGGAGCCAAAACGTCGGTCGCCTTGCAGTCGATGCAGTTGGGGGGGCTGACGTGCAATTTTCCATCCACCACTTCGTAAACCCCCGCCGGACAAAGCTGGGCGTAAAATTCGCCGACGGCGGGGTCCACATCCTTTGCCGCCAAGAGGTGCGAGGGGATGTTATCCCGTGTGGCGTTGCCCGATTTGAAAACTGCGTCCAGCTTGCGAAAGGTCAATTTTCCATCCGGTTGGAATCGGGTTTGATGAATCATACCCCTACCGAAATGGCGGACGACGTGGCTGTCCGGCTCCACTTTGATAAGCCCGCCCAAAAGAAACCCGTGAGAGATGTAGGAAAGGCCGGCCTTGACGCCGCCCAGCCAGAAGCCGGACTTGAAGGTTAGGCGCATATTTCGGCGGCGATACAAATCCTTAATTATCATGCTCGCCTTGACCGCCCGGTCGTAGCTCGACAAGGTTTCCGCCGAAAAATCTTTTTTCTTCAACGCCTCAAATATGGTTTTCGCCGCCAGGATGCCGGAGGTCATTGCATAATGAACGCCTTTAAGCGAGGGAACGTCCACAAACCCGGCGGCATCGCCAGTTAAAACGAGACCGAAACCGGAAAGTCGAGAAGGCAATGACCAGTATCCCCCTTCCGGAATCGTTTTGGCCCCCCATTCGAGCATTTCCCCGCCTTCGAGATACTGACGGAAAAACGGATGCAGCTTCATCTCCTGCAGAAGCTTGTGTACGTTGGTGGAGACATCTGGATAGTCCAGCCCGACGACGATGCCGAGGGCGGTTTGACTGTCCTGCAACGGGTAGAAAAAACTGCCGCCGAAAGTTTTTGAATCCAAAGGCCATCCCATCGTGTGCACGACGGCGTCCAGAGGTTTTTTCAACCGCCAAACCTCTTTTACCCCGAGGGCATAGATTTGCGGATTGGGAGAGGAGATATGCTGCCATTTGAGATACGCCTGCGTCAAGAAACCGCACGTCCCTTCCCCCAAAACCACTACTTTGGCGGCGATATCTGTTCCCGGCTGAAAGTTGGGCAACGCCGAGCCATCCCGGTTGCGCCCCGAATCGGCCGTGCGCACGCCGATGACGGCGCTGCCCTTTGTTAGAAGCGCCCGCACGGGAAAGCCGGTGAAAATCTCCACCCCCAGGCTCTGGGCCTGCGCCGCCAGCCAGCGCACAACCTCGCAGAGCGAAGCGACGTAGTTGCCGTGATTCTTCATCGTCGGCGGAGTCGGAACCCGAACGGCCGATTTCTCGGTCAAAAACAAAACTTTATCCTTTTCCACCGGCCCAGAAAAGGGGATTTCATGCATCGGCAGTTCGGGGAAAAGCTCCCGAAATGGCAACGGGTTGATGACCGCTCCGGAAAGAATGTGATGTCCCACCTCCGCCGATTTTTCGACGATGCCGATGGTGACGTTGCCAAAAGCACCGCCGGTCTTTTCATTTTCGGTTTTGACCAGTTGCGCCAGCTTGATGGCTCCCGCCAAGGACGCCGGCCCGGCGCCGACGAAAAGCACGTCGAACTCCACCCCCTCGGAAGAGGGAGGTTCGGAAAGAATGATTTGTTCAACCGGCAGCTCCGGCTGAAAATCGGCCGGCCGAAACGATTTCTTCTCCATCGTAAAAGAGTATATATAGCCCTTTAAACGCCGACAAGAGTATTCAACTACCGAAAGACGCGCTCTTTGACTACTTTACCCTCCATATGCGCGGTGAGATTCTTGAACTGACCGTCGAAAAATTGGTCTATCCCGGTCGTTCTTTGGCCCGCCATAATGGCCGGGTGGTATTTCTGGACCACGGTCTTCCAGGGGAGAATGTGAAAGCGGAAATTCTGCGCCGCCGTAAAGGTTTTCTCGAAGGTCGGCTGCTCGAAGTGCTTTCCCCCTCGGATGACCGCATTCCGGCCCGCTGCTCCCACTTTGGCATCTGCGGCGGCTGTGCTTATCAGGATTTCAGCTACGAAAAACAGGTGCAGGAAAAAGAAAAATTAGTAAAGGAAACTCTGCAAAAACTGGGCGGCTTTGTCGACCCGCCGGTCGAGCCGATTATTCCTTCGCCGGATGTTTTCTTCTACCGCAACAAAATGGAGTTTTCCTTCGCCGACCAGAATGGCAAATTGGTTTTGGGCCTGCATGAGCGAGGGAGCTTTGAAAAAATGTTTGACGTTAAGGCCTGTTTTCTCCAATCCGAGCTTTCCAACCAGATTGTCGCTTTCTGCCGCGACTACTTTGCCCGCTTGAGCCTCCCCGGCTACAACTGGCACACCCACGAAGGTTTTTTGCGCTTCTTGATAATCCGTGAAGGGAAAAACACGAGGGAGGTGATGGTCGCACTCGTCACTTCAAAAGGGGAAGCCAGTCTGAAAACGTGGGCGGAAGAACTCACCCAAAAATTCCCACAAATAGTCTCTGTTCTGCATTTGATAAACCCTACCAAAGCCCAAGTTGCTACCGGTGAGAAAGAAATCGTTCTATGGGGAAAGCCGTATATCAAAGAGAAAATCGGCAAATTTCACTTTTACTTATCCGCCAAAACCTTTTTGCAGACCAATTCCCGCCAAACCGAAAAGCTGTATCAAAAAGCACTCGACTTGTCCCAGCTTAGCGGCGACGAGCAGGTATTAGACCTCTATTGCGGGACGGGAACCATTTCTCTTTTCATTTCACCTTTTGCCAAGGAAGTTGAGGGAGTTGAAATCGTGCCGGAAGCAATTGAAATGGCGGAGAAAAACAAAAAAGAAAACCGTGTAGAAAATGTCCGCTTTGTTTTAGGCGAAGCGAGAAAAATTGCCAAACAGTACCGGCTGGAGAACCGCCGGTTCGACCGGATTATCGCGGACCCCCCCCGCGCTGGGCTGCATCCCAAGGTGATTCGGGACGTCCTGCCGCTCGGCGCCGAAAAAATCGTGTATGTCTCCTGCAATCCTACCACCTTCGCCCGCGACGCCAAGCTTTTCGTCGAAGGGGGCTACCATCTCCAACGAGTAGTTCCGGTCGATATGTACCCGCATACGTTTCATGTAGAATTGGTGGGGCTTTTAGAGAAGAACTGAACTTCTAACTCTTAATTCTCCGGTTCTTCATTGCGGTCGAACAAAAGAAAAGCCCCGATAATGAGCAGAAAAACGACGAGTGCGATTAAAGCGAAAATCATCGGCCGCTGAACCGGTCCTTCCAGGGGACGCTCTTCAAAAGCACCAGCTGCCCTTCCCGCCAGACGTACACGTCCGCCACTGGCAGCTCCCCGACCGGCACCTCCGCCCAGTCGTTCCGAATTTTGTCCCGGGCCACCAGAACCGCCTGCCCGCCGGCTTCGTCCACCAACGCAAACTCCGGAAATTGGGGCGAAAAACTGGCGGCTTCTTCAAACCGTCCGTTCCGCTCGACGATGATGCGCGTTTTTACGCCGCCCCCGCGCGAGCCCCAGACGACCAGGCATTGACCCGAATCGGAGCGCTCTAACTGCATCCCCTCGATGTACTGGTAATCCTCCTCGCTAGGGGCGTAGGGAGAAAAAGAGCGGGACAAAACCACTTCCCCTTCGGCGCTGTCTTTGGTTATCACCAGTTTCCAGATGCGGTAGTGGGGCAGTTCATAGGCCGAGCAGAGATAGGTGGAGCCGTTGCCGTTGAAATAGCAGGTCTGTGCCGCCACCAGCTTCTTTTCATCCTCACTTTTTATTCCGAAGCCGTCGAATTTCCAGCCGCCTCCCTCCCGAACGAACTTCAAAACCTCTATTGGATGATAGGCGCTGGCTTTCGGGCCGTACGTTTCCACGTATGCGCTGGCGGTGTCCAAAGTCCACAAAACCACCTCCAAAACGCGGGCCGAATCGAACCGCACCGCCGGCCGCATCCATTCCTGATAGCGGGCGGCGTTTTCCACGCCGACAAAGCGGTGCAGGTTTTTCATCGAATCGGAAAACATCCAGAAATTGAGCGAATCGTTCTGTGTAACGGCATTATACAAGTACTGCAGAGTCAACTGTGTGACGCTGTCTCTCGGCGCAACTTCCGGGCTTTCTTGGGCTTGCACCCACTTTGGCAAAACCAGCGCAAGGCTGAATAGCAGCCCCCAGGCCGGCCCTTTTAGCCGTTCAAGTTTAATCATACGGGTCCTTTAGATTATCGGCCGATTCCCCCTTTTGGTTGACAGGAAGATGGGCCCACTTTCCCCTTGCTTCCCGCTTTTTCCGGCGTATAATAGGAACGTAGAGAAGAGGGGAACCGATAAAAAGAAAGAATTTGTAAAAGGGTGAAAAATGGTAGAAAGAGAGATTGAAAAATCGGACATCGAAGCAGCCCGCCGGTTAAAGGAAGCCAAAGAAAAAATCGACGCCGAAGTCTCCAAAGTCATTGTCGGACAGAAGGAGGTCATTGAAGAACTGTTAATCGCCCTTCTGGCCGGCGGCCACTGCCTTCTAATCGGGGTTCCCGGCCTGGCCAAAACCCTTTTGATTTCTACTTTGGCCAAGGTTCTGGATTTAAGATTTTCCAGAATACAGTTCACGCCCGATTTGATGCCTTCCGACATCACCGGCGGGGAAGTCCTGGAAGAGGACAAAACCACCGGCAAACGCGCCTTCCGCTTCGTCAAAGGGCCGATTTTTGCCAACATCATACTTGCGGACGAAATCAACCGCACCCCCCCCAAAACCCAGGCGGCGCTTTTGCAGGCGATGCAGGAATACGAGGTCACCGCCGCCGGCCAGACCTTTCCGCTCGATTTGCCCTTCTTCGTTTTGGCCACCCAGAATCCCATCGAGCAGGAGGGGACCTATCCTTTGCCGGAAGCCCAGTTGGACCGCTTTATGTTCAACGTTTTAATCGGCTATCCGTCCGACAGGGACGAGGAAACCATCGTGCGCACCACTACGGCGGCCACCGACGTGCAATTAAACAAGGTTATGTCCTCGCAGGAAATTTTATCCCTGCAGAAGCTGGTGCGCAAAGTGCCGGTGGCCGATTCGATTAT
Organism: Candidatus Zixiibacteriota bacterium; assembly: GCA_022614805.1. Classification (GTDB taxonomy): domain Bacteria; phylum Zixibacteria; class MSB-5A5; order DSPP01; family DSPP01; genus DSPP01. The sequence goes on along the minus strand of JAKEHY010000035.1, from coordinate 16,041 downwards.
CCAGTATGCGGTGCGGCTGGCAAGAGCAACCCGCCCCTTGGAAAACGGCACCCACGAGTATATCAAGAATTGGGTTTCCTGGGGGGCCGGCCCCCGTGCCTCGCAGTATATGATTTTGGGAGCTAAGGTGAAGGCGATTCTGGCTGGCCGCTTTTCCCCCTCCATCGAGGATGTCCGTTTCTGCGCCCATCCGGTGCTGCGCCACCGCATCGTGGCATCGTTCAACGCCGAAGCCGACGGGGTCGGCACCGCCGAAATCATTTCCCGGCTTTTGCAGGACGTAAAAGAATAGATTTTCAACTTTAGGGTAGCCCGGAGCCCTCGCTCCGGGGACTCTCCAGCAAGGGCTGGAGGGTTACCCAATAAGCGAGCGATGCCCGAAACCTCCAAAAAATTTCTCTTCCCGGAAGCCATCTCCAAAATCAAAGGGCTGGAGTTTAAGGCCCGCTTGATTGTGGAGGGGTTCATCACCGGGCTGCACAAAAGCCCCTACCACGGCTTTTCGGTAGAGTTTGCCGAGCACCGCCCCTATATGTCCGGCGATTCGGTCAAAAACTTGGACTGGAAAATCTTCGCCAAGCGGGATCGCTACTTCGTCAAGGAATTCGAGGAGGAGACCAATTTAAAGGCCTATTTGCTTTTGGACTGCTCGGCCTCGATGGGCTATACCTCGCAAAAAATCACCAAGTTTGAATACGCCTCGTACTTAGCCGCCGCATTGGCCTATTTGTTAATCCGCCAAAAGGACGCCGTTGGGTTGGTCACCTACGATCAGGCCATCAAAAGCTACTTGCCGCCGAGCTCCAAGCGGGTGCACCTGGGTCCCCTTTTGACGACTTTGGAGCACACCCGGCCCTCCTCCAAAACCAAAACGGCGCCGACTTTGCATCAGATGGCCGAGCGGATTAAACGCAAAGGGCTGGTGATTCTTTTGTCCGATTTGCTGGACAACACGGACGAGGTGCTCTTTGGGCTCAAGCATTTCCGCCACAAAGGGCACGAGGTCATCGTCTTTCACATTTTAGACCCGATGGAACGCACCTTTGCTTTTCACAAGGAGGCGATTTTTGAGGACCTGGAAACCGGCGAAAAAATCAACACCCTCCCCTGGCAGGTGCGCAGGGAGTACCAGAAAGCGGTCGAGAACTTTTCACACTACTACCTTTCCGAATGCCGCAAGAATCTAATCGACTACCAGTTGTTGGACACCGCCATGCCGTTTGACCGGGCCCTCTTCGCCTATATCGCCAAACGGGAAGGGTTGTTTTAAAACCCAATGACATCTTCTTTTCGTTCTAAATAAGGCTGTATCGACAGCGTATTAATCTACCTTCCCTTTCTCAAGCCGTACAGGTCGATTTTGCGGTAGAGGGTGCGTTCGCCGATGCCCAAGATTTCGGCGGCTTTTTTGCGGTTGCCTTCCACCTCCCGCAGGGCTTGGCGGATGGTTTCCTTTTCCATTTCCTCCAGAGTGGGGGTGCCGGCAGAGGCTTCGTCTGGCCAAGCACGGGCAGGATTTTCCGGGGAGATTTCGCCGGGAGCGGGGCGCTCGTAGCGCCATTGCGTCGGAGTGGAACCGCGGGCCAAGAGAAGCTCCTTTAGCTCGCGCACTTCCTTGGACAACTGCACGAGGGCCTGAAAGATAAGCTCCCGTTCGGCGGTTTCGACCGTTTTGCCGGTGGCAACCGGCAGTTTCCGGTCGGCGGCGGAGGCGCGGGAAAGATGCTCGCGCACCTCCTCGGTGGTTATCGTCCGGTTGGAGGAGAGCAAGGCGCGGCTTTCGATGAAGTTTTTCAATTCGCGGACGTTGCCCGGCCACAACGCGCGGGAGAGTTCTTCCAAAGCCCCTTCGGAAATTTCGGTTTTCAACTGGGGATTGGATTCCTTCAACTGTTTCAGAAAATGGAACACGAGCAAGGGAATATCCTCCGGGCGCTGGCGCAACGGGGGGAGTTCGATTTTCACCACCCCCAGCCGGTAGTACAAATCGGCCCGGAAGCGGCCTTCGGCAACCGCTGTCGAGAGGTCGCGATTCGTCGCCGCCAAAACGCGGACATCCACTTTAATCTGTTCTTTGCCGCCGACCCGGAAGAAGGCTTTTTCTTCCAGAACGCGGAGGAGTTTTACCTGCGTGGCGGGGGAGATTTCGCCGATTTCGTCCAGAAAGATGGTGCCGCCGGAGGCCTGCTCGAAGACCCCTTCTTTCCGGGCGACCGCGCCGGTGAAGGCGCCGCGTTCGTGGCCGAAAAGCTCCGATTCCAGAACCCCTTCGGCGAAGGCGCCGCAGTTGACGGCCAAGAAGGGCTTGCCAGTGCGGGGGGAGCTTTCCGCAATCGCCTTCGCCACCAGTTCCTTGCCGGAGCCGGACTCGCCGGTGATTAAGACGGTCAGGTCGGTCGGGCCGACGGCCAGAATCTCGAGGGCCACTTTTTTAAGCGTGCGGGATTGGCCGACGATGCCAGAGGCCGCCAGGATGGTTTGGATTTTCAGCGACTCCTCCAAGAGGGCGACCAACTCCTCGCCGCTCCCCTCCTTGGGGAAGGCCTCGACAGACTGGAAGAAAAGCCCCTGCTGGAAGAGGGAAAGCTCGCCCGCCGGAGCGACGGCGACGAGAATGATACCAGGCTCCCGTTGCAGAATCTTTTTGACCAGACGCTCGGAGGGAAGGTCGGTTACAGCGGTGTCAAAAATCACGGCCGCGTATTTCTGGGATTTCAAGGCCCCCAGCGCCTCGGCCGCTTTGGATGCGTGAACGAACTCCCAATCGGCCGGAGGTGCGGCGGAGGCGAGCTTTTGCGGCAGTTCGGGGGAGGGTGAAATAATCAGGAATTTCATCGGCGATGTCTTTTTTGATTCTTTTCGGCTTTCTCTTTTTCCCAATCGGGGATGAGGTCAATCCGACCGGCTTCGCGGTCCACCCGCACCACCCAGACGGAGATTTTGTCCCCGAGGTGAATCGATTTTTTGGTTTTGCGCCCGACCAAGCGGTGACCACGCTCGTCTAAAACGTAGTAGTCGTCGGTCAAATCCCGCAGGCGTATCATCCCCTCTACTCCCATATCCCCCAACCGGACGAAAACGCCGAAGTTGGTGACGCCGGAGACGACCCCGGCGTAATGCTCGCCGACTTTATCCTGCATAAACTCCAGCTGTTTGACTTTGACCGCCTCCCGCTCCAGCTCGTCGGCGGTGCGCTCGGTGGCGGAGCAGTGGGCCCCCAGCCGGCGGGCTTGGCTGGTGAAATGCTCGAAACGGTGAGGGGATAAACGGCCGGACTGGTATTCGTACAGCAGCCGGTGCACCAACAAGTCCGGGTAGCGGCGAATGGGGGAGGTGAAATGGAGGTAGCGGTCGAAGGCGAGGCCGAAATGGCCGATGTTTTCATCCTGATAGACCGCTTTTTTGAGTGAGCGCAGCAAAATTTCGTCAATCAGCTCCTCTTCCGGCTTGCCGGCGATAATTTTCAAGACGTGGGCCAATCGCAAAGGAGTGATGGCGCCCTTATGCGAAAACTTGTGGCCCAGTTCGGTCAGAATCGAGAAGAAGGCCTCCATTTTTTCCTCGTCCGGCGTGCCGTGGACGCGGTAGAGGACCGGGAGGTTGAAACCGGAGGCGAAGCGGGCCACAGTCTGGTTGGCCAGGAGCATAAACTCCTCCACCAGGCGGTGGGAGTCGAGCCGGACGGAGCGCTTCAGGTCAATCACCCGCCCCTGGTCGTCCAGAATCACCTCATCCTCCGGCAGGTCGAAATCTAGGCTCCCTTTTTTCATCCGGTTCTGCAGCAAAATTTTGGAGAGCTGGAGCATATTTTCGAGCGGCTCGAGAAACTTCGATAATTTTTTGCGGGCTTTGCCGCCGTCAAAAACCTCCTGCACCTCCTCGTAGGCGAGCTTGGCGGCGGAATGAATGACGGAGCGGCCGACCTCGTAGCTTTTGACCACCCCTTCCGGCGTCAACTCCATCATACAGGAATAAGTCAGCCGCACCTTTTCGGGGAGCAAGGAGCAGAGGTTGGAGGAGAGAGCATGGGGGAGCATCGGAATCACCCGGCCGGGGAGATAAACGGAGTTGCCCCGCTTGACCGCCTCTTTGTCTATGGCGGTTCCTTCCCGAACGTAGTGGGAGACGTCGGCGATGTGGACCCCCAAGAGCCAGTTTTTGTTCGGCAGTTTTTCGAGACTGACGGCGTCGTCGTGGTCTTTGGCGTCGATGGGGTCAATCGTAAAGGTTGTTTTTTTGCGGAAATCCCAGCGATTCTTCAACTCCTCCGGGCCGACTTTGGCCGGGAGGGAGGAAAGCTCCCGCTGGACTTCGTGCGGAAATTCGACCGAAATGCGGTAGGAATAGACGAGTCCCTGAATGATGGCTTCGGAGTTGGTGGCATCCCCCAAGACCTCGACGATTTCCCCTTCCAGTCCCCAGACGCCGGGCTTGTGCGGCAGGAGCTTAACCACCACTTTCTCGCCGGCTTTGGCCTCTTTGGTTTTTTCCTTCGGAATGTAGATTTCCCAGCGTTCGCCGAGGCCGTCCGGGATGACGTAGCTGGCGCGGCTGGTGGGATGAAAAACTCCGACCAGCTGGTCGGTCTGGCGCTCGAGGACGCGGAGGACTTCCCCTTCACTTTTCATCTCTCCCCAGGCCTTGCGCAAGAGCCGGACTTCGACTTTATCCCCCGGTAAAAGGAGACCGCCGGCCCGGTCGCGGGCTATGAAGATTTCGTCCGAGCCATCCTCCGGCTGGACGAAGCCGAAGCCTGTCCGGGTGGGGGTGTAGGTTCCAATTATTGTCTCCTGCCTTTCTGACAGGAAGAGTTTTCCGCGGCGAGCCTGGATTAAGGCTTCGTTGCGCAAGGCTTTGACCAACTGGCGGAACTGGCGGTACTGGGGTTCCGGAATGGAAAGCCGGCGAGCGAGCTCCCGGATTCGGGGGGCGTGGGAGTTATCCTTCAAGGCGGTCTTAATTTTGCCGACGAGCTCTTCTTTGGTCAGGAATTTAGACATAACGGTATGGCAAAATGACAGTTTGGGGCGAAATTGTCAAGTTTTTGTCCGTCTGTCAGACAAGGCAGAACTTTTAGGGCGTGCTTTGAGTGCCGACAGGCACAGATACCTGCCCGCGATTTAACGCCCAGTTTATGCCCTCTTTTTCAGCCGGCCGACGGGTGTTGAAGAGTCATAAAAGCCGGAGATTTTATATCGGAGGCCATCAAGACTGTATACTTGGCGTTTGGCCCGGTTTGGCGCTGATGGCAGCGTCGACGGAGAGCTTCCCCCCGCCCGTTGTCAAAAGCACTATTGCCGAACCCAAAAGAGCCATCGGATATTCGAATCCGTTGGGCGCAAAGAAGACCGGCCAGTGGACTTTGAAAATCGCCACGAGCATCACGATGGCGATGTTCAAGGCGCCGAAGCGGGTTGCCAGACCGAGCAAAACCAAAAGCCCGCCGAAAAACTCGCCGCAGGCAGCCAGAGTGGCCCAGAAAATACCGGGGGTCAATCCAGCCTGTTCGAAAAAGCCGGCCGTCCCTTGCAGGCCGGGGCCGCCGAACCAGCCGAGAAGCTTTTGAGCGCCGTGGGCGATGAAAATCACCCCCAAGGGGATGCGCAATGGGAACGACACCCAGGTTGGGCTGGTGGAGAACAGGAATTTCTTTACCATCTTCCCTCCTTTGTTTGTGCGCTTTTTTTGGCTCCGTTAAAACATTCCGTTGGTATGAGCTATTTTTTCCGGTATTTCCTGTGACACGTCCCAGTGTTCGTCAACTTTTCCGTCTTTGATTCGGAAAATATCAACAACGGCGCTGCCGTTCCCCTCTTTCGCAAATTGGTAGTGGGAATGCGTAATTACATAGTCGCCGTCGGCCCAGATATGTTTCAGCTCCCACTTCATATCGGGAAACATTTTGTAAAATCCGGGAATGGCCTGCAAAAATCCTGCCTTGCCGGTCGGCACACCCGGATTATGCTGGATATACCGCTCTGTAATCATTTCGGCAGCGGCCTTAACGTCTTTCCGGTTAAAAGCCGTATTCAGAAAGTTTTTAACCAGTTCTTTGTTTGTTTCCATCTGTGACTCTATTTGACTTTGTGATGGTTTGGATTTTGGCTGGCTGTAGCCGATGGAAACGAACAAAAGAACAACCAGCGCAAGAGCGGAACAGGTGCGCACAAGCATATTAACTCCTTTCGTTAAGTTTTGAATTGGCCTTGCCTTTGGGCAAAAAAAATTGACGCCGGCTTATTTTGCCAACCCAATTTGCTTCATAAATTCACCGTTGTCCCAGAATAAGGATTCCTCAATCATTTTCCCCGCTTTCCAATGGCCCACCGTGCACATCGTCAACTTGAATTTTTTGCCGGTCGGCGGGATGGTTTTGCCGCCGCCGATGGGCATCGGCTTGGAAAAAGTTCCCGACATAACCCCGGTTGCGCAGGTCCAGTCGCCGGAACCAAATCGGATAGGGTGTTCCTCTATTTTTGTATCTGGCGCAAACATGAACACTGCTTTAAGGTCCTCAATGTGTTGGGCAATGCCTTTGGTTTGTCGTCCGTCGGGCCAGTTGACGACAATGTCATCGGAATGGCTGACGTTCAGTAAATCCCATTTTTGATTGCTGTACACGTCAAAATCCAGGGAGTCGAATCGGACAAGGCGCGTTTCCACCATCGCCCGCTCGTCGGTGAACTGCTTCAATTGGGCCTGCAGTTCCTGTTCCCTTTTACTGGAACAACCCGCCAGTGCAGCTAAAGCCAGCCCCAGTAGGAACATCGCGAGGGCTTGATGGGGGTTAAAGAGTACTTTTTTCATACCTCCTCCTCTGGTTTCTTGGTTTGCGGTTTTTTTAACTCCATCAGTAGCCAAAAAGTTCCATCCCTATTGTTACCGCATTGCCGAAAAGGTAAATACCTGGGGCGCTAGGATTCGAACCTAGGAATGCGGGATCCAAAGTCCCGTGCCTTACCAGCTTGGCTACGCCCCAAACGGAGAGCAATATACGAATTTGGCGGATTAAGAGAAGGGCACAACATGTTGTGCCCCTACGAGAGACATAAAAAAAATCTAAACAGGGCGTATGGCATACGCCCCTGCGGAAAATACACGAAAAATAATCGCAGGGGCGAACAGACTCGGCCTACCGCCTGCAAGCGGCGTTCGCCCAGAGGGGGTGTTTTAACGCCCTAATTTTTCTTTGAAAACCTTCGTCAGGGCCGGGATGATTTCAAACAAATCGCCGACGATGCCGTAGGTGGCGGCGCCGAAAATGGGGGCGTCCTTGTCCCGGTTTATCGCCACGATGATGCCGGCGGACTGCATTCCGACCAGATGCTGGATGGCGCCGGAGATGCCGCAGGCGAAATAAAGCTTGGGGTTGACGGTCCTTCCGGTCTGACCCACCTGATGGGCGTAGGGAATCCAGCCGGCATCCACCACGGCGCGGGAGGCCCCGACGGCGCCGCCGACGGCGGCGGCCAGTTCGCGGACGAGCGAAAAATTGGCCGGCTCGCGCAAACCCCGCCCGCCGGAGACGATGATGTCGGCATCCCCGAGATTCAACGTCTGGGCTTCCTCCTTCACCTTTTCCAGAACGCTCGTGCGGACATTCAAGCTGGGCCAATCGACGGCTCCGGTTTTGATTTCGCCGTTTTTGGACAGGTCCGGTCTGGCGGCCGGGAAGGATTTGGGGCGGGCGGTCAAGAGGGCCGGGGTTTTTTCGAGCTTGATTTTTTGATAGACGTTGCCGCCGTAAGAGGGGCGAACCACAACGGGGGGGGAGTTCGACTCGACTTTGGAAACGTCCGTGACCAGGGGAAATTTCAGATTGGCCGCCAGACGCGGGAAGAGTGCTTTGCCGGTGAAAGTGGCGGCGCCCAAAATCAAATCCGATTTCGCCTCGGCGATGACCTTGGACACCAGAGAAGCGTAAGCTTCGTCAACAAAAAATTTCAGTTTGGGGTCGGAAAATGTGTAAATCGTTTTGGCGCCGAGTCGGCCCAATTCTTTGGCCGCTTCCTCCACGGTTTCCCCCAAAACGACGGCGGAGGCTTCCGAAGCGCCGAGGGATAGAGCGAAGGTAAAAAGTTCGGCGGCTGTGGAGGAAAGTTTTCCCTCTTTCAATTCGGCGAAAATCAGCGTTTTCATTTTCTCTTTTTTACGGCGAGCATCGCCGGGCCATTTCTATTTTTTGTTTTGATTGCGCCAGCCGGACAGAACCGCTTCGTATACTTCCCGCAGGGGGACGTTTTTCTCCCGCGCTACCCGGGCGCAGTCCTCAAACTCCGGCGAAATTTTTTCGGTCCCGTCGGAGAAAACCCGCTTGGCTTTCAGCTTCCCGAAGAGGGTGTCGATTTCGAGCGTTTCCCGTTCCAATTTATGCCGGTGGGCGCTTTTGTAGCGGATGCCAATAGAGCCGGTTTCGGCGAAAATCGTCCGGGTCAGGGAGGTTTCATCCTTCGGCAGGCACAAAACGGTCAAAAGCTGGGCGGGGCGGTTTTTTTTCATCATAATCGGGGTGAAATAAACATCCAAGGCCCCCAAATCCAAGAGCCTTTCGGATAAAAAGCCCAGCAATTCCGGAGCGGTGTTGTCAATTTGAGTTTCCAAAACGGTCACTTCGTCGCCGGCGTAGCCTTCTTTTTGTTCCCCCAGCCAGAGGCGCAAAAGATTGGGGGTTTCCTTGAAATCGGCCGCTCCGGCGCCGTAGCCGACTTTTTCGGTTAGAAAGGAGAGCTTCGACTCGTAGCTGGCCAGCGAAGTTATGAGCGCCGCGCCGGTGGGGGTGACTTGTTCGGCTTCCACGTCCGTTTTTTGCACGGGGAAACCGGCGACCAATTCGGCCACGGCGGGGGGCGGCACGGGAAGCTTGCCGTGAGCGGTGGTGACGCTTCCTTTACCCATCGGAAAAGGGGAGGAAAAGAATTTTTCGATGCCGAAATAATCGAAACCGATGACGGCGCCGGTGACGTCCAGAAGAGTATCCAGCCCGCCTACTTCGTGAAAGTGAACTTTCTCAAGGGTGGTACGGTGCACCTTGGCTTCCGCTTCGGCCAGACGCAAAAAGACGGAATAGCTTTGAGATTTAATTTTCTCGGAGAGGGACGAATCGTCCAACAGTTTCTTGAAATGACTCAAATGCCGGTGGGTTTTTTCGTCCGGAATTTGAATTTTCAGACGGGTGGCGCCGATGTGATGCCGCTCGGTTTTCTCCAGTTCCACTTTCCAGCCCTGAAGGTCGAGCTTTTCCCAATTTTTTTTCAGTTGGCCCAAGGGGAGGCCCAAGTCGAGCAGGGCTCCCAGAATCATATCCCCGGAGGCGCCGCCGATTAAGTCGAAATATAAAACTTTCATCAACGTTTCTGGGCGGCACGAGCGGCCTGGCGGGCGAAGGTGGCGGCGGCGAAGCCGGCGCCGAAGCCATTGTCGACGTTCACCACCACCACGCCCGCGGCGCAGGAGTTGAGCATCGCCAAAAGTGGCGCCAGTCCGCCCAGATGGGTGCCGTAGCCGATCGAAGTGGGGACGGCAATCACCGGTTTATCCACCAAACCGGCCACGACGGAAGGGAGGGCCCCTTCCATTCCGGCCACCACGATGAGAACCGAAGCGTCCTCGAGTTTGGGCAAATGGACGAGCAGGCGATGGATGCCGGCGACGCCGACGTCGTAAATCCGTTCCACTTCGGCCCCGAGGCATTCGGCCGTGAAGGCGGCCTCTTCCGCCACCGGCTGGTCGGAAGTGCCGGCGGAAAGAACTCCAATCGGGCCCAAGGAGACCGGTTTTTGTTTGGCCGGAAGAAAGAGGGCTTTGGCGCGGAAATTATGAACAGCTTTCGGGAAGTTTTTTTTCAATTTTCTACCGACGGCCGGCTCAAGCCGCGTTACCAGAACGCCAGAGTCCGGTCCGGCCAAGGCGGCGATAATCTTTTTCAACTGCGGAAAGGTTTTGCCGGCGGCCCAGACCACTTCCGGAAATCCTTTGCGCAGGCGACGGTGGTGGTCCAGCTTGGCGAAACCCAAATCTTCAAACGGGAGGGTTTTCAGCCGCCGGTAGGCCTCCGGTAGGGAAAGCCGTCCGGAAGAAAGGGCGGACAGCGTTTTTTCCAGAGCCGGCCAGTCGGCGGCGCCGCTTTTGTTGTTGGAGTTTTTCAAGCCGCCGCCGTGACGGATTGGCCCGGTTCGCGGTACGGCAAAAGAATTTCACGCAGTTGGGCCAATGTTTCCAGCGAATTGATTTTCTGGCGCAGCTCGGAAGCCTTCGGAAAACCCTTGATATACCATGCAATGTGCTTGCGCATCTCTTTCATTCCTAAAGGTTCGCCAATCCGGGCGCAGAGCTTTTCGGCATGCTCCAGACAAACGGCGGCCTTTTCCGCCACGGCTGCTTCAGCGGCCTTTTCCCTGGTTTCGAGGTACTGATGAATCTGCCCCATAATCCAGGGATTTCCCATAGCGGCGCGGGCAATCATCACGGCGTCGCAGCCGGTTTCGTCCAGCATCCGTTGGGCATCCTCGGGAGAGTTGATGTCGCCGTTTCCGACCACCGGAATTTTGACTGCTTCCTTGACTTTGGCAATCACTGCCCAGTCCGCTTTCCCCTCAAAGAACTGCTGGCGGGTGCGGGGGTGAACGGTTACCGCCACCGCCCCCAAATCCTCGGCAATTTTGGCCGCCTCGGGGGCGTTTACGGAGTTATGGTCCCAGCCGGAGCGGATTTTCACCGTGACCGGGACGGAAGAGCCCTTGATGACCGATTTGATTATTTGGGCGAACAGTTTTAAGTCGCGCAACAAAGAGGAGCCGCCGTTTTTTTTGGTCACCTTGTGCACCGGGCAGCCGAAGTTGATGTCGATTAAGTCCGGCTTCAAGGCGGAGGCCTTGCGGGCCGCCTCCCCCATCACGTAGGGGTCGCAGCCGAAAAGCTGAAAACCGATGGGGCGTTCGGACTCGTCAAATTCCATATACCTTTCGGTTTTGGCGCTGCCGCGGGAAAGCCCGTCGGCGGAAATCATTTCGGAGTATACCAAGGAGGCCCCCAGTCGCTTGGCCAGCATCCGGAAGGTGATGTCGGTTATGCCGGCCATCGGCGAAAGGAACACTTTTCCCCCTATGCTCAAGTTCCCCAACTTCATACCGACAAATATAAAAGAGTTCTTGGCGCCCGACAAGCCGGGCCGTTTGGTGTTTTCGGGATACGGGGGCGCCGGGGGTAGTTCCGACGGGTGTCGGAAGGGGAAAGGAGAGAGCCGGATATGCCGGAAATCATCGTTAAATACGAAGATAAGGTCATCGAGCGGGTGGTGACCGAAAAAAAGCGCATTACCATCGGGCGCACCTCGGACAACGACATCGTTTTGGACAACCGGGGGGTCTCCCGCCGCCACGCCCAGATCGAGTTCAACGGGCCGAACGCCATCATCATCGACAACGACAGTTTGAACGGAACTTTCGTCAACAACCGCAAGGTGACCGAAGAGCTGTTGAAGGACAACGATGTCATCACCATCGGCAAGTACTCGCTGGTGTTCCACAACATTTCCGAAAAGTCGATGCGGCCGGAGCACATGGACGGCACGATGGTTTTGAAGACCAAACGCCACAAGGAACTGGTGGAACGGGACGCCCGCGAGCGGGCCCTGGTGGAAAAGTTCGGCGGCCCGATTCTGAAGGGGGAATTGAACACCGAGACCAAGGAATTCAAGCTGGACCGGGACGTGGTCACCATCGGCAAGTCGAAGTTCGTCAACGTCCGGGCCAAAGGGTTTTTCCTTTCCGGCATCCAGGCCAAACTGGTGCAGGAGGAGGGGAGGTGGGTTTTGGTCAACGTGGGGCGGGCCGGCCGCGTGAAAGTGAACGGCGAGCCGGTGGACCGTTATGTTTTGCGCAACGACGACATCGTCCAGGTCGGCAAATCGATTTTCCGGTTCATCGAGGGTCAGAGCCGGTGAGACTGGCTTTTTTTTCCGACGTTCACGCCAATTTGGAAGCGCTGAACGCCGTTCTGGAAGATTTTTCCCGCCAAAAAGTGGAACGCTCGTTTTTCATAGGGGATGCGGTTGGCTACGGAGCCGACCCCAATCCGTGCGTCAAAGCCATCTGCGGGGCGACCCGGGTGCGGATTATGGGCAACCACGACTACGCCTCCTTGGGCCAAATCGAAACGGTGCAGTTCAACCAGTACGCCCGGCTTTCCATCGAATGGACCAAAGAGGTGCTTTCGGCCGAGTCGATTCAACTCCTTTCCGGCTTTACCGTGCAGGAGGAAGTGGAGGATTTCCACCTCGTGCACGCCACCCCCAAAGACCCCCTCGAGTGGGAGTATTTGCTGGACCTGGACGATGCCGAAGAAAATTTCGGCTATTTTCAAGCCCCGGTCTGCCTCATCGGGCATTCCCACAAACCCTTAATCGTGCGCAAGTATAAGGAGGAGCACGCGACTTTGTATACGGAAAACTCGGTGGTTTTGGAGCCGGACTGGCGTTACATCATCAACATCGGCTCGGTGGGGCAGCCGCGCGACGGCAACCCCAAAGCCTGCTACCTCCTGTACGACAGCAAGAGCCGGGAGGCCCGGCTGGTGCGAGTGGCCTACGACGTTCTCTCCGCGCAGAAGAAAATGAAAGCTCTGGATTTGCCCGAATATTTGATTGAACGGATTTCGGCGGGGCGCTGATGTTCAAGAAGTTTCAGGGGTTCATTCTTTACGTTTTAATCACCGTTTTCGTTTTAGCCCTCTATTTGGACCGGCAGCCGGCGGTGGAAAAAATGGACTTGAAGCTGGCCGACCAGATGTTCCGCCTGCGGGGGAACGAGCCGGTCGGCCCGGAAGTGGCCGTGGTGCAGATCGACCTCCGCTCTTCCGAAATGCTCGGGCGCTACCCCTGGAGCCGGGAAAGATGGGCCGGGGTTTTGAGCGCGCTTTCGCTGTACCAGCCCAAGGCGGTGGCCTTGGACCTTCCCCCGGCTTTGATTGACCGTTCCGACACCTCCTCCCTGGGCAGCTACGTTTTGGCGGACGTGCTTTCGCAAAACAAAAATATCGTCGTTCCTTTCGGATTCACCCCGACCGAACAACCCCTTTCCACTTTTTCGACGCCGAACTATTTTGCCACCGCCGCCCTGCCCGGCGCCGGGATGGAGATGAAATCGGCTCCCATAACGGCGGCCGGCTCGGTAAACTATCCCGACCGGGGGTTTGCCGAAAAGGGGATCGCACTGGGACACACCACCCAGCTGCCGGATCCGGACGGCACTTTGCGCTGGCATCCTTTGGTAATCAACTTCGAGGGGCTGTACTATCCCTCCCTGGCATTAAATGCCGCCCGGCTCTTTTTGGGGATTGGAAAGACCCAGTGCGTCATTGAGCCGGGCAAAGGGGTGAAACTGGGGAACACCATAATCCCGACAGATAAACAGGGGCGGCTTTTCATTAACTATGCGGGCCCGGCCGGAAGTTTTAAGACGTTCAACCTGTCCGACCTTTTGCAGGGGCAGCTCGACCCCAACGGACTGAAAGGGAAGCTGGTGATTGTGGGAAAAGCTCCCCTGGGACTGGCTGGCACCTTCAAAACGCCGGTGGAACCGGCGCTTGCGGCCGCCGAACTGACCGCCAATCTGGCGGAAAACCTCCTCCACCGCCGGTTTATAAAAACTTTGACCATTTCCAAGTTTTTGGACGTTTCATTTTTGATTTTGATAGGAGTTTTGGCGGCCTTTCTTTTACCCCAGGTTTCGCTCACCTACCGGATGATTATTCTGGGCATCTTTTTAGTCGCGCTTACCAACCTTTCGTTTATCCTTTTCAATTCCTTCGGGATTCTGACCAAGCCGTTTTACGCCATTTTGGAGCTCGTTTTCTTTCTGGCAGCCAGCCCGGTTTTGAAGCCGAAGCGCACCGAAGTGGAGGTTTTGGACGAGTATGCCTACGGTTATACCGGGACGCAGCGGGAGACCGTGCGGGCCTCGTCCGGAGCAGCGGAGCCTGAAAGGGAATCGGAGGTTTCCACCGGCATTCTCCCCTCCGCCGAAGCAACAGCGGAGACGCCAGGCCACATCGAGCCGTTTGTAGAGACCGAGGAGATGCCCGAGCCGGAAGTCATTGCCGGAGAGAAAAGCCTCTACGAGCAAACTTCGCTTGAGCCCAAAAAGTCCGTACCGCTGCCCCTGGACCGCCCCAAGACTTTGGGCCGCTACGAAATTCAGGAGGTTTTGGGGAAGGGGGCGATGGGGACCGTTTACAAAGGTTTGGACCCGGCCATCGACCGTCTGGTGGCGTTGAAAACCATCCGGCTGGATGCCGTGGCGGAAGAAAGCGAAATCCAGGAGTTGAAGGAGCGGATGGTGCGGGAGGCCAAAGCGGCCGGCAAACTTTCCCATCCGAACATCGTCACCGTCTACGACGTGGGGCACGAGGGGGATTTGCAGTACATCGCGATGGAATACCTGGAAGGCTACACACTGGAGGAAATCATCAAGCGCCAGGTGGTGTTAAACTACAAAATCGTGGCCAAAATCATCGTGCAGGTTTGCGACGCTTTGGACTACGCCCACGACCGCGGCATCGTCCACCGGGACATCAAGCCGGCCAACATCATGGTAATGAACAATTTTCAAGCGAAGGTCATGGATTTCGGCATCGCCCGGTTGGAGACTTCCACTTCGATGACTCAGACCGGCATTGCGATGGGGACCCCCAACTATATTTCCCCCGAGCAGCTGCAGGGGAAGCCGGTGGACCGCCGCTCCGACATATTTGCCCTCGGCGTCGTCCTGTACGAGTTTCTGACCCAGGAAAAGCCTTTCCGGGGGGAGAATTTAAGCCAGCTCATCTACAACATCATCAATTTCAATCCCCCACCGCCGGTGGAGAAAAACGAGAGCGTCCCGATGATTTTGAGCCGGGTCACGATGCGGGCGATTACCAAAGACCCACAGGGGCGCTACCAAAGGGCCGGCGAGCTGGCCGCCGAGCTGAAGGAGTTTTTGGCCGCCTTCGTTCCCGGCACGGCCAAGCCCCCCGCCCGGCAGCAGGCCCAGGCGTAGTTTTAAATTTTTTCCCTATTGACTATCAAATCCTGGTTTGGTATCGTATCACCAGTTGAAGGCCGGTCCCCAACCGGCTTTCGGCAAACAACCGCTCTTTTGCATAAAAAGAGTAGCCCCACACAGTGGGGAGGAGGTGAGAAGAAAGAAACCGTAAACCTTAGCTCGAGGCCAAGTAACTCACCATCTTACGTTCCGGTTGTTAGTCGCCTCTTTTTTAAGCCCCAAGCGGGGCTTTTTTATTGAAAAAATGACCGGTTCGGCGGGCGGCACCGGGAGGCAGGGCCGGCCGCAGGAAACGGAATCGTTTGCCCAGCAGGAAGCACCGGCGACAGACCTGTAGAAGGCTTTCCCCATGGTCGTCAAGGTTAAAAACTGTATAGAGCCCGGCATAAATGCGCCGGCGACGGGTTCTTTTGCGAAGGGAAAGGATGACCTGTTTTGGGTCTTTTTCGCACATCTGGCAGAGTTTGATTTTACCCTGCTTGGCAGACGTGGTTTCTTCTAAATTGGAGCGGAATTTGTTGTGATTTTTAATTTTCGGGCGCACGAATAGATACACCTCCTTTTTGGCTGCAAAATCGGGGGATTTTGCAGGGGAATTTGCGGGAGGGATGACCCCTCCCCTACCCCTCCCCTCAAGGGGAGGGAATTAGAATAAATAAAGGAGAGGGAGGGGCGGGGGCCCCTCGGCGTTGCTCGGGATAAACCTACCCCTGCGCCTTTCCTTTTTTCTTTCTCTTTTTTGCGCAACGGGTTTTAAAACAGCAGTGAAAGTAGGAGACAAGACCGTTTACTTGATCTTCTCCGTGCGGCTTGCCTGTTTCTTGTTCTGCTTACGCGCGGCAAGCCCCGCGCCAGCGTAACTGGTCTATAGTCGCTTATCCCTTTCAAAGATGAGCGGTTTCCGGATAAAAGGAAATCTGCTGTTCTTTCCCCCGACCAATTGAGGGGAAATCAACCCCAGAAGGGAGGGTGCCGTGTTCCTTGGTCGTTACCGGTCTCC
>JAKEHY010000034.1 GCA_022614805.1 Candidatus Zixiibacteriota bacterium | reverse complement strand
GGAGACCGGTAACGACCAAGGAACACGGCACCCTCCCTTCTGGGGTTGATTTCCCCTCAATTGGTCGGGGGAAAGAACAGCAGATTTCCTTTTATCCGGAACACGCTTGTCTTTGAAAGGGATAAGCGCCTATAGACCAGTTACGCTGGCGCGGGGCTTGCCGCGCGTAAGCAAAACAAGAAACAGGCAAGCCGCACGGAGAAGATCAAGTAAACGGTCTTGTCTCCTACTTTCACTGCTGTTTTAAAACCTGTCGCACAAAAAAGAGAAAGAAAAAAGGAAAGGCGCAGGGGCGGACTTCCCCGCCCCTCCCTCTCCTCATCTTTCTGTCCCCCCGTACTTAAGGGGGACGAGGCCGACAGGCCGGAGGGGGTGGTTTTCCCCTACAAAAACACCTGCAAAATCCCATCGATTTTGCAGCCCAGAAGGAGGTATTGTCTATTCGTGCGCCCGAAAATTCAAAATCACAACAAATTCCGCTCCAAATCTGAAGAAACCGCCTCTGCCAAGCAGGGTAAAACCAAACTCTGCCAGATGTGCGAAAAAGACCCAAAACAGGTCATCCTCTCCCTTCGCAAAAGAACCCGTCGCCGTCGCATTTATAGCGGGCCCTACACGGTCATCCAGCTTGGCGAAGACCACGGCAAAATCCTCAAGGTCTGCCGCCGCTGTTTCTTCTTGGGTAAGCACCTCCGCTTCCTGCGTCCCGCCCGGCCTCCCGGCGCCGCCCGAAAGGGTCTCGAAGCGAAGCGAAGATCCCAAACCCGCCAAAGCGGGTTGAGGGGAAAAAGGAAAGGCCAGGGGGCGGCCTAACCCTCGCCGTCGAGGCTAACCCCGCCCCTCCCTCTCCTTACAATACAATGTCCTTTTTGTCCCCCTTGGCAAGGGGGACGAGGCCGAAAGGCCGGAGGGGGTGTTTCCCTCCCTCAAATCCCCGCTATACCTGCGCCCAAAAATCCAAATTCACAACCAAATCCCCGTCGTTTTTGCCAAAATTACTTCCTGTCCCCCTGTATTTAAGGGGGACTATAGGGGGTGATTTTGTTTTACCAATCTTCAATTCCTCCCTATCTCCTCTCCCCCAGTTTGAAAACTTTCAACTGCGCCGAAATGGAGCCGATTAAAACCCGGCTTTTCATCAAAACCGGCAGGCGCAGGCGGTCGTCGGTCAGCCAGACTTTGACTTTTCCGGTCTGCTGAAAAATCCCCGGCGTTTTCAAAAGCGGCTCCACCACGATGGTGCGAAAGCTGCCGGCCGGAACGGTCACCCGCTCCTTTTTCAAAACCTTCACCTCCAGCAAATATTTTTTCCCGTCGGAATACGCCTCCATCTCCACCGTCTCCCCCACCTGCAGGGGAATGGTGCGGGTGTAATAGAGCGCCGTCAAGGCATCCTGCACGTATTCGGAGGCGGCGAGCGTATCTTTGGAGGTGTAAATTTTTTTGTTTTTCTGGTCGAAGTCGGCCCATTTGAACGCCTGGTAGCGCCCCTCGTGCACGTTCTTTTGATAGCGCCACGGAAAAAGGCCATCACAGTCCATCAGCGAATAGTTGTAATCCTCCACGTAATAGAGCTTGGCCAGAGCCGGGTAGGAGCGGGCCGTGGAAACCAGCTCGAACGATTGGTAGCCCTTGTAGTTCACCACCCGCCGGACTTCGAGGGTGGCGGTGCCGGCCTTGATGAAGCCGTAGCCGACCTCGTATTCGAGATATTCCCCGGGGCCGAAGGCCTCGTTGGGCAGACTCCGCAAGGGCGGGAGATAGTTCGTGTCCGCCCGAATCCCGGCCGTGTCTTGCGGCGCCGCTTCGCTTCCGGTCGAATCGGAAGAATTTGCTTCGGAGAGAGCCTGCCCGGCCAGGGAAAACAAAAGCGGAAGGAAGAAAGCCGGGAAGAGTCTCAACGCTTTCCCGCCCGCTGCAAAATGGCGGAAAAAATCCGCCGCAGCGACTCCTCGATTTCCAAAAAGGAGCGCTGGTATTCCTCCGGCCCGCCGCCGATGGGGTCGCGGATGAAAAAGGAGGGGTCCTCCCTCACCGGCACGGGAAAGCTTTTCAAAAGGAAGGTCCGGGAAGCCGCCGCCGGGTCGTGCAGCAAAACTTCTTCCCGGTGCTCCGGCGTCATCGTCAAAATCAAATCAGCTTTGGCGACCAGCTCATCCGTAACCGGCCGGGAACGGTGGCTGGCGATGTCAATCCCCCACTCGGAGGAAGTTTCCACGGCCAAATCGGTGGCGGGCATCCCCTCGAGGGCGGCCGTCCCGGCGGAAAGTACGGAAACCCCCTTTATGCCCTCCTCCACCAGCATTTTCTTCAAAATGCCGGCCGCCATCGGGCTTCTGCAGGTGTTCCCGGTGCAGACTAAAAGTATGGTGAAATCATCCCCCACGTCGAACCGGCACCCCCAACCTGGAGAGAAACTGCATCAATTTTTTATACCCCGCTCCTCTGCGCCAAACGACGGCCTCTTGCGACCGAAATTCCACCACCGTTGAAACCGCACTTAAAGGTAGCTTGCCGCCGTCCAAAATCAAGTCAACTTCCCCCCCGAAGGTACGAGCAGCCACGTCCCCCGAACGAAGGGGGGGCTTGCCGCTCCGGTTGGCGGAGGTGGCCACCAAGGGAGCGCCGACCTTGCCGACGAGCTGATTCAAAAGCGGAAAATCGGGCCAGCGCAAACCTACCTTTCCTTTCGAGACGCACGCTTTGGGCAGCTTTCCCCGCGCCGGAAGCACGAAAGTATATGGTCCCGGCAGCAAGTCTTTAAGCTTTGAAAAATAAGCCGGCCGGTTTTTTGAATGGCGCAAGAGCTCCCCCCATCCGGAAACGAAAATGGAGAAGGGGTGGCCGGGGCTTCTCCCCTTGATTTTGACGATTCGCCGGACGCTGCCGGAAAATTTGACCGAAGCCGCCAGGGCATAAACCGTATCGCTCGGAAGCACCGCTACTCCCCCTCTTTTAAGAACCAAGGCGGCCTGTCGTAATATCGAAGAAGAAGGTTTCTTTGATGCTTTGAGAACCGTTGCGGGCAAACGGGTCAGAGGTAGGGCTTGTATTTCGGGTCGGAGGCCAGTTTCTCAGTAAGCTCCTTCAAGTCCGCTACGCGGGTTTTATGCGCCACCAAAACCGAATCCCCCGATTTCACCACCACCAAATCGGAAACGCCGAAGACCGCCACGACCCCCTCTCCTTCATTGATGACCGTCGTTTCGTAGGAGGAAAGGGCCAAAGAGGAGCCGAGGCATAAATTGTTCTCCCGGTCCCGCTTGCGCACCCGCTCCAGGGCCAAAAAGCTTCCCACGTCGTCCCAGGTGAAATCGGACGGGATGGTCAAAACGTTGTCCGCTTTTTCCAGAACGGCGACATCGACCGAAACCGGCTCCAAGGCGGCGAAGAGCTTTTTGCGCCCCTCCTCTTCTTTGGAAGTCCCGATGGCTTCGGAATAGGTTTTTAATTGCTTGTACATTTTCGGCTGGTGCCGTTCAAAAGCTTTCAGAATGGCGGCGGCCGACCAGACGAACATCCCGGAATTCCAGAAATGCTTGCGGTCCAGATAGTATTCCTGCGCCGCCGTCCGGTTGGGCTTCTCCTTGAACCGCGCCACCTTATATAGAGCAATGCCGTCGGTTTCGTTGGTTTTCTCCCCCACTTCGATGTAGCCGTATCCCGTCTCCGCCCGGGTTGGAACGATGCCCAAAGTAATCAAAAAATCCCCCTCCTGCGCCCTTTCCGCGGCGGCGGAAAGAATGCGGGAAAGCCGCTCTTTTGGCTCTATGAAATGGTCGGAGGGGAGAACAATCATCACGGCCCGGGGGTCGGTTTGGGCCAGATGAACGGCGGCCAGGGCAATCGCTGGGGCGGTGTTTTTCCCCTCCGGCTCCAGCAGAAGATTTTTTCCGGAAAGAGAGGGGACTTTTTCCAGAATCTGCTTCTTAAAGGCCTCGGCCGCCACCACGAGGGTGCGCTCCAGTGGCGCCAAGGCGGCCGTCCGCTCCAGCGTTTCTTCCAAAAGCGTTTTGTCGGAGAGAATTTTGAGAAACTGCTTGGGGCTGCCGGCCCGGGAAAGCGGCCAGAACCGTTCTCCCTTCCCGCCGGCCATCACCACCGCATAATTCATTCGCCCGAAAATCTAACCCCCGCATCGGGGACTGTCAAGGAAAACCGGTTCGAGATAACTTATCCCCGCCGGAAATTCACGCCGGAACCGGGAGACGATTTCAATCGTCAATCGAAAATCTTCAATCCTCAATATCCTACCCGTTAGCCTCGTATTTCAACGACAGATGCTCTTTTTTTAAATGATAAAGCCCGACCAGAGTAATCGGAAAAAACTGCATGGCGTGGGTTATCACCGAAACCGCCAGGGCCGTTTCCTGGGAGACGTTGAAAAGCGCCAGGGAAAGGACGGTAAAGGCCTGATAGGTGCCGATGAACCCCGGCGCCGCCGGCAGCATAATTCCCAGCGACACCACCACCAGCCAGGTGAACCAGGCCAGGGGACCCAGATGCAAATCGAAAGCGAGAAGCATAAAGTAGCTGTTGAAAGCGGAAAGGGCCCAGACCAGAAGGGAAAGAAAGCTCAAATAGAGAACCCCCCCGCCGCTCCCCATCACCGAAAGGCCGGTCACGAACTTCCCGAAAATTTCCGCCCCCAGCCTGGAAATCCTTTCCGGAAAAAGAGTCAGCACTTTTTTGACCGCTTTCCGGCTTTTCTCCGGCCAGCGTTTCAAAGCCGCCAGAAAGACCAAAAGCAACAGGCTTACCCCCAGGCCCAGAAAACCGACGTCATCCAGCCAGCCCACCGACGTGAGGGAGGGGAGCAAAATCAGAACCATCACGAGAAACACCAAAAGCGCAAACATATCGAAAACCCGCTCCAAGGCGATGGTGGCCATTGCGGCTGAACGGGAGATTTTCCCTATCACCCCGACCGAATAGGGTCGCACGAACTCCCCCAGCCGGAAGGGCAAAACGTTGTTGGCCATAAACCCGATCATCGTGGAGGCGTACACTTTGGAGAGCGGCAACCGGCCGATGGGGTCCAGCATCACCTTCCAGCGGATGGCCCGCAGCCACATCCCCACGAAGGTGAAAAAAAGGTTCGGAAGAAGATACCAATAATTGGCCCCTTTCATCGCCTGCCAGACTTGGGACAAATCCACCTTGCGCACGGAAAGCCACAAAAACAAAGCCCCGATTAGAAACCCGAGGATGTAGCGTTTTTTGAGCCGTCCCTTCATCTTTTATGCACCACTTCTTCGACCAGCTTTATCATTTCCTCCGCCGAGCGGTCCCAGGAGAAATTTTTGGCCCATTCCAAAGCTCCCTCTTCCAGCTTCTGACGCAAAGGAGGATTGGACAGCACATCGCGGAGATGGGCCGCCAACCGGTCGGTCTGGCCGTAGGGATATAATAAACCCGACTTCCCCGGCGCAACCGAATCCCGAAGCCCGGGCACGTCGGCGCAGACCACCGGCGTGCCGCAGGCGTTGGCTTCTATGTTCGTCAATCCCCATCCCTCCTTGAGGGAGGGGCAGACGACCACCCAGGCCTTCTGCAGCCAGTTCACCTTCTCCTCTTTCGGGGCGAAGCCGGTGTAGGTCACCCGGCTTTCAATCCCCAGCTTTCGGGTCAAATCGGCCAACCGCGGATGGTCATCTCCTTCGCCAATGATAATAAGCCGCGCTTTGGAGAAATCGCTGGCAATTTTGGCGAAGGCCCCGAGCAGATGGTCCACACTTTTGTATTTTTTGAGCCGCCCCAGATAAACAACAAGGGGTTCCTTCTCCTTGTCCACTCTGGGATCTTTGGAATAAAGCGAAAAATCGGTGCCGCAGTAAACGACCCGTACATCTTCCGGCGGAATGCCGCGGGCGGTCAAATCCTGCCTGGTGCTTTCGGAAATCACGCAGAACTTACGGCCGCGATAGACCCGGGGAATCGGCTTTTCCGCAAGGTAGATATACAGCCCCAGAACGAAATTAATTTCCTGAAACACGGCATCCGCAAAAAGATGCGGCACGACCACCAAGGTGGGCAGTTTTTGAAAGAGAGGGGAATAAAACGGCACCTTATTGATATCTTCCAAAACAATGTCGTAGGAATTCTTCTTTAGTTCCTTTTTCAGCATAAAAGGAACGCACCAATTGAAGGTGTAATCGTTCCCGGCACGAACCATCCGCACCCTCTCGATCATCTCTTCCTTCGCCCCACCGGGAAAATTGGAGGTGAGCAGGGTGACCGAATGCCCCATTTTGACGAAGCGGCGCAGATTTTCTTCGAGATGCACCTCGGCCCCGCCGGCGAGGGGGTTTTTCAAATCCCGCCAGTTAATCGCCAGAATTTTAAGCGGCATCGGCAACGTATCGGAAGAGAGCGGGATGACCGTTGACCCCACCTCTCGACTTCGCTCGGGGCAAGCCCTTAATCCCTGGCCAAGCACCGAGCTCGGCTCGGGCAGGCCCTCCCCTCAAGGGGAGGGAAAACCTTGGGCGTATGATTTCAGAAAGAATCATAGAGTTGTCATTCTGAGCGAAGCGAAGAATCTCGCCGTTGCTTTTATTCCGCGAATGCTAAAATTGGCTCCCCGCTCCACCACCCAGATGTCTCACTTCGTTCGACATGACAACGAGGGGCTTTACTTGCTTAAATCGTTTCCCACAGCTTCTTGAAGTAAGGAACCGCCTCCCCAATGGGGGCTGTCGAACTCTCCTTGGTCTTGCGGACTTTGAACTCCAGCTTCCCTTCCTTCAACCCCCTGTCCCCGATGACGATTTGAACCGGAATCCCTATTAAATCGGCGTCTTTGAACTTCACCCCCGCCCGTTCCTTTCGGTCGTCCAAAAGCGGCTCAATTCCCGCTTCGTTGAAGGCCCGATACAGCCTTTCCGCCACCTCGGCCTGCTGGGCGTCTTCCATCTTGACTGGAACGATATGCACATCCAAAGGCGCAATTGTTTTCGGCCAGATGATGCCGTCGGCGTCGTGGAATTTCTCCACCGCCGCCTGCGCCGTGCGGGTGATGCCGATGCCGTAGCTGCCCATGATGAAGGGCCTCTCCCCCCCTTTTTCATCCAGAAAAGTGGCTTTCAAAGAAACCGAGTATTTCGTTCCCAAAGAAAAAGTATTGCCCACTTCGATGCCGCGCGAAGCCTTCAATTTTCCTTTGCCGCAAGAAGCGCAGACCTCCCCTTCCACCGCCACCTTGATGTCGGCGACCCGGGACGGCTTGAAATCCCGGCCGGTGTTGATGTTTTTGATATGGTAATCCCCTTCGTTGGCGCCCGAAACAAAATTCGGTAACACTGCAACTTCGGTATCGGCGATGATTTCCAGACCAGCAAGCCCCACCGGCCCGGCGAAGCCCTTCGGCGCCTGGGTTATCCGTTGGACGTCCTCGGTTCCGGCCATATCCATTTCAATGCTGCCGACCAGATTTTTCAGCTTGACCAGATTCACTTCCCGGTCTCCCCGCACCAGGGCCGCCACGAATCCGTTGTCGGTCTTGTAAATCATGGTTTTCACCAGTTTCTGCACCGGCAGTTTCAAAAACCGGGCGACTTCTTCTGCCGCCATCACGTTGGGCGTATGCACTTTTTCATACGGCAACACTTTCTCGGAGGGTGGGGCGGCTTCCTTGAAGCTTGCCCGGTCGGAATGCACGGCGTAGTCGCAATTGGAGCAGGTGAAAATCAAACTTTCCCCCCCTTCGGTATCCACCAAAACGATAAATTCGTGAGCCGACTTTCCACCCATAGCACCGGTGTCGGATTCGACTTTCACGGTCTCCAGCCCGCAGCGGTTGAAAGCAGCGAAGTAGGCGTCAATCATTTTTTGGTAGCTTTTTTTGAAACTTTCCTCGGTGGCATCGAAGGTATAGGCGTCTTTCATCGTGAACTCCCGCCCCCGCAAGAGGCCAAACCGGGGGCGGATTTCATCCCGGAATTTCACCTGAATCTGGTAGAGGTTAATCGGAAGCTGACGGTAAGAGCGCAGTTCGCCGCGGACGAGGAAGGTGATGATTTCCTCGTGGGTCGGCCCCAAGACCAAATCTCGCCCGTGTCGGTCTTTCAAACGGATAAGCTCTTTGCCGACCGTGTCCCAGCGGCCGGTCTCCTGCCAGATTTCGGCCGGGTGCAGAACCGGCATGGTGATTTCCACCGCCCCCTGCCGGTTCATCTCTTCCCGCACAATTTGGGCGACTTTGAGAAGGGTGCGTTGGAAAAGCGGCAAATAGATGTAAATCCCGGCCGCCAGTTTCCGTATCATTCCCGCCCGCAAGAGAAGCTGATGGGAAATCAGTTCCGCCTCGGCGGGAACTTCCCGCAAAGTGGGTATGAAGGCCTCGCTCCAGCGCATAGATTCTTAATTTAATTCCTTAAATCAAAATTCCAACTACTTTATCAGAGGAAGAATTATCGGAAAGGGCAGGGGCGAACAGTGCGTTTGCCCTTCTTTACTTTTCCGCCAAAAGCTTCTGAAACCTCGGATGACTCTTCAAGGGCGCCCAGCCGGGGTCGAGGCGAAGCAAAGGGATGGATAGGTTGCTCGGGATGGACAACAGATATTCAATTTCCTTCAAGGCCGCTTCATATTCACCCGCCATAACGTATATGCGCGCTAAGCCCTCAAGTCGATCAGGTCCGCTGTTTGCATATTTGTTAATGGGTTGCAGTTCTACTCCCTTCTTCCCTTCCCGGATCGCCTCACTTTTTCGGCCTAAACCGGCATAAGCCATTCCGAGTTGGCTGTGAAGGACTTCATTCTCGGGTTGAAGTTCCAACTCTTTCTCCAAAAGTATTCGGGCGGAATCGTAACAGGTGCGTTGTAGCCTAGACTGCCCAATAATCAATCCATATACTTGCGCTTTGTCCAAATAGTAGCCCGCAGAATCGTTGTTGTAGGCCTCCGGTCCGTTAAGTCGACTCAACGCCTGCGGGTAATTTCCTTCAATAACATCCAGCCAGACCCACCGGTTATTAAGTTCCGCCGCATCCACTTTTCCTACTGCCTGAACAAGAACCTTGCGAGCTTTTTCGGTGGCACCATCTTGTTTAACATATAAGCCTACCTTTTGCCAATAGGGAACATATCCTCCGGGATCCAGCAAAATAGCGCGCTCATAATAGGATGCCGCCTCGGAATATTTGTGCAATCGATTGTATATCTGGCCGAGTTCGAAGGGAATATCGGACCGACCCCGGTCCAGTTCGGCCGCTTTCTTAAAGCTGGCCAAGGCAAGGTCCCATTTTCCCTGACGCCTTTGCACATATCCAATCTCCTGAAGAAGGTCAGCATTATTCGGCAAGCTTTTTTGAGCGATCGCGAACTCTTCCAACGCCTTTTCGTACTCCCGTGCGTGGTAATGGTAGGAGCCAAGAGCCAGGTGGGCTTCAGGCAGGCCGGGAGAAAGCTTAAAGGCCTTTTCCACCGCCGCTTTAGCGTCTTTTAGATATTCCTCCTTTCGGTCGTAATGCCAGTATATTTCGGTATTGCTCCTTGAAAGCTGGCAATAGGCCAGCGCGAAGCCGGGATCCAATTCCACAGCTTTCTGATACATCTGCAAAGCGATACCCATGTATTTCCCGGCTCCAGTCGTCCCCGGGGTGAAGCGATTGAAATGGTCGTTGCCGCGCAGATAAAAATCGTAGGCCTCCAGATTCTCCGTTGGCTTGGCGGCAAGGATTTTGCGCTCCGGCTCCAAAAGCGCAACGTCCAAAGCGGCCGCCACTTTCTCGGCGATGCTGGACTGCAGTTCGAAAACATCGTTTAAAACCGCGTCATAGTTCTCCGCCCAAAGGTGCGAGTCGTCGGAAACCTGTATCAACTGCGGGTTGATGCGGATGCGGCTGGACGCGCCCGATTTGGCCCAGCGAATGTTTCCTTCCAGAATGTAATCCGCTCCCAGCTCGGCGCCGATTTGCTTCACAGTTTTGTCGGTCTTTTTATATTTACGGGCGCTGGTGTGGGAAATGACTCCCAGACCGCCGATTTTCGCCAAACGGGTGGTAATCTCATCGGTTATGCCGTCGGCAAAATACTCCTGTTCCACCGAACCCAAATTGTCGAACGGCAAAACCGCCAGCATCTTTCTTCCCGGTTTGGTATCTCTTGAAGTCGTAGTGAAAAATTTAGGCAAAATTACGTAGGCGGCAAAGGCAAGCAGAATAATTCCAAGGCCAACCGAAATTCCAATCCATTTTTTCCGGCTTGCAGCCGGTTTGGTATGGGATACAGGGATATTTTGTACATCGCTGGTCCTTCGCAACGTTTTCAAATCCGCCACCAAATCGGCCGCCGACTGATACCGCTCCTCCGGCTTTTTGGCCAAACACTTCAAGACAATCTGCTCTAATTTTTCCGGAATATTCCGGGCAAAGCGGGCCAACGGCTGGGGCTGGGTGTTTATCAAATCATAGAAAATGGCCGTCTCGGTGTCCCCTTCAAACGGCTTTCGGGCACAAAGCAATTCATAGAGAAGAGTTCCGAAAGAAAAAATGTCCGTGCGATGGTCAACCTTTTTCCCCTCCACCTGTTCCGGAGACATATAGTAGGCCGTTCCCATACGGGCACCGGTTTGGGTAAGCGTGGTGGCCCCTTTCCACTTGGCCAGTCCAAAGTCGGTTATCTTGGCGTGGTGTTTTGCGGTAACCAGCACGTTTTCCGGTTTAATATCCCGGTGGGTTATCCCCTTTTCATGGGCGGCTTGTAACCCTTCTCCCACCTGAATGGCTAAATCCAGAATCTGGGGCAGAGATAACTTTTCTCCGGAGGCCAGGCGGGAAAGCGGCTGGCCTTCGATGTACTCCATTACGATAAAGACCTTATCTTGATCCTCGCCGACTTCGTGAAAGGTGGCAATGCTGGGATGGGAGAGCATCGCCTGCGCGCGGGCTTCGTGCACAAAGCGCTGGCGGGATTCCGGTTCGGCGGCCTTGTCGGATGAAAGAAACTTGATGGCCACCTTGCGGCCCAAACTGGTGTCCTCGGCCAAATAGACCTCCCCCATTCCCCCTTCCCCCAATTTCTCGAGGATTTTGTAATGCGAAATGGTTTTACCTACCATAGGATTTGATTAGTATGCTTTTTCCCTCTAAAAAAGTAAAGCTCTAATTGACCACCCCACTCCATTCCGGTATTTTAGGGCGGGCCTTAAAATGACTTTAAACCTTTGCCGGATATAGCTGTCGAACAAAGTGAGAGAACTATGACCGCTGGGGAAGACCGGGAACTGGTGGCCCGCTTCAAATCCGGCGACCAGGCGGCCTTCAACGAGCTGGTCCGGCTCTACCAAAAGAGGGTGTATGCCGTTGCCTTTCGGATGGTTAGGGACGAGGAAGAAGCCAAGGATTTGACCCAGGAGGTGTTCGTAAAGATGTACAAGATGCTACCGGACTTCCGGGGGGAGGCCTCCGTTTTCACCTGGGCTTACCGCGCCACGGTCAATCTGGCCATCAATCATCTCCGCCGGAAGAAAATCATCTCTTGGGTGCCGCTTTTGGAAGCGGAGGAAAAGCCGGAAGAGCCGAAAGAGGGTTTGAGCGATATAGATACGGAACGTTTGAAACGGGCAATAGCCGATGCGGTGAAAAAACTGCCGCCGAAGCAACGGGCGATATTTATTTTGCGGCATTATGACGAGCTATCCAACGAGGAGATTGCCCAAATTGTGGGAAAGTCGGTCGGCGCGGTGAAGGCCAACTACTTTCAAGCCCTGCAGAAAATGAAAAAGCACCTGGCCGAATGGAAAACCGTATTAACCGGTGACGTGAGACGATATGAACTGCCGTAGATTCGAAGAAGAACTGAAAAAATGGGACGGCTTGAAGGCCCTCGACATCGACGCCGCTTTCGGTGAGCATCTCAAATCCTGCCCGGCCTGCCAGGCCAGGCGCGCCGAATACGGCGAGCTTTTCGATGCCCTGAAGGCCGACCAGCTGCCGATGCCGGAGGAGAGTTACTGGGCCTCCTTCCCGGCCTTGGTGCGGGAGCGCATCGAAAAAATCTCCTTGCGTCCCCGTTGGAAACCAATTTTGGGCTGGAGTTTGCCGGTTTTTGCTGTGGTTTTGGTCGTGGGCATCGCCTTGTTCGTGTCCAAGGAGAAACCCGACCTGGCCAATCTTACCGCCGAGGAGGCCTTTGACTATAACGCTCCGCTTGCCGAAACGGTGGCCGACCTCCCCCTGCCCGAAAACACGGTCAGTTTCATAACCGCCCAGGCGGAGGAGGAACTGGTCGGGTCGATGAAAGTGGAGGAGTTGGTTTACACGCTGTCCGATGAACAGCTGAAAACGCTGGAAGAAAAATTGACCCCTTTCAAGCTCTAAACCGAAAGCGAGGCGAAAACTTTGAATATGAAAAAACTAAAACAACCAAAAACCTGGTGGGGTATCATTGGCCTGTCATTTTTGCTCCTGTTGTCCGGCGGCGAAGGCCTTTTGGCCCAGCCGCGTATGCGCGACCGGCCTTTCGCCGGTCAATCCCGCCGGTTGGAGCGATTTGAAACCTTTATGAAGCTTAAGCTGGTGGAAGCGCTCGACTTGAGCCCCGAACAGGGGGACAAATTCCTGCCGGTGTTCAACCAGTACCGGCAAAAGACCCGGCAGTTGTTGCGCGCCCGCGCCGAAATCATTCAGGCTTTGACCCGCCACGTCCACGTTAAAATGGCCGCCCTGGACGAGGAGGAAGAAGGGGGGCTTTCCGAACGGGAACTGAAGGAACGGCTGGCCAAACTGGACGAACTTCGCCGCCGGCAGGAGGCCAACCGGGAGGAGTTTTATCATAACGTCGGCCGGACCCTCTCCACCGAGCAGGTGGCCCGTTTGGTTGTGTTCGAAGAGCGCATCGCACGTGAAATCGTTCGCAATTTACCCAACCCTTAACCAAGAGGAGGAAGGACAATGAAACGCACACTTGTTGCAACAACGGTAACCGCGCTGGTCTTAAGCCTGGCCCTGACCGTTTGGGCCCAGCGCAAAAAAGTCAAGCCCGAAGAATCGAAAATGAAGGCCGAATTGAAGCTTTCCGATGAGCAGAAGCAAAAAATGGCCGCCATCCACCGCGAGTCGGCCAAAGAGCGCATCCGTCTCTTTGCCGAACGCCAAATCGCCCATATCGAACTGCGGGAGTTGATGCAGGCCGACCAGCCCGACCAGTCCGCCATCGACCGGAAAATCGACCAGGTGGCCGAGCTCGACCGCCAGTTGACTCAAAACCGGCTGCAAAGCCGGGTCGCCTCCCGCTCGGTTTTGACGAAAGAGCAGTGGGCCGCCCTGAAGGGTAAAATGGGGAAAAGAATGATGAAACATCGCCTGCACCGGATGAAGATGTTTCACTTCAAAGGTCCCGGCCACGGTATTGGCCCCGAAATGGGCCCTGGCCCCGGCCGGCCGATGGGGGATGAATCGCTGGAATGGAAAGAGGAAGTACCGGAGGAAGCAGGCGAAATGGAGGAATTCGAACATTTCGGTTTCCTTCCCCCGAGCGGACTCGAGGAGGTCGAGGCACCCGACTTTGATATGGATTTTCATTCCTTCGAGGCCGACCCGGAATTTGAGATGGAATTTCATCCATCCGAACCATCCGACGAGGGCTGGCAGTAGCGTCGTTTGGGTTTTTCTTGAAAGGGCGGGTTGAAAACCCGCCCTTTTTCTTTATAAACGGTGACAGCCCCGCATCTCCGCCCTCCGGAAGTGGGGAAAATAGAGGCGAATCATCCAAAAACCCCAAAAACATTTTCCTTGCCGAAATTCTTTTTTCCCCTATACTACCGCCGAATTTTTATTTATCCCGAGCAGAACAGAGGGAAAGCGTAAAAGGAATTATCCGTTTTTTGTTGAACCCAAGGAGGGTTGATGGCCGGTAACGCTAAAGCTTCAAAATCACATAAGTCGCATTCCCACAAAAACTTGTCAAAAAAGACTCATTCCGAAAAATCGGCCCCGAAAGATAAAAAATACATCTATTACTTCGGCGGCGGCAAAGCCGAAGGCTCCGGCCAAATGAAAGACCTATTGGGAGGCAAAGGGGCCAACCTGGCCGAAATGACCAATCTTGGTGTACCCGTCCCCCCCGGCTTTACCCTAACCACCGAAGCCTGTAATCTATTCTACGAGAACGACTTGAATAGCCCGAAATGGCTGGACGATGAAGCCCGCAAATATATGGCCCGGCTGGAGCGGGAAATGGGGAAAAAATTTGGCAACCTTGACGACCCGCTTTTGGTCTCGGTCCGTTCCGGAGCCAAATTCTCGATGCCCGGAATGATGGACACCATTTTGAATCTCGGCTTGAACGACCAGACCGTCAAAGGGTTGGCCAAAAAGTCGAAAAACGAGCGCTTCGCCCACGACTGTTACCGCCGCTTCATCGCGATGTTCGGCTCGGTGGTGCTGGGCATCGAAAAATTGGAATTCGAACAAATCATCGCCAAAAAGAAGGAACAGCGCCAGATCAAGCAGGATTCCTCTTTGACCACCGACGACCTGAAGGACATCGTCCAGAAATTCAAGGCATTGATAAGAAAGAAATCCGGTGAAGATTTCCCTTCCAACCCCTACGAGCAGCTTTTTTTGGCCCGGGATGCCGTCTTCAAATCCTGGAACAACCCGCGCGCCATCGAATACCGGCGGCTGTACAACATCCCTTCCCATTTGGGGACCGCGGTGACCGTGCAGACGATGGTCTTTGGCAACCTGGGGGAAACTTCAGCCACCGGCGTCGGCTTCACCCGCAATCCCTCGACCGGCGAAAACCTCTTCTACGGCGAGTTTTTGGTGAACGCCCAGGGGGAGGACGTGGTCGCCGGCATCCGCACCCCCCAACCCATCAGGGAGATGGAAAAGAAACTGCCGGCGGTCTATAAACAGTTGAAGGCCATCACCGCCAAGCTGGAGCATCACTACAAGGACCTGCAGGATTTCGAGTTCACCGTTCAGGAAGGGAAGCTCTTCATGCTCCAGACCCGCGTCGGCAAAAGAACCACGCAGGCCGCCGTCAAAATCGCCGTCGATTTGGTCAAGGAAAAACTGTTGACCAAGGAGGAAGCCCTCCTGCGTATCGACCCGGAGGACTTGAACCAGCTGTTGCATCCGCGCCTGGACCCCAAAGCCGAAATCCGGGTGATTGCCAAAGGGCTGGCGGCTTCTCCCGGCGCCGCTTCGGGAAGGGTGGTTTTTTCGGCCGAAGAGGCGGTGCGGATGGCCCAGAAAAAGGAAAAGGTGGTTTTGGTCCGGCAGGAGACCAACCCGGACGACATCCACGGAATGGTGGTGGCGCAAGGGGTCTTGACCTCGCGCGGCGGGATGACCTCCCACGCCGCCGTGGTCGCCCGCGGGATGGGAAAGCCCTGCATCGCGGGCGCCGAGCAGATCAAGGTGAACGAGGAAAAGCGCTTTTTCTCCGTCGGCAGCCTGGTGGTGCGGGGGCTGGAAGTCATCACCTTGAACGGCTCCACCGGCGAGGTGATTCTGGGGGAAGTTCCCACCGTGACGGCCGAGCTTTCGGGGGAGTTTGCCGAGTTTATGGGCTGGGCCGACAAAATCCGCCGGCTCAAGGTGCGCACGAACGCCGATACGCCGCCGGATGCCGAGGTGGCCTACAAATTCGGCGCCGAAGGAATCGGTTTATGCCGCACGGAGCATATGTTCTTCGCCCCGGAGCGGGTCCCCGTCGTGCAGGAAATGATTATGGCTTCCAACCGGGAGGAGCGCAAGCGCGCCCTCGATAAGCTTTTGCCCTTTCAGAAAGCCGACTTCAAAGGCATCTTTTTGGCGATGAAGGGAAACCCGGTAACGATACGCACCCTGGACCCTCCCCTCCACGAGTTTTTGCCCAAGCGGGAGGTTTTGATGGTGGAGTTGGCCGAGCTGAAGACCAAGGGGGGGGATGCCATAAAAATCGCGGAAAAAGAGCGGCTGTTGAAACGGGTGGAGGAACTGGCGGAGTTCAATCCGATGCTGGGCCACCGCGGCTGCCGCTTGGGTATTACCTTTCCCGAGATTACCGAAATGCAGGCCAAAGCCATCTTCGAAGCCGCCCTCGAGGCGGCCAAAGACGGGATCGAAGTTCACCCCGAAATTATGATTCCTTTGGTCGGGTTCCCTTCCGAGTTCAAAAACCAAAAGGAGCTGGTCGTAAATGTGGCCAACGAAGTCTTGTCCAAATCCAAATCGAAATACAAAATCAAATACCTGATTGGCACGATGATAGAAGTCCCCCGCGCCGCTCTGGTGGCGGATAAAATCGCCCTTGAGGCGGAATTCTTCTCGTTCGGGACGAACGACCTAACGCAGTTGACGCTCGGTTTTTCCCGTGACGACGCCGGCAAGTTTTTGAAGGACTATCAGGAAAAAGGGATTTTGCCCAAAGACCCCTTTGTGCATCTGGAAACCGAAGGGGTCGGCGCCGCCATCCGGATGGCCATTGAGAAGGGGAAAAAATCCCGCAAGGATATGAAAGTCGGCATCTG
Organism: Candidatus Zixiibacteriota bacterium; assembly: GCA_022614805.1. Classification (GTDB taxonomy): domain Bacteria; phylum Zixibacteria; class MSB-5A5; order DSPP01; family DSPP01; genus DSPP01. Next base: position 9,389 of record JAKEHY010000034.1, on the reverse strand, counting down.
CGGCGAGCATGGCGGCGACCCGGAGTCGATTGATTTCTGCAACGAAATCGGGCTGGATTACGTTTCCTGCTCGCCGTATAGGGTACCGATTGCCCGCTTGGCCGCCGCCCACGCCGTTCTGGGGAAGGCTACGGTGGCATCCAAATAATCTTTTCAGGCAAATGGGGGTAAAAGAATTAAAATGAGGGCTATAACAAAAATCCTGGTGATGGGAGGACTGATTGCTTCGGTTTCTCTGCACGCATTCGCCGATGAACCGGCTTGGGACAGTCTCAACAAGAAGACCCTCTCCCTCACCCTCGAAGGCAATTTCGCCGCCGCCCTTAAGACGGCCGAGGAGGCGTTGACAAAGGCCGAAAAAAGCTTCGGCCGGGACGACCCCCGCACAGGTCAATCCTTAAACAACCTGGCATTCATTTACATCAATCAAAACCAGTCTTTGCCCCGAGCCGAATCCCTTCTGGTGCGGGCCGTGAAAATCTACGACAAAAACCCCCCCTCCAACGCCTCCGACTTAGCGCAGGCGCTGAACAACCTGGCCGGCCTGTACCAGAACAAAGGCGATTTCCCCCGCGCCGAAACGCTTTATACCCGGGCAATGCCCGCCAGCCGCAAGGCCCCCGGCAAAGACAGTCTGGAGCTGGCCCAGACCTTAAACAACCTGGCCGGCCTCTACACCGCCCAGGGGAAATACGCCAAGGCCGAGCCGCTCTGCCGCCGATCGCTGGCCATCCGGGAAAAAAGTTTTGGAATGGAAAATCCGGCCGTGAGGCAGACTTTGGATAATCTTATCTTCGTTTCGGCCAAACAGGAAAAATTCGCTGCGGCGGAGTCGTTGAGCCGGAAAGTAGTAAATAGCCTGTTGAAGTCCAAAACCCAAAATTTGCCGGAGATGGCCGAATACCTGAACAACATGGGCACCTTCTCTTTTTTGCGGGGCAAGCCCGCCCAAGCCGAAAGCCTGTTTCTCCGGGCCCTCTCCCTCCGGGAAGAAACGCTGGGGGTCGACCATCCGGTGGTGGCCCAGAGCCTGGAAAACCTGGCGGAGGCCCGTAAGGCCCAGAAAAAATACGCCGGGTTGGATTCCCTTTATGAACGGATGGCGGCCATCAACGAAGAGACGCTGGGGCCAGACAACCCTGTCCACGTGGCCAAGCTGGAGGCAATTGCCAAATTTTACGAGTCCATCGATAAAACAAACGAAGCCAAAAAGTGGGCCGTCCGGGCGGAACGGGCCCGGCCGAAGAAATAACGCCGAGGGGGGGAACGAATCGGCCGCAAGCCCGGTTAACTATGTGAACGATTGAGGAGCACGATTGGAAACGAAAGGAAACAAAAAACCAGCCAGCAAGGAGTCGTAATGCATCGAAGGATTGCATCTGTCGCCATCGCAGTTTTCTTTTTAGTTCAAATCGCCCCCGCCGCCCCGGTCAAGTTCCTGCTTTCCAGCCGGGACGGCCGCAACGTGATTAAATTCATTTCCAAAGCCCCTCTCGAAACCATCGAAGGGAAAACCGGGCAAATCGAAGGGGCCGTTGAGGTCGACCTGGCCGACGCAGCCACGGCGGCCGGCCAGTTCGAGGTCGATTTGAGCATCGTCAAAACCGGTATCGAGATGCGCGACCAGCATATGCGCGAGCAGTTCCTCCACACGGACAGCTTTCCGAAGGCGGTTTTCAAGCTGGCCAAAGTCACCAAGGCCAGCCAAAAATCCCTGACCGACGGCCAGCCGGTCGAAATCGAAGCGCAGGGGGAACTGACCATTCACGGCGTCACCAAACCGGTTCTCTTTTCCGGGGCAGTGACCTATTTGAGGGAAAGCGAAGCGACCCAGGCCCGCCTGCCGGGGGATTTGCTGCACATTGACGTCGGCGCCTCGATTCTGCTGTCGGATTTCAACGTCAAACGGCCCCAGTTCGTCCTTTTGAAACTGAACGACAAAGTGGAGCTGCGGGTGGACGTTTTCGCCACGACCAAATATCCGGAGCCGAAGCCGGAACAGAAAAAACAGTAATCGGATTTTAATGAGACTTCGCCGGGGTGCACGGAAGTGCGCCCCGGTTTTTTTGTTTGCAGCAAATATGGAGGCCTGAAAACCTTCCCTCGACTACGCTTCCTCGGTTACGCTCGGAATAAGTCGGGACAGGCCGCTACGCGTCATCGGCGCCGGTCCAACAGAACAGAAACCGTCAGCGGCTTGCCTTCCCGCAAAAGCCCGATTTCCACTTTCTCCCCCGGTTTGTGAGCCCCCAGGGCGTAAGTATAATCGTAAATGTTGCGGATTTCCTTGCCGCCGAAGCGGACGATGACGTCCCCTCCTTTGATACCGGCTTTCTCCGCCGGTGAACCCTCCCGCACGCCGGAAAGCTTGACCCCAACAAGTTCCTCCGAATAATCCGGAATGGTGCCCAAGTAGGCCCGCAGTTCCCCGCTCCCTCCGCCCATCCGAACGCTGTCCCCCTTGGTGCGGACGTAGGCCGGAGGGGTGTCGAGGTACTGGATCTCATCGATTGTACGATAGGCCAGCATCAGAATTTGTTCTTCGCCTGAAGCATTGATTTTATCCCAGGTGTCCGAGGGCTTGTGGTAGTCCGAATGGCTGCCGGAAAAGAAAAACAAAACAGGTTTTTCCTTGGCGTAAAACGGGGAATGGTCGGAGGGGCCGTAACCGTCGTCGGTGAATTTGACCTTCAGGCCAATTTCTTTGTTCACTCCACTTACCAGCTCCTTCCAGATGGGGGAAGTGCCAGCCCCCTGGACAATGATGGTGGAATCCTTCATTCGTCCAATCATATCCATATTGACCATTGCCGTAATCTTTTCGAAAGGTACGGTCGGGTTTTTGACGAAGAAACTCGAACCCAAAGTCCCCTCCTCCTCGCCAGAGAAGGCAATGAAAAGAACGGAACGTTTCAAAACTGGGCCCAGGAGGGCTATGGCTGTCTTTTGAAATTTGTCGTAAGCAAACGCTTCTGCCAACTCCAGAAGCCCTGCCGTGCCGGAAGCGTTGTCATCCGCGCCGTGGTGCACTTCCCCTTCTTCCTTGGGGGACAAACTTTCCGGCCCGCCGCGGCCCAAATGGTCGTAGTGCGCACCGATTACCACCACTTCACTCCCCACCTTCGGATCGTCGCCCGGCAGCAGGCCGATGACGTTATCCGTTTTGGTCAGCCGTTTTTTGACAGAGGTAGCGAATTTCACCTCGACCGAAAGCTCAAACGAGTTCGGCTTGGAACTGTGGGCAATGCCGATGGCGATTTTGTCCAAGGTCCCTCTGCCTCCCTTTTCGACAATCGAATTGGCCGCCGCCAAATCGACTCCGGCGACCAAAATACCGGCGTCCCCCGGAGCCCAGTCGTGGCGCAGGCGGGAAACGGCATCGTAGGAAAAGGTATCTTCGGAAGCGGCCACGAGGACGCCCAAAGCGCCGTGCTCGCGGGCGTTCATCGCCTTGTAACGGATGGCGAAAAAGCGGTTGTAGCGGTTTTGGGGGTCTTCACCTTCCGGGCCGTACTTCATAAGCAGAACAATTTTCCCTTTCACGTCCAAACCGGCATAGTCGTCGTAGTCAAAGTCCGGCGCGGTGATGCCGAAGCCGGCGAAAACCAGTTGCCCTTCTGCTTCCCCCGTTTGGGTGTAGGATAAAGGCATCCATTTTTCGCGGATGGACAGCTCCACGCCGTCGATTTTCAGGTAATTTTTGTCTCCCAGTTCAGAGGCGGCGACCACGTCGAAAGGCTGACGGAAAGTCCCGTTTACCCCGCCGGGCAAAAGCCCGAATCGTTTGAACTCCGACTCGATGTAGGCGGCTGCCTTGGCGCATCCCGGCTCGCCGGAGCGGCGGCCTTCGAGCGAATCCGAGGCCAAGACCTGAATGTGGCGGATGACATCATCTTCGCGGATGGTGGCAATCGGGTCCTTATGCGCCCACGAAAGCGGGCTTGTGGCAATAAGGAAAACAAAAGCCACCAGAAAGATTCGAGCAAACAGACGGGTCGTCATTTTTTCTCCTTGATGAAGTTTGAATTGCAAGCGCATACCAAAAGCAGTATCGATAATCCGAAAAAAGATGTCAATGTGGGCGGGCTCAGACGCGCAAGACATAACCTGTTGGAATATATTAAATTGGGACGACAAAATCTTTCCGGGCGGGCGGAATAAAACTATCTTCCGATGGTATTATATATGCGGATGGAAAACGCCACCGACAGCGAACTGATTGCAAAGGCCAAGGCCGGCAACGAAAATGCCTTTCGCCAACTGGTGGTTCGCTATCAGAAAAAGATTTTCTATCTGGCGTATCGGATGACCAAGGATAAGGATGCCGCCGATGATTTGGCCCAGGAGACATTCATTAGAACCTACCAGGCGCTGGGGCGCTTTAAGGAAAACTACCCTTTTTACACCTATGTCTACCGGATTTGTATGAATCTTTCCATCAACTATCACCGCCGCCAGAAGCTGACGCTGTACGAAAGCCGCACGGAAAATTGGGAGCAAATGCTGGAGCAACAGGGGATTTTCCCGGAATCGATTTCCACCGCCGAGGAAAAAAACTTAACCAAGCTCGAAGGCGAAATCGACCGCCTTTCGCCGGATTACAAGGCAGTGGTGGTTTTGAAGTTTTACGAAAATTTAAGCTGCGAGGAGATTGCCAGGACGCTGGAAATTCCCCTTGGCACGGTTTTATCCCGTCTGGCCCGTGCCCGGCAAAAGCTGGCGCAGGCGTTGACGAAAAAGGAGGCCGCCGATGAAGTGTAACGTCGAATGGCTTTCCGCCTATCTGGATGGGCTGCTTTCCGACGACAAGCGGGCCAAGCTGGAGGAACATTTGAAAACCTGCGAGGCCTGCGCAGCGAAACTGGAGGAATTTGCCCGGGTGGAGGCCGTGGCCAAGAAAATCTCGGCGCCCCAGCTTTCGGAAGCGTATTGGGAGAACTTTGCCAGCCGGGTGCAGAACAAGCTGGCCATCCGCGAAAGACAAAAGACTTCCCCGGCTTGGCTGGAAGCGCTGGAGAGTTTTTTTCGACCTACCACCGGCAAGCTGGCCATAGCCGGGAGCGTGGCGGTAATCATTCTTCTGACCTTTGTCAGTCTGGACCAATGGAAGAAGGAAACCTTCCGCCCGCCGGTATTTGAACCGGAAACGCTGGCTCAAGAAGGAAAAGTCGATTCCGTTCAAGTACAGGCAAAAGATGAGTCGGAGTTTCAGACGGCAGAAAAGAACAAAGAAATCGGCCTTGTCGAAGACAAACGACTCGATCAGCCTGCGCGTGAAAGGCCAACGGCCATACTTTCCAAGAAACCGGCTGAAAATGCTGCGGCTGCTTCGGTTCCGCTCGGAAGAGCGTTAGCTACCCCTGAAGGGCAAAAATCGAACGAAGAGCCCTCTTTAGCGGCTTATGCGGAGCGGGATGAAGCTATTAGAGGAGACACGGTTCTCGGAACCGCTGGAAAGAAAGCTGAAATTCGCAAGGAAGTTGCCACTTCGCAGGTTAAAGTCGCGGCAGAGGAGATTGAAAAATCTCCAAGTCAAAACGCAAACAGCTTGCTTAAGCTACAGCAAGGGGTCACAATAAAAGATGACAGAATTCAAATTCGAGGTCGAGAAAACGGGGATATGGTTGATAAGGATACGCAAAACTCAATCATTGAAAAACTGACCTCAGAGGCAATAAAACTGCATAAAATTTATGTAGAAGAGCTTTTAAGGTTACAACGTGGTGTAATTGTGTCAGGAGCGGATAGGCCAAGCACGACTTCACCCAAACCCGCTACGAAGGAACGTGTATCCGCGAGTGCACCTCCCTCGTCTTCAAGTGATACGACAAACGTAATCCCTGGAATTCGTGAATTGATTTCAAAAGGAGGCGAAGACCCAGTTCTTGTCTTTGCCAAAAGCTGCGAAGAAACGCTCTATATTTTCATTGGAGGTCATTACCTTTTCCTCAACCGCCATTTACCTAATTCAGATGAAGCCAAAATGGCTAACACACGACTTGATGAATTCTTGAAAAAAGAGCTTTCCGATTCCACCCGCCAAAGGCTTTTGCAAATCCAGGCCGAGTTGAAAAAGCTTAAAAAATAGCTAGGAATAAAAGTTTCTCCTTTGAGTATTCAGAATAGAGAAAGGAGAAACTATGAAAAAGCTCTTCCTGACCGCAGCGGTTTTACTGACCGTTTTTTTCCAGACCCAGGCCCGAATCGTAATAGTCCCTCCGCCAAGGCCCATACCGATGCCGGTGCCCTATCCGCATCATCTTTCCATCAAGGATTATGACGTGCGGGTGAAAATCACCGGCCAGCTGGCGACCACGACCGTGGAGCAGGTATATCAAAACAGCTTCCCGCGGATGCTGGAGGGAATCTATCTTTTTCCCGTTCCGGAAGGGGCATCGATTTCCAAATTTTACCTGTATGTGAACGGCGAGGAAGTGCCGGGGGAGGTTTTGGAAGCCAACGAGGCCCGCCGGATTTACGAGGGAATCGTGCGCCAGATGAACGACCCGGCCTTGCTGGAGTTCGCCGGCTGCGGGCTTTTTCGGGCGCGCATCTTCCCCATTCCCGCCAACGGCGAAGCCAAAATCAAGCTCTCCTACAGCCAGGTTTTGAAACCGTTTGCCGGGCTTTTTGAATACAAGTACAACTTCGGCCGGGAGGAAATGGTCCCAACCGGCGTCAACAACATCAGCCTGCAGATGCAGTTGAATTCCAACGTCCCCCTGAAAAACATCTATTCCCCTTCGCACGAAGTCAGAATCGACCGAAGCGGAGAAAAATCAGCCAAAATTGACTGGGTGGATAATGCGAGAGAAGTGGGCGGCGATTTTGTTTTGTACTATGCCGTCAGCCCGAAGGATATTGCCTTTTCCCTTTTGACCGACCGGCAGGACGGTGAAAACTATTTTATGGCCTTGATTTCGCCGGAGGTCAAACCGTCAGCGACTAAAACCCTGACCAAAGACATCCTTTTCATTCTCGACAGCTCCGGCAGTATGAGGGGGGATAAAATGAAACAGGCCAAGGAAGCCCTCCTTTTCTGCCTGCACAGCTTGAATCCGGGCGACCGGTTCAACATCGTCGATTTTGACGACCAGGTGCGCCTCTTTGCCGAAGGAACGAAACCGGCCACATCCGGTAATCTTCGGGAAGCCGAACAGTTCGTGGAATTAATCGAAGCCGAAGGGGGCACCAACATAGCCGGGGCGCTGGAGGCTGGGTTGAGCCAGCTTGCAAGCGGCCGTTTGAACTATGCCATATTCCTGACCGACGGACTGCCGACGGTCGGAATCACCAATGTCGATGAAATTCTAACAATGGCCAAACGGGCCAACGACACCAAGGTAAAAATCTTCGATTTCGGCGTGGGCTTTGACGTGAACACCCATCTATTGGACAAGCTGGCGGAGCAAAACTCCGGCGCTTCGGATTACGTGGTACCGACCGAGAACATCGAGGTCAAAGTCTCCAACTTCTACAAGAAAATCTCCGCGCCGGTTCTGGCAAATTTGAAGTTGGATTTCGGCTCGGTCAGAACCTTTGCCGCCTATCCCAACGATTTACCCGACCTTTTCGCCGGTTCGCAGCTGGTGGTGGTGGGCAAATTCAATGGCTCGGGGAAAACATCTGTCACTCTGACCGGCGAATTGAACGGTGAACGGACCGTATTTGAGTTTCCGGCTGATTTTTCGGTCCAAAATGGTTGGGAAAAATCGATTCCCAAAATCTGGGCCACCCGCCGGGTGGGGCACTTGATTGACCAGGTTCGGCTCTCCGGCCAGTCGCAGGAAGTGGTGGATGAAATCATCACGCTGTCCAAAAAATACGGTATCATCAACCAGTACACCTCCTTTCTGGTCAAGGTTGACCCGGCCACACCTTTGGCTCAAGCTGCGGAACAATTCCGCCGCGAAGCGGCCGATATGTCGGCCCCGGCTGGTCGTCAAGCCGTGGCGGCAAGCAAAATGGCAAATGAAGCGAAGGGGGCACTCACTCTTAACGGAGGTTTTGACGCCCAATACGGCAATAACGCAAGCGGAGTTCGGGCGTTAACCAATGCGGGCGGCAAGACCTTCTTTCGGCAAAACGAGAGATGGGTGGAAGCCGACCGGGACGATAAAAAACCGGTGGTGAAAATCAAGCCCTTCTCCCCCGCCTACTTTGCGATGCTGAAGGTCAAACCGGAGTTCGGCAAGTACGTGGCGCTGGGGAAACAGGTCAGTTTTGATGCAGGGAAGGTGACGGTGGAGATTGCCGAGGACGGAAAGGAAAAATTGACGGAAGAGGAATTGAACCGCTACTTCCGGTAGCGGGAGGGAAGTCCGACCAAAAACCGGCCCTGGTGGGCCGGTTTTTTTATTGTCCCCTTTTTGTCATGTCGAACGAAGTGAGACATCTGGGTAGAGGGGGGAAAGGCGTGCCTTCACCGTTCCCCGCCCAGATTCCTTGCTCCGCTCGGAATGACATTATTGGCTGATTCTATCTTTGATTTTCAGATGCTAAAAAGTATATTTTGACCGAAACCGGAGAGATGTCCGAGCGGTTGAAGGAGCACGCCTGGAGAGCGTGTAGGGCGTTTAAAAAGCGCCCTCCTGGGTTCGAATCCCAGTCTCTCCGCTTATTTACACGATGAGTCAAACTTTATTACTGAGCCGATAGCGGCTGCCATCGAGGGTGCGGTCTAAAAAACCAGCGATGTAAAGCTCCCTTCGCAGCATCGCTGGGTCGCCGAAGGTGTGATGCGAATTTAGTATCTCGTTTACTTCTTTTTCCGAATATTCCCGCCCGGCCTCGAATTTGGAGGCCAAGTATTCCAGAACCAAAAACTGTTTATCCCGGTTTTTTCTCGAAGGCCAGGATTTGAGCTTGGAATCTTTGTCTAAAAAACCTCTTAACTCAGCACCAAATCCCATGCCTTTATAATCCATACTTTTTGCACAAAAACGCGCGCAAAGCCGGTTCTACACGTTCTACAATCTCTTGCCAGAACACCACATTACATTTGGACCTTACGTCGATGTCTTTAATACATCTAACGGTAAGGTGAAATTCTCTGATCAAATCCGGCCTCCTCGCATCGCACAAAAGACAAAATGAACAATTATGTTCGTAAGCGGCCAATATATTTCTTATCAGTTGATAGTTTTCATAATGAGTTTGGTCTTGGTGTAAGTATCGGCGGTTAAATACAATATCAAACCAATCGTATGATTCTACAACATCCTTTCTCTTTTGTGTAAAACTGTTCTCCGTTAACTTTGACTCGAAGAGGACGTTATTAATCTTCATGTTGTACTGCCCCACCTAATTTTGGACAGGCATTCTCTTGATTTTTGACAACCAATCGGCATAGAACTGCGTGGGAGACTTCATCCCCAGCGCGCTGTGCG
>JAKEHY010000033.1 GCA_022614805.1 Candidatus Zixiibacteriota bacterium | reverse complement strand
GCACAGCGCGCTGGGGATGAAGTCTCCCACGCAGTTCTATGCCGATTGGTTGTCAAAAATCAAGAGAATGCCTGTCCAAAATTAGGTGGGGCAGTACAGTTCAAACTGTATTTGACCAATACGCTGGAAATGGAGGAACTTTCTAAGACAGAATTTCCGGGAATGGTTTCACTTTCGGAGGAATCACATTTAGCTGGTAAAGTGAAGAAGGAAACACCGATTTTGGTGGTGTTGGGGAATCCGCCTTATTCGGGCATTTCTGCGAACCTCAGCGAAAAGGAGATTACAGTAGAAAAAGATCATCGGCATATCACCCACTACGACATCCATTTTGATAGAAATACAGGCCAATACAAGTTGGTTCCTCAGGAAAAGGTTGCAAAGAAGAAAATTAATGTGAAGCAAAAAACCTGGATTGGAGAACTAATCGAGCATTACAAGATCGTGAATGGCCAATGGTTTGGAGAACGGAAGCATTGGCTGCAGGATGATTATGTTAAATTTATCCGTTTTGCCCAATGGAAAATTGACCAAGCTGGGGAAGGTGTGGTAGGGCTTATTACTAACCACAGCTATCTGGATAATCCTACCTTTCGAGGAATGCGCCAATCTTTGATGAACAGTTTCAATGAGATATATGTTTTGGATTTGCATGGAAACAGTCTGAAAAAAGAAAAATGCCCAGATGGTTCCGAGGACAAGAATGTGTTTGATATTAAGCAAGGGGTTGCCATTGCCCTATTTATAAAAAGGAAAACAAAGAAAGATGGGACAAAGATTTTTCATTCAGAAGTTTGGGGGCTGCAACAACACAAGTATAATTGGCTGGAAAGAAATGATATTAAAAACACAGAATGGGAAAACCTAAATCCGACTAGCCCTTTTTATTTCTTCGTACCGAGGGAAGAAAAGGGCAGAAAGGAATATGACCGATATCGAAGAATAAATGAGATTTTTCCTGTTAATGTGACCGGCATTGTTTCGGCCAGAGACAGATTCGTTATCGATGTTAATAAGGAAGATTTGAAAAGGCGGATCGCAATGTTTAGGAATTTAGCGATGCCAGACGACCTTATTAAACAAACTTACAAATTGAAGGATACGAGAGGATGGAAGCTTACGCAAGTGCGAAAAGAATTAGCAAAGGATGACCATTGGGATGAATATTTTTCCAAAATTCTTTTCCGTCCCTTTGATACGAGACATATCTATTACACGCAGAGAATGGTTGACTGGCCTCGTCCAGAAGTAATGCCACATATGTTTAATGAAAATTTAGGGTTAATTATGCCAAAAAGAGTTGAAACGAAGATTCCTTGGAGCCATACATTCTGTACAGATACGATGATAGACCATGTAACTGTTTCCCTTAAAACCATAGATTATTTATTCCCTCTTTATCTCTATCCCGATACCGACAAAAGAGACCTGTTCAGCCATACGAGAAAAACAGAAAATAAAAAACCGAACATTAAGCCGGAAATTTTAAGCGGCCTGACGGATGGCTACAAAAAGGAATCGACGCCGGAAGAAATTTTTTATTACATCTATGCGGTTTTGTATGCGAACACCTACCGCACCAAATATGCCGAGTTTTTGAAAATCGATTTTGCGAGAATTCCATTTACAAAAGATTATGGTTTGTTCAAGAAAATGGGGGATTATGGAAAGGAATTGGTGGATTTGCATTTGTTGAAGTTCGAAGGCAAGACGATTGCCAAATTTCAAGGGAAAAACGGCAGCGTGGTGGAAAAATTGAAATACGATGAAAAGCAGAGGCGGGTTTACATCAGCAAAGACCAATATTTCGAGGGTGTGCCGAATGAGGTTTGGGAATACCAAATCGGCGGGTATCAGGTTTGCGAAAAGTGGTTGAAGGACAGGAAAACCAGAAGATTATCCATCGAGGAGATAAAGAAATATTGCCAGATTGTGACGGCCTTGCAAAGAACGATTGAAGTGCAGAAAGAGATTGGTGAGATTTATTCGGAAGTTGAGAAGGATGTGGTAGCGTTTAAGAAATAAAACAACCTAACCCCTAACCCCTCTCCGATGCAGAGAGGGGAAGGGCACATAGCAATGCGCCCCTACAAAGACACCCCCTCAGGCTTTCCCTCGGCTCCGTTCGGGACAGGCTTGCCAAGGTGGACAGGTGGGCGATTCGTCCCTCGGCTGCGCTCGGGATTAAATGAATCGCCCCTACGGATACAAAACGTGAAAACAGGGCGAGGCAGGCCTCGCCCCTACGAAAAACACCCCCTATAGTCCCCCTTAAGTACAGGGGGACAGAAAGACGGGCGGGCACCCCTCGAGTTTCCTCGGGGCAAGCGGGGACCTGCCCCTACGCTTTAGAGATTCCGTCAACAAAAAACCCCGCCCTAACGGCGGGGTTTTTTGGGAGGAGGCCAGGGTTACATCTTAATTCCGTCAAAACGCTTCTGGATGGCGGGCCAGTCGAGGTTTTTCATATAGGCGTCGATGTAGGCGCCGCGGTTCACCCCGTAGTCGATGAAATAGGCATGCTCGTAGGTATCCAAGGCCACCACCGGCACGGCGTTCCAGACCGGGAAGGTGTTCTGGGCGTCGCCAAGGAAGTTGAAGAGCCGGCGCTCGTCGTAATCCCACGCCAGCCAGACCCAGCCGCGGGCGGCGATGCCGGTGGCCTTCAAGTCGGCCGCCCAGGCGTCGTAGGAGCCGAAAAACTCCTTGAGGGCGTCGGAGAGCTTGCCGGAGGGTTGTCCCCCTTTGCCGCCCAGGTTATCGAAGTAAATTTCGTGGTTTTTCACCCCGCCCAGAGCGAAGGTCAGCTCCACTTTCAGCACGCGCAGGTCGGAATAAACCTGATTGGCGGTTTTCTGGTCGGCGGTTTCCAGCTTGGTGCGGATTTCGTTGGTTTTGTTGATGTAGCCCTGGTAGAGTTTGTAGTGCTCCTCCATCGTCCGCTTGGAAATCCCCTCCATTTCCATAATCCCCGCTTTGTACGGTTTAGCAGTTAACTGTGGCACAGCCATAACGTTACTCCTTTCTTCTTTTTGCAAGGCATTTAAGAGCTTGGCGGGGCCGGTGACGGCCAGACCGGCGGCCGTCAGCCCGACTCCTTTCAAAATTTCCCTCCGCGAAAACTTTTTCATTCCACCTTCGCCGAATATAGGCCGGTGGCGAACGCCGGTCAAGTTTGGACTCGCAAGAAAAGAAATTACCGACAATGGAGAATCGGATTGAAGCTACAGCCGTGGGTCTGGAAGGTCGGGACTGCGAGGCCCCTTAAAACCCGCCGTTAGGGGCCGCTTCTCGGCTTTTTAGGTTCCAATCGATAGGAAAAGCCGACGTCGGCTTTGGGGCGGAGATTATTCTGATAGAAGTAGGCCTGCCGTTTCGAGCCGTTCCCGCGTACCACAATCGGATAACTTTCGGTTCGAACTTCCATAATCCGGCTTTTTTCCTCGATGTCTGCATAAAAAGCAAAGGAACCGATGGCTCCTTTGGTTTGGAAACTTTCTTTCAACGGAAAAACGTAGCGGAGTCTGTTTTCGTCGCCGTTGCCCGGCGCGGTTTGGTAGACGAGCAAAACCGAAACGGTCTCGCCCGGGGCCAGCCGGGCAAGGAAAGATTGTGAGTCGGCGGAAGCGGAATCGGGACTTTCCACAAAGGCATCCAATGTGGCCAAAGGCGGGGCTGAATCGGAAATTTCCGAGATTAGGGGGACGCTTTTTCGCGAAACGCCGAAATCCACCAGCGTATCCTTTTTCGTGAACGGAAAGTGGAAGCCGGTTGCAAGGGCGGAAGGAGCCGGGTTTCTTAAAACCAAAAGAATTTTGGTAATCGCCAGCCGGTTTTTGACCGTCACCCGCACCGTTTCGGCGAGGATTTCCAATTGGGGATGGAGGGGCCGCGTGAGTTGGCCCGTCGCTTCAGGCAGGGAATCGGCGGCAACGGTCGTGCTGGATGCCATCCCCCAACCGACTATCAGGAAAATCTTTAAAACTGGCTTCATATTTTATTATCGGTATTTTCCGGAAAATTCCAGGGAGAAGAAGTCCTGATTTAGGAGTCTGTATAAAACTTTCATCGGCAACCGTTCTCTCTTTCTGCTTATACCCAACTCCAACGGAATGGACGCATTATCGGGTTTCTTTATTAAAACAAAGCTTATTCCGTTAGGGTGCAAGCGGTTGGTTTTAGTCTGGGGGAGGGTTCAGGTTGAGACGGGAAAAATACCGGTAAACTCCCCCACCCGGAAAGCCGATTTAATAACGAAGGAGCGTTTTCTTTGAAAACGGCTCTTGACAGCAAGGGAGGATCAAAATGGACCCGACGCCGTGGTTTGACGACCCCAATAGATTCGGGGCTTTGTTTGGCGCAATCGTGGGCGGAGGGGGCGGGACGTTGGGCGGGCTTTTGGGTGCTCTGGCCGGAAAGCTGGCGCCGCGGGGAAAAGGGAGGCAGATTGTGGTCGGCGGCTTTGTATTGTTTATCTCCGTCGGTGCCGTCTTATTGGCCGCCGGCATTTATGCTTTAGTTTCCGGCCAGCCGTATGCAATTTTCTATCCGCTTCTTCTGTGCGGGGGGATTTTTTGCGCCGTTATGGGCGGCCTTTTGCCGCTCGTTTTGAAACGGTATCGAGAGGCGGAAAAACAGCTGTCGAGCCCGAACTTCGGAGAAAAAACGTAAGCAAGAATAAGGAAGCTCTAAAATCCATTTTTGATGGGGGGAGAGAGTATGTTGACCGATGCGAAGATTCCGCCGGCGTTTGAGGCCGTTCGTGACAACGACGAAGTCATCTACTGGTCGGGCAAGCCGGAATTTATCCCGTTCATTCTGCGGGGGGTGCCGTTTTTGTTTGCCGGGCTTCTGGCGGAATTGTTCTTAAAAGGGCGGCACATCCAGGGAGCGCCGGGGTTTTTGGATATGGGCACGGCCCTGTTTCTGGCCAGCGCCCTGTACATGGTCTATCTGTTTTTGGTTTACGGCAACACCGCTTACGCCGTTTCCAGCAAACGGCTGATGATGAGAAGCGGCTTTTTCGGCATCGATTTCAAGTCGGTCGATTACGACAAAATCTCCGACATCGAAGTCAACGTCAACCCCATCGAGAATCTTTTTGGGGGGGGAACCATTCAGGCCTTTTCCGGCCGCACCACCGAAAAGGGGGTGCGGATTTACGACCGGTTTATCTCCATTGCCAATCCCTACGAGGTATTCAAGCAGATCAAGGAAGTGGCCGTGGACGTTAAAACGGACTGGAACTACCCCAACGCCCTCCGTCCGGAGGAGAATCCGGGGTATCGGACCAAGTACAACCCGAAAAAAGGGGACACGGTCGGCAATGTTTGATTCCGCAACTCCAAAAAAGGCCGAGGGCTTTCGCTCCCGTTTCCAGCGGCTTCGAAACGGGATACTTTTGGCCGTCGCCATTCTTTTGGCACTGCCCGCTTTAAGCTTGGGCCAGACTACGCCCGGAAAAGTCATCTTCCTCAAAGAAAACCGGCTCTACGTCGACTGGGACAAAAGCTCCGGTGTCCGGAAGGGGAAAACGGTCTTCATTCTTTCCGGCCCGGAAACTCTCGGAACCGCAACGGTGGCCTGGGCTTTCGACGATTTGACTATGGTGGAGATGGCGACCGGTTTTGCGCGCTTGTCGGGCTTATCCAGAGAGGCTTTGAGCGTTCTGCCGGAGGCGGAGAAGGGGGTCGTCCGGGGGGCCGGCTATGCCGTGGGAATGGCCACTCCTTTGGAAATAGACTGGACCAAAAAAATTCCCGCGCCGGACAATTGGGCCCTTCTTGCCTGTTTGTACGAAGGGTTGGTGGCCGAACCGGAGGAAGGGCATTTTCGTCCGCTGCTCGCTGATTCGTTCAGAATCGGCGGCCGCTGGATAATCTTTTATGTAAAATCGGGCCTGTCGTTTCATTCCGGCCGGCGGCTTACCGCCTACGAAATCAAAAAGGTTCTGGACGCCAATCTCGCGGTCCGGATGCCGGAGTTTGTCCGCTGGGCCAGCCTTCTGGCTCCCCGGGCGGCCTGGCCCAAGCGTTTCCCCCCCCTTTCCTCCCCTATTGAAGCTCGGGATACCGGCACTCTTATTATTCATTTAAGAAACTACACCCCCCTGGCTCTTTCCTATCTCGCCTCCCCCTTGGGCTGGGTCAAAGACCTTTCCGATACGTTGGCCCGCTTTCCGGCTGGCAGCGGCCCTTTCCGGGTGGAGGCCATTCGGCCGGGAGCCGTTCGGTTAGTGCGTAACCGCCGCTACCACGGGCCGGCGCCGCAGGCGGATACATTGAATTTCCGCTGGTTTACGCGGCGGGAAGAGTCCGATGCGGCCTTCCGAAAAGGGGAGCTTTCGCTCGTCTGGTTTAAATCGGGGGAGCTTCCCCAGACCCTTCGCTTTGACCCCGATTTTGGCGGCAAAGAGCTTTGCTTTGTTTCCACCTGGAAGAGAGTATTTACCTTTTTCTTGCGGCCCGTGACGGCCGACAGTTCCCGGATGCTGGCCTCCGGCGCCGCCTATTCGGCCGGCAATATCGGAACCGAATTGTACCGGGGGGACTGGCTTCCGGAGAATTCGCCCGCGGCCGAGCCCGATTCGTTCAAGATCAGTTTTCTGGTCGACCGGGAACTGGATTCCACCGGCCTTTTACCCGCCTTTTTGTCCACTTCCCGGCTGGATTTGCCTCTTTTCGAGATGCAGCTTTCCCAGATTGAAACCTTCATCCCGGCCCAGGAAGTCCGGCTGGCGGCGCTTTTGACCAAACTGAAAGACCACACCGGCAGCCGCCAAGTGGATTCCCTCTCGACTGTTTTGGGACGGGTATGGTTTTCACCGGCCAGGGAGAAAGAACCGATATTGGCCGGCATCGAGAAATTTTTGGCCGACCGCTTCGGGCTGGCGTTCCTCTACCGGCCGGCGATGACGCTTTTGGCCCGGCCGGAGCTTTCCGGTTTTTCGTGCTCTTCTTTTCCGAATTATCGGGTGCTTTCCAAAAAAACGGCGGTGATGGGAAACCGGTAGCACCCCCTCGCCGCTCAAAGCCTTTCAATGAGAGAGCCGGCGATTAAAATCAAAAGGACTCCTCCTGCAACCCAGGCGAATTTTTTCTCTTTTTGGCGGAAGAAGGCGACCATCAAGGTCACGACCCGCAAAGAAGGCGTGGCCAAAAGAATCCAGAAGCCGGTTTTTAGGATGACCGCCGGAGCGGATACTTTTGCCAACTGCAAAGCGAAACCCAATCCGATGGCAAAAAGAGCCGCAAAAAGCCCGATTTCCAGTACCTTTTGTGCCCATTTTTCGGCCAAGCCGCTCATTTTAAGCCTTTCAACAACATCTTAAATGCGACCAAGAGCAAAACAAAGACAAACGCCAACCGCAACCAGCGGGTGGGCACCCGATGCACCGTTTTGGCTCCCAGAAAGGCGCCCAGAGCCGTTCCCAAAACCAGAGGGGCGGCGGTAGGAAGATCTATGTCCCCTCTTGAGAAATACACGAGAGCCCCGGCCGTGGCAGTCACCCCTATCATCAGGTTGCTGGTGGCAAAAGCGACCGCAAGCGGCACTTTCATTATCAAGTTCATTGCCGGGATTTTAAGAACCCCGCCCCCCACCCCCAATACTCCCGAAAGAACGCCCGCCAGCGAAGATACCCCCGCTCCCCAACCCCAGTTGCGGTAGGCGCCGATGGAAGCACGTTCGTTGAAATCGGCCCTTTCCTTTGACCGCAGCATCTGAAAAGCGACCACGACCAAAAGCAGTCCAAAAGCGGCAAAGACGCTCTTTTCCGAAAGCAGAACCGCCGCCAATCCTCCCGCCAGGGCGCCCGTCGTGGTGAAAAGCTCCAAGACGATGCCCAGTCGCACGTCGGCCCGGCCGGACTTCAAATACTCCTGCGCGGCGCCGGTGGAGGTGGTGATGACGGTTAAGAGACTGGTGCCGACGGCTACTTTGGCGGGAAGGTTTAACACCAGCGTGAGAAAGGGAACGACCAAAAGCCCACCTCCCAACCCCAAATAGGCGCTGAAGATGCCGACCCCCACCCCGAAAGCAAAGATGCCCAACTCCACCGGCACGGCTACCGGGCCGAGGCCAATAGCCTTTTATACTGCTCTTTTGAAACCAAAATTTCCTTGGCCTTCACCAGCTCGGGATGGGTTTTCATCCAGACCAAAGGATACTTGGCCCTCTCACCCAACGCCTTGGTCAGAATCGACTCTTTCAACTGGCGCCGGACGAAATTGAGGGAAGCTTGAAACTCCCGCTCCTTCTCCGCTTCCAGAGCGGCCTTCAGTTCTTCAAGTTTTTTTTGGGTGGCCTCGGAAAAGCGGTTTTCTTTCCCCAGCGAATCCAGTTTTTTCAACTCCTCTTCGGCCGCCGAGCGGTAGGCAAATTTCTTTTCCCTCAAAAACCGCCGGAATTCGGCCACCACCGGCTCGGTTACCTCGAAATCCTCCTTTACGTCGGGATGGTCATCGGCATAGTGAACCCCGAATTCCCAGATTAGGGCGCGGCGGGAAAGCTCTATTTGCAGAGGGGTATATTCGGCTTTCTCGGTTGTCACGTCGGGAGTGATTCCCCCTCCGCCGGCCACTATCCGGCCCGATTTTTTGGTTTTGAACTTCTCCACGGCGGCCGAATCGGCCGGCAAGCGGCCGGAGCGCTCCGGGCGCTGGATGGAGCGGCCACTGGGGGTGAAGTAACGGGCGGTGGTGAGTTTCAAAGCCCGCCGCTCGGGCAGGCTCAAGAGACTCTGCACCAGCCCCTTGCCGAAGGTCGAATTTCCCACCACTACGCCCCGGTCCCAATCCTGGATGGCCCCGGCCACGATTTCGGACGCGGAGGCGGAACCCTCGTCCACCGCCACCACCAAGGGGACATCCGGCAGAAGCGGGGGCTGGCTGGAGAAGAATTTCTGATTCTGGTCGGCGCGGCGGCCGCGGGTTTCCACCACCAACTGGTTGGGCGGCAGGAAAAGTTCGGCGGTTTCCACCGCCTCTTCCAAAAGTCCGCCCGGGTTGGAGCGAACATCCAAAATGAGCCCTTTTAAGTTTTCCTTTTTCAATTCTGCAACGGCTTTGGCCAACTCTTCTCCCGCCTGGTCGGAAAAGCGGGACAAACGGACATAACCGATTCCATCCCCCACCATTCCGTAATAGGGGACCGCTTTGATTTCAATGACACCGCGAGTAATGGTGAAAGGGAGCGGCTCGACCAGCCCGCTGCGCATAATCCCCACTTTGACTTCGGTCCCCTTCGGCCCTCGCAAAACCCGGGCGGCCTCTTCGGTCGACATCCCAACCGTTGATTGGCCGTTTATGGTTACAATCCGGTCACCCGCTACCAGCCCGGCCCGGGAAGCGGGGCTACCCTCCAAGGGGGTCACCACCGTCAGGCTGTCGGCCTGGATGGTAATTTCCACCCCAATCCCCTCAAAACGACCGCGGGTATCCTCCACCAGCTGGTCCAATGGCTTCGGTTCCAAAAATTCGGAGAAGGGGTCCAGCCGTTCCAAAATTCCGTAAATGCCGGCGGAAACGAGCGTGTCGACTTCGACCTCTTCGACGTAGTTTTCGGAGATCTTGGCCACTACTTGGTCTATCATCCGCACGCGGGATAGAAAATCGCCGCTGCCGGCCAGAACTAGACTGAAGACTATAAGCAACGCCAAAAGACTTCCAAACAAAACGGCGTAAAATTTTTGACTTCTCATATACGCTCCTTTGCCTCTTATTTTTCGGCTCTTTTGAGATAGGCATCCATAACGGTCTTCACTTTTTCAGCCACCTCCAGCGGCGTGGGGGTCCCATCCATTATACAGATGCGGCGGTGCTTTTTGGCTAACCGGTGGTAACCCCGATACACTTTCTTTTCAAAATGTTCCCCTTCCCTTTCCAGTCGGTCTAAGTGTTTCCCCTTTTTTCGCGCCAAACCGACCGGCACCGGCACGTCGATAAAAAAGGTCAGGTCAGGCAAAACTTCCGAGCTTCCCCAGCGGTTCAGCCTTTCCACCCAGAGGGGATCAAAACCGCGGCCGTAAGCCTGATAGGCGGTGGTGGAATCGATGTAGCGATCGCAGATGACCAGTTTTTTGGCTTTGAGGGCCGGTTTGATTTTTTGCTCGATCAATTGCGCCCGGCTGGCGACGTACAGCAGGATTTCGGCTCTGGGAGCAACCGGCTCCGTTTCTTCCTGAAGCAGAATCCGGCGCAGTTTTTCGGCCACGCGGGTTCCCCCCGGCTCGCGTAAAAGAATTACCGGCCAGCCTTCCCTTTTCAGAGATTCGTAGAGTAACCTGGCTTGGGTGGTTTTGCCTGACCCGTCAATCCCTTCAAAGGTGACAAAAACCCCCCGCACAAGGCGGGGGGTTTTCTTTTTGGCCATTTTGGAAAGCGCCTATTTCTCCGAACTCACCCGGAGTTTCCCTTTGGCGAGCTTCAAAGTCTGCGGCTTGGGCTTCTTTTTGCCGTATTTGGCGATAAACTCCTCGGTCAGCCGGCGGGCCTCTTCGTCCGTGTACTGGATGGGGGGGGATTTCTTGAAGTAGGAGGAAGGTCCGACGACGGCGCCGGACAGGCCGTGGTCCAAGGCCAGCTTGCAGCAGCGCACGGCGTCAATCACCACCCCGGCGGAGTTGGGGGAATCCCAGACCTCCATTTTGAGTTCCAGGTTTAGAGGGACATCGCCGAAGGTTTTTCCTTCCATCCGGATGTAGGCCCATTTCCGGTCGGTGAGCCAAGCGACGTAGTCGGACGGGCCGATGTGCACGTTCTCCTCGCCGATGTCGTAGTCCAACTGGCTGGTGACGGCGTTGGTTTTGGAGATTTTTTTGGATTCCAAGCGGCTCCGCTCCAGCATATTCAAAAAGTCGGTGTTGCCGCCGACGTTCAACTGGTAGGTCCTTTCCATTTTCACCCCGCGCACCCGGAAGAGATGGGTCAAGACCCGGTGCACGATGGTGGAGCCGACCTGGGATTTGATGTCATCCCCGATGATCGGCAAACCGCGGTCTTCGAACCGTTTTTGCCAGTACTTCTCGCGGGCAATGAAGACCGGGATGCAGTTCACAAAGCCGCAGCCAGCTTCCAAGACCTGCTCCACGTACCACTTGGTGGCCTCTTCGCTGCCGACCGGCAGGTAGTTCACCACCACGTCGGTGCCGGTGTCCTTCAAAATCTTGACGATATCGGCGGTGGGGCCGGGGGCTTTTTCGATAATTTTGGACAGGTAGTACCCCAGCCCGTCATGGGTCATTCCGCGCTGAACTTTGATGCCGGTTTTGGGAACGTCGGTGAACTTGAAGGTGTTGTTCGGCCTGGTGTAAATCGCCTCGCTCAAGTCCTTGCCGACTTTGTTCTTGTCGATGTCAAAGGCGGCCGAGAATTCGACATCCCGGATATGATAGCCGCCCAGATTGACGTGCATAATGCCGGGGATGAAATCCTTTTCCCGGGCATTTTTGTAGTAGTGCACTCCCTGCACCAGCGAGGAGGCGCAGTTGCCGACTCCGATTATGGCCACTCTGACTTTGTCCGACATTTTCTTCTCCTTAATCCAGTTTCGAGTACTACTTTTTCAACAACTGGAACGATTGGCGCTTAAGTTTATCCAAAACCGCCGTCCGGCGCAAGGCCTCTTCCCAGCTCAATTCAAAATCCGGCCCAGTGTTTTCCACCATAATGGAGGCGACCGAAGAGGCAAAAAGCCCGGCTTTTTCCAAGCCATATCCCCGGGTCATTGCGGAAACGAAACCGCCCGCATAGGTATCCCCGGCGCCGGTGGCGTCCACCGCTTCGGTTTCATAGGCTGGAATTTCATAAAAATCCTTTCCGTCATAGATGACGGAACCGAGTTCAGCCAGCGTGATGATGACAAGTTTCGGTCCCCAGCTTTTGATTTCCTCCGCCGGGGTGTAAGGGTCGAGACGTGGGTCGATGCCGGTCAGCACCTTGGTTTCCAGTTCGTTCGGTTTGACCACATCCACCTGCGAAATGATTTTTCTTACCTGTGGCGTTGATTCGTGATAGATTTTGCCGTTCTTCACCCCGCGCAAAAGCCCCTGCGGGTCCAAAAAGATTTTGGCGCTGGTATTGGACTTAATCCAGCTAAAAAGCTTCTCGTCAATCTCCTGCAAAATCGGGCCCAACATAATCCAGTCTGCTTTCAGATGCTCCTTCGAGAAGCTTTTGATGGGGTCCGCTTCCCCAAGCAGGGACAGCTCCCGCTCGCCGTGGTCGCCGTAATAACGGAGGGAAAAGCCGCCGGTTTCTTTCGACGGCAGAAGCTGGTAGCGGATGCCGAAGCGTTTCAGGTCGGCCTCGAATTTTTCCGCAAAATCCGGGCCGGCGCTGCCTATAAGCGTTACCGGAACACCCAGTTTGGCTAAAACCAAAGCAAAGTTGGTGGAGCAACCGGAGAGCACCCGCCCATCGGTAGAAATGTGAGGCGTTACGATTAAATCATAAACCGGATTGCCGACGGCGGTAATCATTCTTCCCCCCGGTCACCCAAATGCTTTTTGGCGAAGATTAAACGCTGGATGGAGGTGATGTAGGATATTATTCCCATCAGAATCAAAGAATAAAGTAGCGGCTGATACTGCGGAATGAAGCTCTGCAGTATCGCTCCAGCGACAAGCAAAATGAACTTTTCCAGCCGCCCGGCAATCCCCACCGCGCAGGTTTCCAGCTTGCCAATCGATTCGGCCGCCGCGCGGGTGTAGCTGGCGATGATGATGCCGAACTGGGCAAAAAGAACCCAGCCGGGATGCACCGCGCCGGAAAGCAAAATCCCCATCAAAACAAAAAACTCGGCGTACCGGTCGGAAACGTGGTCCAAAACCCCGCCAAAAACCGTCCCCATCTTCCCCGCCCGGGCGGTGGCGCCGTCCAGCATATCGGTCAGGGCGTTCAAAAGCAAAGCCGCCGTTCCGAGCAAAAATTCCTGCTTCCAGAAAAGTATTCCGGCCAGAACCGAAAAACCGAAGGAAAGCGCGGTCAAAACGTTGGGGGTCAACCCCAGCCGGACGCACACCTTGCCGAAGATTTCCGAACGGGCCTCGTAGGCCGCCCGGCGCTTATAGTGCAAACCATCCCTCCAGTTTAAAGTTCACGACTAAACAGCGAATATAGGTTT
>JAKEHY010000032.1 GCA_022614805.1 Candidatus Zixiibacteriota bacterium | reverse complement strand
TGCCGCGGTAGCTCAGTTGGTAGAGCAACGGACTGAAAATCCGTGTGTCGCCGGTTCGATTCCGGCCTGCGGCATTTTATATTTTGGCGTGCTCGTGCAAAACCCGCCCCAGCCGGCGCATTCCCTCGACGATGTTTTCCGGACTGGCATTGGAAAAATTCATCCGCATCGTGTTTTCCCCGCCCCCCTCGGCAAAAAACGGCCCGCCGGGGATATAGCTCACTTTTTCCTTGACCGCTTCCGGCAAAAGTTTTAAAGCCGAAACTCCCTCTGGCAAGGTCGCCCAGATGAAAAGTCCCCCTTCCGGTTTTGTCCAGGTTATGTGTGAGGGAAAGTTTTCTTGGAGGGCGGAAAGCATCACGTCTCGCCGGTGGGCATACGCTTGCTTGATTTTCTCGATATGCCGGTCGAGTGCGCCGTCTTTGGCAAACTCGGCGATGACGTACTGGCAGAAAGTATTGGTGTGCAAATCCACCGCCTGCTTCACCTTCTCGAAAAACTTGTTTATCTCCGGCGGGGCGCAAATCCAGCCGATGCGCAGCCCGGGTGAAATCAGCTTGGAAAAAGTGCCCAACTGAATCACCCCGTCGGGGGCCATCGAGGCAAGCGACGGCAGCGTTTGCCCGGAATAGCGCAGTTCGACGTACGGATTATCTTCAACCACCGGCACGTTGTACCGCGCGGCGATTTCGACTAACGCGATCCGCCGCCGGTAGGAAAGCGTCCGTCCGGAAGGGTTCTGAAAATTGGGCACGACGTAGATGAGCCGGGGGGAGTATTTTTTGATGTTCTCCTCCAGCCGGTCGATGACCAGCCCTTCCTCATCCATCGGCAGGGCGCAATATTTCGCGCCGTAAAAGTTGAAGGCCTGCAAGGCCCCCACATAGGTCGGGCTTTCCATTATGACGTAAGACCCTTTTTCCAAAAAGAGCCGTCCGATTAAATCCAGCCCCTGCTGGCTGCCGCCGGTGACGAAAACGTTGTCCACGGTTACCGGATGGTCGTTGCGGCTTACCCGCGCGGCCAAATACTCCCGCATAAGCGGTACCCCCATCGAAAGGGAATACTGCAAGGAATCGGCCGGGTGCTCTTTTAAAACCCCCAAGCAAGCCTGGGCCAGCTCCTCGGTCGGAAAAAGCTCGGAGGCCGGCAGCCCCCCGCCGAAGGAGATGACCCCCGGAAACAGGCTCACCTTCAGCATCTCCCGGATGATGGAAATTTCCAACTCCACCGCCGGGCCGCTTTTGGCCCAGCGGGTCCAGTCGAAGGCTTTTTTTACGTCCGCTTCCAGTGTTTTCATCCTACAGCTCCGCCACCAGGCCGAAGCGGTGGGCGCTCCCCAAATCGGATTGATACGGAACGAAGGCATAATCCAGCCGGAAATTCCGGTGGCTGACCCCCAGCCCGAAGGAAAAATTTTTCTCTTCATAGCCGGTTTGATACCCGCCCCGCAAAGAAAGATTGCGAAATGTTCGCTCCACCCCCCAGCCGGTTTTGGCGTGGTCGCCGCGCGGAAAAACGACGTCGGAGGCAAACAGAAAATCCCTCCACAAAAAGGAAGCCCCGGCACGAAACGCTGTCGGCAGACGGCTCCCTTCCTTATCCAACGTAAAATCCGGCCCGGCGTTCAAAACGGAGGCCCCTAAATTAAGCCTGCTGGTCAGGCGGTAGGTGAGGCCGAAATCCGCCGCCGTTCCGAAATTGTCGTACGCCTCCAGCTTCTGGTACAAAATCTTGCCGGAGACTCCGGCCGCAAGGGAAGGGGTTACCGCATAGGCAAAGCCGGCCCCCAAAGCCGCTTCGTTTTCCGAAAAGGTCCCCAACGGCTGCGAGGTGGGACCCTGCCGCGACTCCAAATCGCCGATGTGGCGGAAGTTCAGGGAAATCCCGGCGCCCCATTTTTCCGGCCGGATGCCGAACGAAAGAAAGGTATGGTCGCTTCCCTGAAGGAAAAAATTCTCCTGCGCCGAAAAGGTGCTCCCTTTGGTGTCCAGAAGCAACGCCGGATTCCAAAAAGCGGAGGTTACGTCGCCGCCGACGGCGGTCATCGCCTCGCCCAAAGCCGCTCCCCGGGCGGAAGGGGAAACGGTCAAAAAAGTAAAGGCCACCGGTGAGGCGGCCTTGGTCAAGCTTGCGCTGCTGATGTAAAAGAAACAGAAAAAGAAAACCCGTTTCATCTTCCATAAGTTAAGCATCAAAATTCAAATTGCAAACTGAAAAGATGGTCCCCCCGCTCCGAAATGGGGGAGGCTTTGAAGGCGTAATCCAGCCGCACCGCCTGTTTTGGACTCAAAGGCTGGCGCACTCCGGCGCCGAACGAAAGCTGCCCGTGGCTCACTCCCGCCCGCAAAGCCAAAATGTTGCGGTAGCGGTACTCCCCCCCCGCGTGGAAAAACGCCTTCTGTTTCAGGTTTTTCTCCACGTCCAGAGCGACCAGAACCCGTTCTCGGAAAAGGTAGGAGGCCCCCAGCCTGAAATTTATCGGCACCGTGTCGGTGGTCGAGCTTCCCAAACCCCCGAATTGTCCGTAGTACTCGCCCGATTCGAACGAGAGCCGGGCGAAAATATTCTCGGCCGAAGCCCCCATCTTTAACCCCTCCAGCGGTAGGGTCGTATTCCCCAACCGCAGATTTTTGAAGCGGTACTGCGTCCCCAAATCAAACGCCAGGGAAAAGGCGGAAACGTCCGCCACCACTTTCTGCAGGTATTTGATGTTGGCTCCCACAGAAAACGTTTTCGTGAAGCGCCGGGCGAAGTTGAAGCCGAACAAATTCTGGTGGTCATTCAACTCACCGGTCGGCTGGCCGATGTCGTCCCGCTCGACGATGTCGCCGACGGAGGAATGAACCCAATAAAACCCGACTCCCGCCTCCTTTTGCACTGGCAAAATGAGCGACAGATATCCGTGCCGCCGGTCGAATTCTAAAACCCGGTAGCTGGCGGAAAACATTCTTTTTTCAATCCAGGCCGCCCCGGCCGGGTTGAAAAAGGGGGCCGAGCCGTCGTCCGCCGTCGCGGTAAACGCCTCCCCCAAAGCCACCGCCCGGGCCCCCAGACCCACCCGCAGTTCCGCCCCCGCGTACCCGCCATCTTGCGCGAAAGCCAAGGCCGGCAACATCGGAAGGAAAAACGGGACCCAAAAAACTCGCTTCATTTCAGCACTACCAGCTTCCCCCATTTTTTTTCAGTGCCGAAATCGATGCGGAAAAAGTAGGTGCCGTTGGCCACGTAGTCGCCCTTTTCGTTTTTCCCGTCCCATTCGTCCGTGTCGTACTGCAAGCCTCCCTGACGGGGAGCATCGGCAATGACGGTTTTGACCCGCCGCATCGCGAAATCGAAAATTTCTATGGTGACGTTTGAGTTCTGGGGGGGGCGATAATGAAAACGGCAAACCCCCAATCCCCGGTTGGGGGAAAACGGCACCGGCGCGGCGTAGATGTCGGCATTGGCGCTGCCGGGCCCCGTGCCCGTCGAAAGAAACCGCCGGAAAATCTTCCAATCCTGGCCGTTATTGAAAGAAACCGCCGCCCCGTCCGTGCTGCCGACCCAGACTGTACCGGGTCCCGTCTGCCGAACCGACAAAATCTCCACCAATTCGGAAAAGGAGGTTGGCGCTTGCGAATAAGCATCCGTACCGACGATGGAAATCGTGTCCCAGTTTTGCCCCATATCCGGGCTGCGGAAAAGCCCGGATGAACTTGCCACCCAGACCGTGTCCCCCCAAAAAGCGAAGTTCCAGGCCTGCGTATCCAGAAACGTGGTGTCCCAGGTCGCTCCGTCATCCAGACTCCAGGCCACCCCGTTCCGCTCTCCGGCAAGGTCAGTGGTGTGAGCCCCGACCCAGATGGCCGTGTCAGCACTGCCTTTCTGCACGCCCAAAGCCACCACGAAATTCCCCGGCACGGTCGGGTTGGTCAAGCTGAAAAAAAAGCGTTGAACTTTGTGCGCTTCCTCATTTTCGGTACGAAAAACCCCCCAATTCTGCCCGGAATCGGAGGTGCTAAAGGCCGCCCCGTTGGTGGTCCCGGCCCAGACTGAATTGGAACCGGTCAACAAAGCCGGGACCGACCGGCGCACCAAAGAAAGTTTGGTAACCGTATCCCGAACTAAAACGGACTTGAACGTCTGCCCGTTGTCGCCGGAAAAAAGCAGGGAATCAAACATCCCCAGCCACAAAGCCGAATCCTGAAACGCAATCGTATAGGCCGGAATGGATGCGATGCGACTGACCCAGGTTCTTCCCGTGTCCAGCGAGCGGTTGACCGAATAACTTTCCGGAAAAGCATCCGGATGGGCAACGACCCAGAAGGTGAGCAAGGTATCTTTGAACCGGTCCACGGCCACCTTTTCAATCCGGTTCCCGGCGAAAGTGTTCGTGTCCTCCAGCGTGTAGCGTATCGAATCGATGCTGTCCGGTTGGGTGGTGAAAATCATGGTCGCCAACCCGAAGCGTGTCCCACCCAATAAAATTAGCGAATCGGGGGACGGGTTAAACGGAGCCAGCGATAGAAATTGCCGCTTTTTTTGCGTCAGTTCCGAATCCGGAAAAAGATTTATCCAAGGACTGTTCCCATCCCTGCTGAACAAAAGCCCCCCCGCATCTGCGGCGGCATAAAACCCGCTGTCGGTTTGGATAATTTCCCGAACGACCCGCCCAACCCCGTCGGCATACGGTGTCAACGTGAAGGGTGACCAGCTTGCCCCTCTATCGGTCGAGCGAAAAAGCCCGGCTCCGTTCCGCAGGCTGTCGCTCCCGGTAAAAGCGGCTAAAATTTGAAAACTGTCCGCATAAATGGCCGAAACCGCCCCGGAGCCGACATTCTCAACGGTTACAAAACTTCTTCCCGTATCCGGCGTGTAGGATAGCCCATCCGCCGTACCTATCCAAACGGTATCCCCGATGGAGGCAAGGGCGAAAATCCGGTTGTCGGCCAACTCCAACCTTTTTGGCAGGTAAATGAACTTGTTCAGTCCCGCCGCCGAGCCGGCCCAGACCACGATGGTGTCGTCGGGACGTTTGTCGGTAGCCACCGAAAAAAAGCGGTTGTTCCGGTTGATGAAGCTCTGGGTCTCAAAATCAAGTTTCGCCAGCGAGTCTGGATAAGCATTCCGCCAGTTGGCACCTCCGTCCGTAGTGCGAATCAGGCCACCAAAAAAACAGGCCGCCCATACGGCCGAATCGGAAAAGGCGAGGTCATAGGCCAGCATTCCCGGCCCGAAAACCTGAAAGGGAGTTTTGGTGGGGGAAGTAATGTCCCAGCTTACGCCGCGATTACTGGTGACGGCAAAACCAGTCCCATACGGCACCGCCAGAAAACCCTCGCTCTGACTCCCTGTGACTCGGGTGAAAGAGGTGGCCGCCCAGAGGATATTGCTGCGCACGCCCAAAGCCGAAACTTCGTCGGAACGTAATTGGCCGGTGTTGGTGGCGTCGAAATTCCGCCAGGTGACGCCATTATCGGTGGTGTAGGAAATTCCCCGCTCGGTGGCCAGCCAC
Source organism: Candidatus Zixiibacteriota bacterium (assembly GCA_022614805.1). Classification (GTDB taxonomy): domain Bacteria; phylum Zixibacteria; class MSB-5A5; order DSPP01; family DSPP01; genus DSPP01. Next base: position 74,316 of record JAKEHY010000032.1, on the reverse strand, counting down.
ACTCCTTGCGAGTCGGCGACGATTTCGACGATGCTGTTCCCGGCCGTGCGGGTGGAGTCGAATATAACAAAAGCCCGCGGCAAGCTGTGGGCGGCCGATGAAAGAAAGAAAACAAATCCGAACGCCGTCAGATTTCTAAGTATCGATTTTCCCAACCGCAGGCCTTTTTAAGTAAAATTATCGCTGTGCCGGAACTTGTCAGGCTTTAGTTGATAAGATTCGCCAGCCGCCCCCAGCGCACCCGCGAGGGCAAATGGAACAAATCGTACGCCAGAACCGTCCCCACCGTCCAAGGCCGGGCAAAATCGATTTGCGGGTCTCCGTCCGAGCGCTCCCACGACCAGTGGATGACCAGGGCTTTCCCCATCACCAGTTCCCGTGGCACCGGCCCCCAGAACCGGGAATCGAAGCTGTTGTCCCGGTTGTCCCCCATAACGAAAAGTCCCCCTTCGGGCACCCGGTACGGCCCGAAGTTGTCCCGGTTGTAAGCCGTGCTGCCGTCGAACTGGTTAAAGGTAAAGGGAGCGTGAGACGCGCCCGGAAAGTGCGGCAAAATCGGCCCCGGGTCGGTCTTCCCCCCCTGCGGAAGGGGAAATTCCTTCCCCTCCACGAATACCTGCTTGTTGACAATCTCCACCGTCTGCCCGGGTGTGGCAATCAGGCGCTTGATGTAGTTGGTCTTTCCGTCCCCCGGATATTTGAAGATGATGACGTCCCCTGCCTGGGGCTCCCGCAAAGCCGGCAGGTGGTAGGGGAGGATGGGCAGCTTGGCCCCGTAGAGGAACTTGTTGGCCAAAAGAAAATCCCCCACCAAAAGCGTGTTCTCCATCGAACCGGAAGGAATTTTGTATGCCTCGACCAAGGTGGTCTTGATGACCAGGGCCAAAACGATGGCGATGGCCAGAGATTTTATCCAGTCCCATACCCCGTACCAAAAACCGCCCGGCTGGGGAGTTGCTTTTTTTCCCTCGTATGTTTTGTCCATAACGCTCCTTGGCTGCTCCATTTAATAATATACGTGAACTTCGGCTTAAAGCTTCATTGAAAAAGCCGCATAATATCGTTGTAAGTTACGAAAACAATCAGCAAAAGTAAAAGCCCGAAGCCGGCCTGCGTAACCACGGCCCGGGCCTTGACCGAAATCGGCCGTCGGATTACCCCCTCGATGGCCAGAAACAGAAGATGTCCTCCGTCCAAGGCCGGGATGGGAAGCAGGTTCAAAAGCGCCAGGTTGACCGACAGCAAAGCGGTGAAAAACAAAAGCTGCGAAAAACCCCGGCTGGCCTCCTGCCCGGCGATTTTGGAAATGAAGACCGGCCCCCCCACCGATTTGAGCGAGAACTCCCGCGTGAAAAGCCCTTTGACGAAGCGCGCCACCTGCCCGGTGAAAGCGAAGGTGGTCAAGCCTGCCCGCTCCCCGGCGGTCAGAAATCCGACCGGCTTACGGGAAAAGGCCTGCTGGATGCCGATTCGCCCGATGAAAATCGCCTCCCCCTTTTCGTTGTAGCTTTTCTCTTTCATCGTGACCAACGTCTTGCGGAGCGTGTCGTTCCCGGAAACCCACGCCAGCTCCACCGGCTGTCCGGGCATCGAATAAATTTTTTCCGCCAGTGAATCGAACCGGCCGAGCCGTCCCCCGTTTAAGGAGAGGATGACGTCCCCCGGTTTCAATCCCGCTTTTTCCGCCGGGCTGCCGGGCTGCACGCTGCCGATGACGATTTTGCTTTTGTCCACTTCCACGTCCCCGCTGACGAAGAAAATCCCCCACAATAAAACGAACGCCAAAACGAAGTTCATAAAAGGCCCGGCGGCAAAGATGATGGCGCGTACCCAGGCCGGCTTGGCCGAAAGGCTGTAGGGCTGGTTGCTTTCCTCTTCCTCCAGCGACTCCCCGGCCAGCTTGACGTACCCCCCCAGAGGCAGCCATGAAATCATATACTCCGTTTCACCGATTTTTTTGCCGAACAGCTTGGGCGGAAAGCCGAGCGAAAACCGCTCCACCCGCACGCCCGCGCGCTTGGCGGCTAAAAAATGCCCCAACTCGTGCACGAAAACCAAAATTCCCAGAACAAAAACAGTCGCCAAAAGGGTGGTCATACGCTCACTTTAACTCTATCGGTAATAAACGCCCGCGCCCACCGCTCGGTTCCCTCAATATCTTCTACTGTGGGGGACTCAATCGGCTGGTGAGCTTCCAAGGCCTCTCCGACTAACTCGAAAATCTCCCCGAAACTTATTTTTTCCTCCAGATACAGTCCCACGGCGCACTCATCCGCCGCCGCCAGAACCGCCGGGGCCGTCCCCCCCATCTGAAGGGCACGGTAGGCCATTTTAACCGAGGGAAATTTCTCATTGTCCAGGGGCAGAAAATTCAAATTGCCGAAACTCATCGGTCCGAAAGTCCCATAAGGGCTTTCCCACCGCTCGGGATAGGACAACGCGTACTGTATCGGAATGCGCATATCCGGCGGCCCCAGTTGCGCCATGGTGGAGCCGTCGGCAAATTCGACCAGCGAATGGACGATGGATTGCGGATGAACGACCACTTCAATCTGCTCCGGAGTCAGCCCAAAAAGAAAGTGGGCCTCGATGACTTCCAGGGCCTTGTTGAACAGCGTGGCTGAATCGATGGTGATTTTTTTCCCCATTGTCCAAGTGGGATGCTTAAGCGCATCGGACGGCTTCGCGGAAAGCATCTCGTCCTTCGGCCAGTTCAAGAAAGGTCCTCCAGAGGCGGTCAAAAAAACCCGCCGCACTCCCCGACTCCCTCCCGCAAGCAGGCATTGAAAGAGAGCCGAATGCTCGGAATCAATCGGCACCAACTCCCCTTTTCCTCGTTTCTTGGCGGCCAGAACCAACTGTCCCCCCATTACCAAAGCTTCCTTGTTTGCCAGGCAGAGCCGCTTTCCCGCTTCCAAAGCTGCAAGGGAAGGCCGCAGCCCCAAAGAACCGACCAGTCCGTTGACCACCGTATCCGCTTCCGAAAGGGAAGCCAGCCGGCACAGGCCGTCGATGCCCAACAATACCTCAACATCCAAAAAACCAAAACGGCGGAACTCCTCCGCCGTTTTCTCGTCTTTTAAGACGACATTTCTGACGCCGAATTGTCTGGTCTGTTCCGCCACCAAGCTGATGTTGCTTCCGGCCGAAAGCCCCACGACCCGGATTTTGTCCGGAAAGCGGGCCGCCACCTCCAGGGTTTGGCACCCGATGGAGCCGGTCGCCCCCAGAACTACAACTTTTCTCACTTCTTTTGATACGCCCGTTTGATGCGAACAGGCGAAAGCGGGCGGTCGTTCGCATCCCGCGGCACGGAAGCAACCTTCACGGCCACTTCCGCCCCGGAAATCGCCTGTCCGAAGGCGGCATACTGCCCGTCCAAATGGGGCGCCGCCGCCACGCAGATGAAAAACTGGCTCCCGGCCGAGTTGGGGTCCGCCGTCCGGGCCATCGAGAGCGCGCCCAAAATGTGCTTGCGCGGCCCGAATTCCCCTTTGATGGTCCAGCCCGGCCCGCCGCTGCCGTTCCCCTTCGGGTCCCCCCCTTGAATCATAAAGCCGGGTATGACCCGGTGGAAAATAAGGCCGTCATAGAATTTTTGATTGACCAGTTTCAAAAAATTTTCGACCGTAATCGGCGCCTCCTTGGGAAAAAGTTCCAAAACGATGGTGCCGGAATCGGTCTCCAAAATGACCTGGGGATTGCTTGTCCCGAGCGAAGTCGAGGGAGTCGCATCCGCAGGCAAAGCGGAATCGGGCGCGGGTGTGGAACCGGGGGTTTGCACTTCGGCGGTCGCCTCCAAATTCTTTTCGGTTTGTTGTCCCTCTTTTTTGCAGCCGGCAAAAACCGCCGCCGCCAGGATTGTCAAAAGAATCGCCTTCATTCTACCTCCTTATGTAATTTTCCGACTATCACCTTCTTTCCCCTCTCCATTATATGGAGAGGGGAAAGGGGTGAGGTTACGCCGCCGCGCTGGCGCTTCGCATCGCTTCTTCAACCACCGCCAGCCGGTTTTCCGCACGCGCCAAGGAAGCCGCCGCCCGGGGAATGTCGATGCCTTCCTTTTTGGCCAGCCGCTGCCGCGCTTTTTCCGCCGCCTTCTCGGCCCGCGCCCGGTCGATTTCGTCCGGAAACTCAATCGAATCGGCCAGAACGATGGCCCCTTTTTTGGAAACCTCCAAAAAACCGCCCGAAAGGGCCGCTAAAAAAGTTTTCCCTGAAGCATCCCGAAAGGTAAGCTTGCCGACCGCGAGGGGGGTCAAAAGCGGCGCATGCCCGGTCAGAACCCCAAGGTATCCGGCCGTTCCGGGAGCGACAAGCGAAACGACCTCCCCTTCATAAAAGACCCTATCCGGCGTTACAATTGAAAGTTGGTACATCGTTCTTTAATCCCTAATCACTAATCCCTGTTTTTCTGTAGGGGCGCATTGCTATGCACCCGTTCCCTCTCCATTCTATGGAGAGGGAAAACAAGGGTGAGGTGTTTTCTTATACCGCCCCCACTTTTAACTTCTCCGCCTTCTCGTAAACTTCCTCGATGGGGCCGACCATATAGAACGCCTGCTCCGGAATCTCGTCCAATTTCCCCTCCACAATCATCTGGAAACCGCGAACCGTGTCTTCTACTTTAACGTATTTCCCCGGCTGGCCGGTGAAGGTCTCCGCCACGAAGAAGGGTTGCGACAGGAAGCGCTGGATTTTGCGCGCCCGCACCACCGTGATTTTATCCTCCTCCGAAAGCTCATCCATCCCCAGAATGGCGATGATATCCTGCAGGTCCTTGTAGCGCTGCAAAATCTTCTGCACCTGCCGGGCCACATTATAATGCGTAAGGCCGATGACGTTCGGGTCTAAAATCCGCGAAGTGGAAGCCAGTGGGTCCACCGCGGGATACAATCCCAACTCCGCAATCTGGCGCGAAAGCACGGTGGTGGCATCCAAATGGGAAAAAGTGGTCGCCGGCGCCGGGTCGGTCAAATCATCCGCCGGAACGTAAATCGCCTGCACGGAGGTAATCGAGCCGGTCTTGGTGGAGGTGATGCGCTCCTGCAAGGCCCCCATCTCCGTTCCTAAAGTCGGTTGATACCCTACGGCGGAGGGCATACGACCGAGAAGGGCCGAAACCTCCGAACCCGCCTGCACGAAGCGGAAAATGTTGTCGATGAAAAGCAGAACGTCCTGGCCCGCTTCATCCCGGAAATACTCCGCCATCGTCAGGCCGGTGAGGCCGACCCGCAGGCGCGCCCCGGGCGGCTCGTTCATCTGCCCGAAAACCAGGGCGGTTTTTTTTAGAACACCCGACTCCTTCATCTCCAGCCACAAATCGTTCCCCTCGCGGGTGCGTTCCCCCACGCCGGAAAAAACCGAACAGCCGCCGTGCTGGGTGGCGATGTTGCGGATGAGCTCCTGAATGATTACGGTTTTGCCGACGCCGGCGCCGCCGAAAAGCCCGACTTTCCCTCCTTTGGCGTACGGTTCTAACAAATCGACGACCTTGATGCCGGTCTCGAACATCGTCGCTTTGGTTTCCTGTTCGGAAAGGGGCGGCGCGGAACGGTGAATGGGGTAGCGCTTGGCGGAATCCGGAATCGGGCCAAGGTCGTCCAGCGGGTCGCCCAGGAGGTTGAAAAGCCGGCCCAAGGTAACATCCCCTACCGGAACGGAAATCGGCCCCCCCGTGTCGTAGGCGGTCATCCCCCGCACCAGCCCGTCGGTGGAGGCCAGGGCCACGCAGCGCACCAGATTGTCGCCAACGTGCAAGGCCACTTCCACGGTCAAGTCAATCCCCCGCGAGGGGTCTTCAATTTTGATGGCGTTCAAAATGTTGGGCAACTGGTCGGAGGGAAATTCCAAATCCACCGTCGGGCCGATGACCTGCACCACCTTCCCCATCGCGCCCGACTTCTTGCCTTCCTTTTTCTCCGCTTTCACCATTGTCTTTTCAACCACATCTGCCATTGCCTTCTCCTCCAATTCAAAAATTTCAATCAATATAAAACAGTCTCGCTTATCTGTAAATGACTTACTTCAAATAAAACAAACTTGTTTTGTTAATCCGAGAGAGCGTTGTCGAGGGGTAGCGAGGAATCTGGGTCGAGGGATGGAGCGCACTTCGCGATTAAAGTCAAAGGGCGACAATCGCTTGTTGGATTGGAAAGAAATTTAAAAGGCTGGCTGGATACTTGGGAACTATATTGCGATATGACAAAATTTAACGTCCCCGAAAAGCTTTGGGGATGTGCATTCTGGACGGCCGTTTTCCTCTTCTACATACTGAGTATGATGACCATCCTGACGAAAAAGGGAACTTATAGCCAAACGGGAGCCGCAATTCTGGTTGGAATCATTATTCTTTACGTAATCTTCGGTAAGAGACGATAAGGGGAGGCTCAAAATGGTCCCCAACGTCCAAAGCATCATCCGTAATGAAATGTAAAAAAAACCCCGCCTTGCGGCGGGGTTTCCAAGCGCCTCCCTTTGGTAATAGCTTATTCTGGAACGGGAAGGTTGCTGTCGGCGCAGATTTGCTGCACGCGCGCCTTCAACAGCAGCGGGTCAGAGGAAATCCTGGCCACCGTAAATTCCGACCCGTGAATATTGGGACTGGCTCCGGGGGTGATTCCCTCTTCCGTGACCCGGAAAAAACGCGGGTATTGAGTGTCCACGTACACGCCTGGCTCGCTGATGTCGTTCCAGCTGACGAACGTCACTCGTTTGTCCATCGGGTTGTTCAAGTGCTGTGTAGATTTGGTCTCTCTCATTTGAATCTCCTTAAATCTTCATCTTGTTAGGGTTTTGCGTTTCCGTTCAAATCTTATCACTACAACTGCGCCTTTCCAGATTATACTGGAAGGGGAAGGCTTAAATCCTTGCAGAGTTGCTGTACCTGTGATTTCGCCAACATCGGATCGGTCGAAACCTTGGCTACCGTGAAGTCCGAACCGTTATTGGTGATGCTGGCTCCCATAGCAAGCCCATCCTCGTTGACCCGAATCTTGGGGCTGGTGCCGGCGACCGTTGTACCTTCCGCGCTTGCCCGGAAGAAACGGGGCGACCGCGTGTCCACGTAAATGCCCGGCTCTTTGATGTCATTCAAGCTGGCGAACGTTTCCCGCTTCACTACGGGGGTTTCCAAACCTTTGGAATCTTTTGTTTCCGTCATTTGAATCTCCTATCCTGGGTTGGGGGTTTTTATCCAACCACAACCATAAAGGGGGGCAAGCGGCGTGCCGTAAAACGGTTCCGTCGAAATTTAAATGCAACTCCTTACCTACCAGCGGTTACGTTGAAATAAAAAAGCCGCAGGTTTTGTCGGCGGCATTTAAAAAAAGGGTTTGGACTCAAATGGTGGCATCAACTGCACCAAAACGTCTCTAAGTAGAAATTCTGAAATGACCGGGTTTGGAACGGCCGGAAAAATCTCCGCCGGTCGTCTAACGGCCTTTTAAGCCGAACTTATTGGCCCTATACTGAAAAGTCCGGGAGGAGATGCCCAAAAGCCGGGCGGCCGCGGCCATCACTCCACCCGATTTTTCCAGAGCCTGTGATAGAAGATCTTTTTCCCATTTTTCAAGATTAATGCCTTCCTCCGGAAGTTCCCAGACAATAGCTCCCGGCGTTTTTTTTCTTTCGGTCAAATCCAAAGGGAGGTCTTCCACCCGGATTCTGTCGCCGCCGGACAAGACGGCCATCCGTTCTATCATCGACTGCAGTTCCCGCACGTTCCCCGGCCAATCGTATTCGGTCAGCACCGCAAGCGCCCGGGGTTCCAAAATCTTGGGCCGGCCTGATTGGGTTATGAAATGCCGCAACAGGGCCGGAATATCTTCCCTGCGTTCCCGCAGCGGGGGGATTTTTATTGGAATCACGCTCAAGCGGTAAAACAAATCCTGCCGGAAAGCGCCCGCACTCATCGCCTCTTCTAAATTCTTATTGGTGGCCGCTATCAGGCGGATGTCAACCGGAATGTTGGTAACACCGCCCAATCGCCGGATTTCTTTTTCCTGCAACACCCGCAACAACTTGGCCTGGGTTCCCAGGGACATATCCGCCACTTCGTCCAAAAAAAGGGTGCTGCCGGAAACGGCTTCGATTATTCCTATCTTCCGGCTCTGGGCACCGGTGAAAGTGCCCTTCTCATAACCAAAAAGTTCCGACTCCAATAAGGTTTCCGGAAAAGCGGCGCAGTTGATGGCCTGCATAAGCCGGGCTCCCCGCAAGCTTTGCTGGTGAATCATCCGGGCGACCACTTCCTTGCCGGTCCCGGATTCCCCCAGAATCAGAACGGTGGCGTCGCTGGCCGCCACTTTGGCCACCAGTTCCAGAATCTTGCGCATCGCCTCCGATTGGGCCACCAGCCCGGCGGCCGATTTTCTGGCCAGTTCCTGTTTCAAGAGCCGGCTCTCCTGCCGCAAGGCCCTTTTTTCCGCCGCCCGTTCCACCACCAGCAAAAGCTCGTCTTTTTCCACCGGTTTGTTTAAATAGTCATAGGCCCCCCGACGCATCGCCTTGACTGCCGTTTCGATGGAGCCGAAAGCGGTCAGCACGATCACCTCGGAGGGTTCCGGCCGGGCGGCCAGTTTTTCCACCAGGGCCAGCCCTTCTTTTTCCGGCATTTTCAAATCGGTCAAAACCACGTCGGGCTGGTATTCCTCTACCTGCTGGATGGCCTGGTCGGCCGAGCCGGCCTGAAACACCGAGTGCCCCTCGGCGGCGAGAATATCCGAAACCATTTTTCTTTCGGAAACATCCGTATCGACCACCAAGACATTGGCCATATTTATCCTTGCTAAAACTTTAAATGAGAACTGGTTGGGGCTGTCATCCATTCCCCTTTCTTCAAAGTATGCGCAAGGGTAAGGAACGGGAAAGTTATCGATAAGTCAATGACTGCTGCTCAAATTTGCTTGCCGCTTAGAGTCGACGCTTCCTGCGAGCGTGGAGAAATTCTTTCAGAAGAGTGGCGTAAGACGGTATTACCAAAGTCCTTGTGTGGCAATGGGTGACAAGTTCATAGCGAACGCTCGACAACACCCTCAGATGCCTCGTTTCGTTCGGCATGACAATTACAACAATCACTACAACGCCTCCGCTCCAGAACCATTAGACATTCTATTGTAACGCCTCCGCCCCCCCCACCACCTCCAGAATCTCCTTGGTAATCCCGGCCTGCCGCGCCTTGTTGCGCACCAGGGTGAGATGGTCAATCATCTCCCCGGCGTTCCGCGTAGCCGCGCCCATTGAAATCATCCGCGAGCCGTGCTCGGAGGCAAACGACTCCGCCAAGGCCAACACCACGCGGGTCAGGCAGAAGCGCGGCACCAGCTGCTCAAAAATCTCCGCCGGCGACGGCTCAAAGATGTAATCCCCGGAGACCTCCTCCTTTTTCTCCGGTACGAGCGGCAGAAACGGCGCCAGATGCACCCGGTAGGTGCTGGTGGACAAAAACCGGGTGTACAAAAGAACAATCTGGTCCACCTCTTTGTTCTCGTACGCTCTCATCAGTTCGGTGGCCAGCGTTTTGGCCTTGGCCAAATGCAAATTCCCGCCGAAATCGGCAAAAACCTTCCGGACGGGCCATTTCCGTTTCTTGTAAAAATCAAACGCCTTTTTTCCGACGATGACCAGTCCGCAGTTGTCCGGGTTGTAATCTCGCAAAAACACTTCCGCTCGCCGGATGACGTTCGCGTTGTACGACCCCGCCAGCCCGCGGTCGGAGGCGATGGCCACCAGCAAGCTCTTTTTGACCGGCCGGACTTCCAGCAGGGGATGGGCCGCCTCCGCCGCCGCGCCGGCAAGGTTTTTCAAAATCTCCTCCGCCTTTTCGGCATAGGGCCGGGCCTGCGCCAGCCTCCCTTGCGCCCGCCGCAGCTTGGCGGCCGCCACCATCTCCATCGCCTTGGTTATCTGCTGGGTGGAGGAGACCGAACGAATCCGCCTTCTAATGTCCCGTATCGACTGCATCGTTTTATGATTTGTCTATTCTTTCCTGTTGTTCCTACCGTCGTAGTGCGGGCTGGTTTAGGTCGCCGACGGCGACCGTAACCCGCAAACGACTCTCTACTTTTTCCCTCCCCTTGACTTGTCCCGAGCGTAGTCGAGGGAGGGGAGGGGCAGGGGTGGGGTCAATCACTCCCCGCAAATAACCTTACTTCAATCCCGCCTTGAATCGGTCATGGAACTTCTTCGCCGCTTCGTCCAACTTCGCCTCCGTCGCCTTGTCCAAATCCTTGGTCTTGGCAATGGTGTGCACCACGTCCGGATATTCCTTTTCCATAAAGGGATAGAACTCCTGCTCGAACCGACGGGCCGTCTCCATTGGCAAATCATCCAAGTATCCACGGGTGGCCACGAAAATAATCATCACCTGCCGTTCCAAAGGAAACGGCTCGTACTGCCCCTGTTTCAAAACCTCCACCGTCCGCTCGCCCCGGGTAAGCTGGGCGCGCGTGGCCTCGTCCAAGTCGGAGCCGAACTGGGCAAAGGCCGCCATCCCCCGGTACTGGGCCAAATCTAAGCGCAGACGGCCAGCAACTTTCCGCATCGCTTTGGTTTGAGCTTTGCCGCCCACGCGTGAAACCGAAATGCCGACGTTGATGGCAGGGCGGATGCCGGCGTAGAACAAATCCGACTCCAAAAATATCTGCCCGTCGGTGATGGAAATCACGTTGGTGGGAATGTAGGCCGAAACATCCCCCGCCTGCGTTTCGATGACCGGTAGGGCGGTCAACGACCCTCCCCCCTTCTCGTCCGAAAGCTTGGCGGCCCGCTCCAGAAGCCGGGAATGAAGATAGAAAACGTCTCCCGGATACGCCTCCCGTCCCGGCGGCCGGCGGAGGAGGAGTGAAAGCTGCCGGTAGGCCTGGGCATGCTTGGACAAATCGTCGTAGATGACCAAAGCATCCCGGCCGGTGTCGCGGTATTCCTCGCCGATGGCGCACCCGGCATAGGGGGCGATGTACTGCAGGGGGGCCGGGTCGGTGGCGGTGGCAACCACTACCGTGGTATACTCCAAGGCCTCGTTGTTGGCCAGGGTCTTGACTACCTGCGCCACGGTGGAGGATTTCTGGCTGATGGCGACGTAGATGCAGAACAAATCCTTCCCTTTTTGGTTGATGATGGTGTCGATGGCCAAAGCGGTCTTGCCGGTTTGCCGGTCGCCGATGATAAGCTCCCGCTGGCCCCGTCCGATGGGTATCATCGAGTCGATGGCTTTGAGCCCGGTCTGCACCGGCTGGTTCACCGGCTGGCGGAAGGTCACCCCCGGCGCGCGCCCCTCCAGCGGACGAAATTTGTCAGTGACGATGGGCCCCTTGCCGTCCACCGGCTGGCCCAATGCGTTCACGACCCGGCCGCACATGGCGTCGCCGACCGGAACCTGGGCGATTTTCCCCGTGCGACGGACGGTGTCCCCTTCCTTGATTTGCCGGTCGGAGCCGAAAATCGCCACCCCCACGTTATCCTGCTCCAGGTTCAAAACCATCCCGACGATGTCGTGCGGGAAGACCACCAGCTCGCTCATCATCACGTTCTCCAGCCCCCACACTCGAGCAATGCCGTCGCCGACCTGAAGGATGGTGCCGACCTCCTCCATTTCCAGCCGGGTCTGGTACTGGCTGATTTCCTTCTGCAGAATCGAACTTACTTCTTCCGGCTTTATCGCCATATCAACTCCCGTTTCTCCTTTTTCAACCTGTCGCCAAACAATCCCACCACGTAGGGGTGAACCTTTAGGTTCACCCGGGGCGAATCTAAAGATTCGCCCCTACAATTTCTCACGCCACCTTCACAGCCAAAAGCTGTTCTCTCAACTCGTTCAGCCGCTGGCGCACGCTCCCGTCGATGATTTGGTCTTTCAAAATGACCACCATTCCGCCCAAAAGCTCCGGCTTGGTCTCCGGCAAAAGCAAAATCCGCTTTCCGGTCTTCTTCTCCAGTTTGGCTTTCAGCGCCTCCGCTGTGCGCCCCCCGAGCGGCACGGCCGTCTGCACCCGCGCCCGCACAATTCCTTTGGCTTCCTCCGCCAGGAGGATGAAGTTTTCCGCAATCTGCGGAAAATACCCGATTCTTCCCTTGTCGATTAAAAGCCCGAAGAATCCCAGCCAGACTGCCTCCGCCTTCCCCTTGAAAAAACGTTCCAGAAACCCCTTTTTCTCCTCGGTCAAAAGATGGGGGGCTAAAAGCAGCCGCGAAAAACCCGGTTGGGAGCGCCAGATTTCCAAAAGCTGCTTGGCTTCGTCAAAATAGACGTCCAACTTGCTGCCGGCCGACTTGAAAAGCGCCACGGCATACCGGCGGGCAATCCGTTCTTCCCCGACTTTTTTCATACCCGCTCAATCCGGTTTAAATACTCCTCCACCAGCCGCCTGTGCCCCTGCTCGTCCAACTTCTGGGAGATGATTTTCTCCGTCGCCGTCAGGCTGATCACGACCATATCCTCTTTCAACTGGACTTTCGCCTTGGCAATCTCCCGGACAATTTCCGCCTGCGAGCGGGCCACCAATTCCCGCCCCTCCTGGCGCGCCTCTTCCTTGATGTCGGTCGCTATTTTCTGCGCTTCCGAGACCGCCTCGGTGATTTTGGCCCGCGCGGCGGCGTCAATCTCCTTCAGTTTCGCCTCGTAAGAGGCGAAAAGCCGGTTGGCTTCCTCTTTCCTTTGGGCGGCGGCTTCGAACTCCGCTTTGATTTTCTGCCGCCGCTCTTCGAGCAGCGTCAGAATCGGCTTCCAGGCAAACCGCTTCAAAACCCAGAGGACGATGAGAAAACCGACAATCTGGGTTAAAACCTGTTGCCAGACTAAGTTCATTTTCCTAACCGGCGATGGAGCTGCGCATCATAAAGAAGACGATGAGCGCGTAGATGGTCAGAGCTTCGCACAGCCCCGCCCCCACAATCATCGCCGTCAAAATCTTGCCGTACGCCTCCGGCTGCCGGCCAATCGCTTCCAGTGCGCCCTGTACCGCGCGGCCCAACCCCAAGCCGGACCCGATGGCCGCCACGCCGATGGCCAGGGGAAGGGCGAACGCTAACGCTACGTGATAATCCATTTCTCCTCCTTTTTTGGTTTAATGTTCATCTTCTCTCCATACCCAACCCAACAGTTGTGATGGAGCTCTGCTCCCGAACGACCCGCCTTTCCCCTCTCTGCTCTGCGGAGAGGGGGCCAGGGGCTTGCCCCGAGCGAAGCCGAGGGGGTGAGGTGTATTCGAGTTTCATTTTCAGCTCCACGCCTTACTTTAATGTTCCTCTCCCTCGTGCGGAAGCACGAGCGAAAAGTAAACGGTCGACAAAAGTGTGAAAACCAAGGCCTGAATGGTGGAGGTCAAAAGCGCCAGAAAAAGAAACGGCACCTGCAAAGGCACCCCCACCGGCAAAAAACTGGTCAAAGCGATGCCCAACCCGACGAAGGCAAAGATGAGGATATCCTCGCCGGTGATGTTGCCGAAAAGCCGGAAGGCCAGGCTCATCGGCTTGGCGATTTCCCCCACCAGATGGGCCGGGAGAATGAGAGGCACCATCGACCACCCCACCGCACCTTTTGGCTCCCCCATTAAATGGTAAGCATACTTGAGCGGCCCCAGCCGGGTGATGGCCGTGTATTGCACGTAAGAGAAAACGCAAATGGCCAAAGCCATCGTGATGTTCACCCCGGAAGGCCCGCCGGTGGGGGACAAAAGCCCGGGAATGAGACCGAAAAGGTTCATTAATAGGATGTAGAGAAATAAAGTCCCCAAAAACGGCAGATACCGCCGCCCTTCCTTCCCTAAAATGCCGGAGACGATGGCGTCCAGCCCCTCCACCGCCAGCTCCAAAAGGTTCTGCAGCCCTCCCGGAATCATCTCCCGTTTCCGGTAGGCGATGTAAAACGCCAGCGAAATGAGCGCGGCCACCACCCAGGCGAAAAAGATGTTCTGGTATTCGATTAAAAACTTCCCCACCGCCGAATGGGGATGGTGGCCGAAAATCAAAGTCAAAATATTGGGGAGCTCGTTCGTCTCCTCTTCGTGCTTTACCGTTTCATCCAGCAGTTTTATGATCATTTCATCAAACGCTTGTGATTTTTTTCTCTAACTCGGCCAAAAAAATTATGCCCGCTTGGGCTCTCCCGAAATCAAATTTCCCTCCTTATTCCATTCATCGAACACCTTATGGTTGTGAGGGAGCTCCGCTGCCGAACTGTCCCGTTCCCCCTCTCTGCTGTGCTTGTCCTGAGCGAAGCCGAAGGACGGCGAGGGGGTCAGGGGGTGAGGTGTATCCTTCTCGTCCAGCCTCAACAGCATCCGTCCCAGCCCCTTGAGAATGATTACGGCGAATACAATCGAAAACCCCGCCACCAGCCCCAATTTGGGGAGATAATCCCACGTCACCAGCAAAAAACCAGCTCCATATAATAGGGGAAGCTTGATGAAAATCGAAGCCAGAGCGGTTGGCCAATCAATAGGCGTGGGGCGCAAAAGCTGCTGCACCATAAAAGTCAAAGCCAAAAGATTGAGCGAACTCCACAGCCCGCCCATAAGAAAAGCCAAAGCGAACGGAAATTGGTAATAAACGGAAAGAAAAAGAAAAGCCGCCGCCGATAAAACGGCGCTTAAAACCGTCGCCCGTTTGATGAAAACCGGAACTATCATCTATTCTGCACCCAACCGAATTTTCTAACCCTATCTCTTAATCGTGTTTCTTAATCGTATCTTTTAATCGTAGCCGGCACTTCAGTGCCGGGTGTCTTCAAAGCCGCATCGAGCGTTGGGAGGGAGATCCGCTCCCGAACCGCCTCATTCCCCCTCTCTGCTTTGCGGAGAGGGGGCCAGGGGGTGAGGTGGTTTGGATTGCATACATTTTTTCTTCCCTTGATTGTTGCACTGGAACTCGGCTCCCAAATCTCTTTTACTCTTCCCCTGCTTTTTTCGCCAGTTGATACACTTCCCGTCCCGCCGCCACGAACCCGATTAAAATGCCGAGATACGAAAGCCACGGGCCGCTGCCCAACTTGCTGTCGAGAAGGTCCCCCAAAAACCACCCCAGAATCGGCCCGATGGCCAAAAGCAGCGGAATGGCCGTCAGGTATCCCGCCCGGCGAAACTCTTTCCATTTTTTCCCCTGGGGTTTGTCTTCCACGCTACCCCGGCTTAAGCCTTGAAGTATAGGATTTTGAAGAACCTTGTCAAGCCCTTTGTCAGTCCATCCGGCACAACCCCAAGATATGGATGACACGTTTCCGAACGCTTTCCGTTCTGAAACCACTGTTCCCATCCCCAGGCCGTCAGCCGTGCGGGTCATTTCCCTCCCCCTTACAGTTCAGTTTCTTGTCCCGGCGGCGTTGACAAAGAATTTCCCGTTTTTTACTTTTGAGGTTTTGGAACGAAAATGACGAACACGGGCGAGTTGCGCAACATCGGTTTGGTCGGCCACGGCGGCTCGGGGAAAACCTCCCTGGCCGAAGCCTTCCTGTTTTCTGCCAAAGTCACCACCCGGCTGGGGCGGGTGGAAGAGGGGAACACCGCGTCCGACTACGCCGCCGACGAAATTATCCGCAAAATCTCCATCTCCGCCGCGTTGTTGCACTTCGATTGGAAAGGTTTGAAGTTCAATGTGGTTGATATGCCCGGTTACGCCGATTTCGCGGGCGAAGTGGCGGGCGGGCTTTCCGTCTCGGAAACCGCTTTAATCGTCGTCAATACCGTATCCGGGTTGGAGGTGGGGGTGGAGCAGGTGCTCAAATACGCCGACCGCTACAAGACGGCCAAAATCTTTTTCTTCAACCGGCTGGACAAGGAACATACCGATTTCAAAAAAACCCTGGACCAGTTCACGGCGCACTACGGCGCGGGGGTTCTCCCTTTCTTTTTGCCCATCGGCGAAGGCCCCGGCTTTAAAGGGGTAATCGACGTTCTGGCCGGAAAGGGCTTCGCTTACGAAGGGGGCCAGACCAAGGAAATTCCCGTCCCGCCCTCGGAAACGGCCAAAATGGAGGAAGCCCGCCAGAAGATTCTGGAAGCGGCGGCGGAATCGGACGACGCCCTTTTGGAAAAATTCTTCGACTCCGGCACCCTCACCGAGGATGAATTGAAAGGGGGGCTGCATCACGGAATTAAAGAGGGAAAGATTATGCCCGTTCTCTGCGGGTCGGCCGCGAATTTAACCGGCGTCGGCCCGACGCTCGATTTTCTGGCCGCCTACGCCCCCTCCCCGGCCGATTTCGCCGGGGTGGAAGGGGTTTTGCCCGGCACCCCCCAGAAAATCCTCCGCAAGCCCCTCCCTTCCGAACCCCTCGCCGCCCGGATATTCAAAACCGTCTCGGAACCGCACTTGGGGGAACTTTCCTTTTTCCGGGTTTATTCCGGCAAGGTGGCCCCCGGTGACGATGTGTTCAACGCCAACCGGCAGGGAAGCGAACGCATCGGCCAGATTTATTTAATGAACGGCAAGGAGCGCAAGGAAACCCCGGCGGTGGCCGCCGGCGACATCGGCGCCTTTGTCAAGCTCAAAGCCAGCCACACCGGCGACACGCTCTGCGATAAAAAAGCCCCCATTTTGCTGCCCCCGATTGAATTCCCCAAACCGGTCATCAACCTGGCCGTCTTTCCCAAACGCAAGGAGGACGAGGAAAAAATGGCCGTCGGCTTCGCCCGCCTGCACGAGGAGGACCCCACCTTTCATATGGCCTACGACGGCGAGATTCACCAGAACATCGTGCACGGACAGGGGGAACTGCATCTCGAAGTTATTATCGACCGGCTGAAGCGGAAATTCGGCATCGAAGTGGAATTGCAGAAACCCAGAATCCCCTATCGCGAAACCATCAAGGCCAAGGCCGAAGTTCAGGGGAAACACAAAAAGCAGTCCGGCGGCCGGGGGCAGTACGGCGACGTCTGGCTGCGGCTGGAGCCGCTCCGCCGGGGGGAGGGATTCCAGTTCGTGGACGACGTGGTCGGGGGGGTGGTCCCTTCCAAATACATTCCCTCCGTGGAAAAGGGGGTGGTCGAAGCGATGCACGAAGGCACCCTGGCGGGCTACCCGGTGGTGGACGTAAAAGTCACCATCTACGACGGCTCCTACCACACCGTCGATTCCTCCGACATCGCCTTCAAAATCGCCGGTTCGCTCGCCTTCCGGAACGGCTTCGTCCAGTGCCGGCCGGTCCTGTTGGAGCCGATTTACAACGTCGAGGTGCTGGTCCCTGGAGAATATATGGGGGACGTGATGGGTGACCTCTCCGCCCGCCGGGGAAAAATTTCCGGAATGGAATCGGACGGCGGCTTCGAGAAAATCAAAGCCCAGGTGCCGCTGGCCGATTTGTACAAGTATTCCACCGCCCTGCGCTCCCTCACCCAGGGGCGCGGCCACCACACCCGCAGTTTTTCCCACTACGAGGAAGTCCCCCGGGAAATAGCCGAAAAAATCGTGAAAGAATCCCAAGCCGAAAAAGCCAACGGGAAGTAAACCTTTAGAAGCTCCTTCTTTTCCTCCCCTTCCCGTTTCGGGCTTGTCCCGAGCAAAGCCGAGGGGAAGGGGATTGGGGGGTTAGGTCCCACGACCCGTTGGCCCCCGCATTCTGCGGACGTAACCTCCGGGAAACCATACTGACAGCCTCCCCTTGTGAAAAAAGTTGCTTTTCAGAATTTCGGCTTTATACTTTTAGTACAAGCAAAAGCGAGGGGGAAAGGAAAATTTATGAAGATAGGTTTGTTGCTTTTAATGGTCTTGCTCGTGTCGGCGGCCGCCGCGCTCCCCCAACCGGCGCCGTCCGGGTTCGGGGATATGAACCAGACCTTGGTTTTCACCCCGGGGGCCGGACTGCTTTTTCCCGTCGGGGATTTTGACGACGCCAACGATTTGGGCTTTACGGTCGGCTCCGGGCTGGAATACTTCGTCTCCCCCCGGCTGTCACTTTTGCTCAACTACTCCTACCTCTCCTTTTCCGACCCGGCTGCCCCCGCTCCCTCCGTGCCCGGCGAAAGCTTTCACTTTTTGGGGTTGGGAGGGCGCGGGCTTTTGTTTCACGACGCCCGCTTGAACCCCTATTTGCGCGCCGCGGGCGGCCTGTATCAGGCCGCCAGCGGCTCCAAGGCCGGAGCAAACGGCGGCCCGGGTGTTTTGTACCGGATTTCCCAAAACGTCGGCCTCTTCGCCGAAGGGAGCGCCCATTTCGTCTTCGACTACGGCTCCGGTGCCTCTTCCACGGCCAACTTTCTGGGGATTTCGGCGGGTCTGGCTCTCACCTTTCCCACCGGAAATAAGTCGCGAACGGTGGAAAGGAAACCGGGAGAACCGCCGCTGGCGGTGGTCAAGGAAGAAAGGCGGGATGAACCGGGGGCCCAAGGCGCGGCCGATGCGGCCGAAACCGGATTGGCGCCCGTATACTTCGAATTTGACCGCTACGACCTCGATTCGGAGGCCAAAGCCGCTCTCGGGAAAAACGCGGAGGTGCTGCAGGCCCGCCCCGGTTTGAAAATCGAGCTTGAAGGCCACTGCGACGAAATCGGCACGGAGGAGTACAACATCGGCTTGGGCTGGAAACGGGCCGAAGCCGTGAAGAAATATTTAATCGAATCAGGCACAGACCCCTCCCGGCTGGCCACCCTCTCCTACGGCAAAAAGCGGCCGGTATATCTGGGCGCAGATGCCGCCTCTCGGGCCAAAAACCGCCGGGTGGAGTTCAAAATCATCTCCCCCTGATGGGCTTTTCTCTTTCTCTCGGCCGAAGCACGCGGCTTTTTTGTGTCAAAGTACACAGTTCCAGACCGGCGTAACACTTCGCAAAAGTGCCCTTCTTTTCCCTCCCCTTGAGGGGAGGGATTTAGGCCCCTGCCACAGGCAGGGGGCGGAGGGTGGGGTCGCAGACCGAACCATCCCAATCCTCTGTGCCTAAAAAGTCCATCCCAAAAAAAAGGTTGCCTTTTTGAAATTAACCTTTATTTTTGCCACACCTTAAACGAGGAGGAGGAAGATATGAGGAGATTTGCGTTAACGGTTTTTGCAATGCTTCTGGTGTGGGCGGTCAGCGCCTCTGCCAAGCCGAGGCCGTCCGGTTTCGGGACTTTGGACAAAACCTTGGTTGTCACCCCGATGGGGGGGTTGGTGTTCCCCACCGGCGATTTTGGCGACGCCGCGGACATGGGTTTTTTGGTGGGAAGCAATTTGGAGTATTTTGTCCATCCCCGGGGAGCCCTTTCGGTCAACTTGGGTTTTCATTCCTTCGGCAGTGATGTTTCGGGGGTCGATGGACCCGATTTCTTTCTGATTGGTGGCGGCGCGCGCGGTTTTCTTTACGATGACGCCAAAATAAATCCCTATGGCCGCGTGGCGGGCGGACTCTATCAGGGAAACGACGAGTCGAACGTGGGAATCAACTTCGGCGTGGGGGGGTTGTACCGCTCCACTAAGAGCTTGGGCTTTTTTGCCGAAGGTGGCCTTCACTTCGTTTTCGGCGTGGGGACCGGCGCCAGCGAAACGGCCAATTTTTTCGGCTTTACCGGCGGGCTGGTTTTAAGCATACCCTCCGGCAAGTAGGGGAAGCAAAAACGTAAACCGTCTTTCTCCGGGTTCGGGGGAAGACGGTTTCTTTTTTAATGGCCTTCGGAGATTTTTTAACCTGCGGTTTTGAGGGGCTTTCCGTTCCGCCCGATTTCGCCCGTTTTCTCCGGGAGAAAAAGCCGGGCGGGGTGATTCTCTTTTCCCGTAACTACGAATCTCCGGCTCAACTGAAAGCCCTTTGCGCCGAGCTCAAGTCCTTCTCGGACAACCCGCCGTTGATTATGGTCGACCAGGAAGGAGGGCCGGTGGTTCGCTTTCGAGAAGGGTTTCCGGACCTTCCCCCTATGCGGATGTTCGGAGAAAAGCGGGACTTCGCCGGCCTTTCCTCCGCCTGCCACAGAACGGCCGAGGCGTTGGGCAAAGCCGGGGTGGACGTCAACCTGGCCCCGGTGGTGGACGTAATCACCGACCCGCACAACGAGTACTTGAAACCCCGCACGTTCGGCGATGAACCGTTTCTCGTTTCCCAGATGGCAAAAGCGGCCATCGAGGCCTTCCACGCCGGGGGCGTTCTAACCTGCGCCAAGCATTTCGTTGCCTTAGGAGACTCCGCCAAAGACCCCCACCAGCATTTGCCCCAGTCGGGTGCCTCAAAGGAGAAACTGGAGGTGGTTTTTTTCCCTCCTTTCCGGGCGGCCGTGGAAGCGGGCGTCGATTGCGTGATGTCCACCCACATCGTCGTTCCGGCCTTGGACGAGAAGGAACCGGTGGTTTTCTCCAAGACCGCCCTTTCCCTCTTGCGGGTGGTGTTGAGTTTTGACGGAGCGGTTTTGTCCGACGATTTGGAAATGGGGGCCATCGTCGAGGGCTGGGGCGTGCCGAAAGCGGCGGTTTTGGCCCTTTCAGCCGGCAACGATATGGCGCTCGTCTGCCATTCCCTCAAACATCAGGAAGAAGCGTTGGAGAAAATAACCCGGGAAGCGGAAAAAAACGCCGATTTCGCCCGCCAGTTGAAAGTCAGTCAAAGAAGGCTGAAGGCCCTGCGGGCCAAAAGAAGGGTATGAGCCCTCTTTTTGATTTGTTGAAGAAAATCAAATCCGGCCGCACGGTTTACGGCCTTGGACTTATGTCCGGCACTTCGGCCGACGGAGCCGATCTCGCCCTTTTGGAATTTTCGAAAAAAAGAAAGCCCAAGCTGGTGGCGGCGAAAACGTTTTCCTATCCCCCTGGCACGAGAAAAAAAATTCAGGACTTTCAGCAAGCGCCAAAGATTTCTCCGGAAGAAACCATCCTGTTTTCCCGGTTTTTGGGAGAAGTTTGGGCCGATATGGTTGAAAAATTCTTGCGGAAGGCGAAAGCCCGCCGCCCGGACTTCGTCGCCTCCCACGGCCAGACCATCCGCCACGTTCCGGAATTTCAGCTTTTTCTGGGCAAACGGCTGCGCGGAAGCCATCAGGCGGGGGAAGCGGAGGTCTTGGCCAAAAAATTGAACACCATAGTCGTTTCCGATTTTCGGGCCGGGGACGTCGCCCTGGGCGGCTCCGGCGCCCCTTTGATGCCCTTTGTCCACCAATACCTGTTTGCAACTCCCAAAAAAGTGCGCGCCATTCTGAACATCGGCGGCATCGCCAACCTCACCTTCTTGGGGAAAGAAAGCTTCTGGGCCGGCGATACCGGCCCGGGCAATTGTCTGGCTGATTATCTGGCCCAAAAATTTTACGGACTTTCCCGCGACCCCGGCGGTAAAAAAGCCATGCGGGGAAGGGTGTCGCCCGAACTGTTGGCAGCCCTAAAGAAAAACAGCTTCTTCGCCCGCCCCTTTCCCAAATCGACCGGCAAGGAGGATTTTCCGGCGGAATGGCTGGCGGGAACTCTGAAACGGTTTCGGAAAATGAAAAAAAAAGACCGGCTGGCAACCGTAGAAACATTGAGCGCCTGGGGAGTGGCCGAAGCGCTGCGCAAAAACGCCGGGGAGAAATTGCAGGAAGTCTGCATCGCGGGCGGAGGGGCCAAAAATCTTTTTTTTCTAAAACAGTTGCAAAATTACCTTCCGGGTGTTTCCTTTTACCCCGCCGGCCGGCTGGGCTGGCCGGCCGACTGTCTCGAAGCGGCCGGGTTTGCCATTTTGGGCTGGTGGTGTCTTTTGGGAAAACGAGTCGGTTCGGCCGCGGTTACCGGCGCCAACAGGAAGGGCGTGTTAGGAAAGATTTCGCAAATATGAAAAGACAGCTTGTTTTCGCATCGATTCCGATTTTTCTCTATCTGGCGGGCTGCGGCAAGCCGCCGCGCATGGAAGAGAAACCTACCCCGGAAATTGCGGAGTTTGTCAAAGTCCGTCTGCCGGTCGCCGGCGACCGTTTCGAAATCAAAGGCAGCGGCGGCTTTGTTTTTCAGCTCCACCGGGCCGATTCCTCCGAAGAATGGTTCGAAACCGACTCTTATTTTCAATTCGTCCGTGCCGGCCGGTTCCTCCGGTTGAAGGAAAACGGGCAGCGGGATTTCGATTCCAACGCGGTCTGGGTTCTTATGCGCCCCAAAAAAGAAGGCCGGTTGTTGCAGCTGGACGGCAAATCCTACCGGGGGGAATTCTGGGCCGCCTTGGATTCCTTCGCCAACGTCATCGTGGTCAACAAGCTCGGCCTAGAGGCTTATATCAAGGGGGTTCTCCCGCCCGAAATAGGCCGGCGCCCGGCCAAAGAAATTGAGGTCTTGAAAGCGCAGGCGGTGGCGGCCCGGACCTATACCCTCTCCCATCTCGGCCAGTACTCCGGCAAGCCCTGGGATATGGAAACGGACTCCCGCGACCAGGTTTACACCGGGGTGGAGGCGGAAGACCCGATTTGCTCCCAGGCGGTGGAGGAAACCGCCGGCGAAGCGGCCACCTTCAACGGCAAATTCATCAACGCCTACTACCATTCCACCTGCGGCGGCAAAACGGACTACATTTCCTCCATCTGGCCCCACAAGCCGCAGGAGGCTTACCTGGTGCCCGCCGACGACGACACCTTTTGCCTTTGGTCGAAAAACTTTTACTGGCGCGAGGGTTTGTCCCAGCCCTGGCTGGCGGAAAAAATAACCGCCTTCCTCAAGCAGCATGGCCGCCCGGAACTGGGCAAAATCTCCCCGATTACCGATTTGGTCGTCACCGAGCGGAACAGCTCCGGCCGGGTGCGGATTTTGACGGTGAAAACGGAGAGGGAAAGCTATCCGCTTCTGGCCGATTCCATCCGTTGGGCCTTGGGTCGCCCCTCCTCCTCCAGCCCGCAGGCGATTTTGCCTTCCACCCTTTTCGAGGTGGAAACCTTCCGCTCTCGAAGCGAGGTCTTGGACTCGGCCGTCATTACCGGCCGGGGGGCCGGCCACGGGGTGGGAATGTGTCAGACCGGGGCCATCGGCCGGGCCCGCGCGGGGCAGAGTTACCACGAAATCTTGGAGCACTACTATCCCGGCATCCGGCTGGAGCGGGTCCGCCGCTTCGGCACCCGCTAAGTAGGGGCCAACCGATGGGTTTGCCCTGACTTTGTCTTGCCTTTCTCTGTCCCCCTGTATTTAAGGGGGACGAGGTGCCTCGCGCCGGAGGGGGTGTTTTTTTAAGGGCGCACTGCAACTTGTCCCAAGCCAAGTCGAGGAATGCGCCTTTCATCCTCTCGGCTTGCGGAAAGGAGGTGAGGCTGCCCTAAAAACCTCTTGTAAGCCTTCGCTTCGAGATGTATCTTTCGAAATAAAGGGTTTGAATCGTTGAACGAGAGGCGGATGTCACAATCTGGAGGATGACCGAATGAAAAACAAAAGATTTTCCTATCTGGCCGGTATGCTTGGTCTTGCGTTTTCCTTTCTTTTTTACCCTTCCCTCTTTGCGGCGCCCAAAAAGGCCGGAACTCCCGCCATTGCGATGGGCCAGCCGGTTACGGGCACCCCCGGAAAAGCCGACCGCCGGGTCGTTGTTAACGTTGCCGATTTGTTGCAGGCCGCCGATGTCGGGGCTCCGGCAGTCGAAACGGGGAAGACCGTGCCCGATTTTATGCCCCTTCCGGCCAAAGGTCCCGTCCCGCCCGAAGCGGTCGGCCGCTGGCAGGAAACCGGAACGGCTCCGCCGCAGCTACCGACCGCCATCGCTTCCAATGGAACCCCCGCTCCCAGCGCCAGTTTTTTCGGGCTGGGGGATAACAACGCCGCCATCCCTCCCGATGTGCATGGCGCCGCCGGTCCCAATCACTTGATGATAACCCTGAACACGCAGGTGCGCATCCAGAACCGCAACGGCAGCAATGTCAGCACCGTCTCTTTGGACTTTTTCTGGTCCGGCACCGGAGCCGCCATCGTCTTTGACCCGAAGGTGCTCTATGACCCCTATGCCAACCGCTGGATGTTCACGGCCGTTTCCAATCCTCAATCCTCCACTTCTTCGGTTTTAATGGGGGTTTCCCAGTCCTCCGACCCGAGCGGCCTTTGGAATCTCTATCGCATCGACACCGACCCGACCGACCGGGTCTGGGCCGACTATCCCTCGATGGGCTTCAACAAAAACTGGATCGTGGTGAACGTGAATATGTTCACCGTGGCCGGGCAGGACACCTTTATTCGTTCCGACAATTTCGCCTTCAACAAGGACAGCCTCTATGCCGGCGGCACCGGCCTTTTCACCCGGCTTTCGGACCTCACCGGCGGCGGTGCCATCACCCCAGCCTTGACGTACGACACCACCGTCTCCACGATGTATCTTTTGGAAGATTGGGTTGGAGACGACTTTGAAGCGGGGTATCTCCGTCTCTCCCGCATCACCGGGGCGGTCGGCGCCGAGGTGTACACCCCCGGCGTCGCCTTTCCTTCCACTACCAGCCTTTGGGAAGACATCCCCTCCGTCGGCTTTGCCGACTTCGCTCCCCAGCTCGGAACGACCCGGAAAATAGTATGCAACGACGCCCGCGCACAGAACACCGTTTACCGCAACGGCGCTCTGTGGTTCACCCACACCGTTTTCCTGCCGGTCAGCGCCGGACCGGCCAATCCCAGCACCCGCTCCGCCGTCCAGTGGTGGAAAATCACCCCGGCCGGCGTCGTGTCCCAGCGGGGCAGGATGGATGACCCCACCGGCAATCTCTTCTACGCCTTTCCTTCGATTGCCGTCAACAAAAACGACGCCGTGTTGATTGGCTACTCCCGCTTTTCCGCCAACCAGTTCGCCAGCGGCAATTATGCCTATCGAACTTCCTCCGACCCCCCCAACATCCTGCGCAACGACACGGTCTTGAGAGCAGGGGAGGCTAAATACGACAAGGATTTCAACTCCGGCTTCAACCGCTGGGGGGATTACACCAACACGGTGGTGGACCCGGTCAATGACGTCGATATGTGGACCATTCAGGAATACGCCGCCCCGCGGGTATCGGGCTTTGACCGCTGGGCCACCTGGTGGGGGAAAATTCCGGACCCCTCCGATGCCTGCTTTAACGATACGGTCAACCCGGCCGTCTCCTGCCCGGCCGACACCGTCGTTTTTCGTTCCCCCTCCGAATGCGACAGCGTGGTGGCGGACTTTTCTCCCACAGCCTCCGACAGTTGTTCAGCCGTTTCTTCGGTCTGCACCCCTCCCTCCGGTTCCAAATTTCCGCTGGGCGCCACCAGCGTCACCTGCGTGGCGACGGACGGCTCCGGAAACCAGGATAGTTGCAGCTTTACTGTCATCGTTTACAAGGGGGATTTGAACGGCAGCGGCGGCCTGTCGGGCGCCGACATCGTTTCGCTGGTGACCTGTACTTTTCAGAGCATCGGGAACTGCGACCTGTGCGTTACCGATATCAACTGCAGCGGCGGTCTTAGCGGGGCCGACATCGTGACTTTGGTCGCCGCGACTTTCCAAAGCCAGTTCTTCCCCTGCAGCCCGTGAAAAAATTGGCGTTCCCGTAGGGGCAGGCCTCCGTGTCGGCCCTTCTCCACTCCATTCTACTTGTCCCGAGCAACGCCGAGGGATGGAGAGGGATTGGGGGTGAGGCTCGTTCTTTTCCGCAATTTCAACCCCAAAACGAACCCGAACCCGAATAACAAAATCGCCATCCATTGGTTGTAGGTCCAATGCAGGCCCCCCACGCTCAAATACATCTCCGGCTCGTAGGAACGGACAAATTCTATAAAAAACCGGAAAAGCGAGTCGGCCATCAATAAGATGGAAAAAGTTGACCCCTCGAATTTCTTCTTTCCATTGTGCCGCACCAAAAATCCAAAGAGAAACAGGCCAAAAAGTGAACTGTACAGCTGGGTGGGATGAATCGCCTGCCCGCCGAACACGGCATCCGGTATCGAGCCGGGAGGAAAGACCATCCCCCAGGGAAGATGGGTCGGCGTGCCGTAACAGCAGCCGTTTAGAAAACAACCGATGCGGGTCAAAAAAATCCCGAAGGCCACCGTCGGGGCGAAGATGTCGGCGGTCTTCCAGAACGGCAGCCGGACTTTGTGCATATAGTAAAAACCAAAGGCCGTGGCCAAAATGACACCGGTGTACAAATTCAAACCCGCTATGCCGAAATTTCCGCTCTGGAACGGATTGAAAGTCGCCGTCCAGTTTCCCTTGAATTCTTCGAGGTGAAAAAGCACGTAACCCAGCCGCGCCCCCGCGATGCCGGTGGCAATGACGATAAAAGCTAAATTGGAAAGCTGGTTTGTGTCCAATCCTTCCTTGGTTCCCCAGCGGCGGATGAAATACAAGGCGATGAAAAAGGAAGCCGCCAAAGCCAGCCCGTAGGTGCGCAAAGCAAACGGGCCGATGTGGAAAAGTTCAGGGCACATACGCCTTCGAATTATATGCTTTCAGCCATTTCCCGGCCAACCGAAAAGCGGCCGGCACAATCGCCAGACCGACGACCACGTCGGAGGCGTAATGAAACCGGCCGTACACGGTCCCGACCGCCAGCCCGGCAACCAAGGGCAGCAAGACCCAGAACCAAACTTTGGCCCCTCGGTAAAGCGCCGTCAAAACCAAAACCGCCACCACCACGTGGCTGGAAGGCATGCACCCGCCGTGAATGGACCCCTTGTCGATGACGAATTTTACGAGGTGGTAAAAGAAAGGGCCTTGGGCCGGCGGCGGATGCAGGTGGGGAATGTGATAGCGCGGTCCCTCCACCGGGTAGAAGAGGAAAAGGGCGTACGAAACGAAAAATCCGATGGACACGGAGAGTGTCAGCTGCTGAAAATTTTCGGTTTTTCGTTTAGCCCAGAGAATTAAAGCGCCCAGCGGAATGATGAAGTAGTAGGAGAAATAACCCGCCATCACCGCTTCCGTCAGCCAGGGACGGGCCCGTTCGGCCATCCAGACCGAAGGAATAGTGCCGGTGAGCCGGTATTCCAAATCGATGAGCTGCGGGTCAAACCAGCGCTGGGTGAAAAGATGCACGAGATAACCGGTCTCTTCGTACAAAAAGGTAAACAAAAGAATCGGATACCCCCAGCGCAAAAGTTCCCTTCCGTCGTTCCCTCCCGGTTTTAGCCGGGCGGCCAAAAGCAAAACCAGCCCGGTTACGGCCCCGTGAAAAACCAAAAACCAGCCCCAATTCGGCAGGCGCGCGTGAAAAATAAGAATGGAAAGGGATAAGAACCCCAGATAGACGAAAAGCGCCCAATCGACGGGCAGAAGGTAAAATCTTTTTTCTGAAAGCCCGGTTTTGGCCGGCGGTGTGGATGTTTCCGCGCTAATCGCTGGTTCCAGCTTTTGCTCCTTCCACGACCACCGTGATTTCCCCCTTGGGGGGATGGGCCGAAAAATGTCCGGCAAGCTCGCTCAAACTTCCGGTTTTGGTCTCCTCGAACTTTTTGGTCAGCTCCCGGGCCACCGCCGCCTGCCGGTCCCCCAAAATCTCTTTCAGCTCGTCCAAAAATTTTGAGAGCCGGTAGGGGGACTCAAAAAAAATGAGCGTCGCTTCCAGCCCGCGCAAAGCCTCCAGCCGTTTTTTCCGCTTTCCCGGCTTCTTGGGCAAAAAACCCTCGAACAGGAACCGATGGGTCGGCAGGCCGGAGACGGCCAGAGCCGCCAGGAAGGCGGAAGGCCCCGGCACGGCCAAAACGGGAAGTCCGTTTTCCTGGCAGGCTCGAACCAAAACGAACCCCGGGTCGGAAATCCCCGGCGTGCCGGCGTCCGAAACCAAAGCCACCTTTTTCCCCTCCTTTAGCTGTTCCAGAATCTCCGGCGTCCTTCCCTCTTCGTTTTGCTCGTGAAAGGAGATTAGTTTCGAACGGACTCCCAGCCGGGCCAAAAGCTGGCCGGTATGGCGGGTATCCTCGGCGGCGATAAGGTCCGCTTCTTTCAGGGTTCGGAGGGCGCGGGGGCTCAAATCTTCTACGTTGCCGATCGGCGTGGCCACCAAAAAAAGCGCCACTACCGGTTCCAGTCGCGCGAAAGCTGAAAGTCAATCCCCACCGTCCGGCGGGAAAGCTTGGCGACTGTCGGCAGGGCCCGTTTGTACTGGCTCGCGGCGACTATCTTTTCAATTTGCATCACGGTTTCGGCCGGGAACCCGGCTTCGATGATTTCCTCCCCCCGCCAGCGTTCATCCACCAAAAGATACAGAATCTGGTCCGCCAGCTCATAGGAAAATCCCAGCTCCCCCTCCACCGTCTGTCCCGCCCACAAATCGGCCGAGGGGGTTTTTTTCAAAATCTGCTCCGGCACCCCCAAAAAAGCCGCCAGCTGCCGTTCCTGTGTTTTGTACAGGTCGCCGAGCGGGTTAATCGAAGAGGCCATGTCCCCGAACCAGGTGCTGTATCCCAGCATCGCCTCGCTTTTGTTGGAGGTTCCGATGACCAAGGCGCCCTCCTTTTGCGACTGGTCGAAAAGAATAATCATCCGGCAGCGGGCCATCACGTTCCCCCGGCGGACCCGGTCCGCTTCCGGCACCCGCTGCAGATAGGCGTCCGCCATCGGAGTAATCTCCACTTTCCAGCTGCGGATGCCGGTTCGTTTGACCACTTCCTCTGCGTCGCTGACCGAGCCGGGGCTGGAGGTTTGGTAGGGCATCAGTATCCCCAAAACGTTTTCCGGCCCATAGGCCCTTGCCGCCAGATAGGCCGAAACGGTCGAGTCCAGCCCCCCTGAAAGTCCGATTACTCCCTTGGAAAAACCGAACTTCCCCGCCTCCCGCCTCAAAAAATCAACCAAAACCCCGGTGACGAAGGCCGGGTCGATGGTCAAATCAACCTTCATCTTTTCGCCTTGCGCCGTTTGGATGCAGGTTTTCTCGCCGCCGGCAAGGCTGGCGGAAGGGAATGATTGCCGCCGCGAATGCGCAAAAGCTCGTTTATGGCAAAATCCAACTTTTCATCCCGCAAAAGAGGGGTGCGCAGGCGCGCCCGGCGCACCTTGCCAAAAGAAATTTCAGCCGTTTTCAAATCCTCCTCGAAATAAGGGAGCTTCAGTTCCGGCTTTCCGTTGGGGTCGATGATTTCCGACCCGCCCCAAAAGCCGACCCCGTCTTCGAAGCCGACCCGGTTGACGAAAATCCAGAAAAACCCGTGCAGGTCGGAGTAAAACCGGTTCATCTTTTCCCATATGGCGGAAGAGCCCATCCGGCTCTTTTCCTCCAGCCCGCGGGCCGTGCCGTTGGCGATGTTGGCAACGAGAACAGTGCCGTCCAGCATCAAAAGGTAGGGACAGAAGGAATGCCAGGCCTCCTCGCAAATCAAAAGCCCGAAGCGTCCGAAGCGGGTGTTGAAAGCCGAAAGGGTCGTTCCCTGTCCAAAGAAACGCCCCTCGTCGAACATCCCGTAAGTCGGCAGGAATACCTTCCGATGCATATGGACGATTTTTCCCCCGTCCGCAAAGCAGGCGGAGTTGAAATAAACATAGGAGGGGTCCTCCTCCGCCAGCCCAAAAACCACGGCAATTTTTTCCGAAGCTTTCAGAATTTTCTGCATTTCGGGAGAGTCCCGGCGCAAAGCCGCCTCCGGCACCATGTCCTTCAAGAGATAGCCGGTTAACGAAAGCTCCGGAAACACCACCAAATCCGCCCCCTGGCCCCGGGCCCGGTCGATGGTTTCCAAGTGCAGTTCCAGATTGGCCTTCACATCCCCCAGCTTGGGGGCGATTTGAGCCAAAGCGATTTTGATTTTATCCGCCATGGTCTTGACTTTAATATACCAAACTATGGGGGGATTGACAAAAGCCCCTTCCCCTCGTAGCTTTTCCCCAACAGGGAAAAAAAGGAGTACGAGATGGCATCGGTAAACAAAGCGATTTTAATCGGCAACCTGGGGAAAGACCCCGACCTGCGCTACACTCCCTCCGGGCAGGCCGTGGCGACCTTCTCTCTGGCCACCAACGAGCGCTACAAGGATAAGGACGGCCAGTTGGTGGACCGCACCGAATGGCACAACATCGTGGTCTGGGGCAAGCAGGCGGAAACGGCCAAGGAATATTTGAAAAAAGGGCGCCAGATTTTCGTGGAAGGGCGCATCGCCTACCGCACCTACGACGACCGGGAGGGGAACAAGCGCTACATCACCGAAGTGGTCGCCCAAAGGATTCAGTTTTTGGGCCGGCGCGAGGAGGTGCCCGAAACCGTTCCGGCCGAACCGGAGATGGAAGCCCCCGCATCCGAAGAAGAGAACCTGCCGTTCTAAATGTTTCTTGGTAAGCCAGTTCTTTCCAGAGGCTGGATGGGACTGGCTGTTTTTTTGCTTTCGTTCGGCGTTTACTGCGCCACCCTGGCCCGCACGGTCGGCTTCATCGACTCCGGCGAACTGGCCTGGGCCTCCGCCTCTTTGGGCATCCCCCATCCGACCGGTTATCCGCTCTACACCCTTTTGACTTACTTCTTTGTTTTGTTTCTCCCTTTTTTTGAACCGATTGTCGTCATCAATCTTTTTTCCGCCGCTTTCGCCGCCGCCGCTGCGGTCGCTTTTTTTTTGCTCTAACCGGTCTAAAATCGGATTTTGGCTGGAAGCCAAGCGCAGCCGCCGGGCTGGTTGCGGTAGCCGCCTCCCTTTCCCCCCTCTGGTGGTCCCAGGCTGCCTCCAACGAGGTTTACGCTCTCCATCTTTTCTTTGTCGTTGTAATTTTTCTTTTGCTGATAAAACTGGTAAAAGTGGAAAGCCCGCGCCGGGACTTTTTGCTCCTTGCCTACCTCTTGGGACTGGCCTTCACCAACCATCTGCAGACCGTTCTGCTTTTCCCCACCTTGCTTTTGCTTTTTCTGATTTATCACAGAACCTGGAATTTGAACCTCTCCACCTTTGGCTGGGCCGGATTTTTGTTCCTTTTGGGTCTTTCTCCCTATCTTTATCTCCCCTTTCGCTCCTCCGCCGGCCCTTTGGCCGACTGGGGAGCGACCGCCGACTGGGGGAACTTCATCCGCCACGTCACCGGCTGGCAGTACCGGGTCTATATGTTCGCCATCCCTTTCGAACAGGTATGGGAAAACGGCAAGACCGCCCTTCAAACCGTCGCTTCCCAGCTCAAATGGCCCTTTTATCTTTTGCTTCCGGGCCTTTTCTTCTTTCCCCGGCCAAACGGCAAAATGCTGGCCGCTTTCGGGCTTTACCCCCTCATCACCCTCGTCTACAACGCCGGCTACGACATTCCCGACATTGAACCCTACTACCTGCCCGTGGTTTTTTTGCTCTGGTGGCTGGCCGGAGCCGGGGCCTTGGGATGGCTTTGGGCCGCAGGCAAGCGGCAACGTTTGAAAACACCAGCCCAAATGGGCCTCTTGGCGGCCCTTTCGCTCTCGACCGTATACGCGGCCTTCTCCCATTGGAGCCGGGCCGACCAGTCCAAAAACCGTTTTCCCCAGGAGGCGCTGGAAAACATCTATCAGTCAGCCCCCCACGGCGGTCTGGTTTTTACCGCCGTCTGGGACCATTACGCCCCTTGGCTCTACAACCATTTCGTTTTGGGAAAAAGGCCCGATTTGCTGATGCTGGACGTCAATTTGACCAACCGCTCTTGGTACCTCGACTTTTTGAAGCGCTCCCGGCCGGAAATTCTGCGGGGGCTGGAGGGAAAGACCGACTCGCTTTGGGAAATGATTCGGGTCTTTGAGCGGGGGCTTCCTTTCGACACAGCCAGAATCGAAGCCGCCCACCGCTCGATGCTGGCGGCGCTTTTGCGCAAAAACTTCTCCGTTGGGCCGCTTTACTTCGACGTCTCCACGGAATCCCATTCCCTCCCCGAGTGGGGCCTGATTCCGGAAGGGGTGCTTTTCCGGGCGTACGAAAAACCGGGTTACCATCCGTTCCAGACACCCCCCCTCGGTTTCAGCCAATCGGGCAACCCGGTTTTACTCGAAGACAGGCTGGCCCGGCGGGAGGTGGAATCCTTGACCTGGATGCTTGCCTTGAGGAAAAATTACGAAAGGATGTACGCCCCTAAATCGGATGGGGCAGGAAAAGGGAGCCGGCCTTAAGCCAGGCCAGCTCCTTGCGGTTGCCGAAGTCCTCCGCGATTTTCAAAATCCAGAGCCGCAAAAGCTTGTAGCCGGCGTCGATTTCGGCAACGACGCAATCGGCAATTTCTACGGCGCGCCAGGCCGGCTGGGGGGAAAATTCCACGCATAAAACGTTTTGAGAAGGGTTGGTGAGATATTCCTCCCCCTCGTTGTGGGCGGGAAGGGGAAAAAAAGCCCGCGCGCGATACAAATTCGGCGGCGGTGAAAGCGAGGGAACCACCAGCCAGTTTTCCTTCGGTTGGCGGATTTCGATGTGAGCCAGCTCCCCTTCCCGGTCCAGCTCGATGCTCATCTTCTCCGACTCGAGGGAATAATGGAACCGGCGGCGGGGACGAAAGGCCACCCCCAGAACCCCCTCGGTCGATTCGTAAAACCCGTGCCCCTCGGGGATAAAATAGCTTCCCCGAAAGGCGATGGAAAACGGCTTCACTTTTTCCGCAAAGCGTTCAGGCGGTCGCGGGCGCGGCGGACCTCCGATGAGGTGGGATATTGGTCCACCAGCATCGCGTAGTACTTCTGGGCCATCGCCGGGTCCCCTTTCTCCAAAAGCTGGGCCGCTTTGTAAAGGGAGGTGGGAGCTTTTTCGCTTCGGGGAAAAGTCTGGGATACCAGCAAATACCGCCCCACGGCCGAATCGGCCATCCCTTTGTTGTTGAACGCCTCCCCAATCCAGAAATGACAGTTGGGAACGAGTTCCGAACCGGGAAAGGTGGCCAAAAACTCCTCGAAGCCGGCGATGGATAAATCATATTTTCCCCGCCGGAAATCCAGAAAAGCGTTGTCGTAAAGCTGCTTGGGGTCAACCCCCACATTGGAGCCCCCCGCAGGGGAGCCTCCTTTCAAAAGTGAATCGGGGGGGGGCCGCAGGTTTTGCAGGCGGACGCGGAACTCCTCCCAGTTGCGGAAAAGATAGTCGAACCGCCCGTTGACGTCCTGCACCTGTCCGGCAACCGCTTCCAGCCTTTGGGAAAGCTCCCGTATCGAGCTTTTCAGCTCCGCTCCCAGCTTCTGGTTCTCCTCCAGCTGGGCCTGATACGCCTTTTCGAGAGAGGAAGCCTTCCTTTGCAAGGCCTCGTTGGCCTGCTTCAGGCTGTCCAACTTGACGTCCATCGTATTCACCTGGCCGGGGGAAACGCAGCCGGAGACGGCCAAAAGGGCCGCCGCCAGAATCGCCTGCCCGGCCGTGGAAAGAACGAAAAACCGCGCCAAAGCCATCTTAACGGGTCACGAACTCGCTGCGCCGGTTCTGCTGCCAGGAGCCCTCGTCGTGTCCGAAGGCAACCGGCCGCTCCTTGCCGTACGAAATGGTGGAAATCCGGCTGCCGTCAATCCCCAAATCCATCAAGTACTGCCGGGAGGAGGCGGCGCGGCGCTCCCCCAAAGCGAGGTTGTACTCCACCGTTCCCCGCTCGTCGCAATGCCCTTCAATCAGAATGCGGACGTTGGGGTTGGTTTTCAAAACCCGGGCGTTGTGTTCCAGGGCCGGTTTGGCATCTTCGCGGATGTAGTAGCGGTCAAAGTCGAAATAAACCTTTTGAAAAACGACTTCCATCGCTTCGCTGCTCACCTGGTCGGTCGACACCCGGCCGGAGGTGTCCTGCGGCTCCGTGCGGGTCTCGGTCACCGGCGGTTTTTCGGTCGTCGTCGGCTGGGGTTTTTTGCCGCAGCCGGCCGCAAATGTCAAAAACAACCCCAGCCCCAAAAGCAAAAATCCGCTTCCTCTCATTTTTCCCTCCATTATGTTTTTATACCCTTCCGTTTCCGGTCCGTATCCTATGTATCGGCATTTTTTTGGAGCCGACACCGGCTGGAGCTCTGAAATTTTGGCTCCCGCCCCAAGATAAGTCCCCTTGGAAAATTTTGTCAACAGAAATCGGGAGGGGAAAATAAAAAGAGATTGGAGATATCTTTGAATCCGGCCTAAATGGAGAGGGAGAGAGGTTAAACGGGCTTTTTGGGGGCCGGGGGGAAAGTTTTGGAACGAATCCTGTCGTCGATGAGCTTTTTGGCTTCGGTCAGACTCAAGCCCAAGCGCTCCCGCGCCAGCTTGACGGCGTCGATGTTCTGCCCGGCGGCCACGAGGTCGTCGAAGCTGTTTTTTTTGGTCACCGGGGCGCTTTTTCCGAGCACGGCGCAAACCGCCTCGGCAATTTTGGTTTGGGCCCGCTCGTCGGCCGACCAGGCGTTCGAAAGCGGCAGCTCCCCCGAGCCGGTGGCCAGAACCACGCGGTAAACCTGTTGAACTTTGCCTTTCCATTTCCTTCGCTCGAAATCCGCCTCCCCCAAAGCGCCCAAATAAACGTCCGTGATTTCGTCGAAACCGAGCTCCCCCGACCGGGTGCGGAAGAAATTTTTCCGCCGCCAGAAAAGCCGGCGTTTCAACCCGTCGAATTCGAACCGGACCCCGTCGAGGATGGCCGCTATGCTTAAGGGAAGCAAAGCCGCCACAAACCCCAAAAGTATTCTCGTGAAACTACGGGGTTCTTGCAGGACAACTCCTGCGGCGACCGTGACGCCGAAGAAAATCAAAATGAGGCGCACCGAGCCGGAGCTCCGCACCAAAAGCGAACCGCCGGGGCGTTTCTCCATCTTCACCCTTCTCTCATCGTCCATATCCCCCCGGCGCTTGAGCGCCCGCCCCGCCCCCCTCAAGCTCGGCGCAAAAAAGCCGATGATTTCCTTAGGGAAGCGAATGGATGGCATAAGCCCATTCGACTAAGGAGGTTAAAATGAAAAAGATTCTGATTTTCCTCTTGGCGGCAGCGGCGGTTTTCGTTCTTAAAGGAGCGAGCCTGACCGAGGCCAAAGCCAGAAAGGTGGCGACCTTGAAGTTCAGCGGCGTCGTGCTTTGGGTGAATCCCATCTTGAACACGATTGCCCTGAAGGGGGGCGACGACGAAGTCCGCTTCAAAGTCCAGACCTATACCACCCTCAAACGCCGCGGCAAGGCGGTGGGGCTGGCGAAATTTGAGAAGGGGGACAAGGTGACCATCGTGTACAGACTGGAGCGCAGAACCAAAATCGCCACGGCTGTCACGTTTTAATACCGCGCCGGCAGGCGGCCAGGCGGAACTTTGTATCCGCTGGCCGCCTTTTTTATTCTCCAAACCGGGAAACTAAAAATCTTGCGCCCATCGCCTTGTCGCTTTACTTTCCCCTGCGATGGAAAAGCGCAAGCTGGGAAATTCCGGGCTGCAAATTGCGCCCTTGATGTTCGGCGGCAACGTCTTCGGCTGGACTATCGACGAGCCGGCTTCTTTCAAGCTATTGGATGCTTTCGTTGACGCCGGATTTGACTGCATCGACACGGCCGAAGGGTACTCCAACTGGCATCCCGGCAACAAGGGCGGCGAATCCGAAACCATCATCGGCAAATGGTTGAAAAAAAGCGGCAAGCGCAACCGCGTGACGATTGCCACCAAGGTCGGATGGTGGAATACGCCGGAAGACAACAAGGGGCTGACGAAGGCCCGCATTTTGCAGTCCGCCGAAGATTCGCTCGCGCGCCTGCAAACCGATTACATCGACCTCTACCAGACGCATAAGGACGACTCCACCAACCCCATCGAGGAACGGCTTGCGGCGTATGACCAGCTGAAAAAGCAGGGCAAAGTCCGCGCCATCGGCGCCTCCAATTACACCGCCCCCCGGCTGGCCGAAGCGTTAAAGATTAGTCGCGAAAAAAATCTTCCCCGCTACGAATCCCTCCAGCCGTTATACAATCTCTATTCCCGCGCGGAATTCGAAGCCGAGCTGGCGCCGGTGTGCGAAAAGGAGAATTTGGGCGTCATCACCTACTCCTCCCTCGCCAGCGGCTTTCTTTCCGGCAAGTATCGCTCCGAAGCCGACCTCTCCAAAAGCCTGCGCGGATTTCGGGTGGAAAAATACCTGAACGAGCGGGGTTTTCGGATTCTGGCGGCAGTCGGAGAGGTTGCCAAGGAGAATGGCGCGACCCCCGCAGCCGTCGCCTTGGCCTGGCTATTGACGCGTCCCACCGTCACCGCCCCCATCGCCAGCGCCACGAGCACGACGCAGCTGGGCGAGCTAATCGCCGGGGCCCGGTTGAAGCTGAATTCCGATTCAATAGAGCTTTTGAACCAAGCCAGCGCTTAAAAAAACTTTGTCCCCCTGTATTTAAGGGGGACTATAGGGGGTGTTTTGGTTTCTAACCAATCCCTAATCCCTGTCTTTTTAGCCCCCCTTCCCGTATCGGGAAGGGGCCGGGGGTTAGGTCATTTTTTGAGCGACCGATTCGAAAGAGACAAAGAGAAAGTTGAATTAATGATTGGATGCTCTAATGAATCAAGGACTAAATGACTACATTCCCGAGGGCCACAGCCAGCCAAAAGTCCCCGCGGTGACGAGTCCGTAAATCAGCCCGTCCAAGGTCATCTTGGCCGTGTTGCTCCAGGAGCGTTTGAACCAGATGGAGGCCTGCCACAAGGCCACTGAATAGCAGCAAAATGCCGTAAAACCGGCAAAGCGGAAGACATCCAGATACTCCGCCCCCGGCGTCAGCGCCCTCCCGGCAACATAGGCGGAAAAAATCCCGATAACCACGCAGTAGATAAACCACTGAATCAAGCTGGGCCCCATTTTGAACACCCCGTTCGGATAGACGTTGAGCATCACAACCGGCCCTTTGGTCAGTTTTTCGATCATCGCGGGGTCTTTCATTGCCTTGGGGGAAGAACAGTGCGGCACCATATACTCCCCCGGCGGAATGGCCAAAGGCCGTAAGGCATCCCTCACCGCATCTTCGTTCGGAATCTGGGGAAAGTCCTTCTTATGCCAGAGCAGCATCATATGGACAACCCAGCTTACCAAAAAAACAAAAACCGAAGAAAGCAGGATGGGAATCCACAGTTCAGGTATGCTAACCATGTGAGGAGAAATTAACCCCCGCTTACTTGCCGGTCAAGTATTATTTTGAAAAAATGATAACCACTTGTCGGATAATCAAATACACAAAAAATAACGCCCGTTCTGGGGGCGTTTGAACCGGATGGCACGTGCAACGGCCCTGTGAGAAAGTTTTTGGAAAAAGCGTCTTAATTCTTGAGGGCTTGACAAAGTTTTGTCCGCCTTCCATACTCCCCCTCAAACAAAAGGAGGAAATTATGAAGAGATTGGAAGGTGGCAAATTGCGCTGGCTCTTGGTGATGCTCGTGCTGTTTGCCGGCAGTACACTGGTTCTTGGCGCGGACAAAACCGCCCCAACGTCTGGAAAGCATCTGTTCATTTGGGCCGGCGACCAAGCCCGCAAAGCCCCCGATTTTTTATCGGTAGTGAACTTTGACGAAAACTCGGCCGACTACGGCAAGGTTATCTCCACGGTTCCCTTGCCCGAACCGGGCAGCGCCGGCAACGAACCGCACCACGTCGGGCTTTCGAACGACGGCAGGACGCTCGCCTGCGGGGGGCTTCTTAGCGTGTTGAAAGGCCAGAAAGAGGTCTTTTTCTTCGACGTTTCCGACCCGGCCCAGCCCAAATTTATTTCCGCCGCCGACCCGCCCCAGTCCGCCATTACGGACGAATTCTACGCGTTGGACAATGGCGGGTTCTTGGTGACGATGATGGGGGGCGCGGCAGGCCACCATCCGGGACGGGTGGCAGAGTTCGATAAAAATTTCAAGCTGGTGGCGGAATACCCCCAAAACCCGCCGGAAGATGGCTTCAATCCCCACGGTATCGCCGTTCGGCCGGAGGTCAATTTAATGGTGACCAGCGATTTCATCTGCCCCTCCACCACTTTGCATGCTGTGCCGGGGGATTTGAGCCTGCGGGGCAGCGTCCGCGTCTGGGAATTCAAATCGCGCAAGCTGGTAAAAACTATCGATATCCCCGGCGCCGGCGGCACCATCGACGTGCGTCTGATTCCCGGGGATAAAAAAATGCGCGGCTACACGGCCGGAATGGGGGGCGACCAGCTCTATTTACTGGACACCAAGAGCGGCAGCGCCAAATCGGTCTTTGATTTTTCCACCATCGCCAAAGGGGGCTGGCCGCAGCTGATGCGGATGAGCGCCAACGGGAAGCGGCTGTTTATCTCGATGAATATGGCCGGCAAAGTGGTGATGTTCGACACCTCCGACCCGGAAAAACCCAAGGTGCTGAAAGTTTTGGAGCTGGGAAAAGACTCCGGCCCGCATTACGTCGCCCTTACCAACGATGAAAAGCGGCTGGTAATCACCGATTATTTTCTGAACGAGGACGAGGCCGGCAAAGTCCACGCCGAAGGGGACCACAAGGTGCACGTGGCCAAAGTCACCGCCGGCGATTTGGTGTTGGACCCGAAATTCAATCTGGATTTCAACACCGCCTTTCCGGGCGGCCCGGCCCGCCCGCACGGAGTGGCGATAAAGTAAGCCGGACAAAAGCAACTTTCGACCGGCAGCCATTGGGCTGCCGGTCATTTTTTTTTCACACAATACGAAAGATTCTGAAAACCTAAAGCTTTTCTTTTTCCCCCGGCACGGCGGCGGCTATCACCGCCCGGATTTTGTATTTTTCCAAAAGGATTTGCGCGGCCCGCGCTCCCGCTTCGCCGCCGCTGCGCCAGGACATCAACAAATCGTCGATTTCCCCGCGCGATTGGGTCTGCCGCGATGGCCGCCCCCGGCGGTTGGGGAGATTGTAATTGGAATTTTCAGACAAAATAACACCCCCCGCCTGCCGTCAAATCTCCCACTCGGAGGCCGGTCCCTTTGTGGTCCATTTTGGCAAACCTCC
Source organism: Candidatus Zixiibacteriota bacterium (assembly GCA_022614805.1). Lineage (GTDB taxonomy): Bacteria > Zixibacteria > MSB-5A5 > DSPP01 > DSPP01 > DSPP01. The sequence goes on along the minus strand of JAKEHY010000032.1, from coordinate 35,677 downwards.
TATCCTCGGCGGTAAAGCAGTTGACTTAAATCGTTGACTTGCAATCATTAATATAAGCCGAAAATACCCCTTTGTCAAGCCCAATCGAAGCTTATTTTGGCTAATCCCTTGCCCAAAAACCCCCTGCGATTTGCTTTTGCCCCGTGTTTTTTGTAAACTAAAGTCACTGAAAGAAATTTTGCTTAAATGAATTTGTCACCCTCCCTACCTCCTTTTCGTCATTGCCGGTGATATATCGATGAGGAGAGCGAGGACGATCCCGACAAATGGGGATCGGTCCACTTCTTCACTTTTAAGGTACGTGGATTAGGGTAGCGACAGAGTTGTTCGTTTCACCGGGTCCTTCGGCTGTGCCATCAAGTTCGTCGACCAAGATACCAACGTAATAGTCGTCGGGAGCAGTAGTAGACGGAATCGTAATCGACTGGCTCGGAAAAACTAATGCATCAGCGCTTCTGAAATTGCAGGCGTTCGGTCGCGTCCAAATGCCGCTTATCGGGTTCGTCGTCGATAGAAAATCAGTACTCCTGTTGGTGGGAGGCAGCGGACTATACACAGAGCCACTTAACCGAACATCACTCGGGGTAATTTTCTGGTCCGTTGAAAGATACACACCGATACTGAAGGGATTCGACGCAATGACTCCAATATTTCCGACAACCGACTCAGACAATGTTAGTGTTCCACCTGCGGGTACGTGCCCATAGGTAACACCAGAACCCAAAATGCCCGATTCTTCACAAAAGCTGATCACCAAATCCGCATATCCAACCTCTAACTGCACACTTCTATGATTGTTCCGCTCTTCCAACTCTTTGGTCTGATCAGTTTCATCGACGAAGACAATGATTCTGTATTTACCAGCGGGCGTCGCTTTGGGTAACCTAAGTGATAGCTCCGATTGTGTAAAGGAATTGCAAGCTGCTAACGCGGGTCCGGATGCTCCGCCCAACCGAATGTCGTTCGCAGTGAGCGGTCCAGCTCCGGTTGATGTTCTTAGATAGACGCCAGTAGTAAATGGATTGGACGTCTCATTCCCTTGGTTTAGCACTGTCCACGGTGCAAGCGTTATCGTGCTCGAGCCCGGCGCCACGGCGCTGGGCGTGACCTGAACAGGCGTTGACACGACCAAGTCAGGCCCCTTCGGAGGAAAGTAAAAATGGATTTCGCCAGGTGACTCAACTTTGATCACAGGGCAGTACGTCGAATTGATATTGAACGACCCACTCATGCCTGATAGTGAGTTTTCAATCCCAGCTTGTACTTGTTCTTCTATATAGTGATCGATGAGTTGGAATAGTGTTTGAATTTGATTTAATATGGCGCCTTGAAGAATTCGACCCGAGGTGAGTTCAGCAATCACTCCGAGATTTAGCGCCTCGTGGTACCAGCGCGAGTCAACGTTCACCATGAGGTTTGTTGTCTTCATCGTGAAGTTTCCACATACACAATACATCTCAATGTCGAAATCGACGTCGAGCTCCGCATCAGGAAAGTTTGCTATATCGATCATCAAATCGAGGTCAACTTGAATTCTGTTCAAAGTGGAGTGCTTTGATGCTTCGACCGCCCTCCCATACAACCGTCCCCACTTAGCACGTCCACTCCAAGGTCCAAATGATTGGCTTGGTGCCCGAAACAAAGCATCTCCGACCGCAGACTCTATTCGGCTCTCAATCTCCAACTGGCTCATGTTTCCTTCGATAAAGGGTGGAAGAATAGGCAGTGTGAGTGGATCTCGGTTTTGCCACGCCAAGTCTTGGCGCAGGTCCAAATATTGAATTGTTAGACTGACCGAATTTTGTTGAAGTCTGGGAGGGTTCCCAGGTATGAACGTAGGAGTCGCATTAAGCCACTTACCTTCCCCCTCGAACGTACGGCTGAATATTGGAGCCGACAGGTTGCCGTTCACGATTAACTCAATCTTTTTCAGACACCACGCATCACTACCTAATTTGGTTACTCGAAGCATTTGAATGTCGCCTAATTGGGTCACGCCGTTGCTGAATCCTAAGTCATATACGAAGACATCGGCTCTCTCGAAATCGTCGCGACCGTAGTCGACCCAGGTTGAGTCAAGTGTCGAACCGAGCCTGATATTCACATCGTCGTCCGTCCCGGCGCCTTTCACATTAGCCGTTTCCAACCGGATTTGCACACGCCAGACCGGATGACGGTCGGATGGTCCTCCAAATACTTCCAGGGGCACGCTGATGAAGTTATTGCCCTCATTTGATTCAGGAGTGCTGTTCCCTTCATCCACAAGAACTCCCACATAGTAAGTTCCGGGGGTAATTGGCTGCCTTGATTCAAGTAAGGGGACTGGTCCTGGGATACGATATCTCGCTGCAGGCATGGTTATAGAGGTGCCTGAGGCGACCGGCCCACTTGTGTTCTCACCAAGCTTTAGGTCACTCGTGGTGATGACAGGGTCCGTCGACAGATATACGCCATTCCGGAATGGCGCTGAACTTACAGGTCCATCGTTCTGCACTGTCAAGGGCGACAGTTTAATGGTCCCGCCACGCGATACGCCTCCGGGCGTCACAATCAATTGAGAAGTTACCTTCAGTTCTGCCAGCGCCACGGTAAGACCTACGCTTCGGAAATTATTACTCTCGTCTGACTCCAGCACCGCATTTGATTCATCCACAAAAATGCCGAGATAGTAATATCCTGGCGCGAGGTTAGGTGGAATAATAAGAGTCGTGGCGGGCCACTCGTACAACTGAATCCCCCCAAGTTGGCTATTCGTGTTTCCACCAAGTTTTGTATCCTGCCGAGTAATAATCGGGTCTACCGACAAATAATAGCCATTGTTAAAGGTGCCTACCCCACGCATGCCGCGGTTTTGAACCTTCCAGCTTGACAAGATTACCTCTGACCCTGGAGACGCAATTGTGGGGGTCACAATGATTGGATTTGTGGTGATAACCAGGTCGGGGCTAACTTGTTGGGCCAGAGTATTACTGTAAGGGGCCGTAAATAGTAGAAGACTCGTTAAAAGAAACATTCGAGCCGATTGCTTCGTAATAGCTGGATTCCAATTCCGTTGCCACATGGTCAGATCCTTCATGACATACCCCCTTGATTCATCCAATCGGATTGACAGCAATTCTCTCTTACGCTTGCCCCATCGCTCCACGGCTTTTTTAATGAATGTAGGGACAATAAAAGCCCTGTCAAGACCCTACCCTACTTTCTTCCTCTTCGCCTTAGCGGGCGATACATCTATGATTAGGGCCAAAACGATTCCCGCGATGGGGATGAAGGTCCACTCTCCGCCGTACCAGTGCTGAACGGCGACATACCAAAGTAAAGTGGTGGGGAGGAAAATAAAGCCCAAAATCGGCCAGAGAACCGTATCAAAAACTCCGGAAAACCAGTCGCTGAAAATCCACAGCAGAACGACAACCAGCCGGGGGAAAAAGAAAGCGAGCAAAGCCAAAAAACATCCGCAGCCCATTTTGCGTTAGCCCCCTTCGATACCCTTTTGCCCCGCCCCGCTTTTCTTTCTTTTAACCGTCCAATAGACGAATCCGCCAACCCCTCCAACAAGAAATCCCAAAGGACCGGTTATCAAAAGTCCGAGGAGCGGCCCCTGGTTAGCCTCCGGGGTGAAAATCAAGGGCCCGAAAAAGCCCGCGCAAAAACCGACGCCGCCGGTCACAAATGCGCCGAAGATGACGTATTGCAAAAGCCCGCCCGCGGCCGGGCCGGATTTTTTCCACACATACCCCCCCACGCCGAGGGCGCAAATTAAAGACACGATGGAGGGAATCCAGCTATCCGGCGAAAACTGGATAAGCGAAAACGGCACCCAGTAAACGAAAAAATAGACGGCGGGGACTATGAATAAAAAAATTAGTGCGCGGAAAATCAGGTTCATTTCCCTACCACGAAACCCCAACCGCCGTTCGGAGATACGTGTCGTCGGTCAACTGGTTCAGCAAAAAATCGGCAGCGTCCGCCCGGGAAATGCACACGGTCGAAATGTAATTGCCGATGGTGCTGCCGTGCCGATAGCTCCCCCGTTTTACCCCGTTGGTCAACTGCCCCGGCCGCACAATCACCCACTCCAGACGGCTTTCCGCAATCAACTGCTCCTGCCGGGTCTTGTCCCAAAAGTAAAAGGGAACCACGAACGGGCAGACGATGAAGGTGTAGTAAAGCCCCCCCAGCCCGGCCGAATCCCCGATGCCGAGCGAGGTCTGGCAGACAAAGCGGCGAACGCCCTGCGCCTCCATCGCGCGGAGAATATTTTTCGTCCCTTCCGAAAGAATGCGGGAAGGCCCCACGTATCGCTTGTGTCCCAAAGCGGAAACCACCGCCTCCTGCCCCTGGACGGCGGCTTCAACCGAGGCGTAATCCAAAACGTCCCCCTGCACTATTCGCAGATTCGCGTGCTCGATTCCGAGTTTGGCTGGGTCCCGCGCCAAAGCGGTAACCGCAATCCCCCGCTCCAATGCTTGCAGAACCAACTGCCGCCCCGTTCCGCCGGTCGCCCCGACGATTAAAATCTTTTTCGGGAGAGCCCGCTTCTCCCCTGCTCTGGCACGAGATGCGCTTTTTGACCGGAATCCGTTTCGCGCCAATGCAACCGTCAACGCGATGGCATAAAGAAACCAAAGGAGAAGAATTCTCATATCCGGTTGGAGAATGTAGCGGAAATATCGGGAAAATCAAACCAAGCCGCGCTTTATCCCCTCTCCCTGTTTGTAGGGGCGGGGTTTGACCCCCGCGCCTCCCTCTCCTGATTTTGTAGGGACACGGCGTGCCGTCTCTTTGTGTCCCCCTTACCAAGGGGGACGAGGCCCGACTTGTCCCGAGCGTAGTCGAGGGAAGGGCCGGAGAGGGTAGTCTTTCAATGGCTCAATGTCTCAATGATTCAATGAATCAATTTTCCTGAATCCCTAATCCTTGTAAGGGGGTAAAAAAATTACTGTATCGGCCGCGGCGACCAGACCGGATTGGAGGTACGGCCGCTGGTGGTCACCTGGCGCAAGCCAGAGCCGTCGTAGGCGATCGTGTAAATGTCGCTTTCCCCCCCCTGCTTCCGGGAGAAAACGACGTGAAACCCGTCCGCCGACCAGTGCGGGTTTTCGTTGAAGCCGATGCTGGTCAAAACCTGGCGCGGCCCGCCGGTCGAGGAAATGACGCAGATGTTGAAGTCTCCCTGTTCATCCGCCGTCGTCCGCCCCACGTAGGCGATGAGCGGGTTGGCCGGGTTCGGCGACCAGTCCGGCGAGGCGTTGTAGCTCCCCTCATAGGTCAGGCGGGTGACGTTCAAACCGTCGGAATCCGCCACGTAAATCTGGGGGGAGCCGGAACGGTCGGAGGTGAAGGCGATGTACTTCCCGTCGGGGGAAAAGGTGGGGGAGGTGTCGATGCCGTCGTTGTAAGTCAGGCGGGAAATCACCCGGCCGGACGGCTCGATTAAATACAGCTCCGGGTTGCCGTCGATGGTCAAAGTCAAGGCGATTCTTTTTCCGTCCGGCGACCAGACCGCGCTGGCGTTCAACCCCTTTTTGGTGGAAATCGGCCTCGCCTTGCCAGAGGTGAGATTGAATACCCACAAATCGGGAGCGCCCGATTTGTAGCTCGTATAGACGATTTGCGAGGCGTCCGGCGAAAAGGCAGGGGAAAGGTTGATGGATTTGTCGAAGGTGAGCTGGTACGGGTTTTCGCCGTCGTAGTCGCAGACGAAAAGCTCCTTGGTCTTGTCTTTTTGGCCGGCGAAGACCAGCTGGGTGGAGGAAACTCCCTTGTGCCCGGTCAGCTGCTCGATGACGGCGTCGGAAATCGTGTGGGCCAGCCGGCGCTCGAACCCCCGCCCGGTCTTGAACCTTCTTGCCATCACGTCCCGCCGGGCGTTCACGTCGATGAGCTTCACCTGGGCGGAGACTTCGCGCGGGTTGAAACTCAAACTCCCCCGCAAAATGAAGCGGGCCCCCAGGCGGAACCAGTCGTCAAAGGTCGGGTCGGTTACGGCGAAGATGCGCTTGTAGGTGGAATCGAAGTCCACCACGTTGAAGAAAAGGGAGAATTCCAAGTCGTTTTCGATGATGTTGGGTAAGTCCGCCAGCCAGTGCAAATCGGCGCCGGGAATCAGGCTCTCCTCCGCCTTGAAATCCTCGATGGCGATGGCAAACGGCTCCTGCCCGGTGGGGGTGCGCTGCAAGGTCAACCGGACGGAGGTGTCCGGCCGCTGGGCATAAACGGTGGCGGTCGTAAGAAGACAAAAAAGAAGAACGAGTCTTTTCATCGGTTTCCTTTTATATCGGCAAAAGGCTCTTATTGTTTGAATTCAAGGTGAATCCCCAGATACAGGTCGATAAAATCGGACGGCAAGGGGGGAAACGGGTCGGAAGAGAGAATCGCCCGGCGGCAGGCGTTGTCAAAGGAGGAAAAGCCGGAGGGGGCCTCGATTTGCAAATCGGTGACGCTCCCGTTTTTTTGAATCCGGAAGTAAATCACGGTGGAAAGCGGCAGGTCGGAACGGACCGGGTTTTCCCAGGCCTGGTCGATTTTGTTCAACATCTGCTCCAGATAGTAGCTGTACGGAAAATTGGCGTTCTCCAGAACGGTCTCGCCAAACGGTGTTTGGGCCGGGGCGGGGGAGGTCGTCTGCTTGGGCTGTTCTTTCGGCTCGCCCTTCGGCGGCTCCTTTTTGGGAGGCGTTTTTTTCGGTTCCTTCAATTTTTCCACTAACTTGGGGCCGGGGGGAACCGGTTTTTCGATTTTCTTCGGCTTGGGGATTTCCGTCTCCGCCTTCGCCTCCGGCAGGGCCGCCTGGGCGGCGGCCCGGAAACGGATTTGAATCGTCTGCGACGGAGGCAAAACCGGTTTTTTCGCCGCCGGCCAGAAAACCAGAGTCAAAATCAAAACGAAATGAATGGCAAAGGAGATGAAATAGGGGTTTCTCACTTAACTTTTTCCGGTTCGGTGACCAAATCAACCTGGTCGATACCCAAGGCGCGAATGCGCCCCATGATGTTGACCACGAAGCCGTAGGGGACGTCCCGGTCGGCCCGCAGAAAGACCGATTTGGTTTTGCCGGCCCGCTTCAGTCCGGCCAGCTTCCCTTCAAATTTTTGCAGGGAGACGAACTGGTCGTTGATGAAAATGGCTCTTTTTTCGTTTATCGAAATCACCGTGCCGGTGGCGGCATCCTTGACCGCGCTGGCGGCCCGGGGCAGATTCAGCTCGATGCCGGACTGCAGCATCGGCGCGGCAATCATAAAAATAATCAAAAGCACTAAAACCACGTCCACCAGGTTGGTGACGTTGATGTCCGCCATCAAGCGGTAATCCTTCGGCCCCGAACTCAAATCGACGCTCATTTGCCGCTCTCCTTCCAGAAGGCGGTTAAAAGCTCCAGCCCGAACGCTTCGGCCTGGGCCGCAAACGTTTTCAACCGGCTGTTACAATAGTTATACCCGATGACTGCCGGGATGGCCGCCGCCAGCCCGACGATGGTGGCAATCAGAGCCTCGGCGATGCCGGGCGCCACCACGGCCAAAGTCGCCTGGCCGCGTATGCCGATGGAAAGAAACGAGTCCATCACCCCCCAGACGGTTCCCAAAAGCCCGAAAAAGGGGGCCGTGTTGCCGGTGGTCGCCAGAAACGAAACCCCCTTCTCCAAGCGGACGATTTCCTCCTGCGCCACCCGCTTCAAGGTGATGGCAATGGTGTCCAGGTCGTCCTTGGTCAGATACCCTTCGGCTTTGGCGCCCAGTTCCAGTTTCGGATGCGGGTTGCCGCCGGTCGGGCTGGCGTGGGCGTGCCGGCGGGAAAGTTCGGCCTGGTCTTTGGCCCCCTGCTCCAGAATCCGGGACAAGAACGTGCCGCGCAGACCGGAAAGGGGGGTGTAAACTTCCCCCACGCTGCGGCGGCGGCGGAAGGTGTTCAAAAACCGCTCCGAATCCTCGCGCGTTTTCTGATATTGCATCCATTTGGTGGCAATCACCCCCCAGGAGACAACCGACATAAAGACCAGAATCGCCAGGATGATTTTTGAAAAAACATCCGCCCCGGTGACCAACTGCCAGATTTGATTGTCCAACAAGAGCATAAGTTTCCTCCTCGACAGCCTATAAATGGAAAGTTGAGCCAAAAGGTCAAGCAAAAACTTTTTGGCTTTCGGACAAAAAACCGCTTGACGCAACCCCAAAGGGGCATATATTTCCCGCCTGCTTTAATGGTAGAATATAGGATGACGGGAAAAAGAGTTTTCAGGAGGCAACTTTTTCGAGGAGGTGAGCTTTTAGAATGAAGCGTTTCTTTGTGGTTATGATGATCGCGCTGCTTTGTTTGGCTTTGGTGGGCGGCTGCGGCAAAAAGCAGGAGGAACCGGCGATGGAGCAGCCCGCCCAGACGATGCCGGATACCACCACGCAGATGCCGGACACCACGATGCAGGATACCACCTCCGGTGCGACCAAGTAATTCGGACACCGAAAAACGAAAACGAGGCCGCACCCGGCCTCGTTTTTTGTTTGGGTGAAAACCAAAAAGCTTCTTCTCTAATTCTGCGTATCGACCTGCGTAAAACGCAGTTTCTGCGAATCAAGAATAGTTCTAAAGCTGAATTCCGAAAATCCCCAACTGGTTGGCAACGACTTACACCCATAATGTCGCTGCAAATGACTCGGCACGGGGTTTGATAATTGATTCAGCGGGCAACCTGTCCAACCTCCTTCACCGAGGACTCCGGTTGCGCTGGTTAAAGGTAACTGCAGTAAAAAAGAGGGCTTCCGTCCCGTCCGACCCTCCTTTCGGGCGGGACCTCTTTTTTTGGTAGTGTCCTAATTTGGTTGGGGAAAGAGGTTAATCTTCGTTGATTTATTTTTGCCCCTCTCTCTCTTGCAATAGGCGGCGACGCTCTAATTCCTGTTCCATTTTTTCTTTGGCCGATAGCTCGGTATCTTTTTTCGGCTTACCAGACGGAAACCAGGTTCCTCTTATCAAGTATTGGGTTTTCCCGGTAATGCGATTGACCCGGTAAGGCATACCCATATAGGCATCGTGTCCATAGTGATAAAGACCGGGCCACAAGAAAACGCCAAAGAGCAAAAAGCCTATTATTAAAATCAGAGCCGTCTTGGGTCTCATTAAGTAGTATCCTCCTTTTTGGGGAATATAATTACCAGACCAAATTGCGCCACTACCCTTTTTTTTCTTGACACGGATGAACATCCGGAATAGATTATCTGTGTCAGAGCTTCGGCGCTCGTCGAGCTTAATAGGGAAGGCGGTGAAAAACCGCCGCAGCCCCGCTACTGTGAGCAGCCGGACCCGGGCAAAAAGCCACTGTCCTTCGGGATGGGAAGGCGCCCGGGAGTTGCTGCAAGCCAGGAGACCTGCCCAAGCAAGAACCATATACCTTCGCGGGAAGGAGAATGGAAAACCGATTCTCGCCGAAGGCGGGAATTTTTTTTCGCCTCGGCCAAACGCCGGCCGTTGCGGCCATCCTGATTTTCGGGTGGTGCGCTACACTTAGAGCCGAGTCCAATCTCAAAATTTCCGGTCAGGTCATCGACTCCCTCACCGGCCGACCCGTCGGCGGAGCGGCGGTCGAAATCATCGAGACCGGCGCTCAAACGACGGCCGATTGGCAGGGGAAGTTTTTCTTTTACGACCTGCCGGGCGGAGCCTACCGGCTGAAAGTCGAGTCCTCCTCGTATCAAGTTCATACTTCTGCAATCAAAGTTGTAGCGGATGGGACTACGCAAGTTGAAATCCGACTCTCCCTCATCGCCATAACCGGCCCGCCGGTGGTGGTAATAGCGGAGAGCTTGCCTCAAGCGGGCTATCAGCCGAGCTTGATTTTTGACCGCGCCGATTTGCAAAAATCGAAACATCTTTCGGTGGCCGAATTTCTTTCGCGCGCGCCGGGAATGGATTTCGGCGCCGGCGGCCTGTACAGTTCGGCGGAGGAGATTACCATTCGGGGCGGCGCGGCCAATCAGGTTGTGGTGCTTTTGGACGGCCGGGCTTTGAATTCCAACCGGGGCGGCACGGCCGATTTGAGTTTCGTCCCCGTGGAGGCCTTGGAAAAAATTGAAGTTTACAAAGGAAGCCAGACGGCCCGTTTCGGGCCGGATGCGGTCGCCGGCGCCGTCGTCTTAATTTCCAAAAAGCCCCAAGGGGGCAGGCGCATCCAGCCGCGGCTGCGCTCGGAGGCCGGCAGCTTCGGCCATCGTTCGGTGGGCGGCGAGATGAACTTACCTTTGCTTCCAAGCACAAAAGCGAACATTTTTTATCAAAATCTCTCGGCAAGCGGCGATTTCGGCTACACCTATAAAAATCAGGAATACGAGCGCAAGGGGAACTTTTCCTGGAGCAACCGGATTTCCGGAAATCTTCGCTATAAAAACTTTGAAACCTCCATTTTCTGGGCCAAGGCCCGCCGCGGTCTGCCGGGAGACCTGCTGCATTTGACGCCTTTGTCCAGCGAACGGGATGAGCGCTTGGGGACAATCCTGCGCTTCCGTCCGGCGTTCAAGTCCGGCTGGTTCTTGGAGCCGTCCGTTGGGTGGGAAAAGCTGACCCAGCATTCCAAAATCCCCGACCCGTATGTTATCAATTACGATACCCGCTACCGGACGGAAAGGAAAAAGATTGAAAGCCGGCTGGGCCGGAGAACATCAAAACAACTTACCCAAATCAGCGCCGACTACACGGAAAACTCCTTGGACGGAAAAGATTACCTGCGGCCCGGCAAAAGCTTGGGCAAAACGCTGCGAAAAGCGGGCGGCGCCGGCCTGCTTTCCGACCGGCAATTTCCTCTTTTTTTGCACCTGACCTTTGGAGCGTCCGGCGCTTTCCGGACGGACTGGACCGATTTCACCCAACCGGCCTACTCCCCCCTTTTTTCCGGCTCATTCTCTTGGGGCCGGAAGATTAAAACCCGGATTTTCGGCTCCTGGGGAAAAAGTTTTCGTCTGCCGACCCTGGACGCCCTTTTCTGGAAGGAGGATGTCTTTGCCGTGGGGAACCCGAACCTGCTGCCGGAGCGGGCCGAAAGCCGGGAAGGGGGGTATCGCATCACGTTTCCAGTGCTGGGAAGGCTGCATCTGGAACAAACGTTTTTCCGCAATGACCTGAAAAACTTGATTGTTTGGCAACGAAATTTCGAAGGTAAATTCACCCCCCAAAACGTTTCCAAATCCAAAATCTTTGGGCGGGAGGAAAAAATCACCTGGCAGTTTCCGAAAATCTTGGAACTGGAATTCAATCACACCCAGACCGAGCCGATAAACGAGTCCGACTTTATTTTGCATCAGGGCAAGCAACTAATTTTTCGTCCCCGCCACATTCACAACGCCCGGGTTTTGGCCGGTTATGGCATCGTGAGCTTGAACCTGACCGGTCGTTGGGTGGGGAAACGGTTCACCCGTGCGGAAAACACTAAATATCTGCCGCCCTACGAGACCTACGATGCGCAAATTGTGCTGGCTCCGAAAATCTGGAAGTTGGAATGGAATTTTTCTTTCGCCGTGGAAAACTTCACCGACCGGCGCTACGAGGTTTTGGAGCTTTATCCGATGCCGGGCCGGAGTATCAAACTTGGAATGGAGGCAAAATGGTAGGACTCACCCTTCTCCCTCGCTGGCTGCAAAAGGAGAAAAACCCGCCCGAAGGCAAGGAGGTGAGTCCGGTGGACTAACATAAGGAATGGCGGAAGAAATAGGAAGCGGTAATTCGTTCTTAACCTGTCAAACGGAGGAAAAAACGTTATGTTGAAAACAAATTTCGGAAAACTCTTAAACGGGTTGCTGGTGGGGCTTATCCTCTTTTCACCGGGCTTTATCCAAGGCCAGAGCGCCCGGCTCTGGGTGGTTAATGGACTGGCCGAGACGGCCAGCCGGGTTATTCTGGACAGCGGCACCGTGTCCAACCATTTATTGACCTTGGGCATCATTCCCAATCAAGTCGTGGTCTCCGGCAATTACCTTTTAGCAGTAAACTCCGGCTCCAGTAACATTCAGGTATTTAACCGCAACACGCTGGCGGAAGTGGGGACCGTGGAGCTGGAGCCGAGCCGGAATCCGTGGAATTTGGTGATGGCCGACTCGGCCACTGGCTACGTCACCAACTTTGCGACCAACACGGTCTCTAAGTTCGACCTTATTTCCCGCACGGTGTCGGATGAATTCCCGGTTGGCCAATCGCCGGAGGGGGTGGCCCGGGCCCGGGGAAAAATCTGGGTCTGCAACACCGGATTTAACCCCAATGATTTTTCCTACGGGCAGGGGGAAGTTGCGGTCATCGACCTTGCCTTTGATTCCGTTACCGCAAGAATCAACGTGGGGACCAACCCGCAGGCCGTCAAAAACACACCGGACGGAAAGCTGCTGGTGGTCTGCACGGGAAACTTCGGTTCCATCGCCGGTTCGCTCTACCTGATTGACCCGGCGAGCCAGACCGTGACCGACAGCATTTTAACCGGCGGGCAGCCCTCCAGCGCGGCAATAACCTATGGGAATATGGCCTACCTTCCGGCCGGCGGGTTTGTGGGAAACGGGGTGGTTTACAAAGTGAACCTGAACGCCAAAACGGTGGAACGGGGACCCGGTAATCCCATCCTGGTCGGAACGGGGGCAACCGACGCCGCCTATGACATCGACAGCGACTACGTTTACGTGGCCTGCTTTTCGGACGGGACGGTGCGAAAGCTGAACGCCTCCGATGGGGAGGTGGCAAGTTTTCAAATGGGGGACGGCCCGGCCTCGCTCGATATTGCCTACCCGTTTTTGACCGGTGATCTGAACGGGGACAGCCGGCACTCGGCGGCGGACGTGGTATCCCTGGTCGATTGCGTATTTTCGGACTGCCAGCCCCGGCCCCGCAACTCGCAGATTGACTTAAATCGGAATGGAGGATTGTCCGCCAGCGACATCGTTTGCCTGTTGTACCACGTTTTTTCGGGCGGCCCCGCCCCTTGCCGGTAGGAGAGGAAAATGAAAAAAATAAACCTGTTGATGTTGGTGCTGGCCTTTGCGCTGGCCTGCGGCGGCAAAGAAAAAACGCCCCCGGCCGGCGAGCTTGTTGACAGCACCCTGGCCGTCCGCTATTATGGCGCCGACGGAAAAACGGTGCTGGAGCTTTTGGAGGCGTCGCACGAGGTGGAAAAGAAAACCTCTTCGCTGGGAAGTTTTGTGGAAGCGATTGACGGGGTAGCCAACCGACGAGACCGGTTCTGGCTTTACTACGTCAACGGAAAAAAGTCGGAGGTGGCCTCCGACCGCTATACCACCGCGGCGAAAGACACCATTGAATGGCGCTTCGAAAAAAGCTACAAGGAGGAAAAATGATATATTTTCTGGCCCTCTTGACCATACTCCTGCGGCTTCTGCCGCACGCCCCCAACTTCGCCCCATTGGGGGCATTGGCTCTTTTGGCCGGGATGAGGGGGGACAAAAGTAAGGTCTGGCTGCCGTTGGCCGCCGTCTTGACGACCGACTTCGTACTGGGCTTCTACCCCGGTTTCGCTTGGGTCTACCTTTCTTACGGGGTTCTGTTTTTCACCGGTTATTTCACCCGCCAAGCCAAAGGTTTTAAGAGGTCGATAGCCCTGCCGCTGGCCGGTTCCGGCCTTTTCTATCTCGTTTCCAATTTTGGCGTCTGGGCCAGCAGTTCCATGTATTCGCCTACCCTGACTGGCCTCGTCCAGTGTTACGCCGCGGCGCTCCCCTTCTTCCGCAACACCGCGGCTTCCGACCTGTTGTACTTCAACGGGTTCGTTGCGCTCGCTTCGCTGGTCGCGGCGCTCGCGCGGCCGAAGCTAACGCCGGAAAAAGCGTAGCTTAAGCCAAAAAGCTCAAAATTCCTCCTTCTCGAAACAGGGAAGGGGGAGTTTTGAGCTTTATGCCTTGAATCGGAAGGTAATCAATTTTCCCGGGGGTTTACTTCTACGGCCTCATTTTCTTCCAGAAACTTCCAGTCCGTAAAGACCGGCATAACGTCTTTGAAGTTGCTTTCCGAAAAAAACTTGGAGGAGAACAGAACGGCAACGAAGACTCGGTCGCCGCTCTTGAAGGCCGTCACCACCTGGGCCCGGAACTCCATTCCGGAAGTGACCTCCCGGGATTGGGCGAAATAGGCGCTCATATCCCGGGCGAAGCTAAGTTGCATCCCCGGTTGTCCGGCCACGGTGATTCTCCGGCGGTCCAATTCGACATCCAACGGCCGCCAATCCAAAACTTTCAGGTATTCCCCCCTTCTTTTCCAGGGGCGGTCCCCGAAAAGCAGTTTCACGAAATCATCCAGTATCAAGGAGGTGGTGTCGGCCAGAATCAAAAACCGGGGGCGGGTGCCGGCATTGGAGCGCTCCAGCGAAAACCGGGGATTTATCTGCACGTCGTTTTTTTCCAGGGAAAGCCGCACCAGGGAAGGTTCCTCTTTGACTTTGGATTTCCAGAGGAGGGGAAACGAAGTCCTGTAGCCGAAAGCCGAGTCGGTAAATGTGTTTCTGTCCAGGACTCCGGTTTTGGGCTTGGCCTTCGCCGCCAATTCCAAGGCCACCCAGAACCATAAACTCGAAAGGATTAAAAACCCGCTGAACAACTTTTTCATCGGCACCTCCTGTTCAGGGCAACCGTTTTTTCAGTTGCTGGTAGGTCTCGCGGCCGGTTTTGCCTCCCGCCGGAAGTCTTTTGATTTCCGCCTCCAGTTTGGCTATCCGTTCCCGGGTTTCCGGGTGGGAAGCCGACAATTTTTCAAAAACGTTCCGCTCCCCTTTTTCCATCTCTCCCAGCTTGCCGAACATCCGCACGGTTCCGGCCGGGTCATAGCCGGCCTTTTGCATGTAAACCAAACCGAACTGGTCGGCTTCCAGTTCGTGGCTGCGGCTGTACCCGGTCAAGGCAATCCCCAAAACAAGATTGAGGGCCTGCCGGGTCGCCGGGCTTTTTTCCCCAAAAGCCAAAGCCTCCAGAGCGGAAATCCCCACCATCGGCTGCATCTGGCGGACGGCGTGGCGTCCGTCCACGTGCCCGATTTCATGTCCCAGAACGGCCGCCAGCTCGGCTTCGTCATCCATCAGTTTCAAAAGACCGGTATAGATGTAAAGCGGGCCGCCGGGGAGGGCGAAGGCGTTAATCTCCTTCGACTCCAGAACGGTAAAGGAGTAGGCGGCGTCCCTTCGTTCGGAAAACTGCGCCAAAGACTGCCCGACCCGGCTGACGTAGTGCTGCCAGGCGGTGTCCGCCAGAACCTTGGATTGAGCCAAAACCTCTTTTTCGGCCTGCTTTCCCATCGACACTTCCGTTCCGGAGCCGATGAAAATCAGGCTTTTTTTGCCGCCCGGGCCGGTGGCGGCGCAGGCCAGACCGAAAAAGAGAAGAATCGAGAAAGAAAACCGCTGCCCCCTCCCTCTTGCGAGGCCCGTTCGCATGGCCTCAAAATACGTCCCTTTTGGAAAGGGGTCAATGATAATTCCCCGCAAAGGGGAATTTAGAGCTTTATCCGGTCGGCCAACTCGCCCAGGAAGGGGAGCTTCCAGTCGCGGCCCTGCAGCACTTGCAGGATGCCGTAGAAGGACGCCAAAAGGGCCAGAATCAAAACGAAAGCCCAGAAGTGCTGGGAAACGAAGGGGAGGTAAAATATCAGGGCCAGAATTTCAACCAAAAAGAGGATGAGACCCTGTTTGCCGTGCCGCACGGCAAAACGGTTGTGGCGCATTTTCAAAAGGGGGACAAAACACATAAAGGGAACATAGGCCAAAAGGGCCGCCGCCCGCCCCTCTTCGATTTCCTGTTCTTCCGAAAGCTTTTCGCTTTCCACCGTTTGCTCGGCCTCTTTTTCGGTCAAAGATTTACCTGCGCCGCCACGGCAAAGTTAAAAGGTTCGGACGCCAATCCGGAAACCTAAAAGGGGTTATTATCGCTGCTCGTAGATCCCGTGTATCCCCATATACAGGAGGGAATGGTTGATCTGGTCCCGGTAGATGGGGAAATCCTTTTTCAACTGGGCAAAAAAGCGGAGGGCGGCAACGGAATCGCCCAGCGCCGCGTGGGTGCGGATGGCGCCGACCAGATAGTCCGGGGTCTGCGAACTGTTTTTGGAAGCCTCCACGGCCTTTTTGAAATTTTCGGCGGCCGCCTTGGTTTTTCCTTTCAAGTCCAGGCAGGTGGCCAGCCCGGCGTAGGCCGAGGCGGTAATCACCGGGGAGCCTCCGGAGCCTTGCACGAACCGGTCGTAGTAGTGCTCCGCCTGGTCATAGTCCCCGAGTTGAAAGTAGGCATTGGCCAGATAGTAGAGCCCTTCCTTGCCCGCCCGCGTGCCGGAATGTTTTTCCGCCAGGAGTCGCAGATCCTGCATCGCCGAAGTCAGCTGGTTGGTCTGCAATTCGAGATTGGCCCGGGTCAAAATCATTTCCGCCTGGGCGCCCGCCTCCTTTCGGCCGGCGAGAAACCAGAAAGCCGCCAGAATCAAAAGTACCACGGCGGCCCCCCCCCACAGAAGCTTTTCCCGGTTTTCCAGCACGTACTCGCGCGCCCGAAAGGCGCCGGTTACCAGGGGGTCTTCTTTCAGTTCGTGTCGCGTCAGCTTTTTTTCGGCCATTTTGCTTCTCTATTTTCCAACGTTCGTCCGGGAGCTTTCCTGGAAAGGTCGCTACAGACGGGTAAAATACCCGGTAAAATTGACAAAAACCCGGTGCTGCCGGACCCGGCGGGAAGTGGTTAAGAGCCCCTCCAGGGGGGTATAGCTGTAGCTGTTGCGCCGGTAAGTGGTGTAATCGTAGGCAAAGTCCACGGCAATCTGGTTCCAGCGAACCCCCAACCCGAACGAAGCCCCGAATTTTTGCCAGAATTTCCCGCCGGCGGAACGGTCCTCATCGTCAATGTACTGAAGAGAAACGGTCGATATGGTATCCACCACGTTTCCCTGGGCGTCGATTACAAAAGAATCTGTGTACACAGGAAAGAAACCGGAGGAGAAGATGGTAAACGTGGAGTCCCGTCCCGTCAGCTGGTCCGTGACGGTTATTTCGATGGGGTAGGTAAGACTGTTCAAGCTGGTGAGGGTGCGAAGGGGGAGGTTGCGCAAACCTCCCCGGATGAACATTTGGCCGAAACCGGGATTAAATCCGTATTCGAAGCCCAATCGGAGTTGGTGGGTGGAGGTAAGGCCCACCGGTGTGCTTCCAAGTTCCAAAGTCGCCAAATTGGAAAATTCCCGCGAAAAAATCCGGCGCACCTTCAAATCAGCGGCGCCCCAGTTTGTATAGGTGTAATCAAAATCCACCAAAAGGGAGCGCTCAAACAGGTAGGAAAGGCCGGTTGATAAGGAAAGAGGAAGTTCGAGCCGGCTGTCGGTAAAAAACAGTGGCCCAAAGGAACCGGAAGGGACACCGCTGACGGTGGAATCCAAAATAAGGCCAACGTCCATATCGGACTTCAGGCGAAAAAAGTCGGTTTCACCGAGCGTAAAGGCTGGAACCCGGGCGGCCACTCCCAGACGGGCGTTTTTATAGTCGGCCTGCAACCCCAAAAGGAGGCTGGTCCCCCCATAGCTCACCTTGTTCCCCAGCCGCTGCCGGTGTATGACCGGCTGGTTGTAGGACTTGTCAACGCCATTGGCCGGGCGGACATAATACGGCCCGAAGACCATTTCTGTGGTATCGTTAAAACCTCCCTGATAAATTTGCAGGGCGGTTCCCACCGATAGGTGTCCGAAGCGGGTGGCCGCCCCGAGGCTGAAACCGGCCAATTTTCCGCTGGTGCGGCGATTCAAACTCAAATCGGCGGTTTGCAAAAGCGAGTCGTCCACCGTCACCGGAGCCGTTGTATTCATCCGGTCCGCGAAGAACTGGTCGGAGAAAATGTTATAAGCCGCGGCCGCAACCACGGGGCGTCCAAAGAATTTGCCGGGGGCCGCCACGGCCCCAAAATCAATCTGGTCCAGTTTTTTGGAATCATTGTTTTCGAAGCCGGGGCCGGCGGCCGTGGACTGCCGGCTGAAAGCGCTCGGGCGGTTGTACCGGTAGGCCAAATCAAATTGGGGTCTTTCCATGGTGGCCAAACCGGCGGGGTTGTAACCGATGGCCGCCAGGTTTCCGGAGACGGCCGTAAAAGCCCCCCCCATTCCGCGCGCCATCGCCCCTCCGCCGGAGAAGTTCAATTCCAACCCGGGCAGCTCAAACGGCAGTGCGGCCGGCGAGAGAAGGGGAGACAGGATATTAATATCCGTTACCACCTGCTGCCCGAAAGCGGAAAAAGACTGAAGCACCAACCCCAAAACCAAAACGAACCGACAAATCTTGCACATTTTCCACCTCATTGTTCTTAAGTCAAAAAGTCATCCTTAAACCGGAAATTTAGAAGATATTTTCGGCCTGTCAATCTCTTTTTCCGCGCGCTGGCCTGGCGCCGGGCTGCTCCCCTTCTAATCAGAAACGGTGAACTTTATTTATAGCGCCTGCGGCTGCCTAATGAAGGCGAAGGTCAAACGGCGGGTGAACGAACCGTTCAAACCAAAAACCCGCCTGTGATTTTCCCCGACGACCCGGCCGCCGTCGCCAAGATAAACAAACTGATGCGCTCGTGACTTTAGAAACGGGAAATCAGTCCATTTTACCAATCTCCATTCTCTAATCTCCAATCTCTGTCTTTCATACCCCCGGGCCGATTCGAACGGCCGACCAACGGTTTAGGAAACCGCTGCTCTATCCATATCTGAGCTACGGGGGCCTTTTCTCAAATTAGAACGAAGAAAAACAAAAAACAAGCCGAAACCGGACCGGCGAAGCGCCGTTCTTGCATTGAACTGGGAAAAAAGGTTCCGCCTGCTGCGTCAGGAAACCGTCGTTTTGGGTGAAGGGGAAGGGGACGACTTGCGCGCCAGAGGAAAAGTCAGGGTGAAGGTGGTTCCCTTGCTCACCTCGCTGGAGACCGTTATTTCCCCGCCGTGGGCTTTTACCACATTGTAGCAAATCGTCAACCCCAGTCCGGTGCCGGGCTGGCTCCCGTCCCCGTACACTCCCTTGGTGGAAAAGAAGGGGTCAAAAATTTTCGGCAGGTACTCCGGCTTAATCCCGGAACCGGTGTCGGCCACGCGTATCCGGATGGCTTCTTCGAGAACGGAGGAAACGATGGAAAGTTTTCCTCCCGGCCCCATGGCGTGAACGGCGTTGATGAAAAGATTCAAAAACACCTGCACCAGCTCTTCGCGATGCCCCATAATCAAGGGGGTTTTCTCCACCCGCCATTCCAGTTCGGTCCCCTTGCGATGCAGTTCCCGCGTCACCAGTTCGGCCGCCTCCTTCAAAACTTTTTCCAAATCGACCGCCAGCCAGGCCTCTTCTCCCATCTTTTTGGAAAAGCTCAACAGCTGCTGCACCACCTGCTTGGCCTCCTGGCTTATGCGTATGATCTCGGCCAGGTTTTTGGCCATCCGCGCAGGCTGCCCGATGCGCACGGCCAGATCGGCGTACCCCATAATCCCGCCCAAAAAATTGTTGAATTCGTGCGCCACGCCGGCGGCCAAAGTTCCGATCGACTCCATTTTCTGGCTTTGCAGAAGCTGCTGTTCCAGTTTTTTCCTTTCGGTGACGTCGCGCAAAACGCTGCGGATTAAAACACCCCCCTCCCGCGAAACGACGCGGCGGGAATGGGCGTCGGCATCCATAATTCCCTCTTTGGCCGAAACCAGACGCACGGGACAGGAGGACTCCTCGGTCGAACGGGAGACCTGCCGCACGTGCTCCTCCCAGGCGGCCTTCGAGTCGGGATGCACCCACTCGGAGAAAGCCCGGCCCAAAATCTCCTTTTTGGGAATCCCCAAAATCTTTTCCTGCGTGCGGTTGCAGGTTACCACCACCCCGGCGGCGGAGAGCGTCTGGTACATATCCGGGGCGTTTTCGTACAGGTCGGTGAACTTCGCCTCCGATAGAATCAGCTCCTGAATGAGATAGGCGTTTTCCAGGGCGGTCTGGGCCTGGTAGACAAAGGCCTGCACCAACCGCAAAAAATTCTCCGGCGCTTCGTGGGTGTTTTCCGCCGAAATCAAAAGAAGGGCCAAAAGTTCCCCCCCGCGGGTGGAGAGGGGGGCGCAAAAGAAACGGGAAAAACCCAAACTCTCCAACGGCCCCGTCACGGAAGCCGGCCAACCGGGAACCCGCACAAGGTCAAAATATCGGCACGCTCCCTCTTTGGACCAAGCCTGCACCAGGTCTTCGGCTCCGGACAGTTCCCGAGCCATGCGTTTTCCCGTCCGGAGCTCCTCCCCCGAAAGACGGAATTCCAAAAGCTCCAATCCCGATTCCGCAGAAACCAAGAGGAGAGCATGCCCGCTGCTTAACAACTTGCGGGCCGACTCGAGAATCAGCTCCAAGACCTCCCCCGGTTCGCGGGCCGAGGCGATTTCGGAAGAAAGGCGGTTCAAAATGGAAAGGCGCAGGTTTTGTTTGCGGCTTTTCTCGAAGAGCCGGGCATTGGTCACGGCAATTCCCACCTGGTCCGCCACGGTCTGGAGGGTCAAAACGTCGGCCGGCCAAAAGGCGTCCACCCGGGAGCTCTGGACGTCAAGGGTTCCCAGCACCTTTCCTTCCGCCTTGATGGGAACGGTCAACTCCGAGCGGGTGTCCGGCAGCTCTTTGATATGGTAAAAGGCCGGCTCTTTGGTCACGTCGTTGACCAAAAGCGGCTTGCCCGTCCGAACCACCAATCCGTTGATGCCCCGGCTTACAGCCAGCCTTTGGCCGACGGTGGACTGGGCCCCTCGATAGGCTCCCTTGCCGGCCATCACCACCAATTCGCCGGTTTCTTCGTCCAAGAGGAAAAGGTGAACCTGATAGTAGCGAAAATGGTCGTGCAACAACCCGACCACGTATGGCAAAAGCTCGTCCAGGGAAAGAAACCCGGCGATGCGGGTCGCCACCTGGCTTAAGGTTTCCAGTTGCACCATCCGCCGTTTTTCCCGCTGGAAAAGCGTCAGCCGGTCCAAAGCCAGCGCCAGTTGCCGCGCCGCCTGCTCCAAAACCGAAAGCCGCTCCGCCCGTATGGGCCGCCGGGCGGCCAAAACCAGCACCCCTCTTTTTTTATCGTTTACACCCAGCGGAAGGGCCTGCCAGAAAGTATCGCCGAAAAGTTTATTTAGATTCAAATCCCCCCAGTTTCCTTCCTGAAAACTCCGGAGGGCTTGGTCGAATGAGGTAAAATCCTGGCTGGAACCGGTCAAAATTTCCTTGAAACGGGGTGGGGAACCGGCAAAATAACCCGCCTTTCGCGCCGCTTCATCCCACAAAAAAATAAGCCCGGCCGAAGCTTCCAGCCGGCTGACGATGGCGGCCAAGGCCTCTTCCAGCTGGGCCGGGTCTTCCAAAACCTCGCCGGCCGCCGCGGTGACGGCGTTTAAAAGCTCCAGTTCCTGGTTTCGGCGCTTCAACTCATTCGGGTCAACAACCAAGTTTCTCGCTCCGCTTTTCAAAAGACAATAAATCAACCTCCCGCCCTTTCGGGCTTCACCGTAGTATGTATCGGCGGCTTTGGAAACAAGCTGTAACCGGCAGGGGGACTGGCGATTTGCCCGTTTCGGGTCGATATATGGAACAAGGGGGATGGCGCCAGTGGTTGAAAAAGTAGAAGGAGTACTGCGGATGGCAAAAGAAACCTCGGAATTGAATTTTCCCATTCCAGCGGAACTGCCGGTTCTGCCGCTCATCTCGGCGGTGATTTTCCCGCAAGGGGTCACTTCGCTTCACGTCCGGCTGGAAAAAAACATCCGTTTGCTGGAGGAGAATAAGGCTGAAGACCAGTTGGTCTGCGTGGTGGCGCAGAAGGAAAGCTCCCCCTCCGTCCAAAAGCAGGATGACCTCTACAAAATCGGGGTCGCCGCCCGGGTAATCCAGCGGGTGAATATGCCCAACCACACCATTCAGGCTGTTTTTCACGGCTTGACGAGAGTCGAACTGGAAAAACTGGTGCAGACCGAACCCTTCTTCGTGGGGCGGTTGAACCCCCTGACTTCGGAAGAGATTCAATCGGTCGACACCGATTTGCTGATAGCCGAGGCCTTGGGGCTTTTCGAGCGGCTGGTGGCCGCCGACCCGCGCTATTCGCCGGAGCTGGTTCAGGTTTTGCGGCTGAACCTTTCCTCGGCCGGACATTTTGCTGACCTTTTGGCGGGCTACGCCCTTTTCCCCCTCTCGGAAAAACAGCAAATCATCGAAACCTTGAATACCAAAGAGCGGCTCTACCGCCTGGTGGATTTCTTGAACCGGGAGCTCTCCAAAAAGAAAGTCGAAAGCGAGCTGGCCGCCAAAGTCCAGAAGGACTTGGAAAAAGGCCAGCGCGAGTACTACCTGCGCCAGGAGCTGGCCGCCATCAAGCAGGAACTGGGGGAAAAGGAAACCGAGCCCAAGGATGTGGAGCGTTTCCGCCGCATGCTGAAGAAAGCCGCCCTGCCGGCGGAGGTAAAAAAGGAAGCTGCCGAGGAAATCGCCCGGCTGGAAAAGCTGCCCTCTTCCTCGCCCGAATATCACGTCGTGCACAACTATCTGGATTGGATTACCGACCTCCCTTGGAACCGCACCTCGCCCGAAGGGCGGGATTTGAAGCGAGCCGAGGAGGTCTTGAACGCCGACCATTTCGGGTTGGACAAAGTCAAGGAGCGGATTCTGGAATTTCTGGCCGTGCACGCGCTGAAAAAGGATGCCCCCGCCCCCCTGCTCTGTTTTGCCGGCCCGCCGGGCGTGGGAAAAACCTCGCTGGGACGTTCCATCGCCCGGGCCACCGGCCGTCCCTTTGTGGGCATTTCGGTCGGCGGAATGCGGGATGAAGCCGAAATTAAAGGCCACCGGCGAACCTATGTGGGCGCGATGCCCGGCAAAATCATTCAGGGGCTGCGCCGGGCCAAAAGCAAAAACCCGGTCTTTATGCTGGATGAAATCGACAAGTTGGGTGTAAGCGTGCAGGGCGACCCCGCCGCCGCCCTGCTCGAAGTTTTCGACCCGGAACAAAACCGCCGCTTTCGCGATTATTTTTTGGATTTGCCCTTCGATTTGTCGCAGGTGATGTTTTTGACCACCGCCAATCTCTTGGACCCCATTCCCCCCGCCCTGCGCGACCGGCTGGAGGTCATCCGCCTGCCGGGCTACACCAACGAGGAAAAACTGGAAATCGCCAACCGCTATCTCGTGCCGCAGGCGTTGGAAGCCCACGGCATCACCAAGCAAAATTTGGTTCTGCAGCCCGGCGTTCTGGAAAAATTGCTTTCCCATTACACCCGCGAAGCCGGCGTGCGCGAATTTTCCCGCCTGATTTCTTTGTTGGCCCGCAAAGCCGCCACGCAGGTGGCCAAAAACAAGCGGGCCAAGCTGGAGGTTACTGTTGAGCGGTTGGAAGAACTTTTAGGCCCCACTCCCTTCGTGCCGGAAGTTTCCTTGCGACATTCCGAAGTCGGCGTTGCCTCCGGTTTGGCCTGGACTTCCGCCGGCGGCGAGTTGTTGTTCATCGAGGCGACCCGTATGCGCGGCAAGGGAAAGCTGACTTTGACCGGCCACTTGGGAGAAGTGATGAGCGAATCGGTGCAGGCCGCCCTTTCCTACGTCCGCTCCCACGCAACCGAGTTGGGGATTACTTCTCCCCATTTCGAGCGTTCCGATTTGCACGTCCATTTTCCAGAAGGCGCCATCCCCAAGGACGGCCCTTCCGCCGGTTTGGCGGTTGTCGTTGCTCTCGCTTCCCTTTTTTCGGAAAAGCCGGTGCGCCATGATTTGGCGATGACCGGCGAAATCACTTTGCGGGGTAAAATTCTGCCGGTGGGGGGCATCAAGGAAAAAGTTCTGGCCGCTTATCGGGCCGGTATTGCGGAAGTGATTTTGCCGGAGGGGAACAAGAAAGACCTGCCGGAAATTCCCGCCGAAGTCCGTTCCAAATTGACGATTACTTTCGTTTCCGAAGCCGCCGAAGCCATCGAACGGGCCTTAATCAATCTGATTCTGCCGAAGGCCGACGATACCGACGCCATCAAAGTCCTCAAAAAAACGGAAAAAAACTCGTAGGGGCACGTTGCACGTGCCCATTGCGTCAGGAATTATTCCTGACACAGCCGTAGGGGCGAACGGCGTTCGCCCTGTTTTTTCGGTGTGGTGCTAAGTGGACGAATCGCTAATCTCTAATCCCTGCTTTTTTTGTCCCTCTTACCAAGGGGGACGAGGCGCATAGCGCCGGAGGGGGGTGTCTTTGTAGGGGCAGGTCTTGTGCCTGCCCGTTTCTGCCTTTGTAGGGGCGGGTTTATTCTGGTCGTCCCCGACGACCCTAACCCGCCCGCCTTTGCCTTGCGTAGGGGCGAACCTCGCTTGCCCTGAGCGCAGCCGAAGGGTGTTCGCCCTTCCCCTCCCCATCTTATGGTGAGGGGTGAGGTGCCTTTGTAGGGGCAATTCATGAATTGCCCTTACAATTCCCCCTTCCCGTATCGGGCTTGTCCCGAGCGAAGTCGAGGGGAAGGGGGTTAGGGGGTTAGATCATCTTTCGTAAGGGCAGCAGGAGATAAAAATTGATTTTTCGTAATTCTTACACTTTTGTGAAATTTGCAATCGAGATTTATCAGTCCGAAATTGCTAACTCATAAAACTTGCCGTTCTTATAATAAAAGGCTAATGCTCCTTTTTTAATGAATTTACATATAATGACGTCGTGCTTTGTCTTTATACTGTCAGCCCTGTCATCTTCGCCATAGTCGTCTGAAGCCGTTTCAGTATATGTTCCCGGTTCTCCCTTATAAATCACAGGATAAGAATGGCGCGCAGTAACGGCCTCATAAATAATTCTGGCGGCATACTTCTCTGACGAATTCTCTTGGAAGAGCAGGAGCTTGATTTGTCTTTTTACCGAATCCCGGGGAATTATAAGAATTGCGTATCCTTTCACATTGGAATCGTCATAATTGCCGGCTGCAATTCCGGGACATTCTCCTGCACGAGTTTTGTCCCATAGGGTCTGGCCAACGGAATTAATATCCTTCTTTTCGAGAATTCGCCAGCCCTTAAATCTCGCCGCAATCTCTTTCAGCGCCTCTTTAGGTAACGATGAAGAACAGGATAGTCGATTGGCAGGTTGGCGCCCCAGGGCATAATCGTATGTTATCAAAATTAGACACAGCGGAAGAGCCATTAAGTAGCAGGATTTATAACGCAATTCTTAAACCGAAGATCTCGGCCTCTGCGGCTGGCCGTTTTTGAAGATGGAATAGCGGGTGGAATAGGGGCTTTTGGAAAGCACCACCTGCTTGGCCAGGCGGGTCTCCCCGTTCACCAAAAGCGGCCCCATCAAATCGGCCGTCGCCTCCTCCGGCTTTCCGGCCGGAACGGTCACCAGAACGTACACCTGAACTTTTTTGACGTCGGAAATGTTCAGCTCCCCCAACTCCCGCGGGTCCACCTCGATGCGGTAATCCGGGAAGAATAATGACGGGTCGATGAGGGGAAAGGCCACCCCCGCTTCTTCGGCGGATTGGAACCAGACAAACGGGGATAGGGTCGATTTTTCAACGATGAAATATTTTTTCAGTTGTTCGAACCCCAAAATCCCCTTGGGAACGGAAATCAACTCTTCCGGAGCTACGTTCAGTTTTCCAAAGCGGCTGGTGGCGACTTCCATCTTTCTATCCCATTTTCCGCACGAGAATCAATAGTTCCCCGACCCCCGGTATTTCGGTCGGAAACCGCCGCCGGACGGATTTGAAAAACCGTTTTTCCCGCCGTTCGGAGGCGAGCCGCGCCTCTTGCGGAACTGGATGTTGGCCGGTCGGCTTTCCGCCGTTTTCCCATCCCGTTCCAGCATCGACTTTACTTTTTCCAAATCATTTTCGCTGGCCTTCAAGGCTTCCCGGTTTTCTTCCTGGATTTTCACGTACACCTCTTCCCGGTGCACCAAAACGTCCGGCGGGGCGTCCACACCCAAGCGCACCTGCCGGCCAAAAACACCCAGAACGGTGATTTTGACCTGCTCCCCTATGGTAATCGATTCCCCCACTTTTCGGGTCAAAATAAGCACTAAGCCCTCCTTGGCCTTTTATTGTATCGGCAGTTTTTCCAAAGGAATTATCCAATCCCCGACAGCCGAACCGCCACTCAATTAAACAGCCGGCCGGAAACTTCAGTTCCCGGCCGATTTTACGGCCAGAGGCAAAACCAGAAGGATTAGTATGATAATCCAGAAAAGCAGCTTTTTCATTTCCCCCTTTTCCTATTGATGTCTGTCTCGTCTGTTCCTATCACAATTCGAGAACGTATTTGGCAAACCCCGTGCCGCTATCGAGTGTCCGGGAAGACGGGACTTGACGGTGCAAGCGCCTGCCCTGCTTTGGCTTGTGCGAAGACGGGAAAGGGCTTTGCGGAGGGAGCTCAAAAGATTCGGAAATTTCTTCCAAATTTCCACTCATTTTTTTCCTTGAAGTTGTCTTTCAATCTTCAATCACACAAAGTGTAGTTTTCTTCCTCCCCTCCTTACGAAGGAGGGGATTAAGGGGAGGTGCTTTTCAATCGTCAATTTTCTGCTTGCCCCTCGACTTGGGAAAGCTATTTTCAAGACCCGATGTCGCCGGTTCTGGAATTCGAAAAACTCACCTACCCGGAAATCGACGGGCTGCCCCGGGAAAAGACGATTGTTTTCCTGTCTCTTTCCCCCATCGAAGAGCACGGCCCCCATTTGCCGGTGGGGGTCGATTTCTTCAACGCCGCCTTTTTCGCTCGCCGCTCGGCCGAGAATTTGGTTGCGGCCCGGCCGGAGTTGAACGTGCTTCTTTATCCAACCCTGCCGATTGGCGCCAACACCTTTCGCTTTGTCGGCTCGGTTTGGATAAAAATCGGGACGTTGAAGCGGATGCTTTTGGAAATCGCCCGTTCGCTGGCCCGTTTCAAATTCGACAAAATCGCCCTCTTCTCCGCCCACGGCGGGCCGTTTCATTTATTGACCTTGGAGGAGGCCGTTTTTCTGGCCCGCAAAAAGTTCGGGGTAAAGATGATTCTCCCCGGCTCGGCCGCCACGGTGAAATTCCTGCGCGGCGAGTATCTCGGCGAAATCGAGGAAGCGCTCGGCCGCAAGCTGGACGAGGAGGAGAAAAAGGCGTTCCGTCACGATTTCCACGCCGGCTGGTGGGAAACTTCGATGATGCTCTTGAACCATCCGCAATTGGTCAAACCGGTTTACAAAACGCTCGCCCCGGTGCTGGTACATTTTCGCGACCTTCGCACGGAAGCCATCCCCAAACTGGGGAAAGGGGAGGGGTATATGGGCTCCCCTGCCCGGGCCACAGAGGCGTTTGCCGACGCGACCACCCGGATTTTTTTCCGGCTGGGGCAAAGCGTGCTGTTGAAACTGGCCGACGGCCAGGGAACGGACGCGGAAACAGAATCCATTTTGACCGGAATCGTCCGCTGGAAGTTTTGGCTGGTTCGCGCCGTCGCGATAGTGGCTGTGCTTTTTCTCATTTTCCTACTGATAAAATCAACGGTCGGCTAAATTCGAAAGGCCGCAGACAATCCAAAGCGAGAAATTCTCAATGGTTATGAGGGAGCTCTGCTCCCGAACTTGCAGTTCCCCCTCTCCACTCGGTGGAGAGGGGGTCAGGGGGTGAGGTGCTTTGACTGGAGAAGGGTCGGGAATGAGGTGTTTTTCAATCGTCAATCTACAATCCAACAATTGTCAACTTCCGTCCCATTGAACAGAAAAGTATGGGATTTTTCCCATACCACGGCGAACTTTATAATCTCTGCAAATCGTTTCAGGGGGAGTTTTTGGCCCGATTCTGAAGTCCATACTAACTGGCGATTGCGCAAGCTGTTGCGGCCTTGAAATTTGCCTACCTTTCGGCATAAAGGTTGCATAAATTGGGTTGACCAAAAAAGCATTTATTTAGGCGGGCGGTGGAAAAAAGGAGATTGTTGAAAATGGCCAGGCTGAAAACGGTTCTTTTAACCCTCGCGATTTTTATTTTTCCCGGCGCACTATTTGTCGCTGCGGAAGAGCACCGGCCCAAACTGGTGGTCACCCCCGGCAATCTTAACTTTTTTGCTTGCGCGATTGAGGGCCAGCCCATCGAAGTTCCAGAACCAAAGCGCTTGCAGATTCGCGGTATTTTCAATGATAACCCATTTGAGCGCGTGCTCCCGGAAGTAGATAGCCTCAAATGGTACGCCACCCCCGACCAGGGATGGATAAAAATCGAGCCGGACTTTGGGCGTACTCCGGGTGAGGCAATGGTAGAAGTCGACCCGTCCGGTCTGGAAGTGGGCGAACACCGCGGCACGATTCGCTTCGACACCCCCGGCCAGCGAAAACCCCGAATGGTGCAGATAAAGTTTCGCATCCAGCCGGCAGCCGCCGCCACCTTCACTCTCGACCCGGCCTCAATAGGTTTCAGTGCGGAAGTTTTCTCCAACGTAACGCTCATTGACAGCGTGCGCCTCGGAGTGGTCGGCGCCGACCATCTTGATTTCACCGCGAGCAATTCCCAAAGCTGGCTCAAAGTCGTTCCCAGTCAGGCCACGGCTCCCATTACGGTACTTCTCTTGGCATCCATCGACTCCCTCCCGGCAGGCAGCTATTACGATACGGTGGTCTTCAAAGCCCCCATTTCGGATGGTGACAGTGATGTCCACGATGCGGATGACGACGATGAAGGCGGGGAAAACGACGGTGGAGAGCATTGCGGTACGGGCGAAATTACCGCCTTCCTGCCCGTTACGCTTACGCTTTCACCGGAGGGCCAGCCGCCATTTTTGGTGGTGAGTCCCGGCCGCCTCGGCTTTGCCGCCGTCTTTGACGGCCCCAACCCGCAACCGCAAAATTTATCCGTTTCCACTTCGGGAAATATCGACATCCCCTGGATGGCAACCGGGTCTCAAAGCTGGTTGCACGTTGAACCGGCCAGCGGAACGGCTGGAGCTGTCCCGGGGCAGACCCAAGTGACCGTCGATATAACCGGATTGAATCCCGGACTCTACAGCGACACCATTATCTTCGCCTGGCCGCGGGAAGGCGCCTTTAGAACCAAAATCCCCGTCTTTTTGCAGGTCTTCCCTCCCAGCGAACTTTCCGACAGCGTCGCCATCGGCGATGCGGTGGTCGATTTGACCGAGCCGGACTTCAACCGTTTTTCTGTGCCGATTTTCGCCTCCAACACCCAGGCCGTCCGGGCCATCGCCTTGCCCCTCCATTTTGAAGACGGCCAGACCACCTTGGACTCGGTCACCTTTTCCGGCGGGCGGGTCGAATTCGCCGACCTCAAGCTCTTTTTGCGCCTCTCCACCCCGGGGGATTTCCTCGTTCTTGTCGGCTTTGTGGTCGCCCCCGCACTTCCTCCGGGGGAGGGAAACATCGCCTATCTCCATTTTACGACGGTAGGGGTTCCTCCCCAGTTTGCCGATACGCTAATCATCGATTCCACCAGCGTCCCCAACGCCACCGGCTCCCAAGAGATGCCGCAAACCCTCTCCGTTTCGTACATTGTAATAAGCGGCGGCAACCCGCTGGTCTTAAACCCGGCCTTCAAGAAGGGAACAGTGGTTTTGCGCAATTCCGAGATTCCCACTTCGGCCGACGACGGGGACGGCAACCGCCCCTTAAAATTCGGTTTGAATCAAAATTATCCCAATCCCTTCAACCCCCAAACCACCATCGTCTTCAGCCTGCCCAAAAGCTCGCAAGTGAAGCTTGAAGTGTTCGATTTGCTGGGACGCTCGGTGGTTACCTTAAAGGAAGGTTCAATGACCGCCGGCCGGCATACCCTGATCTGGAATGGCCGCGACCGCACGGGGCGGACGGTTTCCTCCGGCATCTATCTGTACCGCCTGAAGGCCGGAATTTTCGTGGAAACCAAAAAGATGCTTTTTTTGAAGTAAGCGCTAAGCCTTTTTTGCAGAAGACGAAAAGTGGGAAGCCGCTTTCCGGCGGGCCCGCTCGACCTCGGAGATTAGGTCGTGGCTTTTGAAGGGCTTGGCGACATACCCATCCGCCCCCAGACCCAGGGCCTGCTGAACCGTGTAATCGTCCCCGAAGGGGGTCATCATCAACACCGCCATGCGCGGGTATTTTTGCCTGGCCTCCTTTAACAGCTCCAATCCGCTCATCTCCGGCATTTTCACGTCGGAAACCATAATCTCAAAATCCGATTTTTCCAGGCTCGCGAGGGCCTGTTTGCCGCCGTCGGCGGTGGAAACGGAATACCCCTCCCGCTCCAGGATGCGGGCCAACAGATTGCGCAGCATCTCCTCGTCGTCAACCACCAGCACCTTCGGTTCTTCTTTCATGGCGTCTATTCGCCCGGTCTGTTAGAAAGCCGGACGTTCAAAAAAATTTTGCTATCGGCTGGATTGGTCCGGGCCGGAAGTCGATTTCTTGGCGAAAATCTGGCGGGACAAAAGCTCCCGCAGCTTTTCATCGAAGGCCCCCGTTTCGGACGGCAGGTAGCCGTTCGGCAGCTCGGCGGCCAGTTGGTTCAGCATCTCGCGGGTCAGAAACTCCACCCCCAAAAGACACTCCCCGCTGCCGGTCGATTCCATCCTTTTGACCCGTGCCACGACCCGTTCGAGGTGGCAGTTTTCAAAAAGCCCGATGCGCAGAAGCATGTAATCGGCCGGCTCTACCCAGGCGGAGGTTTCCAGAAGCAGCCCCCCTCCCGAAATGTTGAGCACCCGTCCGTTGCAAATCTGGGAAACGTCCACCGGTCCGGCCAAAGGAAGCCGGAACGGCACGAACGAAACCGGCGAGGAAACCTCGATGCGCACGAACCGGCGGGTCTGCCGGGCGTCGGCGGGTGTGGTTGCGGCCGGGGCGGTCTTTTTCACCGCCGGCGCGGCGGCCGGTTTGGCCTTCTGATTTTTGACTGTCTTGTGGCGATTTTTAGTCGTTTTTGGCATTTTTCCTCCTATTCGCGTGCAAATTTGTCCCGAATCATCCCGCGCAGCTTGAGCACCGCCTTGGTGTGGATTTGCGACACGCGCGACTCCGAGATTTTCATCACTTCCCCGATTTCCTTTAAGGTCAGTTCTTCGTAGTAGTAGAGCGCTATCACTAACTTTTCCTGCTCGGAAAGCCGGGTGATGGAATGGGTCAGAAAAGCTTTCAGCTCTTCTTTTTCGAGGTCGGCCAGAACGTTGTCACGGGTGGCCGACTCGACTGTTTCCACCCGGGGCACCTGCCGGTCATCCTCCTCGCGGTAAACCATTTCATCCAATGACAGCAGGGTGGTGCCGGAAACGTCCTCCAGGTCCCACAGCAGGTCTTTGACCGATATTCCCAAGGCCTTGGCCAGCTCGTCGTCGGTCGGCTGACGCCCCAGCTTGTTTTCCAGTTTGGCCATCGTCCGTTCGATGGCGCGGGATTTGGCCCGCGTCGAGCGGGGCACCCAATCCAAAGCCCGCAGCTCGTCCAAAATCGCCCCGCGGATGCGCGGTACGGCGTAGGTTTCGAACTTCACCCCCCGCTGGGGGTCGAAATTGGCCAGGGCTTCGATTAAGCCGACCACGCCGGTGGAGACGAGGTCATCCAGTTCCACCGAGCGGGGGAATCCGATGGCCATCCGTCCGGCCACGCTTTTGACCAGCGGCAGATACTGCTGCAAAAGCTTTTCGCGGACTTTCGGATTTTTCGTTTTCCGATAGGTCTGCCATTCCTTCTCGTAATTCATTTTGATTTTCCTTTCGGCTTGGGACCCGTCCCGACTTGTTCCGAAGCTTGTCGAGGAAAGCCTGCCTGCCCTGAACGTAGTCGAAGGGTCGAGGGAAAAGTCCGGCGCTTTTTTGCAAGAGTGTTTGGAAGATTTCTTGGGGATGAATCAATTTTTTTGGAAATGGCAGGTACTTCCGTTTCGCGAGCGTAGTTATCGTGTCTGATTTCCTTTAAAAGAAGTCCCGGCCCCGGGCTTTGAATCGACAGGCGCCCGGATACCAATCCCGCCCTGGCTGCTGACAAAAATTCCGCCGGGCAGTCCCGCCACAGCTCGGCTCCCTTGATTTTTGGCGGCATATGCTTGGGTTTTTCTTTTTTGATGGCGGTGCCGGATTTTTTTCCGGGGGCTTTCAAGTCATCTTTTCTGGTGGGCGGCAGTTCCAGCTTCTTGGAGGCGTTCATTCTCTGGCCGGGCAGGCCCGAGCCGGATGGCGGAAGGCAATCCAAACGCAATAGTTTACGGCTTGCTCCTCGACGCAAAATCCGTCGCGACTTTATTCTTGGTCTGCCGACGTTTTCCGGCTGAACTTGCAGCCAAAGTGAAAGGATTTCGTTTTCCCGCATAGAGAGACCCCCCTCTCGTGTTTTCAACTGGGAAGACATTTTCCCGCTACCCGCTTGTCCCGAGCGACCGTCTGTGGACGGAAGCCGAGGGACTCGTTATTTGGCATCACAGGGCAGACTTTATCAAACGGCGTGCCCTTGCAAGCTGCAAAACCAGAAAACCAACAAGCTGAACGGCAACGGCTTACAAGACCGGTTTTGCAGTTGATTCGGGAAACCGGAAAACTTTTCCGAAACGGGCCGGAAAAAAGGGGCGGGCTTACGAGAAAGTATGGGGAAAAACCCATAGGCGAGGCAAAACTCACCGCCTCCCCACTGCTATTTATTTAAATCGGAAAAACAAGGAAGAAAATTTAGAATTATTTTTGAAAATTACGTGGGGTGAACAGCATTCGCCCATTCCCCCTTCCCGCATCGGAAAGGGGTCAGGGGTTAGGTCGTTTTTGTAGGGGCAGGTCCCCGTGCCTGCCCATTTTCGCCGTTGTTTTCGTAGAGGCAACCCTCGCTTGCGGTGAGCGCAGTCGAATCCGTGTTCGCCCTCCCCCTCTCTGCTCTGCGGAGAGGGGGTTAGGGGGTGAGGTATTATTCGGAGTGAGTCAGGGGTGAGGCATCTTCTTCTGAAGTTTGCCGTTTTACAGGTCGATAAACAATATGAGATGAACAAAAAGCTGTTTTGCGTTATGCTTTGGGCTATCGTTTTTCTGCCTTTGTCCAACTCTTTTCCCCAGCCCCAATTTGATACTTGGACAACTTATTGGACCGGAAGACAGACATCTTCGGTCTTTGTGGAAGATCTAAATGACGATGGCTATCTCGATTTGGCCGTGTCAAACTTGGATGACTCCAACGTGTCAATTATGTTAAACAACGGGAACGGCACTTTTGCGGCAAAACAAGACTATACGGTTGCTCTTAGACCTTCCTCGGTGATTGCACATGACCTCGATAACGATGGAGACCAGGATTTGGTAACGGCCTGCGCCCAGTATGACACAGTCGTCTCGGTTCTAAAAAACAACGGTAATGGATCATTTAATACAAGGATCGATTATCCTGCGGGCAAAAACCCGACTACGGTTTGGGTGGCAGACTTGGATGGAGATGGGGATGGAGATTTAATCACTGGCAGTTATGGAGGCCTAGTTACTCCGAGCAAAAACGTTTCAGTTTTAAAAAATAATGGCGACGGGACTTTCACGAACCCGATCAAATACATGGCCGGAAACAATCCTTTCAGACTGACCGCTTCCGATGTAGATGGAGATGGGGATCAAGATATAATAACGGCAAACAATGAAGCCTGGCTTGACTCCAGCGAGATTGTTTCAGTTTTAATAAACAATGGTGATGGAACATTTGCTGACGGGATAGGTTATGGAGCAGATAGTTCTTCCCAAAATTTTGCCATATCCGTCTGTGCCTCGGACTTTGATGGGGATGGGGACAAGGACTTGGCCGTTGCTGTGCAACGCTCTCCGGCCAACAGTGTGGTCTCGGTTCTAAAAAATGATGGAGCAGGTAACTTTGGTCCAAAAACCAATTATGTTGTTGGAAATTATCCTCACTATATCTATGCGGCCGATTTGGATAACGATGGTGACGAAGATCTTGCGGTAGCTTTTTCCGCGTATGCGGGCGAGTTTGGAAAAATATCCGTCTTGAAAAATAATGGCGATGGCACCTTTGCTTCCGGAATGGAATACCCCACGGGGGCATTTCCCGTATCTCTTATGGCAAAGGATATGGATGGAGATGGAAACAAGGATATTATTTCCGCCACCTATGATTACGATGGAGGGGCAACCATTTTGAAAAACAAAGGAGATGGAACCTTTGCAGAACGTGCGGACTATAACGTAGGCACAAGCCCGCGCGGGGTGAGTTCGTCAGACCTGAATGGAGATGGATATAATGACCTGGCCGTGGCCAATGTTGGAGAGCAATCGGTATCCATCTTGACCAACAACGGGAATGGCTCCTTTCAACCCAAAGTAAACTATAATGCAAACGGCTATCCTGTTTCGATTTTCTCATCCGATATCGATGGGGATGGCGACCGGGATTTGTTGACAGCCCAGCCGGGCACCCGGACTTTTTCAGTTTTCAGTAATGATGGCAATTCCGGATTCAATGCGAGAGCGGATTATATTAGCAGCACAAGTCCAAATTTGATTACCTCCTCGGATTTGGACGGGGATGGCGACCAAGATGTGGTCGTCGTCTCCTACAACGGTTACGAAATTTCCGTTTTCAAAAATGAGGGTGGCGGCCTTCTCGGTACTCCGGTGGGTTATAACCCGGGAAATTCAACCTATGAAATTTCCCTCGCAGACTTGGATGGAGACGGCGATCCGGATTTGGCCAGCGCTGCCTATTACGGTAAGATTTATAAAAACAATGGGGATGGCACTTTTGGCAGCGCGGTTCCTTTTCCTGTCGGTAGTTGCCCCGAATCAATATTATCCGGCGATTTGGACGGGGATGGTGACTTGGATTTGGCCGCCATGAATTACTGCCATTACAGCTTTATTTCGGTTTTTACGAACTATGGAGATGCAAACTTTGCTACAAATGTCGATTATAGCGGAGGACCAACGACTGCATATACCAATCCGAAAAGAATAACGGCAGCCGATTTGAATGGGGATGGTAACAACGATTTGATAATGGTCAATCTTTGGACCAGGACTGTATCAGTCATAACAAACAAGGGGGATGGTACCTTCGATCAACCGGTTGGTTATGGAGTTGGTGCCCGGCCTTATTCTGTCACCGCATCTGATTTGGACAATGACGGGGACATTGACTTGGCCGTAACCAACGACAGTTCCAATACGGTATCGATTTTGATAAACCAAACCAATACCTGCACCAAACTCGGAGATTTGAACCACGATTGCTATTTAACTGTAAGCGAC
This sequence comes from Candidatus Zixiibacteriota bacterium, assembly GCA_022614805.1. GTDB lineage: Bacteria > Zixibacteria > MSB-5A5 > DSPP01 > DSPP01 > DSPP01. The sequence goes on along the minus strand of JAKEHY010000032.1, from coordinate 516 downwards.
ATCGTAATGGAATTAAATTGCATTTTTCAAGGTTTGGGCAACTGCCCGTTAAATATCAGCGACGTCAACTGTGGCGGCTCGCTGTCCGCAGCGGATATTGTCCTTCTTCTCCAAGCCGTCTTTTCAGAAATTCCGCTCAACTGCCCTTAATTCAAGGTGTTGTAAGGGCAGGTCTCTTGCCTGCCCATTCTTTCTTGAAACCTAACACCTTACAAAATTCCCAAGAATTATTTTTTTGCCCAAGATGGCTGTTTTTCCGAAAATCTGAATTTTCCCCCTTCCAAATCTCTTATTCTCCAATCTGTTAGCAAAAATAGTAGTGATTTCGAGCGAGTTGTCCAGAGGGCGCTATTTAATAGAGGGACGTGTGTGAGGGGTGGGGAACTTCTCCAATCCCCAATCCACCATCCCTGCATTTGTGCGACGGGTCGGCGTCGGCGCCGCTGGCGTGCCACAGCCGAACCCCATAAGGAAAGGAGACCGGTAACGACCAAGGAACACGGCACCCTCCCTTCT
>JAKEHY010000031.1 GCA_022614805.1 Candidatus Zixiibacteriota bacterium | reverse complement strand
CGCACAGCGCGCTGGGGATGAAGTCTCCCACGCAGTTCTATGCCGATTGGTTGTCAAAAATCAAGAGAATGCCTGTCCAAAATTAGGTGGGGCAGTACACAATCTGCAATCGTCAATGATTCACGCTGCACCGTTGCCCGGAATCGGATAATTTGTTATGCTTGACTGCTGAATTGGCAGTGACTCGACGGTCGTAAGCCTGCCGTTCCCCGCTTCACTGTCTTAGGACAATCCCAATCCCGAAGTTAAAAGCAGCATCACCACCAGCCCCACCACCACGCTCCACGCGGTTTCCCACTTCGAACAGCGGGCCAAGCTGTCCGGAATCAACTCCGAAAACACAAGATATATCATCGCCCCCCCGGCAAACCCCAGCCCCGCCGGCAGAAGAACTTGAAAGGCGGAAACCAAAAGAAACGAGGGAACCGCAAAAATCGGCTGCGGCACGCTGGTCAAAATCGCATACCCGGCGCAGGTCCACACCGGAACTCCCTTGGCCCGCAAAGGCAGCGAAAGCGCCAGCCCCTCCGGAATGTTGTGTATGGCGATCGCGGCGGCCAAAAGCAGCCCGAACTCCAGCTCCCCCGTGGCATATCCCACACCGATGGCGATTCCCTCCGGGATGCTGTGAACGAAGAGCGTCACCACCATAAGCGTCGCCAGACGGGAATCCGCTTCGCTCAAGTTGGCGATGGTCCAATGTTTTTTTTCCACCCAACGGGCGGTCAAAACGAAAAAGGCGGCCCCCGCCAGCATCCCCGCGACGACCCCCCAGACGCTGCCGCGACGCAGGGCTTGGTCGGCCAGGGCAAAAACGGAGGCGGAAATCATCATCCCCCCGGCCACGCCGGCGGCAATCCCCTCCCAGCGGGCCGACATCGTCCGCACGAAGGCAAAGGGCAAGGCGCCGAGTCCGGTCGCCAAATCGGTAATCACCGCGACTGTGAAAACGTGCCAGACGGTCAGTTCCACCTTATTCCTTCACGCAAATTTTAGCTGCCCTTTGTCGTTTAGCCCCCCGGCCTCTGCCGGGGGAATCCCAGGGGCGGAAGCCCCTGGGCTAAAAACTTATTTTCTTGATTTCTCCGCCGCCCGGACGGTGTTGGAGAGCAGCACCGCCACGGTCATCGGGCCGACCCCGCCCGGCACCGGCGTGATGGCGGCCGCTTTTTTGGAAACGGAATCGAAATCGACGTCCCCGACCAGACGGTAACCCTTGGGATTGGATTTATCTTCGATGCGATTGATGCCGACGTCGATGACCACCGCCCCCTCCCGCACCATATCCCCCTTGATTAAATGCGGAGCGCCGGTGGCGGCGATGAGAATATCCGCCTGCCGGGTGTGGTGGGACAGGTCGCGCGTGGCGGAATGGCAGATGGTGACGGTGGCGTTCCCAAAAGCTTTTTCCAGAAGCATTATGGCAAGCGGTTTGCCGACGATTTTGCCGCGCCCGACGATGACGCAATGTTTTCCCGCCGGGGAATGGCCGTAACGGTTTAAGAGTTCGAGTATTGCCGCCGGCGTGCAGGGGATGAAGTTCGGCCGCCCCAAAAAAAGCCGCCCCAGATTCTGGGGATGAAAGCCGTCCACGTCCTTGTAGGGCAGAACCGCCTCCGAAACTTCCCGCTCGTCGATTTTTTTCGGCAGAGGGGACTGAACGATGATGCCGGTGATGTCCGCCCGGTCGTTCAAGGCCAGAACCACGGTAATCAACCCGATGGTGGTGATATTCGCCGGCGGCCGGACGATTTCGGAATGGACCCCGATTTCTTCCGAGAATTTCGCTTTGTTGCGGACGTACACTTCCGAAGCGGGGTTGTTGCCGACCAGAACAGCGGCCAGGCCGACCTTCCGTCCCGCAGCCTTCAGCTTGTCAACTCTTGTTTTAAGTTCGGCTTTAATCTCGAACGCTAACGCTTTACCGTCTAATAGGATGGCCATTGTCTGGAAATCCTATTCCCCATCCTCAAACGTCTGTCCCTCCGGTTTGAAATCGATTTTCAGCCGTTCAATTTTGCTCGCCTTGCCGGTTTGTTCATCGACCGAAACCACCACGGCGCAAAGCTTGATGTCCTCGGTGGCGACCGTGAAGCGGTGCGGCAGCTGGGTCAAAAAGCGGGCCAGGGCATCCTGCGCATTGATGCCGATGACCCCTTTGTGGGGGCCGGTCATCCCGACGTCGGTGATGAAAGCCGTGCCGCCCGGCAGAATCTGCTCGTCCGCCGATTGCACATGGGTGTGGGTGCCGATGACGGCCGTGACTTTGCCGTCCAGATACCACCCCATCGCCTGCTTTTCGGAAGTCGCCTCGGCGTGGAAATCAACGATGATGACGGGCGTTTCCTTTTTCAGCTCCTCCACTTCCCGGTCGGCATAGCGGAAGGGGTCCTCCAAGTCCCGCATATAGACCCGGCCTTCGAGGTTCAAAACCGCCACTTTCTGGCCGGTGATCAGGGGTTTGACCCGCGCGCCGAAGCCGGGCGTTCCGGGGGGATGGTTGGCCGGGCGCAAAAAATTCGGGTCGGTTTCCATATAGGGAAAAATCTCCTTGCGGTCCCAGATGTGGTTGCCGGAGGTCTGCAAATCCGCCCCGTAGCTTTTGATTTTCTGGGCGATTTGCGGCGTGCAGCCATAGCCGCCGGCGGCGTTTTCGATGTTGACGATGGCAAAGTCGACGGCATATTTCTTTTTCAAACCGGGCAAAAGCTGGGAAAGGGCCCAGCGGCCCGGCTTTCCCATTATGTCGCCGACAAACAATATGTTCAGACTTTTCCCTTCCAAGGCCGTACGGCCGGGGTTCAAAAAAGGTTTTTTTTCCGAAAATGCAACAAAAAAACAAAGGGGCGAATTTTGCATCGCCCCGAACGGGCAGGCACGGAAGCCTGCCCCTACGACCACATTGACGGGCGTTTGTAGAGGCGCATTGCAATGCGCCCTTCCCCTCTCCATTTATGGAGAGGGGCCGGGGGTGAGGCCGCCCTACTTGGCGTAATCTATCGCCCGGGTTTCGCGGATAACCGTTACTTTAATCTGTCCCGGATATTCCAACTCCTGCTGGATTTTTTTGGCGATGTCGGCGGCCAACGCGACCGCGCCGGAATCGTCCACCTGCTCGTTTTCCACCATAATCCGGATTTCCCGCCCGGCTTGGATGGCGTAGGCCTTGGCGACCCCCTTGAACGAGTCCGCCACCTCTTCCAGCTTCTCCAGCCGCTTGATGTAGTTTTCCAACGACTCCCGCCTGGCCCCCGGCCGCGCGCCGGAGATGGAATCCGCCGCCTGCACCAGAACGGAATAGGGCGTTTCCTGCAGCACGTCCTGATGGTGCGAGGCGATGGCGTTAATCACCGCCGGCGGCTCGTTGTGCTTGGCGGCGATGGTGGCGCCGATTTGGGTATGGGTCCCTTCCGTTTCCCGGTCAATCGCCTTGCCGATGTCGTGCAAAAGCCCAGCCCGCTTGGCCAGATTTCCGTCCAGACCGAGCTGCGCCGCCATCAAGCCGCACAGCCACGCGACCTCCTTGGAATGCTCCAAGACGTTCTGTCCGTAGCTGGTGCGGAATTTCAATTTTCCCACCAGCTTCAAAATTTCGGAATGGATTCCGTGCACGCCGACGTCAAAGCAGGCCTGCTCCCCCGCTTCGCGGATGATGACCTCCATCTCCTTTTCCGATTTCGCCACCACCTCTTCGATGCGGGCGGGGTGAATCCGGCCATCGGCGACAAGTTTTTCCAAAGCCATTTTGGCGACCTCCCGGCGCACCGGGTCGAAGCCGGAGAGTATCACCGCCTCCGGGGTGTCGTCCACGATGATATCCACGCCGGTCAAAGTTTCAAAGGTGCGGATGTTGCGCCCTTCCCGGCCGATGATGCGACCCTTCATATCGTCCGAGGGGATGTGCACCACCGAGACGGTGGTTTCCGCGGCGTGGTCGGCCGCGGTGCGCTGGATGGCGGAGATGACGATGTTTTTCGCTTCCCGGTCGGCGGTCGCCTCCGCCTCTTCCTTGATTTGCTTGATGGCTGCGGCCGCATCTGCCCGGGCCTGGTTCACCAAATTGTCCATCAGTTGTCGTTTGGCTTCTTCCGACGACATTCCGGAGATGCGCTCCAGCTGGCGGTTCTGGTCGGCGACCAGCCGCTCCAATTCCTGCTCCCGCGTTTCGAGCGCTTTGTCGCGGGCGAGGATGACTTTTTCCTTGTTGAAAAGCTCCCGCTCTTTTTTGCCGACCAAATCCGCCTTCCGCTCGACGGTCTGCTCCCGCTCCTCCACCTTCTTTTCCGCTTTGGCCTGTTCGGAGCGGCGGTTGGCGATTTCCCGCTCGAAGTTGGTTTTGGCCTTGAACCATTCATCCTTGGCTTCGAGAATCGCCTCTTTTTTCTTGATTTCCGCTTCTTTTTCGGCTTCCGCCACGATTTTTTTGGCGAATTCCTCGGCCCGGGCTACTTTTTGGGATGCAAAACGGCGGAAGAGGATTCCGCCGGTGAAAAAGGCGGTGAGTATCAGAAGGCCGGCGATAATAACCCATATTAGTTCCGGCATACAACCTCCGTTGGCTTCTTCCCTCCGAGAACTCGAAGGGAGAGAAGAGCTATTTTAAGCAGGAAGAAAAGAGTTGAAAGCGCGGGCCCGGCCTAAGGGCGGCCGGGGTTCGAGGCCGTCAGCTTTTTGGCTGCGGCGTCTCTAAGTCTTCGGCTAGCTTTTGGTCCATCCAGACCAGAAGCTCTTCGGCCTTGCCTTCCACCGAGGAAAGTTGAAACTCCCTTTCCCGGCGTTCCGAAAAAAGTTCGTGGGCTATGTTCAAGGCGGCCAGAACGGCGATTCGGGCCGGCTGTCTGGAATGCGTTCGGGCGGTAACTTCCCGCATTATTTTGTCCACGTAATCGGCCAGATGATGGATATAGTCGGCCTTGGCGGGGGCCGTTACCGGATATTCCTCTCCGAAAATGGTAACCCTTACGGCTTGTCTTTTTTCGTCCACGCTAAAGTTAAACCCTTCCCATTCCTGCACTTCGTTTGCTTACAACCACTTACATTGCACTGCTCAACTACCGGTACTGCTTGTGGCATTTACCAAAGCCACACCTGTTAAGATATATCGGCAGAAATTGGAAGTCAAGCAGGGCTGTCATATTTCCGGCATATCCCGGCCAAAGAGGAAGAGCGAACCAATCTGTTAAGCCCTTGTATAAAAGGCAACGGAGAGCTACGCAAGAATACAAAACTTGAAAAAGGAGAAAAAAGATGAAAAGACTGGCCCGTTCATTAACATTGGTGGTTGTCATAGTGGCGGCGGCTTTAGCCCAAACGCCCCCTTCTCCTTATTCTGGTCAGGAAAAACGGGAAATCAAAGCCCTTTCAACGGGCGAAGTGGAGGCCTATCTGAACGGGCGGGGAATGGGATTTGCCAAAGCGGCGGAGTTGAACAGCTATCCGGGGCCGATGCACGTGCTCGAATTGTCCGGCGAGCTCGAACTTACCGAAGAGCAAAAGGCGGAAACGCAAAAGATTTTTGAACAAATGAAAAGCGAGGCCGTCCGGCTCGGCCAATCGATTGTTGAAAAAGAGGCGGAATTGGACCGCCTGTTCGTCCGCAATGAAGCAAACGGCGGCAGCCTGCAAACTGTGGTCGGGGAGATTTCCGGGCTTCAAGGGGCTTTGCGAATGACCCACCTCCGGGCGCACATAGAAATGAAACGGCTGCTTTCATCCGAGCAGGTCAAAAAATACGACGAGTTGCGCGGCTACGGCTCGCACGAAGAAGGTTCCCAAAAGCTGCACCACGGCCACGACGGGCATTAAAACTGTCTTGAATCGTAAAGGCAGGTTCAACGAATTGTAAAGGCAGGTTCAACCGGCCAGAGGCCGGCAAACCTGCCCGGGTGCGGGGGGTGTTTTTGAATTTATCTCCGATAGTTTTTGGCGTAGCGGAGGTCTTTAGACCTCCACTTTGGAAACCTAAACGCCCACCCGGATTCCCGCTACCCTGAACAAAACCCGCGTTAAAAGGGGTTGCTCTTTAACCATCCGACGCTTAATATTTCCCTTATGGTGAAAAAACAACACGACCGCGAGGCTTTCGCGGTAAGGAATTGGATGAGAAAGCTCTCTCCGAAACATCGTTTTCAGCCGGATGAAATAAAAAAAATAAAAAAGGTTTGGCCCGACGGCAAAACCGTCAGCGAGCTGGAGAAGTTCTTTGGAAAATCTTACGAATGGGTGCGGCGATTTGCCGCCCGGCACCGCTTGCCCGTGGAAAAAAAGTATCCCAGCGGCGACGCCTGGGCCATCCGCAGCCTCTTGCAGTTCGGCTACCGGGGCCAGGGCGTTTCCCTCCCGCGCAACTTTTGTCGACAGCTGAATCTGAATCCGGGGGACAAACTGCTTTTGGAAAGGAAGGGAAAAAGCATTCTCGTAAGAAAGCTTAAGAGAAAGAAATTGGACAGATAAACAAAAGCCTCCCCGCCCGTCCGGGGTTTCCGCTCCCCTAAGTGGGAGCCAAGCCGGAGGGAAAGTCAAGCAGGGGAGTGAAGGGTTGAATTCCAAGGCAAATATGTCTACCTTATTTAGAAAGCCACTATGATTAAAGAAAATCAGTATATAGATCGTTTTGCGATAACCTGCTTTCAGTTTGGCTTAGCGGAAAAAGTATTTGACGATTTCCAGTCAAAAGAGAAAAACCTTCACCGGATGGGACAACAAGAACTAAAGAGATTTACTGATATCGTCTCTAAATTTGCAAAAGAATCAGAATTAGAAACGTTTAAAAATTGGGCGCTATCAAAGGAGGCAAAGGAAACTTTCAAAAGCGTCTATGAGGAGGTTTTCAGTCACGACCTCAAGAACCGATTGTATCAGAATAGACTTATACTCCAAGTTGCACTAATTGAATCGGCACTAAAAGATATCCATCGAGAAGTGCTTCGTCAAAAACCGACTCTCCTCAGAGAAGATCGGCAGATTCCTCTAGGTAAGCTGGTGGCTTTAGGTCCAGATCGAATCATAGAAGATGAAATAGAAAGAGAAGTGCAATCGTTGGATCGAAAAACGGTTAAAGAGAAATACATATACTTTGATGAAAAACTAAACCTTGATTGGTTCGAAGGCTCAATTGTTTCCTTATTTGAAACAATAGTCGATACTAGGAACAAAATCTTGCACGAAGATCCGGATTTAAAAGTTGATAATACTCACATTGCCCTTGCAAATTTGGTTGGGATGTCCCTCCCCGAATGGTGTATTCTACAAGCCATCATTCTTTATCCGGGGGGATTTCAAGCTGAGAACATGAGAAATCTTGATAAAATTCGTGAGTTTGTTGAGGATAGAAATAAAAAGAGATGGAAAACCCGATGACCCCAGAATCCGAAAAGTAGCCGGATGACCCAACAGTTGAAGGCGCCGAGCTTTGAGCGGCGGGTTACCAGCATTCTTTGACGAAAAACGCCAGACAAGGAGGGAAAATGACCCCAGAATCAAAAAAGTTGGCCGGTGTTCTTTTGGTGATATTCCCCACCGTGATAATTGGCGGAGTGAGTCTGTTAAGGTTTCTGATAGACCCCGCCTCCGGCTATATGGAAAACCCCCTGCGCCAGAATTTGTGGCGGGCCGGCCACGCCCACGCAGGGGTGATGCTGGTTTTGTCTTTGATTTGCCTGCGCTACATAGACGAGGCCCAACTATCCAGCAAACTGAAATGGCTGGTGCGCGCGGCCGTCCCCTCGGCGGCGATTTTCCTGCCTTTGGCCTTCTTCCTTTCCGTATTATCACCAACCGCCACCGAGCCGGACGGTTTTATATATTTGGCCTTCGTCGGCGCAATAGTCCTCGCGACCGGCCTGGTCACGTTGGGGGTGGGGCTTTTGCGGAAAAAGCAAAGCGCATCGGCTTAGAATGGTTGCTATTATGGAAATGATACATATTCCCCCTTCCCGTTTCGGGAAGGGGGTTAGGGGGTTAGGTCTGATAAGGAGGTGAATCTATGGGAAAGAAACGGGCAACCAAGAGAAAATTTGTCTTAAAACAAAACAGGCGACGGAGGGAAAAATACCAAAAGCTTAAAGCCAAATACGCAGCCGCAAAAACGGACGAGGAACGGAAAAAAATTTTGGAAAAGCTCGCCCGCCTGGCCCCCTTCGTGGGGGTGGAAAAGTGGGTGGAGAAAAGCCCAACGGGGCAGTCCAAAGGGGCGGCGCGTGGCTGACGGGAAATTGACGGACCAGATTCTCAACTCCTGGAAAGTCCACAACGAGATTAACTTGTATCTCATCGGGCAAGTTCCGACAAAGGGCTTTCAGGCGGTCCCCTCCCTTTCCAAAGGCCGGACGGTGGCGGAGCAACTGGCGCATATGAACCGGGTGCGGCTGGGCTGGCTGGCCCATCACACCACTGGCAAAAGGCCCGACTTGCCCAAGGTGAAGGGCTCGAATCAAACGCGGGCCCAGTTAAAAAAGGCCTTTACCCAGTCGGGCGAACAGGTTGCGAATTTTATCGCCCAATCGCTCGCCGGGAAAACCGCGCCCCGGTGGTTCAAGAGAAACCCCGTCCGCTGGATGAGCTACCTCATCTCCCACGAATCGCATCACCGGGGACAAATTATGCTGGCCTTGAAGCAGAACGGAATGCGTATGCCGGACAAGGTTGCCCTCGATGGGTTGTGGGCGCGCTGGTTTTAGGGAAAATGAACGGTGAAAACCCTGTTACGGAGAATCCAAGTGCTCGACATCGAGGGGAGAAAGCTGACAGGCCGGACGGTCTCCGAAAAACGGGTGCAAAAAAGCATCCTTCGACTTCTTCGGAAAAATGAGCTCTGCTCAATGGCCACGGTTCGCGGGTTGAACCGGGCCCACATCAGCCACGTCTATTTCTGTTATTCGGAAAACCTCGAGCTGTACTTCCTCTCCTATCGCCATTCAACTCACGCCCGAAACCTGAAGACAAACAGCTCGATGGCCGTCACTATATTTGACTCCTCCCAGAAATGGGGCCGCCCCAACCGGGGAATGCATCTTTATGGAATCTGCCGGGAAGCAAAGGGAAATCAAGCAATGAAAGCGGAACAGTTATACGGTGCCCGGTTTCGTCCCTACCAGAAGTGGATGGAAAGTCTTAGAAAGAATGATAAGCGCAGAGCCGAGCAATTACAGTTTTACCGCTTTGTCCCGGGTCAAATCAAAATTCTGGATGAAAACGAATTCGGCGACACTTTTGTAACGGCCGCCGTCAAAAAAGCGTGGTAATGAAAATGAAGTCGCAACCGGTGGCGCTTGGATTCCGCGTAAAATCGGGCCGGGCCATCGCCGTTTTGGTAAGCGGTTCGAAAAGCCTGCCGCAGGTGCTCGACCATCGAGTCGTGCAGCTTTCCGACCCGGCCCGGCCGGAAACGATTCAACCCTACCACGCCCGTATGGGAAAGTTGGAGGAAAACCGGGCAACGATTAAACGTCGAACCGGAATCGTCGAGCGGGCTGCGCAGAAATCGGTAACCGACCTGCTGAAGGAATACCGGTCGAAGGGATATAAAATTCAAACCGCCGGACTGGTCGTCGGCAGTCTCATCGACCCCGCCATCATCGGCAACCCGCACGTCCGCGCCCACGCCCTGGAGGGACGGCTTTTCCGCACCGTTCTGGAAAAGGCCCTGCGCCGGCAAAAGCTGCCTTCTTTTGTCATTTTGGAACGGGACATCTATCCGCGCGGAGAGGCCGCTTTGGGGAAAACGGAAGGAGAGTTGAAAAATCTGCTGGCCGACATTGGCCGGCCGCTGGAGGGCCCCTGGCGCGCCGATGAGAAAGTGGCAGCTTTGGCCGCTTGGACGACTTTTGGAAGGACACCCGTCAAACGCTCCCAAATGAAAAAAACAAGCCGGTGACAAAAACTTCCGCAAAAGAATTAAGGCAAATCGCCCGCCGCTGGATTGAAGAGGGGTGGAGCAAGGGGAACGTGCGCATTGTCGATGAGCTTCACGCCCCGGATTTTGTGGACCGGGACCCCTCCGGCCGGGAGCCGACCAACGAAGGCTTCAGGAAGGGAATCAAAGAACTCTACGCCGCTTTTCCCGATTTTAACGCCAAAGTCGAAGAACTCGTAGTTGAGATTGAAACAGGAAAAGTGGCCATCCTCTGGAGCGCCACCGGCACGCATAAAGGGGGCTTTATGAACATCCCGCCGACAAACAAAAAAATCCACTTCAAAGGTATCGAGATTATCACCATCAAAAATGGAAAAATCACCGAGCGCTGGGGGGAATGGGACGGGATTGACATCCTGCAACAGTTGGGGGTCATTTAAATACAATGGGTTTGATAAATCCCCGGCCGGGCAGGCAAACCCTGCATTAAAAAACCGGTGTAGGGGTTTAATTCATTTAACCCTCTACAAATCGCCAATTTCTGTCGAAAATATGAATATATATGGCGCACATTTCCTTGCTGCTTCCCTGGCTTTTTTTGGCCTTCGCCTTTGGGCTGTCCCAAAAGGCGGAAGGGAAAGCGGTCTCAAAAGAGACGGCCATCCCGACCGTTTCAGAGCAGGTTGCAATCTCCTTCCCCGGCGGTTTCCGGCAAAGAACCTACAAAGCCCCAAACGGCGACAGTCTCCGCTATTTGCTGTTCGTCCCGGAAGATTACAACCCGAAGAAGCACTATCCCGTGGTGCTCTGGCTGCACGGCCGCGGCGCGCGCGGTAAGGACTTGAACACCCTGCTCTCTTGGGGGGATGAACACGGCCCGCTGTTTTTCGCCCGCCCGGAAAATCAAAAAAATTACCCCTGCTTCATCGTCGCCCCGCAGTGCCCGCCCAACGAGCTCTGGGCCGGCCCCTGGGGCCAGCCCGCCTCCCGCCAGCAAAAGCTGATTGTCAAAATGCTGAAGGACCTCCGTTCCCGCTACAAAATAGATTCCAAGCGCCAGTATGTTGTTGGCGTCTCAATGGGGGGGTTCGGGACGTGGGACATCATCGGCCGCTATCCAAAAACCTTCGCTGCGGCGATGCCGATGTGCGGCGGCGGGTATCCCGTCCGGGCATCTCGGCTCCAAAACGTCGCCATCTGGGCCTTTCACGGAAAATCGGATAAAGCCGTTTCTCCCAAGCGTTCGCGGGAAATGGTGGAGGCCGCCAAAAAATCCGGCGCGCAGGTGAAGTACACGGAATACAAAGGGGTCGGCCACGAGGTCTGGGAACCGGCCTTCAAGGAGCCGGAATTTCTATCCTGGCTCTTCGCTCAAAAAAGAAAGTAACAACTACCTCCTGCAATCTTCCGGTTAAAACCGTTTATCAATCCATCCCGGTTTGATATATTGCCTCCGGTATGGAGCCAGACAGGGGTGAAAGGCTGTGAAGTTCTCCCTTTCCTTCATAATTGCCGTTTACAACAAACCGGACATCCTCCGCTTGGTGCTGGCCGCCTGCGCCCGGCAGTCCTTTACCGATTTCGAAGTGATTGTTGCCGACGACGGTTCCGGCCCGGCCGTTCGGGAAGTCGTGGCGGAAGCGCAAGGGCAGTATCCCTACCCTTTGACGCATCTGTGGCAGGAGGACAAGGGCTGGTGCAAGAATGCGATACTGAATGCCGCCATCCGCGCCTCCCGCTCCGATTATCTCGTTTTCACGGACGGGGATTGTCTTCCCTCCCGCCACTTCCTTTCAGACCACGCCCGCGAGCGGGGAGAAGGAAAAATTTTATTAGGCCGGCGGGTGGAGACGAGCGAGCGCTGGTCAAAGTCGCTCACGCTGGAAAAGATTGAAAGCGGCCGCTTCGAGCGCCTTGGCTTCCGGGAGTGGGCCGACGGTTTGATGGGATGCGGCCGCCGCCTCGAGGACGGCATTCGCATCCAGAACCGGCTGGGGCGGAAACTCCTGAAAAGGGACGCCCACCGCATTCTCGGCAGCAACTTCTCCGTCGCCAAAAAACATCTCGAAGAAATCAACGGCTTCGACGAAGACTACTCCGGGCCGGGCAGTGGCGAAGACTCTGACCTGCAGTACCGGCTATCGCTCGTCGGGGTGACCGGAAAGTCGCTGCGCAACCTGGCGATACAGTTTCACGTATATCATTCCCGCACGAAGACGGATGCGGAAAGCCGGCGGCGGTTGACGGAGGTTATGAAAAGAAAAGAGCCCCGCTGTGAGAAGGGGTTGTATCCAGCTCGGGTGCAACCGAGCGAAGTGGAATAACGTTCATAAAATGGAGAAACGGAGGCGGAGGTATGCCTTGGGTCTATTTAATCGTAGCCGGAGTCTTTGAAATCGTCTGGGCCGTCGGGCTGAAATATGCGCAGGGGTTCACCCGCCCGGCCGCCAGCACCGTCACCATCGTTGCGATGCTGGCAAGCTTCTTTTTTCTGGCGCAGGCGGTGAAAACGATTCCGGTCGGGACCGGCTACGCCATCTGGACCGGCATCGGCGCGGCCGGAACGGCCCTTCTGGGAATCCTCCTTTTTTCCGAATCCGCCTCCCTTGCCCGCCTTTTATGCATCGGTTTAATTGTGGCCGGAATTGTCGGGTTGAAGCTGACTTCGGTCAACTAAAAAAGAACCCTCGATGAAAAACATCACCAAAAAATACACGAACGGCGAGGTAACCATCGTCTGGCAGCCGGCCTTGTGCGTTCACTCCGCCAAATGCTTTTTAGGGCTCCCTTCTGTTTTCGACCCGACCAAACGCCCCTGGATAAACCCACAGGGGGCCGACACCCAGAAAATAGTCAACCAGGTCAAGCGCTGCCCCTTCGGCGCGCTGTCGTATTATTTGAATAAAGAGGAAAACAATCCCCAAAAACCGTAGGGTTGAACAGATTCAACCCTTAAAAAGCTAAGCCTTCAGCTCCGTTTCGAGATGGGAAAGCTTGGTCAAAATCCCCTCCAGGCGGGATTTGAACTTTTCGCTTCGGTCTTTCGCCGCCCGCAAAGCGTAGCTCTTTTCGTCCTCCAGCCGGCGGGAGGAGGATTTGATGGCGGAAATCTCCTTTTCCTTTTCCGCCAGCCTCGTTTCCAGCTCCCCCCTGGCCCGTTCCAGCACCTTCAGCTCCTCCTTGGCTTTTTCGAGGGCTTCAAAGGTTTTCGTGACTTTTTCTTCCAACCGTTTCAACGCGTCGGTCATTTTTTCCTCTCCCTCGACTTAGCTTCCTCGGCTGCGCTCGGAACAAGTCGGGACAAGCGGTTTGGCAAACCATCCCGAGAAAGGGTTTTGAGTTTCGTCTGGATTGTGCGTGTGCTTCTCATTGCCTCCTCCAGACCAGACCGAAGCGGGAAACCAGCCGGCCGACCAGCCTCTCGTGGGCGGCATCCGCTTCGGCGTCGGTCAACGTTTTTTCGGCCGAACGGTAGCGGAAGGAGAGGGCCAGACTCTTCTTCCCCTCCCCCGCCTGCGGCCCGGTGTACAGGTCAAACAGCTCGAACGATTCCAGAAGCGACTCTTTTGCGTTCCGGATTTCATCCAGAATGTCGCTGACCAAAAGTTCCAGGGGGGCAACCAAGGCGGCGTCCCGCTCTACCGCCGGGAAACGGGAGAAGGGATGGTACGCTTTCTCCGGGCCGGCCAGTTTTAAGAAAAGCTCCCAGTCGATTTCCGCAAGAAAGCAGGGTTTTTTGAAATGCAGCTCTTTCGTCCACTCCGGGCTTAACTCCCCTGACAAGCCGAGCACCTGCCCCCCTGCGATGAGTTCAAATTCCCGCTCAAAGAAACCGGGCAAACTTTCCCTGGGAGTTAGTCGGACGGGCTGGTGCAGGAAGCGGGCGAAAAGTTTTTCCAAAATCCCGGCCAAATCGTAGAAATCGGCGCTTCTCCCCTTTTCCCGCCAGTGGAGCGCGGCGGCTGAAGAAAAAACCAGCCCCAGCCGCCAGCCTTCCTCCGGCGGAGAGCCCGGGCGGAAAGTTTTGGAAAGCTCGAACATACGGACGGAAGGGTTGCCCCCCGCCTGGTTACGTCCCGCCACGTCCGCCAGCGAAACCAGAAGGGTGGGGCGCAAAACCGAAAGCTCCTCCGAAAGGGGATTGGCCAAAGCCGCATACGGCCCGGCAAAACCGGCTTTCGCAAAAACCTTTGGATTTCCCAAAGGACTCGTCACCGCCTCCGAGAAGCCGGAACCGACCAAAAGCTCCCGCAGCCGGTCGGCGGCGGCCTCAAAGAAGGAAAATCGAGGCGCCAAAGGCCCGCTTCCCCGCTGGAGGGAGGGAATCCTGTCGTAGCCGTAGAGCCGGGCCACCTCCTCGACTAAATCCGCCTCCTCCTTGATGTCCACCCGGAAGGTGGGAACAATGACGGACAGTTCCTTGCCGGGAGTCACGCTCATTTCGAGGCGGGAAAGATAATCACTCACCTCCGGCGAGGAGATTTCCGCCCCCAGAATCTGGGAGACCAAGAGGGGGCGCAGCGTGAGCTTCGTCGGCTCTTTCGGCTTGGGATAGGCGTCCACGATGCCGCTTAATACCTCTCCTCCGGCCAATTCGGACAGAAGCTGGGCGGAACGGTCCAGAGCCAAAGGTGGAACGTTTATGTCGGTCCCTTTTTCGAATCGGATGGCCGATTCGGTCGCAAGCCCCAGCCGCTTGCGGGTTCTCCGGATGGTGCGCGGGTCGAAATAAGCCGCTTCCAAGAGAACCTGCGAGGTGCCGTCAGAAATCTCACTGTCGCGTCCCCCCATCACCCCGGCCAAAGCCGTGCCGGCCTGGCCGTTGGTTATGAGCAAATCCTCGGAAGTCAAACTGCGTTCAACCCCGTCCAAGGTGACCAGCTTTTCCCCCTCCTTGGCGCGGCGCACCCGGACTTTTTGGGAACCGAAGCGCTGGAAGTCGAAAGCGTGCAAAGGATGCCCGAACTCCAGCATCACCAAGTTGGTGACGTCCACCACGTTGTTGATGGGGCGCATTCCGGCGGCGATAAGCTTTTTCTTCAGCCAGAAGGGCGAAGGGCCGATTTTGAGTTTGCGCACCAGCCGCGCGGCATAGCGCGGGCAAAGCTCCCGCTCGGCGGTTTCCACCGAAACAAAACGGGAGGCCGGCTCTTCCGCTTCCTTCAAGGAAATTTTCGGCCGCTTGAGCTTTCCCCCCACCAGAGCGGCGATTTCCCGGGCGATGCCGGCGACGGAAAGACAGTCCGGGCGGTTGGGGGTCAGCTCGACGGAAATTTTCCAATCCTCCAGACCCAGTTCGTCGGCCAGCCGCTTCCCCACCACGCCGGAGTCCAAAACCATTATCCCCTCTTTGTCGGCCCCCAAACCGAGTTCAAACTCGGAACAAATCATTCCGGCCGATTCCACTCCCCGGATGTTCGCAAAACCGATTTGCGCCCCGTTCGGCAGTTTGGAGCCGGCCGGTGCGTAGGCCACCTTCTGCCCGCTTTCCACGTTGGGGGCGCCGCAGACCACCCGCTTCTTCTCAAGGCCGAGCGAAACCGTGCAGACCGAGAGGCGGTCCGCTTCGGGATGCTTTTCCACCAGCTCCACCCGGCCGACCAAAACCCCGTCTAACTTCGGGAAAAGCGGCTCCACCGTCTCCACCGCCAGCCCGATGCCGAGGAGTCTTTCCGCCAGTTCCTGTGGCGGAAAGGAGAAGTCCACCCATTCCAAAAGCCATTTATAGGAGGTTTGCATCTGGCCGGCCCCCGGGGACTAAAACTGCTCTAAAAAGCGCAAGTCGTTTTCGTAAAAGAGGCGGATGTCGTCAATCCGGTATTTTTGCATCGCAATCCGGTCCACTCCCAAGCCGAAGGCGTAGCCCCGCCAGACCTCCGGGTCGTAGCCGACGTTGCGGAAGACTTGGGGATGTATCATCCCGCATCCCAGAATCTCCAGCCACCCCTCGTACTTGCAGACCGAGCACCCCTTCCCCCCGCAAATCGTGCAGGAGATGTCCATCTCCGCCGAAGGCTCGGTGAACGGAAAAAAGGAGGGCCGGAAACGGGTCTTAACGTCGCCATAGAAGGCGGAAACGAAGGCGTGCAGGACTCCCTTCAAGTCGGCGAAACTGACGTCGGCATCGACGTAGAAACCCTCGATTTGCAGGAAGGTGTAATAGCTTCTGGCGTTTATCGCCTCGTGGCGGTAGACCCGGCCGGGGGCCAGAATCTTTATCGGCGGCTTCCGTTTCTCGAAAACCCGCGCCTGCACCGGGGAGGTGTGCGTGCGCAAAAGCAGTTCGGAATCTTGGAGATAAAAAGTATCCCACATATCCCGTGCGGGATGGTCTTTGGGAAAATTCAACGCCTCAAAATTGTAATAATCGGTCTCTATCTCCGGCCCGGTGGCCGTCTCGAACCCCATAAAATTGAAAATCCGCACGATTTCCCGATTCACCTGCACGAGGGGATGAGGGTGTCCCAAAAAATAAGGCGTTCCGGGCAGGGTATGGTCAAAAAAACCCCGCGCGGTTTTTCGCGCCGCCGCTTCGAGCTCGGAGGTGCGGGCGTCGATTTTTTCTTCGAGTGAAACTTTGGCCGAATTCAAAGCCTGGCCCACTTTGGGGCGGTCTTCGGGGGAAATGTCTTTGAGGCCCCGCAATGCCAGAGTCAAAATCCCGCTTCGCCCCACGTATTTTATCTTGAGGGTGGAAAGTTCCTCCGGAGTGGAAGCGGACTCTATTTCTTTTTCAGCCGCCAAAACCAGCTGCCCGATCTCCCCTTCGGACAGAAGAGCCATACGCTACGCCTGGGCCAGACGGGCGAGCTCGCCGAAAGCGGCAGAGTCCCGCACGGCCAAATCGGCCAGAACCTTACGGTCCAAGGCCACCCCCGCTTTTTTCAGCCCGGAGATGAAGCGGGAGTAGGAAAGCCCGTGGAGACGGGCGGCGGCGTTGATGCGGTTTATCCAGAGGGCCCGGAACTCCCGCTTTCTGTTTTTCCGGTCCCGGTAGGCGTACTTCCAGCCCCGCATAACCGTTTCCTTGACGGTGCGGTAAAGCTTGCGGCGGCCGCCGTAGTTACCCTTGGCGGCCTTGAAGTATTTTTTCCTCCGGGCCCGAGCGGCGACGTTGTTGGTGGCGCGTGGCATAATTTTTCCTCTCTAAGCTCCGTACGGCAGAAGCACTTCGAGCCGTTTCCGGTCGGCCGGGCCGACGAAACCGGCCCGGCGCAACTGGCGCTTCCGCTTGGAGGTCTTGCTGGTCAAAATGTGGCGCAAAAAGGCCCGCTTGTGCTTGAGCTTGCCGGAGGCGGTTTTGCGGAAACGCTTGGCCGCCGAACGGTTGGTTTTCATCTTAGGCATTCTTACTCCTCTTCTTGG
This sequence comes from Candidatus Zixiibacteriota bacterium, assembly GCA_022614805.1. Classification (GTDB taxonomy): domain Bacteria; phylum Zixibacteria; class MSB-5A5; order DSPP01; family DSPP01; genus DSPP01. Next base: position 40,927 of record JAKEHY010000031.1, on the reverse strand, counting down.
CTAAACCGTTGAACGATGCCGCAGGCCGGTTTTAGCTAAGCCAATAATGTAAGAAATTTTTTTTGATTTGGCTACAGAAAAATCACACCCGCCCATCTGAAAAAAAAATTGAACGCCTTGAACTTCCCCTCCCCTTTTAGGGGAGGGATAAAGGTAGGGGGCAAAGATTGGTCAACGCTTGCGAGAAAATAAACTTACATCGGTTTGGCCGGAGAAGAGGGCTCGGCCGCCCGGGCTTCCCTGGGGCGGGCCCCGGCAGAGACCGGCTTGGGCAAAAAGATGAGCGTGATGGTTTTTCCTTCCAATTTGGCCTTCTGCTCCGGGTAGGCGATGTCGGCCAAATCCTGCTCCACACGCTTGGCCATATCGAAGCCGAACTCCTGGTGCACCACTTCTCGGCCGCGGAAATTGATGGCCACCTTCACCCGGTCCCCTTCGCCCAGAAAATCCCGGGCGTGGCGCAGCTTGAAGTTGTAGTCATGGTCGTCCGTGTTGGGACGCAGCTGGATTTCCTTCATTTCGACGGTGTGCTGCTTTTTGCGGGCCGAGCGGGCTTTTTTGGCCTGTTCGTACTTGTACTTGCCGTAGTCCATAATGCGGCAGACCGGCGGGCGGGCGTTGGGGGAAATCTCCACCAAGTCCAGCCCCTTTTCGACGGCGATGCGCTGGGCCTCGCGCGTGTTCAAAACTCCCAGTTGCCCCCCGTCGGCGTCGATGACCCGCACTTGGGGAATGCGGATGCGGTCGTTTATACGCAGCTCTTTTTCTCTTATGGTTCCTCCTTTTCAGTAACCGACTTCCCGCCCCTTGGGGGCCAGCCCGGTTTTTTTGGTTTCTATCTCTTCCAGCAACAACTTTTCCAGTTCCTCGATGGTTTTTACCCCCAGGTCTCCCCGCCCGTGCCGCCGCAGGGCCACCGTGCCGGCGGCCACCTCTTTTTTTCCGACCACGGCCATATACGGAATTTTCTGCGACTCCGCCCCCCGGATTTTGTAACCGATTTTTTCCTTGCCGGAGTCCACCCAAACGCGGATGCTTTTGCTTTTCAAACGCCCCGCCAGGTTTTCGATGTAGGGAAGCTGCTCGTCCGTGATGGGCAAAAGCGCCGCCTGAACCGGCGCCAGCCAGAGGGGAAAAACGCCGCCGTACTGCTCCACGAGCACGCCGAAGAAGCGCTCCATCGAGCCCAAAAGCGCGCGGTGAATCATCACCGGCCGCTGGTAGGTTCCGTCCGGGGCTACGAAGTAGAGGTCGAAACGGGTGGGGAGGTTGAAGTCGAACTGCACGGTGGTGCACTGCCAGGCCCGCCCCATCACGTCTTTGATTTTCAAGTCTATCTTCGGGCCGTAAAACACCCCCGCCCCCTCATCCACCGAATACAAAAGCCCCTTTTTTTCCAGCGCCCGGCGCAGGGCTCCGGTGGCCCGCTCCCAATCCTCCAACGAGCCGGTGGCATCCGCGGGACGGGTGGAAAGCATCACCTCGTATTCCTCGAAGCCGAAGGCGGAAAAAAACTCGAAGGTCAAATCCAGAACTTTCAAAACCTCCGCTTCCACCTGGTCGGGGCGGCAGAAGATGTGGGCGTCGTCCTGGGTAAAGCCGCGCACCCGCAAAAGCCCGTGCAGGACTCCCGAGCGCTCGTAGCGGTACACCGTCCCCAGCTCGGCCCAGCGCAGGGGCAAATCCCGGTAGCTGCGCAGCCGGGTTTTGTAAATTTCGATGTGAAAGGGGCAGTTCATCGGTTTCAGCTGGTACAAATCCTTCTCCACCTCCACCGGGGAATACATATTCTCCCGGTAAAATTCCGTATGCCCGGAGGTCTGCCAGAGGTGCAGCCGGGCGATGTGGGGCGTGAAGAGGATGTCGTACCCGTACGCGAGATGGCGCTGGCGCCAGAACTCCTCGACCAGGTAGCGCACCAGGGCCCCCTTGGGATGCCAGAGCACCAAACCGGCGCCGATTTCATCCTTGATGGAGAACAAATCCAGCTCCTTCCCCAACTTTCGGTGGTCCCGCCGCTTCGCCTCCTCCACCCGCGCCAGATAGGCCTCCAGCATCTTCGGCTCGGGATAGGAGACGCCGTAGATGCGCCAGAGCATCCGGTTTTTCTCGCTCCCCCGCCAGTATGCCCCGGAAGAAGCGAGCAGTTTGATGGCCTTTATCTTTCCGGTGGAGGGGATGTGCGGCCCGCGGCACAAATCGGTGAATTTGTCCTGCGAGTAAAGGGAGACGGTCGGGTCGGCGATTCCCTCCAGGATTTCCAGCTTGTAATTCTCCCTGCGTTTCTTGAAAAGCTCGAACGCTTCCTTGGTGGAAATCTCCCGGCGGGAATAGAAATGGTTGCCGGCGGCGATTTCCGCCATCCGCTGCTCGATGGCGGCCAGTTCCTCCGGGGTAAACGAGCGCTCCCGCTCGAAGTCATAGTAAAATCCCTCCTCGATGGGAGGGCCGATGGCGATTTTAGTACCGGGGAAAAGCTCCTGCACCGCCTGGGCCATAAGGTGGGCGGTGGAGTGCCAGAACATCTCCTTTCCCTGCGGGTCCTCCCAGGTCAAAAACTTGAGCTCGCCGCTTTCCTCGATGGGCCGGAAAAGGTCTATTCCCCGCCCGTTCAGCAAAGCCCCCAGGGCCGAAAACTTTAAGTCGGAGTTTTTCTTCTCCAGGATTTGCTGCGGAGTGGTGCCTTGCGGAAACTCGTCCCGGCTGCCGTTGATGGTTAAAACGACTTTATCCATTCATCCGTTCATTTAAATTCGAATCTCGACGGAAAAATGACACGCTCCCAAAAATCCGGCGCATCCGGCCGCTCGGAAAAAGAAAACGTCCGGACCGAACCGCTGCGGTTTTCCGCCATCATCCAAAAATGGGCGATGATGGACTCGAACCATCGACCCCTTGCATGTCAAGCAAGTACTCTAACCATCTGAGCTAATCGCCCGAAACACACAGGCAATATAGACCCGCCGATGGGGGTGTCAAGCCGAGCCGCAGGGAAATGAATCGGGGAAAAACATTTCGAACTGGAAGCAAAGCGGAAGGGGCTGAATCGTTCGCCAGGACCGCCTTAGTCAATCCCCATCTCTTCCAAAAACCGGTCGGCAATTTTGGAAACCACGGCGGGGCGGTCGTAAAATCCCTTGGATACCCGTTCGAAGGCCTTTCGGACCCGCTCCGGCCGGACCTCGGACAAAGAGGACAACCGCGCCTTCGCCGTAGAAAGGAAGAACGAGTCCTTTTGCGCCGCGGCAAAACCGGCCGCGCCGTTGTTCAATACCCCGTTTCCCTTTTTCTTCCTGCCGATTGTCATCTTCTTTTCATCCTCCGGTTTCACCGGAAGTCTATTCAATGTATCGTCACAGCCCCGGTTTTAACAAGTTGTTTTTTTCCCCCGGCCCGCCGGGCCCCCCCGTGCGGCCGGCGAACAGTTTCAACAACTGGCGGCTTTTGGTGAGCTCTTGCAATTCCGACTGTATGAACGCCTCCCGGCTGGAAGCGGCCGACCGGTTCTCGTTCAAAAGGGAAATGTTTTTCTCCACGATGGCGGAGAGGGAATCCACCAGCCGGCGCACTTCGAGATGGGAACTGGCCAGAACGAAGCTTTTTCGGTCCTTCTCCATAATGTTGGAAAGCCGGGCCTCGCTTTCGGCAATCCGGCGGGAAAAGCGGGTGATGTCGGCGTACACCTGGGCCAGCTCGGTTTCCCGCCCCAGCTTGATGCAGTCTTTCTGCTTGTCCGCCAGTATGAACATCGACTGGTAAAACGAAAGCTCGTCTTTAAGCAAAGAAATGATTTCCTTTTCCAGGCTTGCGGTGGGCCGGAAGTCCATCCTCACTCCTTTCTGTCCAGAGGCCCTGCTAAAAAACTAAAAAAGAGTTTCCCCGCCGGCCAGCTCCGGCAAGAGCGCCTGCCAGGCGGTAAGTTCGTCGGGAGTGAGCCGGCGGGTCGTTCCCCCCCTTTGCAACTCGAGGGCTTCCTGCCCGTTTTCATCCCGGACGACCCGCACCCCCCAGCCGGTTTTCGCCAGAATCGGAGCCAGCCGGAAAAATAAGGCTTTCAGCCCTTCCCCCGTCGGGGGATGGTACACCGGAAGTACGTGCGCCTCTTTTTGTGGAGATCCCGGCTTTCCCAAAACCGGCGGACTAAAAGCGAGTTCGGCCTGTCGGGAAGTTTTTTTTCTCGTTTCCGCCATCTTCAACATCCACTCCGGAGAGCGGCAATCCCGCTCTCCTTCAATGTTTCGGCAGAAAACGCGCAAGCTTTAAATTTCCGGCAGCCGGCGGCGAATTTCGTCGATTTTGGCCCGGATTTCATCCGAGTCCGGAGCCAGGTTGTGGGCCTGGCGGTAGCTCGAAAGGGCCGACTGGGAGTGGCCGAGGTTGGAATAACAGTCCGCCAGCTTTACCCAGGCCTCCTTTTCGGCCGGATGGAAGCGCAAAAAATCCTCGTAAAAATTGACCGCCCGGCCGAACTCGTTTTCCCGGTACAAAAGGTCGGCAAAAAAACCGTACACGCTTTTGTCCTCCGGCACCAGGCTGATGTACTGTTCCAAACTCGTTTTCGCCTCCTGGTGCTTCCCCAGACGGGAAAGACTGACCGAAAGGTTGCGCCACCCCTCTTCCCAGGCCGGGTTGCACTCCAGAGCCAGCCGGTAGCATTCCTCGGCCCGCTCGAATTCCCCCAACTGAAAGGAGACGTTTCCCAGCTCGTTCAAGCCCTCCCAGTCCTCCGGAAAGGCCGTCAGGTACTCCTCGTACAGAAACCGGGCCTCCTGCCACTGCCCCAGACCCGCGAGGGCTTGGGCCTTGTACTTTTTGGCCCAGTCAAAAGACCTCAACTGGGGATGCCGCTCCAAAACGGTCAGCATTTTCACCCATTTCCCGGCCCCGGACAAGGCCTTCAAACAGACCGCCGCCCCTTCCGGCTGGGCGCAAAAAACCTCCGCCAGCCGGAGCAAATCCTCCGTTTCTGATAGCTTTTTCAAGGCTTCCGTAAGAATCGAGCCGGCTTCGGCGTATTTTTTTGTCTGGAAAAAGAGGTGGGCCAAATCGAGGTAGGCCACCAAATCGTCCCCTTTGGCTTCGAGCGCCTTCCTGAATTTTACCGCCGCCTCTTCCGGCCGGTCGGTTTCCTTCAAAGCCACCCCCCAATAATGCCACGTCTCGGCCTGCTTGCGCTCACCCATCCCCAACTTCTGGGAAAAGCCGTCGGAATCCAGCGCTTCAAAATAGCGCCCGGCGTATATCACGGTCCGGTCGTACTCCCCCATCCGGCAGCTGACCAAAGCCGCCAGGTGCAGGACCCCCAGCTCGTTGGGATATTCCTTCAACAGCGTTTCCAAAAGCCGCCAGGCCTGTGGAAACCGTTCGGATAGGGCGTAGGCGCAGGCGACCAAAAAGTAGAGCCGGGATTTTTCTATCTTTGAAGTCTGGCGCAATACGGCGGGCTGGCGGTGTTCGTAAAGTTCGGTCAGTTGGGAAAACTGGCGGGCGTCAAAAAGCCTTTGGGCCCGCTCTAAAAAGGAATTCTGGATATCAGCCATTGGCCTCCCTTTTGGGAAAAGGATGATAAGAGGATGGATATTGCCGCATCTATTTCTTTATCGGCAATCGAAGGGGCGGATTTTAGAAAAAAATGAAATCGGAGGTCTTTTGACCTCTCCTCGTAAAAGGTAGCGGAAACCTTCAGGTTTCCATTTTCCCTCTCCGATGCGGAGAGGGAACAAAGGGAAGGGTCAAACCTCCACCTCCCAACCGATTACCCACCGGAACCGAAAATTATCCTCTCCCAACTTCGGGTAGCGGTAAAAGGGGAAGTCCAACCGAAACCGGTGCTTGGGCCAGACGTGCGGAAAAAGCAGCCCGGCTCCCAAGTCAAAATACCCCTTTATGTCAAGTTCATCATCCAACTCGTTGGGAGACACCCCCCGATAGTGCCCGAGGGCCCCGAAGTCGGCAAAGACGTAGTTGGAATAATTCTGCAAAAAAGCGGTCAAAAGCGGAATTTTGGGCATAAATTTGAACGATACGAACCGGGGAAAGGTCAGCTCCAGGGTGGCGGAGGCAACCCCATCGCCGGATAAATTTTGAGCGTAAAACCCCCGCACGTTGCCCCCGCCTGTCAATCGAACATTATCTAAAAACCGGGTCGGGACCACCCCCCGGCTGCGGACGATGGGCACATCCAACGCATCTTCGGGGGTTCCCGAGGCGAGATAAAATCGCTTTTGCGACGGAGCATTTCGTTTCCCCAAACCGCCGAAAGTGCGCAAATATAAGTCAAATTTTTTCCCGATTGGCGTCCTTACTTCCAAATAGCCCCATCCCCGACGGATATCAAAGTCACTGCCAAAAACAGCGTCTTCTTCACCTACACCAAAATTCAACTTGGCTTTGCCCATCCGGAATTCCGTATCCCACCTCAAGCGCACAAACGAGGCTCTTTCGTTTTTGACCGACCAAGCACCGAAGGCGGATAGATATTCTGGCTGGACTAATTTTTCACTAACCCAAGATACACTCAAGCGATGTAGAGGAGGAAAAAGCTGGCGGGGTCTATGCTCTTTAACAAAACCATATTCGTAGTATCCTCTCCCTTCGAGAAACCGCGTTTTGCCGAAAAACCTTCCACCTCTTCCCAAAAAACCGACCGGAGTTGAGTAGGAAAAATCGACATTCCCTCGCTCCAACTCCTTCGTCGCCTTCAGCCCGTCGAGGGTGAAAGCATGGTCCAGACCGAGATAGCTCCCCTGCAGATTGGCCCCCAACATCACTCCATCGACCCGGTTATACCAAAGCGACGGCCGCCAGATGAAGTGGTAGCGGTCCACCGGCAGAACGTCCGTCCGCAAATTGTTCAACTGCAAATCCGCTTTGGGGAAATTCGGAAAACCCCTCCAGCGGTTGTTCAAGGGATTGACGTCCGCCAGCCGCCCGGAGGGGTCGATTTCCACCTCCTTCGGTTTCGCCGGCAGATAAACTTGAAACTGATATTCTTTTTCCGGCAAGCGCACCTGGTCCCAGATGGGGAGAAATTTCCATGTGGGGTTCCCTCGACCCTGCTCGGGATAAACAGGTTTGCGATAATCGTTGACGGGAATCGTAAAATAACGGGCCGAGCCGTCTTTCAACTTGAACCCCAAGTCGACAGGTATCACCAATTCGCCGGAGCGGTAGATTTTCCCCGTCACGAGGAAAGCTGAATCCCCCGTTTTGCCGGTTGGCTTGCTGCGAAGGATGGAGCCGATGCCGTAGTCCGCCGTCCGGTTGGTGTTAATCCATTGGTCAAAAAACCACTCCAGCTTGGCTCCGGCGGCCTCCTCCATTGCCGCCTGGAAATTCTCCTCGTACGGATGTTTGAAATGCCAGCGTTCGAAGTAGTTTTTCATCCCCCGGGCGAAAACCGAATCCCCGAGCGCGTATTGCAGATTGAAAAGCAGAACCACCGTTTTGTAGTAGGAGGAAACGCGGTACACCATCCGCTCCGGCGCCCGGTCGGCTTCGATAATCATCCGCTGGGCGAACCCGGTCTTGTGCAAATGGAGATAATCCCGGTAGCCCCGCGCCGCCCGGTCTTCATCCACCGGGTAGAACTTCTTCTTCCACTTCGTATCCCAGAAGGAAACGTTTCCCTTCCTCCCGTGCAGGGCTTCGATGACGTTGATTTCCAAAAATGTTGTGAACCCCTCGTCTAAAAAGGCCCGGTCCACCGGGTTGGAGCCGACCGCCCCCATATACCAGTTGTGGGCCATTTCGTGCCAGATGAGTAAGCGATAGGACGGCGATTCCCCGCCGCAGAGCACAATCATCGGGTATTCCATCCCGTCATCGCTGTCGGTGATGCTCATCTGCGGGTAGGGATAGCGGCCGTAATTTTTGGAGAAGTATTCGATTCCCTGCCGGCCAACTTCCGCCGCCGTCTGCCAGCGGGCGGCGTGCTTTTCCTGCGCAAAGCTGTAAATTTTGATTCCCTCCCATTCCGCTTCGCCGATGCGAAAAGTCGGGTCCGCCACCCAGGTGAAATCGGTTATGTTTTCCCCTTTGAAACGCCAGGTTTTCGTTGCGCCCGGAACTTTCGGAATGATGACGCCGGCATCCGAATTCCATTTCTTGTCTTTGAAAAGCTGAATGTCCAGCTTTTCCCGCAGCGAATCCGGCAGCACCTCTTTCCGGTTTTGCAGAACTCCCGTGGCGGCGACGACGTAGTGCGCCGGCAGCGTTATGTAAACTTCGTAGGCGCCGAACTCGCCGTAATGCTCCCCGGAGCCGAGATATTGGTTGTTGACCCATCCCATTTTCCAGTCATAAACGCATATCGAAGGATACCAATAGACCGCCTTGAACTGCCCGTCTTTGTATTCCGTCCGTCCCGCCGCATCGCCGGAGGGGATTTTGGTCTGGAAGCCGAAGTCGAAGACTGTCGAATCCCCCGGCGCCAGAGGGGAAGGCAGGTGAACCTTGAAGATTGTTTCGTCCATTTCAATCGGGAGGTTCCAGCTTGACGTAGCGCCTCTTACGTATTCAATCTTCATCTCCCCCCATTCGTCCGGCTTGGAATCCGCCAGCCCAAAGAGATAAAAGCTCCGCTGGCGTTTTTCCATCCGGGAGCCCTTCCGGTGGGCGTTGGGGTAGGCGTGGAAATAGACGAAGTTGAGCGTATCCGGCGAATTATTCCAATACACCAGCTTCTCCACTCCGCTGATGACCCGGGTGGAATCGTTCAGCGTCGCCTTAATCTTATAATCCACCCTCTGCTGCCAATATTCAGCAGAAGCGCCCGAAGCAAAAAATATTGTCAGAACCAACCCAAGTTTGCGCATCTATCCTCCCGTTACCGCAAAAACGAAAGCATATAAGGTAAGAATTTTTGGGGTGCAGGCAAGAAAATAGAAATGATTCCCCGAATTCAAATGCTTGGTTGACAGAATTAGGCCATTCGTATAACTTCCAAAATGTGCGTCAATCTGAACATCAGGTCAATGGTACTGTATGCCAATTTTTCTAATTATCCTCGGAATAATCATAATTGTAGTTGGCCTTGTATGGGGCAAGCTTCTGGGAAAAGGGCGCGTAATGCTCGACATCAGCCAAAAGGGCCTCGGATTCAAAGGCAATATGCTGGCCTTCGTCCTCCTCATAGGTGCAGGGGCTATTGGTGCAGGAATTTTTCTTGAATACAAAACCGATACAAAGTCCTACGAGCTGCCTATCACCCCTATTTTTTCTGACACGAGCAACGTAGATCCCCGAAGACTTCACTATGTCGCGTGGGTAAGAGAAAATATCACCGATATTCCGGAACCTGTTACCCTGTCAAAAATAACCGTTGAGGTAGGGAGAATTTCAATAATCCTTCCAAATCTAAAACAAGGGTATCGTTACCGAATCGAGGCCACTGACTCAACTGACTCGAGTATCCAATGGGTGAGCGGTGAAAAAGAGGTCCCTGCAACTCAGGTAGAGTTGTCAAGGGTTCCATAACATGCCAAAGAAGGTAAAAACCAGCATTAATTCTTGGTTTTTCCGATTCGTAGCGACGGCGTTGGTTGCCAGCACACTCACACCCCACAGCCAAGCTCAGGAACTTTCGGCCCGCAACACTTCACAATATATCGGCAATGGTCGCTGGGATTGGACGGTATTCATCAATCCATCCTTCCGGAATCTCAACGACATTGACAGTGTGGAATACACCCTTCACCCTACATTTCCCAACCCGGTTCGAACGGTGCGCCAGATTGGCAACCTCCGATACCCCTTCGCGTTGAGCAGCAAAGGCTGGGGAGTTTTCGATATTTCCATTAAAGTTTTTCTTAAAAACAAAACGTCTCGGAAGTTGAAACACCGGCTGACCTTTGACCAGCCATCCAGTGACACCCTTCCCATCACCGCCAGCAACATAGCAAGAAAAATAAGCAGGGGCTGGTGGGAATGGACGGTGTACGTACAAGGGTCTGAGCAAGCTCTCGCCCAGGTTCGTTGTGTTGAATACACCCTTCATCCTACCTTTCCGAATCCCATCCGAACGGTATGCAAAAGAGGATCAGGGGTTCAAGCGTTCCCATTTACCACCAAGGGATGGGGAACCTTTGAGATCGGAATTCGTCTGATATTCAAAAACGGACGAATTCAAAAGTTAAAACATCAACTCAAGTTTTGAGAATAATAAAAAAATCTAATGCAAAATTAAAATGCCATTCACTTGGATGAACGACAAGCCAAACTTTCTATGCCCTCATTGTGGAATCCACAGCTTGCACATTCAGCTCGAACCGACTAAAGCCCTCCCACAATACAAAGAGGAAATTGTCATCAAAGCTAAAGACGGTCAAGAGTATCCAACCGACGTACAATTGCAACATTTTATTTTTGAGTGTGTCAATTGCAAGAAACATACATACATTCTCTTTCAAAATTATGTAGCTATTCATCGAAAGCCGGGTGATTGGTCGCCAGGACCCACCTCCTTAGGTCAACCGCCCATCGCAGAAGAAAATGCGAAAATCATCCACCAGTATCCTATTGCCACGCCAATTATTCACGATTCTGTCCCGGATGAAATAAAGAAGGCGGCCATAGAAGCAGAAAAATGTTTGTCGGTCAGGGCTTTCAACGCCTGTGGCGTAATGACCAGAAGAGCAATCCATTCGCTTTGTCAAAATAAGGGTGCCACGGGAAAGGATCTATATGAACAATTGAAATTTCTTAAAGAAAATCATCTCATTACCCCTGATTTATGGGAGTGGGCAGAGGAATTACGGGTAATCGGACGGTCCGGTGCACATCCAGAATGGGAGGAAGTGACTCCTGAAGAAGCCGACTATGCTGTTAATTTTCTTCGAGAAATTATTCGCTATGTTTATATCAATCCTGCTGAACGTGCCTCTCGAAAACTAAAAGAAACAAAGAAAAAGAAAACCGAGTAGCACCATTTTTGTTGCACCAGAAGTTACATCCAACACAACCCAAAACCGTTGCCCCAAATCCCCTGATTTGATATAATCAAAATATGATACCCGAACTTCCTCCCGAAAAACTCCGCCGCACCTACGACCCCAAGGCGCTGGGGATTGCCCATACGGGCGAGTTGAAGCCGCTCAAGGGAATCATCGGGCAAAAGCGGGCCGTCTCCGCCCTGCAGTTCGGGCTGGGAATCAAGGGGCAGGGGTTCAACATCTACGTGGCCGGGCCGCCGGGCATTGGCAAGATGTCTGCGGTGAAATCGTTTTTGGAAGAGCTGGCAGCCACCCGCCCGGTGCCGCCCGACTGGTGCTACGTCAACAACTTCGACGAGCCCGGCAAGCCCAAAGCGATTCAATTGCCCCCCGGCCGGGGGCGGAAATTTTTTCTGGATATGAGGAATTTAATCGACCATCTGCGCCGGGAAATCCCCAAAGCGTTCGAAGGGGAAAAATACGCCGCCCGGCGGGAGGAAATCGTCAAAAAAGTGGACGCCGAGCGGGGCGCCTTTCTGCAGGAGCTGGACCAGAAGGTTTTCAAAGCCGGCTTCGGCATCCAGCCCAACCCGGCCGGCTTTCTCATCATCCCGATGGCGCAGGGGAAGCCGATGAAAGACGAGGATTTCGCCGCCCTCCCGCCCCCCGAACGGGAGGCCCTTTTGAAAAAACAGGAAGGGCTGCAGGAAGAACTGAAAGGGGTGATGAAAAAAATCCGCGACCTGGAGCGCGCCGCCCAGGAAAAACTTTCGCAGGTCGACCAGGAGGTCGCCCTTTTCATCGTCGGCGGGTTCGTCACAGACATCATCGAACGCTACGCCACCTCGCCGGAGGTGGTGAATTACCTGAAAGCGGTGCAAAAGGACGTTCTGGAAAATATCGACACCTTCAAGCCCCCGCCTCCCCAGCGGCCGGGGCCGGAACAGCTGGGCCTCCCCCCCGGTTTTATGGACGACCTTCCATTCCGCAAATATGAGGTGAATTTGCTGGTGGACAATTCCCGCCAAAAAGGGGCGCCGGTGGTGTTGGAATTCAATCCCAACTTCGCCAATTTGTTCGGGCGGGTGGAAAAGGAAAGCCGCTTCGGCACCCTCTACACCGATTTCACCCTGATAAAATCCGGCTCCTTCCATCGCGCCAACGGCGGGTATTTGGTCTTGCCGGCGGAGGACGTTTTGCGCAATGCCTTCAGCTGGGACGGCATCAAGCGCGCCTTGCGCGGGCGGGAAATTGAAATCGAGGAAATCGGCGAGCGGATGGGCTTCGCCGCCGCCAAAAGTATGCGACCCGAGCCCATTCCGACGGACCTCAAAGTCGTTTTCGTCGGCCAGCCCCTCTGGTATTACCTCTTGCACGCCAACGAGGAGGAATTTGCGGAACTGTTCAAAGTCCGGGCCGATTTCGACACCAAAATCGAAGCGAGCAAAGAGACCGTGCAGGAATTCCTCTCCTTTTTCTGCACTCTCTGCGAGAAGGAGAAGCTGAAGCATCCGGATGCGGAGGCGGCGGCCAAACTTTTGGAGCAATCCGCCCGGATGGCGGAAGACCAGAAAAAGCTTTCCACCAACTTCGGCCGGCTGACCGATTTGATTCGGGAAGCAAACTTCTGGGCGCAGCAGGGAAAAAATTCCCACATCACCGCCGCGCACGTGCAAAAGGCGCTGGAGGAAAAGGTGTACCGCTCCAATCTGATTCAGGAAAAGCTGCAGGAGATGACTTTGCGCGGGACGTTCCTCATCGACACGGCTGGAGAGACGGCGGGGCAGGTGAACGGCCTTTCCGTTCTCCAGTTGGGGGATTACGAGTTCGGCAAGCCTTCCCGCATAACCGCCTCGGTCGCCCCCGGCCGCGGAGCGATTCTGGACATCGAGCGGGAGGTTCAATTGGGCGGTCCGATTCACAGCAAGGGGGTTATGATTTTGAGCGGCTACCTGGCCCAAAAATATGCGCAGGACAAGCCCTTGACCCTTTCCGCCCGGCTGGTTTTCGAGCAGAGCTACGAAGGGGTGGAAGGGGACAGCGCCTCTTCGACCGAGCTGTACGCCATTCTCTCGGCCCTGTCCGGTTTGCCCATCAAGCAGGGAATTGCCGTCACCGGCTCGGTCAACCAAAAGGGGGAAGTGCAGGCCATCGGCGGGGTGAATGAAAAAATCGAAGGGCATTATGAACTGTGCAAGGCCAAGGGGCTAAACGGCAGTCAGGGAGCGATGATTCCCGCGAGCAACGTGGAGCATTTGATGCTGAAGGAGGAAGTGCTGCAGGCGGTGAAGGCCAAAAAATTCCGCGCCTGGGGGGTGAAAACGGTGGAGGAGGGGATTGAGGTCTTGACCGGCGTCCCCGCCGGGAAACGGGGAAAGGATGGAAAGTATCCGGCAGGGACGGTCAATTTTCTGGTCGAAAAACGGCTGAAGGAGTTCGGCGAATACCTGAAGGAAACCTCGCCGCCGAAAGAAGAGGAGGAGAAAAAACCGGCCGCCAAAGAGCCCAAAAAAGTACCCCCCAAACCGGGAAAAACTCCAAACAAAACCAAACAGAGGAGGAAACTATCCAAAACCAAACGGAAAAAGAGATAATCGTCGCCATCCCAGCCGCCGCAACCGCCGCGCCGCCGCAATTTTCGAGAAAAAACTTTTGGGGGATAATCCTTCTTGGTCTTGTCTTCCCCTGGCTCGTCCGAATCGCCGTCGAGTCGTTTTACAAGCCAGACCAAATCGGCCCGATTCTGACCCGCTTCCCGACTTTGCTCTTTGCCTCCGGCCACAATCTCTTCCTCCTCGGTTTGATAAACGCCATCCCCTTTGTTGTATTCGCCTTTATGACCCGCTGGCGCTACCGAATCAGCGCCGCCGAAGAGCCGAACTCCTTTTTGCCGCACAAATGGGGCATCCTCTTTGCCGGACTGGCCGTTTTCGGTTTATCCCTTTTCATCCAGTTGGTCGTCTGGATGGACGTTTTCAACCCCGCAGGCGGTTCTTCCACCGCCGTCATCGCCTTTGTCTTTCTCCCCTTCTATGCTTTGGCCTTGATGCCGGTCGGCTACGGGTTGGGATGGCTGGTCGGAAAACATTTTCTCCGCAACAGGAACTAAAGGGCGGCGGAACTCATTTTAGCACAAAACGAAAGAAAGGAGAATAAGGAATATGAACAGGGAAAAAGTCACGACCGTTATCCTGTGGACTATCCGCGTGCTGGCGGCGCTAGTATTTATCGTCGCGGGGTCGCGCAAACTGATGGGAGGAGCGGGGGTGATGGAAATGTTTCAGCATTGGGGATTTCCGGACAAGTTTTACTACTTCATCGGAGGGGTGGAAACCCTGGGAGGCATCGGCCTCTTGATTCCGAAATGGACCGCCTATGCCGCCATTCTCCTGCTCGGGAATATGATTGGGGCGATTATCACCCACCTGACGCACGGTGAGGCGCAAAGATTGCCCTTACCGGCTGCGCTTTTGATTTTACTGGCGGTCGTCGCCTACGCCAAACGGCCCGCCTTTCTGCGGAGGAAGGAAATCCCGGCAAACCAAAATTGAGTCGGCAGACGGATGGTTGATTTTGGCCGATTCGAAGTTCTAACCTTCGACTGCTACGGCACCCTGATTGACTGGGAGACGGGAATTCTCTCCGTTCTTAAACCGATTCTTTTTGTCCATCGCAAAGACCTTCCGGATGAACGAATTTTGGAACTCTACGGCCAATTGGAAGCCGAAGAGGAAAAAGGGAAATATCTCCCCTATCGGCAAATCCTGCAAAACGTGGTCAAAGGTTTCGGCCAAAAACTCGGATTTGTCCCCAGCGCCTTTGAAAGGAAGGCCCTCCCCAAATCGCTCAAATTCTGGAGCCCCTTCCCTGACACGATTGAAGCCCTCGGAAAACTGAAGACGAAATTCAAACTGGCGATTATTTCCAACACGGACGACGCCCTTTTCGCTCAAACCGCCAAACACATCCAAGTCAAATTCGACTGGGTGATTACCGCCGAGCAGGTCAAATCCTACAAGCCCTCGCTGAATAATTTCCAGCAGGCACTAAAGAAAATCGGAATCCCCCCGGAGAAAATCCTGCACGTCGCCCAGAGCGTCTATCATGACATCATTCCGGCCAAGAATCTGGGACTCGCCACGGTTTTGGTGCGCCGCCGCGGCGCCGGCGCCACGCTCCCGGCGGAGGGTAAACCCGATTTGGAAGTGCCGGATTTGAAAACGCTCGCCTCGATGGTATAAAGAGATGATGAATCGGTGCCTTTATGCAAGGATTGTTTTAACATTAATTTTCATTTGCCTCGGATTTTTACTCCAAATTGACGTATCATCCGAAGAAAAGGCTACGGGATCGGCGAAGGACACTACTTGGCTCACCTACGTAAAACCCCACGAGTTTTCCATCCAATACCCTTCCTACTGGAAACTTGAAACAAGAGAAGTGAAACCTGCCCACAGGAAAGTCATTGCTTCTGAACTAATAAAGCTCAGGAAGCATGATTGCAACCCTTGTAGGAATGAAACCTGTGCGATGTGTGCGAACTCGGCGAGTGTAAGCGTTAGCATACGGCAAAAAGATTCATTGAGCTTGTTTGAGATTGCACATCGAAGCACTCTTTATGAAGAAATCTGGAGGTATAGCTTAGAAAAATCGAATCGAGATGAATACGGTGTCCCAAAAGTCATCAAGCTGGAAATGATTGTGGATGGATACCCAACGACAAGCTGGTTCATCGACTACAAAGAAGACAAATATGCCCATCTTTATGGGGCTTACAGTCAAGGGAAGGATTCCACCGTGATGGCTAACGATATCAAGCGCATTTTCGAATCCTTCAAAGTTCTCGAATAAAAAACCCGAAGGGTATTCCCTTCGGGTTTTTTTAATCTGAATCAAATCTACTGCTGGGCCAGAGTCCCTTCCGTGTCCCGCACCTCGACGGCGCCGAGGTTCAGCTTCTCCAACTCCGGCCGAATCGTCGTTTTATCCCCCACCGCGACGACCACCATCTTTTCCGGAACGAGATACTTTTTGGCCGTCGCCTGAACGGTGGCGGCATCGACGGCGGAAACGGAGGCCGGAAATTTGGAATACCAATCCAGACCGAGGTCATAGACATACAGGTTGCTGAAACTGCCGGCGGCGCTGGAGCTCGTTTCAAAATCGCCGGGAAGCGAGCGCACAAGCGACTGGCGGGACAGAGCCAGCTCGTCGGCGCTGACCGTCTCCCCCGACATCCGCTTGATCTCCTTGAAAATTTCCGAAACGGAGGGCCCGGTCACGTCCGTGCGCACGCCGGTCGCCACCAAAAAAGGCCCGGCCGAGCGTCGGAAAACAAAGGCCGAAAAAGCGCCGTAGGTGTAGCCGTGCTGCTCCCGCAAATTAAGATTGATGCGGCTGGAAAAAAGCCCGCCCAAAACGCCGTTGGTCACCTGCATCGCGGCGTAATCGGGCGTCGAGCGAGGCGTGCCGATGGTGGTGACTCGCAGCTGCGTCTGCGGCGCCCCCGGTTTGTCCACAATGACCACCCGGGCTGGCGTGGTGGCCGGATTTCCCAGTTGGGAGAGAGCCGGCGTCCCCGCTTTCCAGCCGGCAAATGCGTTTTCCGCCAAACTTTTCAATTCACTCTTGCCGATGCTCCCCGCCACCACCAAAGCGGCGTTGTTGGGAACGAAGTTTTTTTCCCATAAAGCCCGCATATCCGCTTGATTGGTGGCCTTTATGGCCGCCTCCGTGCCGATTTCCGGATAGCCGTAGGGATGGTTGGAGCCGTACAAAACCCGCGCCATCACCCGGCTGGCGACCGCGGAGGGATTTTCCCGCTCCTGCACCAGGCCTGCCAGCCGGCTGGCCCGCTGGCGCTCGATTTCCTCCTCCGGAAAGCTCGGGTGCAAAACCACGTCGGAAAGCAGCTCCAATGCTTTTGAAAAATTTTTGGTCAGGGACTGGACGGCGACTTGCGAGGCATCCATCGTGGAGCTGGTGCTCAAGGAGGCCCCCAAGCCCGCCACTTCATCGGCGATTTGCAAGGCATTGCGGGTTTTCGTTCCTTCATCCAGCATTCCTACTGTAAAATTCGCCAGCCCCGGCAAGTCCTTCGGATTGGCGTCGCTGCCGGTTTTGATGACCAGACGCGCCGAGGTAATCGGCAGCCAGGGACGATGATTGTAGATGACCGTAAGCCCGTTGGACAATTTGAAGCTTTCCGGCACGGGCAATTTGAGCGCCCGCTCGGAGGCCGGTTTGGGAATTTCGCTGCGCCACGGCTCGGCCAGATTGACCGACTCTGCGCCGGACAAAAGCTGGGCGCTGTCCAGTTGGGGAGTCGGCACCTCCGGCCCCAAATTGGGGGTCCCCGCCACACCGTGGACGACCACGCGGGCTTCGTTTTTCAAGTACCGCTGCGCGAATTTTTGCACCGAAGCCGGAGTCGTCCTCCGGTAGCGGGTGATGTCTTGGGTCAGATAATCCGGACTGCCCAAATAGTGGTTGTACATATTCAGCCGGTCTGCCACCCCGCCAAAACCCCCCAAAGTCTCAAGCCCCCGAATGATGCCGGATTCGATTACGTTTTTCGCCCGCTCCACTTCCGCCTCCGTCGGCCCCTTGGTGCGCAGGGTCTCCAGTTCCTCGTTGATGGCCGTTTCAATCTCCTCTGCCGAATGCCCCGGCCGGGCGGTTACCTGCAAGTAAAAAATAGAACCCAAAATGAGCGCATACTGCTCCGCCAGAACGTCCTGGGCAATCTGCTTTTCGTAAACCAGTTTTTTGAAGAGCCGGCTCGACTTGCCGCTTCCCAAAATTTGCGCCGCCACTCCCCCCTCGGCATCCCCCTCCTTGAAAATCGAAGGGGTAATCCAGGCCAGATAGACTCGCGGCAGCTCAATCCGGTCCTGAACGGTTGCCCGCCGCTCGGAGGTAATCGGAGGGGTGGTGACGTTGGGCTTGGGAACGTCCGCCCCCCGCTTGAAGGAGCCGAAATACTTCTCCACCAGCTTCTTCGTTTTCACAAAGTCGATGTCCCCCACGATGGCCAGACTGGCGTTGTTGGGGGCGTAGTACAATTTGAAAAACTTCTTCACGTCCTCCAGCTGGGCGGCCTGAATGTCGGCGTGGGAACCGATGACCGAGGCGTAGTACGGATGGCTGGAGGGATACAACTGGTGAAACATCTCTTCTTCCACAATTCCGTACGGCTGATTTTCCACGCCTTCGCGGCGCTCGTTCCGCACCACATCCTGCTGGTTGGCCAGCTTGGCTTGGTTCAGCGCGTCCAGCAAAAACCCCATCCGGTCCGACTCAAGCCATAAAGCCAGTTCCAGCTGGTTGGAAGGAAGCGTCTGAAAATAGTTAGTCCGGTCGAAACCGGTGGTGCCGTTGAGCTCGGAGGCCCCCGCCGCCTCCAAAAGTTTGATATGGCTGTCTCCCTCTACGTGCTTGGATCCTTGAAACATCATATGCTCGAAAAGATGGGCAAAGCCGGTCCGCCCCGGCTCCTCGTTGGCCGGCCCGACGTGGTACCACAAATTGACCGCCACGAGGGGGAGCCGGTGGTCTTCGGAAAGAATCACCTCCAGCCCGTTGGAAAGTTGGTACTTCTCAAATTTCAGTTTGGGTATGTCGGCGGCGGCAGTCTTGGATTTCTCCGCCGTTGCGGCTGCGGGCAACGCCAAAAAACCGGCCATAAGCATCGGCACAAGCTCCTTTGTTTTCATTTCCTTGCTCCTTGGAATTTTAGGTTTGAGGGGTCATTATGCACTCACTATAATACGCCGAGTATAGAACAGAAGTTTCAGCCTGTCAACCGCTGCCGCTTCCACGCTCTTTTCTCGTAGCGGGAGGCTTCAGCCTTCCATTCTTCCTTCACTCGTAGGCCGGGTTTCCCAGGCCGGGCAGGCAACCCGGCTCCAGCGCCATATACTTTGGGTAGCCCGGAGCCCCGGCTGCGCGAACATCAAATTTCTGTTTTTATATCTGCCGATACAGTTCCGTCGACAAATATTTCAGCCCGTTGTCCGGGAAAATGACGACGAGGTGGCCGGAGGCCATCTTCTCTGCCGTTACGTATGCCCCCCAGAAAGCCGAGCCGGTGGAAATTCCGCCAAAAAGTCCCTCCTCCTTCGCCAGCCGCCGCGCCCAGAGAAAAGCATCCTCGTCTTTGCAGACCAATCGTTCATCCACAACCGAAGCATCCCAGATTTCCGGGATGCGGGAATGGCTGATATTGCGTATTCCCTGCTGTTTATGTTTCCCCGCTTGGGGCTCAACCGAGATGATTCTGATTTTGGGATTCAGTTCTTTCAACCGCCGACCGCAGCCGACCGCCGTGCCGGTGGTGCCCAATGTGACGACCAAAACGTCTATTTTCTCCCCCGTCTGCTCCCAGATTTCCTCCGCCGTGCCGTAGTAATGGGCTTCGACATTCGACAGCTCACGGTATTGTGATAACCGGCAGTATTTTCTCGGATTGGAATGGTAGAGCTCATCCGCTTTGTCCCAGGCCCCGTCCGAGCCCGTACGGGCCGGGGTCAAAAGAATCTCGGCGCCGAGGGCTTCGATGATTCGGCGGCGCTCGATGGAAACTCCTTCCGACATCGTGATTAAAACTTGGTAACCCTTCTGCGCCCCCACCATCGCCAGCCCGATGCCGGTGTTGCCGGAGGAGGATTCGAGGATGATTTTATTCTTGGTCAGCCGCCCGTCCCGAACCGCGGCTTCGACCATCGCCAGGGCGACACGTTCCTTGACGCTTCCGAGCGGATTGCACCATTCCAGCTTGGCCCAAATCGTCACCGCCGGATTTGGACACAACCGGTTGATTTTGACCATTGGCGTTTTGCCTATGGTTTCGAGTATGTTTTCCTTGATATCAGCCATTACTCTTTTTGTAAAATTCAGAATTAATGTTCATCACCAGCCCCGTCAAAAGTTTGGGGTAAAAGAAGGTGGACTTGGGCGGCAATTTTTGCCCGGACTGCACGACTTTCCAGATTTCCTCCATACGCACAGGGTTTAAGATAAATCCGGCTTTGGCCTTCCCCATTCCGACTTTGTCTGCCACTTCCTTTGCATCCTTGGAATAATCCAAAACCTGTTTAAGCTCTTCTTCTGAAAATCCGAAAATATTCTTGAAAATTTCCTGATTCAATACAGCAACGTCCAAGTTTTCGGTTCTTGGACAAGCAAGCAGGTAAAAGCTGTCTTCCCGCAAAAGCCCGAAGCGATGCTCTTTCTCCGAATTCTCCCTGACTACTTTTTGAGCGTTTGAAAAATCCTCCTCCGACCCGCCGGCATAGAGGATGGAGACCTCGAAGTTTTCGGCCAGCCGCCCCAGACACTCCCCTTTTGAAAGTTTCAAATCGTACAACATCCGGTGAATCGGCCGGATGGAAAACCCGCCTCCTTCCGCATTAAAAAAAGCCATCAGTCGGTGCTCAAACCACGGTCTGTAAGGATTCAACCGCCAAGACTCAAGCGCCGCATCGTAGCGGTGATGCCCGTCGGCAATCAACACCGGCTTTGACGCCAGCAAGCGGACGACCCGTCCAATCGCGGCCTCATCCATCAACGCCCAAAGCTGGTGCATTTCTCCGGCCATATCACGGGCAGCTGCCAAAGGAGACGAGTTCAGAATCGGCGCCGCCAGCCGCTCAAAAACTTTCTCCTTATCGGAATAAATCATATACACCGGCCCGAAGTCCGCCTGCGTGGAAAGTCGCAGTCTCAACCGGTCCTCCCGCGGCGGGGCCAGAATATTTTCGTGCGGCGCCACGCCACGGCTCAAATACTCCTCTAATCTCCCGAGAGCGAAGAAGCCAAGATTCTGCTTTTCTTTGCCGTCTTCCCGATAGGTAATGCAATAAACGTATATCGCCGGTTTCAAATCCGGCTGGATGATGCGGCCGTCCAGCCATTCTTTCAAACGCTCCTGAATCTGCTCGTAAGGAACCCAGGATTTTCCTTTTAGCTTGGGCAAAATCAGATGAACGGCGTTGTAGGGGCTTTTAGCGCGGAACTCCCGCTCCATTTCGGGATTATATTGGTCGTAGGGAGAGGAAACGACCTCCTCCCACTCCCCTGCTTTTTGCGGGTTGTAGCGAAAACCGAAAAATGGCTTTATTTCGATTTAATCACCTTTCGATGACGATTTGCGGCGAATCGGCGGCGAAAACTTCTCCGATAATTTCCGCTTCTTTGATGCCGTCCTGGTGCAGGGCGTCCAGAAGCTTCGGAGCCTTTTGGGCGGCAATGGAAATCAAAAGCCCGCCGGAGGTTTGCGGGTCGAAGAAAAGCCAGACCATTTCTTGCGGCAGCGAGGCGTCCGGTTTGAAGTGCCCCTCCACCGAATGGAAGTTTGGCTGGGTCAAGCCAGTGCGCACTCCCTGCCGAATCATTTCCAGACTTTCCGGGTAATGCGGAACTTGGTTGGCCCAAAAGCGAATCCCCACGCCCGAACCTTTGGCCATTTCGAAAGCATGCCCCGCCAGCCCAAAGCCGGTAACGTCCGTGCAGGCGGAAGCGCCGAACTCCACCATTCGTTTGGATGCGGCGGCGTTTAACTTGACCATATGCTCGGCGGCGCGGCGGATGACCCCGTCGGGAGGCAAAAGCCCTCTTCTTGTGCCGCCTACAATAACGCCCGTTCCAATCGGCTTGGTCAAAATCAGTTTGTCGCCGACCTTCGCGGTGGAATTCCGCTTGATGTCCGCCTTCCGGACGATGCCGGTCACCGAAAGGCCGTATTTAAGCTCTTCGTCTTTGACCGTATGCCCGCCCACCAGCGCCGCCCCCGCCTCTTTCAGCGCCTCCAGCCCGCCGCGTAAAATTTCTGTCAAAAATTCCTTCTCTATGCCGGCAGGGGGGAAACAGCACAGATTCAAAGCCGTTATTGGTTTTCCCCCCATCGCATAGACGTCCGAAAGGGAATTGGCCGCCGCAATTTTCCCGAACAAAAACGGGTCATCCAGAGGCGGCGTGATGAAATCCGCCGTCTGCACCAGGTTGATGTCGTCGGAAAGATGATACACCCCGGCGTCGTCGGCGGTCTCCAGCCCGACCAGAACCGCCTCGTTTTTCGGTATCTCCAAGCTTTCTATTATGTCATGCAAGTCCACCGGACTTACCTTTCCCGCTCAACCGCCCGAACGGGCAAATGCGGTAATCCGGCAGGCCTTTTCCGCTGGTGTCATTCCATCTCCTCAATGTTTAGATAAGCTTTGTCTCCAACCCCGTCAAGCGCCTGTATCCAACGCCATCTGCCCCGTTTACCCCTTGACAAGCTCGATTCAAAAATCAACCTTACCACCAAGGAAACATAGACAAGCTGGCCCTTAAACAAGGAGGCAGGTTATGGGCTGTAAGGTCTAAAGCTTTTAAAGATTTAGGTCGTGGCTTTCCCTTTCGTTGGTAGCCACGCCTGCCCGAGCCGAGCTCGTGTTCGGCCAGGGACTTCAGTCGTGGGTAAACGCTTCAAACTTTTGTTTGGAAGCCGAACTTCCAATCCCTCCCGACAACCTCGCTAAAATTCGGCTCCCATCAGGAAAAACCGTAGGGGCGAATGGCATTCGCCCAAAGAAAGGAGTAACAAAATGAAACGGTTAACCATTCTTTTCAGTTTAGGGCTGTTCCTGTCCTTTCCTTCAACGCTCTGGGCTGCCGTCCCTCAACTCGTCAACTTTCAGGGAAAACTGACCACCCCTTCCGGGGATACGGTGGCCCCCGGCAGTTACAACGTAACTTTCCGCATTTGGGACGCTGCGGTAGCCGGGACAGAACTCTGGAGTAGCGGTGTGCAGGCCGTAAATGTCACCCAGGGGCTTTTCAACACCCTTTTGACAGCGCCCGAAGCGGTCTTCAACGGCGACTTGCGCTGGCTGGGAATTACGGTGGCGCCGGATGTTACCGAACTTTCTCCCCGTACCCGGGTGGTTTCAGTAGGGTTTTCTTATCGGGTTGGTTCGGTGGACGGAGCTTCCGGCGGGACTATCACCAGCAAGGTCTCCATCGGCCCGGGGCATACGAATACTGGCCCACACGCCTTTGTAGTGGGGGAGAACAACACGGCGAGCGGCGACCACGCCACAGTCTGCGGCGGCCGGTTCAATGTCGCCAGCAGTTTCGATGCTTTTGTCGCCGGCTTTGGCGACACGGCCAGCGGGAACTCTTCCACAGTCGGCGGCGGCGCACTCAATGTCGCCAGCGCACAACTGACAACCATAGCCGGTGGCAACGCCAACCGTGCAACGGCTGATTTCGCCACGGTTGGGGGAGGGTCATTCAACAAAGCTCGCGGCCAGCTTAGTTTTATTGGCGGCGGTGGTGGAAGCAATTCCGCCGATTCCAATGCCGCTTTGGGGGATTGGTCCACCGTGAGCGGGGGCAGACGCAATATCGCCAGCAATTACTTCGCCACGATTAGTGGTGGTGACGGCAATACTGCCAGCAGCTCCACTGCCACCATCGGCGGTGGCAATGGTAACTTTGCCAGCGGGTTTTCCACGACCATTGGCGGGGGTTTCGTCAACATTGCAAGCGGTGATTTTGCAACGGTCAGCGGCGGTTCTGGAAATTTCGCCGATGACACGGCGGCAATAGTGGCAGGGGGGCTCAACAACAGAGCCCATGGTCGGTACTCGGTTGTCAGTGGAGGCGGGGGAGCGACCCCTGCCGATTCCAACTCGGCTCTGGGAGATTGGTCCGCGGTGAGCGGCGGCCAGCGCAATGTCACCAACAGTTTTTTCGCCACGATTGGGGGCGGTTCGCAAAACACCGCCAGCGGAAATTACTCAACAGTTAGCGGCGGCTTCGGCAACACTACGAGCGTTCTTTCCGGCACGGTCAGCGGCGGCACTCTTAACAGCGCGGGTCAAGAGGCCACGGTCGGTGGCGGCCGGATCAATACCGCCGGTGGCATTAATGCTACAGTCGGCGGCGGCCTTAACAACACCGCAAGCAATGGGGTTACCACAGTTGGTGGCGGTATTAACAACATCGCAAGCGGCAATCGCGCCACGGTTGGCGGCGGCTCTGACAACACTGCAAGCGGTTCTGCTGCCACGGTTGGTGGTGGAACCTCCAACTTAGCGGAGGGCTATGGCTCTGCGGTCAGTGGCGGTAACACCAACTTCGTCAGTGGTGATGCCGCTACAGTAGGTGGAGGTGCTGACAACGTTGCCACCGGAGATTCCTCCACCGTTGGAGGGGGAGTCGGCAACAAAGCCCGCGGCCGTTTCGCGGTGGTCGGTGGCGGCGGCGGTGCCGGTGCCGGTGACACCAACTCCGCAATCGGAAACAGCTCTACCATCGCCGGTGGCCGAGGGAACCTATCGAGCGGACTGCTTTCCACGGTCGGCGGCGGTTTTTTTAACATTGCCAGCGCGGAAAGAGCAACGGTCGGAGGCGGGGCAGGAGATACGGCCAGCGGGTTTAGCTCCACCGTGCCGGGCGGTTCCGGCAACAAAGCTTCCGGTAGTAATTCGCTGGCCGCTGGAAGTCGGGCCAAAGCCATCCATGACGGCGCTTTTGTCTGGGCGGATGGTTCTGGAGCCGATTTTGCTTCTACCGTGGCAAACCAGTTCAGCGCCCGCGCCGCGGGCGGTACCCGGATATACTCGAACGTAGGCCTCACTGCTGGCGTAACGTTGGCCGCCGGCGCCTCCGCTTGGGTGGCTGTTTCGGACAGCAATTTGAAACGGAACATTCGGACGCTGGATGGTAAAGAAATGCTGGAAAAAGTGTTGCAGCTTCCCATCAAGCGCTGGAGCTACAAGGCGCAAGACCCGAGCATTGAACACATCGGCCCAATGGCGCAGGATTTTTATCCTTTGTTCCAGGTTGGCGATAACGAAAAAACCATCTCCACCATCGACCCCTCGGGCATAGCGTTGGCGGCGATACAGGGACTGTACAAAATGCTGCAAGAGCAGAAAGCGGAGAATAAGGAATTGAAAGCGCAGATTAGTGAATTGAGAGAATTGGTGCAGAAGCTTTTAACAGAGGGAAGGGAAAGCGGCAATTCGGCAAGTTTGAATCGATAAACAATAAATTGACTTGAGGGAAACCTTCCCCCTTCCCGTTCCGGGAAGGGGATTAGGGGGTTAGGTTTCTCGTTGAAGGCTGCCTTTCCGCCTCTTTCGCCTTTTTCTCCTCCACAAAATTGGTGGAATAGCCGGGGAAAATTTTAGCGGAGGGATTGATGTGGTGAGCGGCGTAGTTGGCGGCGGTGGCGGCCTCGCCGAAGCCGGTGGCGATGAGCTTGAGCTTTCCTTCGAAACCGGCAATATCCCCGGCGGCATAGACTCCGGGAAGATTGGTCTCCATATGGTGGTTCACCTTGATGGTGTGCCCAGGGCCAAATTCCAGCCCCCAGTTCCGCAGTGGTCCTAAATTAGCGGCGTAGCCGATGCAGCAGACCACCGCATCCACGTCAAACTCTTTCTTTTCCTGCGTCAGCTTGTTCAGGGTTGAAGCCCGTTCGATTCTCGAATTTCCCGCCACTTTCTCCACTTCCGTGGTCATAAAAACCGGAATGCCGGAGGCCATAAGTTTTTTTACGGAATCCTCGTGGGCGGTGAACTTGGCCGAACGGTGAACCAAAACCAAACTTTTGGCAATTCCTTTGAGAGCCAAAACCCAGTCCAAAGCGGTATCCCCGCCCCCAATGAGCATCACTTTTTTGCCCCGAAATTCCTCCGGGTCCAAAACTCCGTAGTAAAAACCCCGCCCCAGCCAGGCCTCCACCTCCGGTTTTTCCAGCTTGCGGGGGGCAAAAACCCCGATGCCGGCCGTGATGATGATGGTTTTGGTGAAATGCTCGCTGCCGTGGTCACCCTTGAGCAGATAGTGGCCGCCTTCCTGACGATGCAACTCGACAATCCTTTCCCCCAAAACGATTGCCGGATTGTATTGCTGAACTTGCTCGACTAAATTCTTGACCAAATCCTCCCCGACTACGGCGGGGCAGCCTGCCACGTCGTATACCGGTTTTTTGGGATAGAGGGTGTTCACCTGACCGCCGATGTACGGCAGCGAATCGACGATTTTGACCGGAAGGTCCCGCAGTCCGGCATAATAGGCGGCGAAAAGCCCCACCGGCCCCGCCCCGATTACGGTTACGTCGTAAACTCTTTTATCCGCCGATGATTCTGTCATAGCCGCCTTAAAATAACATTATCCGATCTTAATGCTACCCATTCGGTGTCCCGATTTTGAACACCGGGTCGGAAGCAAGTCCCTGCGAGGAACCATTGGAAGGTATCACCAACGCCACGTCCCCGAAGACCCGTGACTGGCAGCTTAGCCTTGAAGTCGGGGTCAGCCCCTCCGCCATTTCGAGCTGGTCCTGCTCCGCCTCGTCCTTGGGGGAAAGATTCTCCATCCCTTCGAGAATGACCACATGGCAGGTGGAACAGGTGCAGTTTCCCCCGCAGTCGTGGGTGAGCGCAATGTCGTTGTCCAGCGCGGCATCCAAAATCGACTGCCCCTCCAGAGCCTCGACCATTTTATCCAGATTTTTGAAATTTACTTTCGGCATTATTTAACTCCAATACGCAAATCCGAAAGGAGACGAGAATTAAATCTTTTGTAATTGGACGGACAAGGGTGAAAGGCGCCCAACCTTCCACTCACGATTTTTGATAGATGGGGAGCGGGCTTTTCTCTTCGCCGTAGGCGATGGTTTTCGCCACCCCGGCCAGCCGGGCCGCCAGCATCATATAGGCCCAGGTCGGCACCGGAAAGGAGGCGCACCCCCGGATGAGAACGTCTTTCCCCCGATATTTTTCCCAGGCTAAGTCGGCGAGCGTTTTGGAAAACGCCTCTTCCTGCACCATCCCGCCGGAGGTGAGGTCGGCAAAATCGATGACTTCCATTTCGCTATACGCTGAACGAACTGCCGCAGCCGCAGCTCCGCTTGGCCTGGGGGTTGTTGAAGCGGAAGGCCCCGTTCAGCAAATCGCCGGTGTAATCGAGCGTAAGCCCGTTCAAATAGACCAGCGCTTTGGCGTCCACGACGACTTTGACGCCGCCGAACTCGAACGCCCGGTCCAGCTCTCCCGTCTGCGTGTCCAGATTCATCATATAGGAAAGCCCGGAACAGCCGCCGCCTTTGACGCCGATGCGCAAAAAAGTGCCAGGGGCCTGTTGCCCCAGGATTTTTTTGATTTCCCGCACCGCCGTGTCGGTCACCAGAATTTTCCCTTCCGGCTCCACGCCGGTGTTTTGAAGTGTCTCTACCATTTTTTCTCCTTACAATTTAATTTCGCCGATTTGTCCCGAGGGAACTCGAGGGACCGGAAAAATCGCCTCCGTTAAATACAGCTCTTCCAAAGTAATTTTTCCGAGATAATCCACCAGTTTTTCCTGCACCCGCACGAGCGGGGTCCGCACCGTGCAGCAGCCGATTTGTTCGCAAGCGGCGTGGTCGTGCTTCAAACAAGCAATCAAAGCGACCTCATCCCCTACCGCGCCGATGACGTCCGTCAGCCGGATATCCCGCACTTCTTTTGCCAGCCGGTATCCACCGGAAGGGCCGGGCACCGCCTCCACCATTCCGTACCGGGCCAGCCTTTGCAGAATTTTGGCCAAAAGCTCGGTCGGGATTTCATAGCGCTCGGAAATCTCCCGCGCCGAAACCCGCCGCTCCTTTCCGGCCGTGCGCAAGTACTCGATGGCCATCAAGCCGTAATCCGTCTTCTTGCTCAAAGTAAACATATATTCCCGACTTTATAGGTCGGCATTTAATTATACGAACTTAAGGGCCTTTTTGTCAATACCTTTTTCATCGGCTTAAGTCCTTGTCAATTCAAGGGATTCTTGTTATTTAAGAAACCCGGTAACAATTGCCGACAAATTTTTCGGCATTTTTTGACATTTTCCTATAAATTCCTATTTTCCTCTCCGATGGCTTCCCTCGTTCTCAAGGATGTCACCTACCGTTTTGAAAACGGCGTCGAAATTCCCCGGCATATTTCCTTCGACGTGACCGAAAAAACCTTTCTCGTTCTGGTCGGCCCTTCCGGCTGCGGCAAATCCACCACCCTCCGTCTGGTTTCCGGTCTGGCGGAGCCGGCCGAGGGGGAAATTTTCATTGCCGAAAAAAAGGTGAACAATCTTCCCCCCAAGGAGCGGGAGGTGGCGATGGTGTTTCAAAACTACGCCCTCTACCCCCATATGACCGTTTTTGAAAACGTCGCCTTCGGGCTGAAGCTGAAAAAAACCCCTAAGAACGAAATCGAAACCAAAGTGAAAAAAACCGCCGAGTTTCTAGGGCTTTCAAACCTGCTCCAACGCAAACCCAAGGCCCTTTCGGGGGGTGAACGTCAACGCGTGGCGCTCGGGCGGGCTTTGGTGCGGGAGCCTAAGGTTCTGCTTCTGGACGAACCCCTTTCCAACCTCGACGCCGCCCTGCGCCAGCGCGTCCGGCAAGAGTTGTTGGGACTGAAAAAGGAATTGAACGCCGCCACCGTCTATGTGACCCACGACCAGACCGAGGCAATGAGCCTGGGGGATAAAATCGGCATTATGAAGTCCGGCGAGTTGTTGCAGACCGGCACGCCGGAGAAAATTTACAACGCCCCGGTAAATCTCTTCGTCGCCCAGTTTTTCGGCCATCCGGGGATGAATGCGCTCGCGAGTATGGGGATTTCAGACGGTAGCCTGAATTTCCAGGGCTGGAGTCTCCCGCTACCCCGCTCCTTTCTCGACAAAGCCGGCCAATCTGTCAGGCCCACCCTCGGCTTTCGCCCGGAAAAAGGGAGGTTTTCTTCCCCCTCCGCAATCCAAGCGCTCAAGCTTCCGGTTAAATTTCTGGCCCGGGAAAATTTAGGCCACGTATTCTTTTATTATCTGCAAACCCCCGACGGGCAAAAGCTCTCCGTCCGCGCCGCCGGGAAAATCGAGCCCCCATCCGAAGCGTTGTATCTCGACCCCGCCGATTTGTACTTTTTCGATTCCGAGACGGGAAAAAGAATTTGAAAAAAATTTTAGCGGGCCTTTTCGTCCTCTCATTTTCCCCTCTTTTTGCCGAACCATCCTCCGTTCGCGATACGCTTGTAAACGAAACTGTAGCGATGATTCACCACCCCCTCTACAAACCCAAAACCCCCCGTCTAATTGTTCTGGGGGGCGGCCATCTGGTCGGCTTGGTGTTGACCTACGACCAGACCCAGAAAAGCTGGGGCGGCTCCACCGGAAAATTCCATTTGAAAAACGACTGGTCGGGGGAGGGGCTGGCCCAGAACGACGAGGTGAGCCACTTGGCCGTCGGTTACGTTTTGACCAAGCAATTCCACCGGGCCTACCGCTGGGCCGGATTTTCACCCAAAAAATCCCGAACCTACGGCGCTCTGGAGGCCGCTCTGCTTTTGACCCTCGTGGAATTCCCGATGGATGCCTTCAACCCCACCCAGGGATTCGGGGTGGCCGACTTAGTTTTCGACTACGCCGGGGTGGGGCTCGGGCTTTTGCAGCTCTCCCGTCCCGGAAACTGGGACGTGAAAGTCAGTGCCAAGTCCAATCCCTTTTCTTCGCAAGAGCATCTGTTTGCTCAAACCGCCCAACAATTCGACAATTTCATCTTCTGGTGCACCTACCGCCCCGATTGGAAATGGGGGGAGCGCCAGCCGGTTTCATTGGGCTTGGGCTATAGTACCCGCCGGGATACCGACGGCCTTTCCCCGCTCCGTGAATTTCGCCTTGGCGTTGGAACCACCATCCCTGACTTGGTGCGCAGCTTCGCCCCCAACGCCGCCCGCTATTTCGAGGTTCTGGATTTCTATTATTTCAATTTAAATTTGCCGATAACGATAAAGTGAGAGGTGCTATCCACTATATGTTTCGTTTATGCAAACACTTTCGGGCGATTTTGCCCTGTGTGATATTGCCGCTTGCCGTAAGCTTTGGATGCGGCAAGAATGAGCCTTCCCCGGCCACGCACGCTTCGTCCGAATCCGAGCCGACCTTCGGAGCCCCCGAAAACTGGGCGACCGTTTTTTTTCACGCGGACCTCACCGTGGCGCTGGACACGACCCGCATCGAGCCGATGTCGGACGGCTCCTATCTCTTGTGGTTTCAAAAAATGTGGGTCACGCCCCGAAAAGTAGAATCCCAGCCGTTTAACCGCGAACTGATTTGCGCGCTGGTTCGCTGCGAGCCGCTCGGTTTCAAAACCGTCAGCCTCACGCTGTTTCACGACGACGGCCCGCCTCTTGCTCAAAAAAGGGCCCCGGTAATCGAGGCGGTCAAAGAGGAGTGGAAAACGCCGGCTCCCGGCTCGGCCGACGAAGGCAGCTTTCAGCAAGCGTGCATAAATTTACCCCGTCTCGCCATAGCCAAAAAATAAAATACTTTCCGGCCGGCCGGAATCACCAATCAAGTCTCGGAACAAATTTAAAGCTTGGAAGTTAAAACTTTTCAGCCAAAATCCCGGCAATTTCCTCTAAAAGCTTCCGGTCGCCGGCGTCAAAAGCGCCCCGCAAATCGGAATCGATGTCGATTTCGCCAAAAACCTTTCCGTTGCGCATAATCGGAACCACGATTTCTGATTTGGTTTCCATCGAGCAGGCTAGATAGCGGGAATCGGCGGAAACGTCCGGCACGATGACGGTCTCCTTCTCCCTTGCCGCCGCCCCGCAAATGCCGGAATCAATCTTAATCCGCGTGTGCGGGGAAGGCTTTCCCAAAAACGGCCCCAGAACCAGCTCCTTCTCCCCATCCATCAAATAAATCCCCACCCAAGTATATTTGGGGAAATTGTTTTTCAGCACCGCAACCGCTACTTCGAATAATTTCTCTTTAGGGAGAGTTTTCGCCTTGGTTCGTATCTCCGCGACGACATCCTTTGTCATTCTATTCCTCCGTGTTGCCTAAGCCGGCCCAAATCGAACTGTGACGCAGGTTAGGTCTTATCTAACCTGCGTCACTCACCCAACGCAGGATACGTCCGCCAGAAGCGGACTTTATCCTGCACCACAAAAAAAGCAATTTTATTTGATTCGAGTCAATCCAAATCCAGCAAAAACGGATTCATTTTCCTTTCCCGCCCGATGGTCGTCGCCGGCCCGTGGCCGGAATAAACAACCGTATCATCTGGCAGCTTCATAAGCTTCTGCAAAGACTGAAAAAGCAACTCCCCGTCCGAATGGGGAAAATCATACCGGCCGATGGAGCCGGCAAAGAGCGCATCGCCGGTGAAGGCCGCTTTTTCGCCGTAGAGGGTAATCCCGCCCGGCGTATGGCCGGGAGTTTCGATAACTTCAAAATTAAGTTCCCCCAAATTCAACCTACCCCCTTCCACCAGAAATTCCTCCGCTTTCCCCGCCGAAATCGGCATCCCAAAGGCGGCGGAAAGGTTTTCTTCCGGACTGATGAGCAAGGGATGGTCTTTTTCGTGGATGAAAACCGGAATCTTGTAAAATTGGCGCAGCTCCTCGACCGCGCCGATGTGGTCGCCGTGCGCGTGGGTCAGAATAATTTTGGAGGGTTTCAAACCTAAACGCTGAATTTCAGAGCGAATCCGGTTCCCCTCCGCCCCGGGGTCTATAATCCACGCCTCCTTGGTTTTCTCGTCGGCCACTAAAAAGCAATTCTCAAAAAACGGCCCAACGGTGATGGTAAAAACAAGCATCAGGCGGGAGCTTGGGCCGATTGGGCAGAGTGAAAATGATTGAAAACCTTCTCCGCCACGCCCTTCGGAATCCCGGCAACGGCGGAAAGTTCCTCCAAACTCGCCTGCTTCATATTCTCCACCGAGCCGAAGTGGGTCAGCAAAATCTGCCTTCGCCCGGGGCCGATGCCGGAAATTTCATCCAGCTCGGAGCGGATGGTGCGCTTTTTCCGAACCTTGACGTTATAGGATAACCCGAAGCGGTGAACTTCGTCCCGTATCCGCTGCAGGAGGCGCAGCGAAGTTGAGGAACGGGGCAGGGTTAAAGTATCACTTGAATGGGGCAGAATCACTTCGTCCAGCCGCTTGGCCAAGCCAACCAGCGGCTGGTCTTTGATTTCGAGTTTATCCAGTGCGGACAAGGCCGAGGAGACCTGTCCCTTGCCGCCGTCGATTAAAACCAAATCGGGCCGGGGGATATCCCCTTCTTTAACCCTGGCGAAAAAGCGGGAAACGATTTCCTCCATCATCGCAAAATCGTTCTGGAATTCGACCGTTTTTATTTGAAAGTGCCGGTAGAACTTCTTTAACGGCCGGCCGTCGGAAAAGAAAACGGCGGCGCCGACCTTGTCGGTCTCCCCCAAATTGGAAACGTCAAAAGCCGCAATCTGGCGGGGGGGGTTGGGCAGGCGCAAATCCTTCTGCAAATAGGTGATGATTTCCGGCACCCGGTTTTGATACTCCTTCTTTTGAATTAAAAGTTCTTCCAAAAGCAGCCGGGCGTTCTTTTCGGCGGTGGCCAAAAGCTGCGCTTTCACCCCTTTCTGCGGCAGGATGATTTTAACCGGTGTTTCCGCTTTTTCCGCCAGCCACTGGCGCAAAAGCCCGCTGTCCTCCGGTTCGAAAGGCAAAAGCAACTCGGCGGGAAAGGCGGACTGGCGCAGATAGTACTGGCGGATGAAGTTGGACAAAACCACGGCGTCCGGTTCTTCTCTATCAGCGGTCAGGTAATAATGCTGGCGGCCAATCAAAACCCCTTCCCGAACCTGAAAACAAACAGCGCAGACATCCCTCCCCTGCCGGGCGATGGCGACCAGGTCCCGGTCGGTCAAGTCTTCGGAGACCACTTTTTGCTTTTCCTTTATCCCCTCGATGGCTTTCAACTGGTCCCGCACCAGGGCCGCCCCTTCGAAGTTTTCCGCCTCGGAAAAGCTCTCCATCCGGGCGCGCAGTTGGTCGATTAACGCTTTTCTATGCCCGGCCAGAAACAGGGCCGCCGATTCGATTTGCTCGCCATATTTTTCGGAACTGACCAGCCCCTCGCACGGGCCGGGGCAACGCTTGATGTGGTATTCGAGACAGACCCGATACCTGCGCCCGTTGGGGGGCGGGATGACCAGGTTGCAGGAGCGGATTTGAAAGATGCGCACGAGGGTTCGGAGCGTCTGGCGCATCGCCCCGACGTTGGTGAACGGGCCGAAATAGCGGGCCCCGTCTTTTTTCATCCGGCGGACGACGAGCAAACGGGGAAACGGCTCGTTGGTCAGCTTCAGGTAAGGATAGCGCTTGTCATCTTTCAGATTGACGTTGTAGCGGGGCTTGTATTCCTTGATGAGGTTGGCTTCGAGAATATAAGCTTCGACTTCGTTGTCCGTGACCAGATAGTCCAAATCGGAAATCTGTCTGGTCATTGCGGCGATGCGGGGACTGACCGGCTGGGAGGCGTGAAAGTAGGAGGCCGCCCGGTTGCGCAAAACCGCCGCTTTTCCGACGTACAGAATCCTCCCCGCTTTGTCCTTGAACAAATAGACCCCCGGTTTGTCGGGCAGGTTGGTAATTTTGGTTTCCAGCTCGGGGGTTTGCATCAGGGATACACCATTCCAAAACGGCGTTTATAGTAAACCCGGACGGCCAGAAATCCGGCCGTTAGAATCAAAACATACCACCAGAAATATAGGGCGGCGGCGGCCGAAAGCAACACGAGCGCCGCCTTGGTCGCCCAAATGGAAAACTTCACGCTTTTCCTGTCGACCGCCAAGGCAAAAAGCGGAAGGGACAGGATGGCGGGGAGAAGGAAATCGAAATCACGGGTGTAAACGGCTATCCCTATTGCCACGAGAACAAAAACCAGCGCCACCCCTTGCGCAAATCGTTCCCCATAGACTACCGCCACCGTTTTCTTGCCGACCTGTTTATCCCCCTCCACGTCCGGCAGGGTGGCGTTCAAATAGATGGCGCCGACCGCGAAAAAGTAAGGCAGCGAGCGAATCAACTGCCTCCCTTCCAAAACCTCGTTCCAACCCGCTCCAACGAGATACACGATGGAGCCGTGGGCGAGCATATTGGCCAAAAGGGCCGGCCAGGCCCGGTCTTTAAGGCGAAACGGCGGGGCGGAGTAAATGATGCCCAGAATGACAATCCCGGCGAAAAGCACAAAGGCGTAGCCGGAAATCAGCAAAGCGACCGCCAGAGCCGCGAAAGAGAGCCCGACGGCCAAAACGACCGCTTCCGGAACCGAAACGATTCCGCGCGAAAGAAAAAATCCCTTGTTGTTGATGCGGTCGGACTCCCGGTCGAAAATTTGGTTCACCAGATAAACCGCACCGAAAAGACAGGCGGTTGCAAAAAGCAAGCTGCCCGCCGTCTCGCTCGAAAGCCGGCGGCCGGCGGCCTGTCCGGCTCCCAAAAGAGTCACGGTCCAGACCGGCATAAAAAGCACCGGCCGGGCGGCGAAGAAATAATCCAGCAGTCTGGTCAGGATGCTCATTCTCTGTCCTTCATTGTCCCCTCCTTACGAAGGAGGGGATTAAGGGGAGGTTAAACATATCTCTCGTAGGCGGCATTTCAATGCCGCGATTAAGCAAAAAATACCAAAAAGAAATACGCCGCTGGCAAAGCGAAAAGCAAGGAATCGAACCGGTCCAAAACGCCGCCGTGCCCGGCGATGAGGTGGGAGGCGTCCTTGACCTCGGAGCTGCGCTTCAAAAGCGATTCAAACAAATCCCCCAACTGGCCAAAAAGCGCGATGGTAAGTGCGAGCCCGATTGTAAAACCCAAGCCGAATTCGAGCTTCTTTGTCAAAAAGAAAATTACCGCCGCGATTACGGCTCCGGCGAACCCGCCTAAAAACCCCTCCACCGTCTTATTCGGGCTGATGGCCGGGAATGGATGCCTTCGGCCGAGCTTGGCACCGACGAAGTAAGCCGCCGTGTCGGCGGCCCAGATGACGGCCCAGAGAAAAACCAAAAGCAAAAGCTGCGGCTGCACCTCGGTCACGCGGAACAAATCTTCGCCGCCGATCGTGATGTTGACCCCCGCCGGAATCTGTCGCAGCCACAATTCCAGGCTTTTTCCGAATCCCAAAAGCCCCGGAATGTAAATCATCCCCAAAATGAAATGGGCCGCTTCGGCGATGGAGCCCTCCACCCTGCGGCGAAAAACCAGAAAGGCGGCAACGGCAAAAAAACAGAGCAGAAGAAACTCGTCTAAAAATTGAACGGAGCCGGTCGACAACCGGTAAAGATACCCGGCCCCCAAAATCCACCCGGAAAAAAGCAAAAAGTCGGGAAGTTTGGTCATGCGGGAGTATTCCCAGAAACCGATGAGCGCGAGAAGCATCAGAAAAGCGCTCCACCACCATCCCCCCTGCCACGAGACGAAGAGAATCGCCGGGATGCCGACGATGGAGACCGCCACCCGCACGGCCAGGTTTTTCGGGTCAATCGCCATTTACACCCTCCCGAATCGCCGCTGGCGGCTCTGGTAATCCGCCAGGGCCATCAAAAACTCCCGCTCTCCAAAATCGGGCCACAAAGTTTCGGTAATATACAGTTCCGTATAGGCCGCCTGCCAGAGCAAAAAATTGGAGAGCCGTTTTTCTCCGGAGGTGCGGATGAGCAAATCCGGGTCCGGCAGCCCCTTGGTGTAAAGATGGGACTCGAACATTTTCTCATCGATGCGGGCGGGGGAAAGTTTCCCCTCCTTCGCCTCCCGCGCAATTTTTCTAACGGCGGAAAGAATTTCCGACCGGCCGGAGTAGTTCAATGCCAGGTTCAAAACGATGCCGGTGTTTTTGGAGGTTTTTTTGATGGCCTGCGAAAGCGCCAGCCGCTTGGCGTAAGGCAGCCCTTCGATGTCGCCGGTGGCTTTAAGCTGCAGGTTGTTGTCCATCATCTCCTTCAATTCCCTCCGGGCGGTGTCGGACAAAAGCTGCATCAGGGCGGAAACCTCTTCCCTCGGACGCCGCCAGTTTTCGGTCGAAAAGGCGAAAAGGGTGAGGTACTGGATTCCCATTTCGCCGGCGGTGCGAACCACTTTGCGGATGGCTTCCACCCCCGCTTTGTGCCCTTCCGTGCGCGGCAGGTTCCTCTGTTTGGCCCAGCGCCCGTTGCCGTCCATAATGACGGCAATGTGAACGGGCAGGCTCCCCCGCTCTTTTATCTCTTTTTTCAGTTCCTCCAGCATTTTTTCAAATTACGCAAAATCCCCCATAAACAAAATCCCCTCTTGCGGAGGGGATTGGGAAAAACGTCGAAACCGCTCAAGTTTCCATTATCTCTTTTTCTTTTCCGGCAATGAGCTTGTCCACCGATTCGATGAACTTGTCCGTGATTTCCTGGATGTGCTTCTGGGCTTTTTTGGAATCATCCTCGGAGATTTTCTTCTCCTTCTCGGTTTTTTTGACGTGCTCGACGGCATCCCGGCGGATGTTCCGGATGGCCACCTTCCCCTCCTCCGCCAGCTTGTGCACCAGTTTGACCAGGTCCCTTCGGCGTTCCTCGGTCAACGGCGGAATCGGCAACCGGATGATGTTGCCGTCCGACTGGGGGTTCAGCCCCAGTTCCGATTTTTGAATCGCCTTGACGATGTTGGGGAGGACCGTTTTTTCCCACGGCTGGATGGTCAGAAGGCGCGGCTCCGGCGCCGAAACGGTGCCGACCTGGTTCACCGGAACCATCGAGCCGTAATACTCCACCCGGATGGCGTCCAGAAGCGCCGTGGTCGCCTTCCCCGTGCGGATGGAGGCGAGCTCGTGCGAGACCGCCTCCAGGCTCTTTTTCATTTTCTCTTCTTCGCGCTGATATATCTCTTTTACGACGTCCATCTCCCCTCCCGGTTAAACGTGGACGATGGTTCCTATTTTCTCTCCCAAAACCGCCTTCTTCAAATTTCCCCGCTGGTTCAGATTGAAGACGATGATGGGCAAAGCGTTGTCCATCGAGAGCGAGGTGGCGGTCGAATCCAAAACCTTTAATCCCAGGCTCAACACTTCGAGATAGGTAAGCTTGTCGTACATCTTGGCGTTTTTCTCCTTCATCGGGTCGGCGTCGAAAACCCCGTCCACCTTGGTGGCTTTCAAAATGACGTCCGCGCCAATTTCGGTCGCCCGCAGAGCGGCGGCCGTGTCGGTGGTGAAAAAGGGATGGCCGGTGCCCGCGACGAGGATGACCACCCGTCCTTTTTCGAGGTGGCGGATGGCCCGCCGCCGGATGTACGGCTCCGCGGTCGCCTCCATCCGCAGAGCGCTCATCACCCGGGTGAAGACCCCCAACTTCTCCAAACGGTCTTGCAAAGCGAGGCCGTTGATGACCGTCGCCAGCATCCCCATCTGGTCGCCGGTGGCCCGGTCGATGCCGGAGGAGGTCGCGGCGAGTCCGCGGAAAATGTTGCCGCCGCCGACCACGATGGCGATTTCCACCCCCATTTCCTTCACTTCCTTGATTTGAAGGGCGATCACGGTCACCACCTCCGGGTCGATGCCGAAGCCTTTATCCCCCATCAGCGCTTCGCCGGAAAGCTTCAAGAGCACCCGGCGGTATTTCAAATCGGGCATATCATTCTCCCAGCCGGAAGCGGACGAAGCGGCGGGGAACGATGTTTTCCCCCAGCTTGGCCACTGCCGAGTTTAAGAGTTCCTTCACGGTCAGGTTCTGGTCCTTGACGAAAATCTGCTCCATCAGAACCGCCTCCTGAAAATACTTCTCCAACTTCCCTTCGACAATACGGTCCAGAATCTTTTCCGGCTTCCCCTCGTTTTTGGCCTGATGGCGGTAGATTTCCCGTTCCTTTTCCACCAGCTCGGCTGGCAGCTCCTCGCGGGTGACGACCAAAGGCGAGGCCGCGGCAATCTGCATCGCCAGATCCTTGGCCAGATTGCGGAAATCCTCCGTCCGGGCGACGAAATCGGTCTCGCAGTTCAGTTCCAAAAGCACGCCTAATCGGTCGCCGGGGTGAATGTAGGAAAAAACGATTCCCTCCTTCGCCGTCCGCCCCGCCTTGGAGGCCGCCCGGGCCTGCCCCTGCTCCCGCAGGGTCTGAACCGCCTTCTCAATGTCCCCGCCGGAAGACTGCAGGGCCTTTTTGCACTCCATCATCCCGGCGCCGGTTTTCTCCCGCAGTTCCTTCACCAAATTGGCTGAAATTGCCGTGCTCATTTCGCTCTGACTTCCTTCTCTCTCGCTTCCCTTGCGTCCCGAAACGCCTTGTCCTTAGCTTCCTTTTCGTGGCGGCGGGTTTGTTCCTCTTCCTGTTTGTCCTTCAAAACCGCCCGCCCTTCCACCGCGCCGTCTGCCAGCTCTTTGGTGATTAAAGCGATGGCCCGGAGGGAATCGTCGTTCCCCGGAATCGGATGGGTGATGAGTTCCGGGTCGGAGTTGGTGTCCACGATGGCGATGATGGGAATCCCCAGTTTGTTCGCCTCCGCCACCGCTATTTTTTCCTTTTTGGTGTCCACCACGTAAACCAGATGGGGGACTCGGTTCATTTCCCGGATGCCGTTCAAGACCTTGAGCATCTTGGCGGCTTCCCGCTCCAGCTCCAGCCCTTCCTTCTTGGTGATTTTTCCGAACGTTCCGTCCTGCTGCATCCGTTCGATGTCCTTCAGCCGCTTGATGGACTGCTTGATGGTGGAGAAATTGGTGAGCATCCCCCCCAGCCAGCGTTCCGTGACGTAAAAGGCGCCGGAGCGCGCCGCCTCTCGCTCGATGACTTCCTTGGCTTGTTTTTTGGTGCCGACGAAAAGCAGGCTCCCGCCGGAGGCCGCCGTCTGGCGCACCACCTCGCGCGCTTTTGTCAGGGCGCTGGCGGTTTTTTCCAAATCGATGCGGTAGATGCCCCCTTTGGCGTCGAAGATGAATTTTTTCATCTTGGGGTTCCAGCGGCGGGTCTGGTGGCCGAAGTGAACCCCGGCCTCCAGCATTTCCTTTAAATCAACTGCCATTTCACTCCTTTGCGCGCGTTCGCTCGGAGGGCCAAACGCTCGCCTGACCCCAAATCTTGGGGGCTGTCAGGTTTATCCTCCACCGGAGCATTTTTCAACGCCCTCTTCCGGGCCGCGCCCGCTCCGGGCCTTCCGGCTGCGGGACCCACCGGCCGCTATCTTACCCTTCCAAGCCAATTTTACTTCGACTCGAAAGCGCAAAACGGGTGTGTGTATTTACTATAACAACAACCGGTTCCCCGTACGGGGGCCCGGTTCTCAACTTACCGCTTTTTTCACGAGCGCGCCGATCCTTGCCTCTTCGGCGGCGGTCAACTCCACGAGCGCGAAGGCGACTGGCCACAGGCGGCCTTCGTCGAGGTTCGCCTTGTCGCTGAAGCCGAGCGACGCGTATCTCGTCTTGAACTTTTGCGCACTTTGGAAGAAGCAAACGACCTTGTCGTCCTTGGCATACGCGGGCATCCCGTACCAGAGTCTCGGCGAGAGGGCCGGCGCGCTGGCTTTGATGATTGCATGGAGCCGCTCGCCCATGGCGCGATCCGGTTCCCGCATCGCGGCGATCGCCGCGAGCACGGCGCTTTCCCCGTCCGCTTTGTCCGCCTTCAGTTCTTGGGCGCGCGCCTTCATCGCGCCCCGTTCCTCGTCCGTGAATACCTGGGACTTCTTGCCGACCGCGGCGGTGCTCTTGGCGGACTTCTTCGCGGCTTTCATCAGCGCTTGGAATACTGGTACCGCTTGCGGGCTTTCACCAGCCCGTATTTCTTCCGCTCCACCTTGCGGGAGTCGCGGGTCAAAAGGCCATTGGTCCGCAGCGTTTTCCTAACGTCCGGGTTGAGAACCGCCAGGGCCCGAGAGAGAGCCAGCCGCAGAGCCTCGGCTTGCGAGGCCACCCCCCCGCCGTTGGCCTTCGCCCGGATGTCGTATTTCCCCATATTGCCGGTCACTTCGAGGGGGGTGAAGACCGACATTATCAAAGATTGCCGCTTCCCCAGATACTCCGCCAGCATCCGCCCGTTTACCTTGATGATGCCGGAGCCGGCGGAAAGCCAGATGCGCATCGTGGAGGTTTTGCGGCGGCCGACGGTGGAGGCTAAAACTTCGGGCATTCTAATTAATGTTCTCTTTACTGTTTAGCCCAGGGGCCTCCGCCCCTGGGTTCATTTTCGACTCGCGCCCTACTCTCGCTCTCAAACGTCCTGCCATCCTCTAATTCAAACTCAAAACTTCCGGCTTCTGCGCCTTGTGGGGGTGTTCGCCGCCGCGGTAAACGTGCAGCTTTATTAGCCCAGGGGCCTCCGCCCCTGGGTTCATTTTCGACTCGCGCCCTGCTCTCGCTCTCAAACGTCCCGCCATCCCTCTAACTCAAACTCAAAACTTCCGGCTTTTGCGCCTTGTGCGGGTGCTCGCCGCCGCGATAGACGTGCAGCTTCATCAAAAGCTTTCTTCCCAATCGGTTCTTCGGTAGCATCCCCCGCACCCCCCGGCGGATGAGCTCTTCCGGCTTTTCGGCCCGGAATTTGTCAAAGGTTATGAACCGCGCCCCCCTCGGGTAGCCCGTGTAGTGGAAATAGGTTTTCACCTTTTCCTTCTTGCCGGTCAGCCGGATTTTGTCCGCGTTCAAAACGATGACAAAGTCCCCCGTATCGAGGTGCGGGGTGAACATCGGTTTCCCCTTGCCGCGCAGGATAGTGGCAATCTTCGCCACCGCCCGGCCAAAGACTTTGTCTTTGACGTCCACGACGTACCACTTCTTTTCAATCTCCGACAACTTCGGTATATAGGTCTTCATTTTTCCAATTCCAAAGCCCCTCAAAATAGAAATTTTTCCGTGATTGTCAAGATGAAATCCGCCGGGCTTTCGTAAGAGCGAATCCCAACCTCAATCTTTTTATTTGCAGAATTGAAGGAGGAATGATTTTAGCAATTGCTACCGAAGGTCAAAAGGAATTTGCAACGAATCGAGCATGGGTATTATTTGCCCTATTGTAAGTGCAATGGCATAAGGACTCTGTATAGATGAATCGGCCTTAAACACAGCACCGTTTTGGATTGCAATTACCCGCCCAGATTTTACATGTACTGCCCCACCTAATTTTGGACAGGCATTCTCTTGATTTTTGACAACCAATCGGCATAGAACTGCGTGGGAGACTTCATCCCCAGCGCGCTGTGCGG
>JAKEHY010000004.1 GCA_022614805.1 Candidatus Zixiibacteriota bacterium | reverse complement strand
GCACAGCGCGCTGGGGATGAAGTCTCCCACGCAGTTCTATGCCGATTGGTTGTCAAAAATCAAGAGAATGCCTGTCCAAAATTAGGTGGGGCAGTACAGTTAGTGGGTTTATGGTCTGCCAACACATCAACATCGTGCAAGCCGCTTTGTGCATTCATACTTATTTTCTTAATGTCCCATTTGTCTGCTGGTAAAATCTCCCTTAATGCCATCATTACAGAGAATTCAAAAGCTTTTCCCCGAATCATTGGAATCACCTTTGGCTCATATAACGTGTCTGCCAGATAATGCAAGGGGATGTTATACTTTTTACAGTATTCTTCCACTCTCTGTTGCCAGTCAACCGTCATTTTTTAGAAGTCTTTAAATAGGTCTTTAATCTTCACGTTGAGAGCTTTAGCTAATCGCTCAATATTTTCGAGAGAAATATTTTTTTCTGCTCTTTCAATCATCCCGATATATGTTCGATGTACGCCAGCACGTGCAGCCAACTCTTCCTGCGATAAACTCAACCTCAGTCGTTCTTCTCGAATTTTATTACCAAATTTTGTCAGAACTTCTTTTTTCATATAGCTATCATCATTACCATAGTATAAAAACGAGCTAACTTTAGTGCTACATACTATAGTTAGCACTTGGATTGTATCTTACAGAAAGAATCGTTGGATCTTACACACCACTTATAACCTTCTTCTCAAATCGAGTTGATATGGAGCGGATTACAAAATTCTCCAAAATTATTTTCCCGCCCAAAATCGCCAGTTCCTTTTGACAGATTCGTCACCAAACCGGAGCGAATTTCGCCCTGTTTCTCTGGCATAGTACAGGCAAAATTGCCAAATTCCCTACAACTTTCGAGCGAATTGTCCGGAAGGGCGCTATTTAATAGAGAGACGTGGTTAGGGGAAAGGGGACTCCCCGCCCCAATCCACCATCTCTGTTTTGTGCAACGGGTCGGCGTCGGCTCCGCTGGCGTGCCACAGCCGAACCCCATAAGGGCCACGGGAACCGGTAAGGCAAAAAACACGGTTCTCCCTCTTACGGGGTTGATTTCCCCCATTGCCTGGGGGAAAGAACAGTAGATTTCCTTTTATCCGGAACCCGCTTATCTTTGAAAGGGATAAGCGCCTATAGACCAGTAACGCTGGCGCGGGGCTTGCCGCGCGTAGGCAGAACAAAAAACAGGCAGGCCGCACGGAGAAGACAAACTACACGGTCTCGTCTCCTACTTTCACTGCTGTTTTAAAACCCGTTGCGCACAAAAGAAACAAAAAGGAAAGGCCAAGGGGCGGGAGGTCATCCCCGCCCCTCCCTCTCCTTGATTTAAAATAATTCCCTCCCCTTGAGGGGAGGGGTAGGGGTGGGGTCATCCCCCCGCAAAAACACCTGCAAAATTGTTTTGATTTTGCAGCCCGCCTCAAAATTCCCGCTATAAATCCGCCCAAAATTTTCAAACTCACAGCAATTTTCCCGCTTTTTTGTTCTTCAATCATTAAATCACCAAATCATAAAATCCCCAAATCTTATCTCCTCCGGTACAGGTCGGTGTGCAGGTATTTCAGGCCGGAGTCGGCCAGAAGCGTGACCACTTTGGCCTTCGGCCCCAGGTGCTTTCCCACCTCCACTGCGGCAAGGACGTTCGCCCCGGAGGAGGTGCCGGCAAAGAGACCCTCTTCCCGTGCGATGCGCCGGGCCGCCTCCTTGGCGTCTTCCGTTTTGACCGGCAGGATTTCGTCTATGAGCGATTTTTCATAGAGGGGAGGGACGTAGCCGATGCCGACCCCTTCGATTTTGTGCGGCCCCGGCTCGCCCCCCGAAAGCACCGGGGATTCCGCCGGTTCTACGGCGATGATTTTGACGCTTGGTTTCTTCTGCTTGAGCACTTCGGCGACCCCGCGCGAAGAAGCGCCCGTGCCGACGGAGTGGACGAAGGCGTCGATTTCCCCTTTCGTCTGGCTCCAAATCTCCTCCCCGAGCGGGTGGTAGCCGGCGATGCTGTCCTGGTTGTTCAACTGGTCGGTCAAATAGGTGTGCGGCTCTTTACTCAAATTCCGGGCGGCTTCAATCATATCCAGAATCAGCTTTTTGGTGGTGAGGCCGCCTTCGCTCGGGACGAGGGCCAGCTCCGCCCCCAAAGCGGCCATCTGGTCCAGCTTGGCTTGGCTGAAGGCATCGGAGGTGACGAGCCGGAGGCGATAGCCTTTCGCCGCACAGACCAAAGCGAGCGAGGCGCCGGTGCTGCCGCCGGTGTATTCGACGACGGTGTCGCCGGGCTTCAGCCGGCCGCCC
Source organism: Candidatus Zixiibacteriota bacterium (assembly GCA_022614805.1). GTDB lineage: Bacteria > Zixibacteria > MSB-5A5 > DSPP01 > DSPP01 > DSPP01. The sequence goes on along the minus strand of JAKEHY010000004.1, from coordinate 37,194 downwards.
TTCTCCGCCCTTGCAATCAGGGCGTGGGCGACCCGGTCCTTCAGGCTGCCGGTGGGGTTTTCCCATTCGAGTTTCACCAAGATGTCCGCACAGCCGGGGGGAACGACTTTGCGAAGCTGAACCAGCGAGGTGTTGCCGATGGCGTGGAGGATGTCCATTTGACGCGGAGTATATTGCCCGCGCGGCGGGGAGGCAAGGCGAGGGATTCAAAAAGATTGATTCATTGAGAGATTGAATCATTGAATCATTGAAAAACAATTGGAGGGCAGGGCATCGCGTCATTGGGGCTGCAATTGCTTTTTAGGGGCGATTTTCTTTTCTTTTATCGATGGGCTTTTGCAGAGAGCTCAAATTTTTTTCCGGTAAAGGAAATTTATGTTCATCGACTATGCCGAAATCAAAGTCGCCGCGGGAACGGGGGGTTCGGGGATGATTGCCTTCCGGCGGGAGAAATTCGTCCCCAAAGGAGGGCCTTCGGGCGGGGACGGGGGGGCTGGGGGGTCGGTTTTCGCCCGGGCCAATCCCCAACTCGGCACCCTGATTGACTGCCGCTTCCGCAAGCTGTACAAAGCCGGGCGGGGAGCCCACGGCAGCGGCAAAAACGCCTCCGGGGTTTCCGGCAAGGATATATCCATTGACATGCCGGTCGGCACGGTCATCAAGGACAGGAAAACCGGCGAATTGGTCGCCGATTTAACCGAGCCGGGAGAGGTCGTCCTGCTCGTCAAAGGGGGACGGGGGGGGCGGGGCAACGCCCGATTTGCCACGCCGACCCGGCGAGCGCCGCAGTTTTCCGAGGAAGGGGAGCCGGGGGAGGAGCGGGAGCTCGTCCTCGAGCTGAAACTTTTGGCGGATGTCGGATTGGTCGGCTTTCCCAACGTGGGCAAATCGACTCTGCTTTCGGCCGTTTCTGCCGCCCGGCCCAAAGTGGCGGATTATCCCTTCACGACTTTGATACCGCATCTCGGCATTGTCCGGACCGACCACCACCGCAGTTTCGTTCTGGCGGATTTGCCGGGGTTAATTGAAGGAGCGCATTTGGGGAAGGGGTTGGGGCACCGCTTTTTGAAGCACATCGAGCGGACCCGGCTTTTGATTTATCTTTTGGACGCCTCTTCGGCGGCTCCGGAGGAGGATTTGAAAAAATTGAAGAATGAATTGAAGCAGTTCGAGCCGAAGCTGGTCAAAAAACCCTTTTTGGTGGCGTTGAACAAAATCGATTTGCTGGATGGCAAGACTTTGGCGGCTTTGAAGAAAAAATGGGGTAGGAAAGGGGTTTTCATCTCCGCCTTCCAGCACAAGGGGACGGAGGATTTGATGCAGGCCGCCGGGAGGATGATTTACAAACTCTGGGAAAATGGAAAAGAGTAGAAAAGACGAACTTTTCGGCTGGGTGGCGTTGCTTTCCGCCGCCAACGTGGGGGAAGTGCGGGCGCGGAATTTGTATCGCCATTTTGGCAGCGTGGAGACGGCCTTGAAGGCTTCCCGGGCCGAGCTTTTGCAAGTCGATGGGGTAGGGCCGGAGACGGCGGAGGGGATTGCCAAAATCGACTACAAAAAGGCGGAAGAGACGGTCGAAAAAATTTTGCAACCGGGGGAAAAATTTTTGCTTTTGAGCGATACCGATTATCCGGAGTCGCTCGCCCAGATTTTTGACCCGCCGCCGATACTTTTTTACCGGGGCGAGCTCGTTCCGGAAGATAAAAAGGCGGTCGGGGTCGTCGGCACGCGCACTTTTTCCCCCTACGGCAAGCAGGTCACAGACCGGATGGCGTTCGAGCTGGCGGGGATGGGAGTTACCGTCGTCTCCGGAATGGCGCAGGGCATCGACTCCTTCGCCCACGAGGCGGCTTTGCGGTCGGGGGGCCGAACCATTGCCGTTCTGGGAGGGGGTTTCGATTCGGTCACATCCAGCCGCGCCCGGAAGTTGTTTGAGAAGATACCGACGCAGGGGGCCGTTCTGACCGAATTTGCCAACGGAACTCCCCCCACGCCGGAAAATTTCCCCAAGCGGAACCGGGTCATCAGCGGTCTTTCGCTCGGAGTGGTCGTGGTGGAGGCGCCCGAAGGTTCGGGGGCCTTGATAACGGCGCAACAGGCCCTGGAGCAGGGGCGGGAGGTGATGGCGGTGCCGGGACGGGTGGATTCCCCCAATTCGGCCGGGACGCACAGATTAATTCGCAAATCCTCGGCCGCTTTGGTAACCTGTGCGCAGGATGTGATTTCCGAGCTAAATTTGGCAGTTGCGCCGATGGCGGAGCGGCCCGTTTCGGCTCCGGATTTGAAAAAAGAGGAACGGGTGCTTTTTGATTTGCTGGCGGCCGGGCAGCCGATTTTAATCGACGAGCTTTCGACCAAATCGGCAATGCCCGTTTCCGAGTGCTTTTCGATTCTGACCGGGCTGGAGCTGAAAGGACACGTCCGCCGCCTGGCAGGCCAGCAGTTCGTGCGGGCCTTCTGACGGTGGTCAAAAAAGAAATAACGGTTGTCAACCGCCTTGGCCTGCACGCCCGGCCGGCGGCCCAAATTGTGCAAAAAGCGAGCCAGTTCAAATCGGAAATCAAGCTTTCCAAAGACGGATTGGAGGTGAACGCCAAATCGATTATGGGAGTGATGATGCTGGCGGCGGAGATGGGGAGCGCCGTTTTGATAATCGCCGAAGGGCCGGATGAAGAAGCCGCCGCAGCCGCCATCGCCGAGGTTTTCGCCGGCAAGTTTGGTGAGGAATGAAAAAGGAGCTTAAAGGAATCGGCGCCGCTCCCGGCGTAGGCTGGGGGACGGCCTATTTGGTGGACGCCCGGTTGGTTTTTCCGCCGCGCCACATTCCCGCGCATCAAGCCGGGAAGGAAGTGGAACGTTTCGAGCGGGCCATCAGCCTGGCCCAGAAGGAATTCGGCACCCTGACCAAGGACCGCCGCCGCATCGGCGCGGAAGCGGAAGGGCTGGTGGATTTCGAAAAGTGGATTCTGGAAGACCGGGCGTTAAACAATGCGGTGGCCGACCGGATTAAAAAGGAACGGCTCTCCGCTTTTTGGGCCTACTGGGAGGAGACGGAAAAGACCTCCAAGGCGCTCGAGGCCTCGCAAAACAGCTACATCCACGACCGGTCCTCCGATTTGCGCGGGGTGGTGCGGCACGTTTTGAATCTGCTTTCCCCCGAAGCGAGCCAGCCCCCCGCCCTGCCGGAGCAGGCAATACTGGTGGCGCGACATCTTTCGCCCCTCGATTTGTTCCGCTACCCGGCCGAGCGGCTTTTTGGCATCGTTCTGGCCGAGGGAGGGGTGACCTCCCATCTGGTTTTGTGCGCGGCCTCCATCGGACTGCCGGTGGCGGTCATCGGGGAGCAAATCGAAGAGATTGAAGCGGGGAAGGAGCTTTTTGTGGACGGGGATAAAGGGGAGGCGGTCGTTTCGCCCGGAGAGGGGGAACGGCGCGCTTATCAAAAGTTTTTGGCCGTAAAATCAAAAAGGGTACAGGAGCGTTTGGTCTGGGCCAAACGGAAGGGGGAAACGAAGGACGGAGACCGGGTTTGGGTTTTGGCGAATTTGCAAACCGTGGAGGAATGGAAGGAGGCGAAAGCCTCGGGGGCCGAGGGGGTGGGGCTTTTTCGCAGCGAGTTTCTGGCCGCCGGAGGGTCGGGCTTTCCCCTGCCCGAAACCCAACGGGAAGCATACATAGACATTTTGAGCAAGGTTTCCCCCCTTGAAGTCACCGTGCGTACGTTCGATTTCGGAGCCGAGAAGATTCTGGGGCAGGAGAGCGAGGAAAACCCGGCTTTAGGGCTGCGGGGCATACGGCTTTTGCTTCAATATCCGGCCATTCTGAAAAGCCAGCTGGCCGTGCTTGCGGAAGCGGCCCCCACCGGGCGGCTGAAGGTGATGCTGCCGATGGTTGGGTCCCTGGAGGAGTTTTATTCCGCCCAAAAAATTCTTTCCGGCGCAAAAAAGAAAATACCCCTTGGAATCATGGTGGAGCTTCCCTCGGCGGCCCTCTTGGCGGAGGAGTTCGCCCGCGCGGTGGATTTTTTCTCCATCGGCACGAACGATTTGATTCAGTACACACTCGGGGTGGACCGGAGCAACCCGAAAGTGGCGGAGTATTACGAGCCGTTCCACCCGGCCGTTTTGCGGATGCTGGCGGGGGTGGCGCAGGCGGGGAAAAAACATAAAAAGCCGGTCGCCGTCTGCGGGCAGATGGCCGCCCATCCGTGGGGGATTTTCTTCTTCGTCGGCTTGGGCATACGCGAACTTTCGGTGCCGGTTTCCGCCCTGGTCGAGACCAAAAAAACTTTGGCCCGAATCGATTCGCGCCAGGCCGTGCGCGGGGTCGAAAGGATTTTGGAGCTTTCCACCGCGGGGGAAATCAAAACACTTTTGAAAAAGGTTTTTCCGAAGGGGGCCTTGTGAGCCGGCCGGATTTGAAAGCTCTGGAAAGCCCGGCCCGTTATCGAAAAGTTGACCCGGATAATTTTTACCAACTGTTGGTTGATTTTCCGGCCCAGCTGCGGCAGGCGGTTGAAATCGCCCGGAAGTTCAACTGGAGCAATACGGGTTTTCGACCGGCCAACATCATCGTCGCCGGCCTGGGAGGGTCGGCCATCGGCGCGGATTTGGCCCGTTCGTTTCTTTTAGGAGAGTTGAACATTCCCTTTCACGTCATCCGGCATTACACCCTGCCCGCTTTCGTCGGGCCGCAGACTTTGTTTTTTGCCTCCAGCTATTCCGGTAATACGGAAGAAACCCTGGCCGCTTTTGATGAGGCCAGAAAAAAACAGGCGGCCGTCATTTGCATCACCACCGGCGGCAAACTCGCTTTCAGAGCGACGGGTTTGCCTGTAATCACCGTTCCTTCGGGATACCCCCCCCGCGCGGCGCTCGGTTTTTCGTTCGTGCCGCTCGTTTTGATACTCGGGAAGGCCGGTTTGATTCGCGATTTTTCCGAGGAAATTTTGAGTTTGGCCGATTTCTTGGCGGAGGAGATAAAAAAATGGGAGCGCGAGGTTCCCCCCAAAAAAAACGAACCGAAAAGGCTGGCGGCGGTGCTTTTCGGCAAAATCCCCCTGGTGTACGCCGGTTCCGACTTTCTGGAACCGGTGGCCGTGCGCTGGAAGGGGCAGATTTGCGAAAACGCCAAGCAGCCGGCCTTCTGCAACTTTTTTCCGGAGTTCAACCACAACGAGCTGGTCGGATTTGGCGTCCTGAAACATCTAACCGGAAAATTGACGGCGGTTTTTTTGGAGGACAAAGATGACCATCCGCGCGTGCTTGCGCGTATGAAAATTGTGGAGGATATCTTCAAGAAGAAAAAAGTTCCCGTGTTAAAGTTTTCCTCCAAAGGGGAAATCGTTCTGGAACGGATGTTTTATTTGATTTTGCTGGGGGATTTTGCGAGCTACTATCTGGCGATTCTGAACGGGGTCAATCCCAAGCCGGTGGAGGTCATCGATTACCTGAAAGGGCGGCTGGAGAAGATATGAAAGTCGTAATTCCCGTCGCCGGAGAGGGGACCCGGATGAGGCCGCTTACCGATTTCGTTCCCAAGCCGCTTCTGGAAGTGGCGGGAGACACGATTCTGGGGCATCTTTTGCGGGGATTGAAAGGGCTGCCCATTGAAGAACTCATCTTCGTCGTTGGATTCAAGAAGGAGATGATTATCGATTACGTCCGCACCCGCGTAAAAACCAAAGTCCGTTTCGTGGAGCAGGAGCGCCCGGCGGGGCTGGGGTATGCCATCAATTTGACCTTGCCCCACGTGGAGCGCGGCCCGCTTTTGATTCTTTTGGGGGATACCATTTTGGAACTGGATTGGAAGCCGGTTTTGCAGGCGAAAGAGAATCTGCTCGGATTGAAAGAGGTAACCGAGCCGCAGCGGTTTGGCGTTGCAGAATTGCAAGACGGACGCATCATCGGGCTGGAGGAAAAACCGGAAAAACCGAAAAGCAACAGCGCCATCGTCGGCCCTTACTTCATACGGGAGTTGGAGCTTTTCAAGGAATGCCTGGCGGAACTGGTGGCCGGGCCGCCCGGGAAAAACGGGGAATGGCAGATTACCGACGGACTTTTGAAAATGATTAAGAGGGGCTCGGTATTCCAGCCCCTCTGGATTGATGGGTGGTTTGACTGCGGGAAGCCGGAGACTTTGCTTGAGACCAACCGGCATCTGCTTTCCCACTTGAGAGAAGTTTCCCCTCGACCCGGTTCCACCATCACCCCCCCCTGCTTTGTCGCTCCTTCCGCCGTTGTTGAATCCTCCACCATCGGCCCTTTTGTTTCCATCGGCGAGCGGGCGGCGGTGCGCCTTTCAACCCTGCGCAACTCCATCGTTTCCGCCGGGGCCAGAGTTGCGAATGCGGTGCTCGAAGATTCCGTGGTGGGGGCGGGAGCGACGGTAACCGGCCGGAACGGACGCGTTACAGTAGGAGCTTCCGCCGGAGCGGGCGTATCGTGAGTTTTTTGACGGATGCGAAGCCCCTGGCGGGGCTGCTCGATTCTCTTAACCCCCCACAGAAAGAGGCGGTTTTAACCACCGAAGGGCCGGTTTTGGTCCTCGCGGGCGCAGGCAGCGGCAAGACAAGGGTTTTGACCTTCCGCATCGCCCACCTAATTTCCTCCGGCCTGGCCCAGCCGCATACCGTTCTGGCGGTCACCTTCACCAACAAGGCGGCCGGGGAGATGAAGGAGCGGGTGAAGAAACTTTTGGGGGTTTCCGTTCCCTGGGTCACCACCTTCCATTCCTTTTGCGCCCGGATGCTGCGGGATGAAGCCCCGGCCATCGGCTACCCCTCCGGTTTTTCCATCTACGACGAAGAGGACTCGCAGGCGGTCATCAAAAAGATTTTGAACTCTTTTGGACGGGAGAGCAAGGAGGCGGGGCGGGTTTTAGGCAAAATCTCCGACGCCAAATCGGAACTGGTGGAGCCGGAGGATTTTGCCGCCTGGACCAAAAGCCCGATGGACCGCTGGGTGGGGGAGGCGTACCGCAGCTACCAGAAGGAACTTTTGGCCGCGGGGGCGATGGATTTTGACGATTTGCTGATGAAGGCGCATCAGGTTTTGGCGGACCAAGCGGACATTCTGGCCCGCTGGCAGGGGCGGTTCGGTTACATTCTGGTGGACGAATACCAGGACACCAATTTCGCCCAGTACCGGCTTTTGAAACTTCTGGCGGGGCGGCATCGCAACCTGTTCGTCGTCGGGGACGACGACCAGTCCATCTACGGCTGGCGGGGGGCGCGGCTTTCTAACATCCTCGATTTCGAAAAGGATTTTCCGGAGACCAAAATCGTCCGGCTGGAGCAGAACTACCGCTCCACCCAAACCATCCTCTCGGCCGCATCCGCAGTGGTGGCCAAAAACCGGCTGCGGAAGGGGAAAAGTTTGTGGACTTCCGGCGAGGCGGGGGAAAAACTTTTCTGCTATCAAGCCGCCGACGAAGCGGAGGAGGGGTTTTTCATCGCCCAGGAAGTGGAGCAGCTTTCGAAAAAGGGGGTGACGCTTTCCCAAATCGCGGTTTTGTACCGCACCAATGCTCAAAGCCGGGCTTTGGAGGACGCCTTTCGCTACCGGGCCTTATCCTACATTTTAGTCGGCGGCGTCCGCTTCTACCAAAGGAAAGAGGTCAAGGATTTGCTGGCGTATCTGAAATTTATGGAAAATCCGGGAGACTTGGTCGCCTTCGAGCGGCTGCTTTCGGTTCCTTCCCGGGGCATCGGGAAAGAAAGCTTGAAGAAAATCACCGAATGGGCGAATGTTCGCAATATGTCGGTCTATGATGCCTTTAAAAAAGTTTCTGAAATCGAGGGGGTCTCGACAAAGACCAAAAACGGGGTCGCCGGATTGGTCAAATTCTTCGACCAGATGTCCGGCTTGAAACCCCGCCTCCCCTTGAATGAGTTCATTCTCCGGGTTTTAGAGGGCTCCGGGCTGGCGGAGCTCTTCGGCGAAGAGGACAAAGCCGACCAGAAGGGGCGGCTGGAAAACGCCCAAGAGCTGGCGGCGGCGGCGTACGAATTTTTGGAGCGGAATCCGGAGGGAACTTTGAGCGACTTTTTGGGGGAAGTGGCCCTGCTCACCGATTTGGACCGGTGGGACCCGGCCACCTCTGCCGTCACGCTAATGACTTTGCACCAGGCCAAGGGGCTGGAGTTTGAAACGGTTTTTCTGGCCGGGCTGGAAGAGGGGCTTTTTCCGCTTTCGCGCACGCTTTCCGACCCGGCCGAGCTGGAAGAGGAAAGGCGGCTTTTTTACGTCGGCTTGACCCGGGCCAAAAAGAAAGTCTCCCTTTCCTTTTGCTCCCGGCGGCACCGCTTCGGCGAGACCTTCAATCTCCCCTCCCGCTTTTTGGATGAAATTCCGGCCAATTTGGTGAAGCGGGAGGGGCTGGCGTATCCGGAAAAGTACCGGGGCCGGTCGATTGCGGACAAACCCTTCCCCCGGGCAGCCAACCGGGTGCGCTCGGAGGATTCGATTTCCACCCGGCTGCGCACGGGCAGCCAGATTTTGCACCCGACCTTCGGCCAGGGGCAGGTTCTGGCCACGGAAGGGGAGGGGGAGGCCTTGCGGCTGTGGGTCAAATTCTCCTCCGGCGAGACCAAAAAGCTTTTCGCCAAGTACGCTTCGCTGGAGGTTCTGAGGTATTAGCAAGTTTTTCCAGCCGGCCAACATTTTCCTTGACAAAAACGGGCCGAGACCTGAAATTTAGTGATGCGGTAGGCAGTTGAACAGAGGTAGCGGTGTTTCAGAAGTAGGCAGTGGGAATTTTTAACCGTAGTTGGAGGCGGGTTGGACGTAAAATCTTCGTTTCACGAACTTTTCAAAGGAAAGCAGGAGTATGGGTATTTTTGACAAGGTAAAAAGCATTTTTTCCAAGCCGCGAGGGGGTGAGCGTGTGTCCAGGGGGAAGGTGAAATGGTTCAACGAGAAAAAGGGGTTCGGTTTCATCGTCGAAGAGGGCGGCGGGTCGGATATTTTCGTGCACTACACGGCCATCACCTCGGACGGATTCAAGACCCTGACGGAAGGGGAAGAGGTGGAATTCACGCTCACGCAGGGGCCGAAAGGGCCGCAGGCGACCAACGTGGTGCGGCTAAAACGGCAGGAGGCCCGGCAGGGTTCGTAGGCTTCACATACGGATATAAAACGAATCCTCGCCCTTCCAAGAAGGAGCGGGGATTTTTTGTTGCCGCAGGGGAGGTTAAAATTTCAGCCGGTTTTTGAGCGGCTCAAAAATTTCTGGTCCAAAATCTTTTTAATCACGTAGGCCAGCCCCAAGCCGCCGCCAGCCAGAAGCACCAAACCCAAAAAGACGGCGGAGTAGGCGGCGAAAAGTGCCCCCTTGCCGTCGAAATTTTTTATCTCCGAATTGGCGGCGGCCGAGTGCCCCAGCACCAACAGCACCACCCCGATTATGGCCAGGCCCAAAAAGATTTTTACGTGGTCTTTCATTTCAACATCGGCTCCTTTCGCCACCCCTGTTTTCAGCAAACCCCATACCAATGCCTCCATCTGGCACAAGTGTATGCCTTCCAACCGGTTGATGTTGAATTCCCGACCCTGTTGTCTGTATGTTTCCAGTTGCTAATACGCAAGGCCTGCACCCGGCGTTTGCAAAAAGTTTCAATTTCGGGCCAGCCGGTATGGGAAGTTTCCCATAGTGATTGAATCATTTTATCATTGAATCATTGATTCATTGAAAAACTTTTAAATGATAAAATGACTCAATGATTCAATGAATCAATTTATCCCTCCCGCTTTCCGAACCAAAGCGGACGTGTTATTTTAATAGCCCAATGCGCTTAGACCCTTCGGTTTTCGACCTCCCCGTTGTCGAGCTGCGCCGGGGTTACCGTTCGGGCGTTTACTTTTGGCGCACCAAGCGGATTCTGGAGCAGGACAACCGCCACGTCCGCTGCCTGATGCAGGTTTTTCAGAAGAAGGAAAAAGCCATTGTCTGCGGCACGGACGAGGCAATCGCCGTTCTGAAAACCTCCTCCGGCTACTACAAAGAGGCCGAAGCGGTCTATCCGCTTTTTGACCGATACGTCGAGCTGAAAAAAAACATTCGTCAACAATTGGCGGCGGGGGATTATGACGGCTATCTGAAATCGACGGCGGAACGAACCGAACTAATCCGGCGAATGGATGATTTATGGATCTCCAAATTTTCCGAGCTGGAGGTCCGCTCCCTCTCGGATGGCGAAGCGCTCGGCGGCTGGGAGACGGCTTTGACGATTGAAGGGGATTTGTCCTACTTTGCCCATCTCGAATCGGTTTATTTAGGCGTTCTGGCCCGGCGCACCAAGGTGGCCTCCAACACCCGCGCCGTAGTGGAGGCGGCGCTCGGCAAGCCGGTCTTGTTTTTCGCCGACCGGTTCGACCATTTTGCCGCCCAGGGAGGGGACGGCTACGCTTCGATGATAGGCGGTGCCAAGGGGGTGGCCACGGATGCGATGGCGGCGTGGTACGGCGACCGGGGCTTGGGGACGATGCCCCACGCTTTAATCGCCGCCTACGACGGCAACACCGTTTTGGCCACGGAAAAATTCGCCCGCTACATCCCGGACGTGCCGGTGATTTCGCTGGTGGATTTCGACAACAACTGTCCGGCCACATCCGTGGCCGTGGCCCGCAAGTTGGGGCAAAAACTTTGGGGCGTTCGGCTGGATACTTCCGAAACCATCATCGACTACTCGCTGGCGGCGGAGATCGGCGGCCGTTCGGGCGAAGCGGAAGCCAAGCTGCGCGGCGTCAATCCTTCCCTCGTGCTCAAGGTGCGAGAGGCGTTGGACAAGGAGGGATTTCAACACGTCAAAATCGTAGTTTCGGGCGGGTTCAATCCGGATAAAATCAAATGGTTCGAGGAGTCCCGTGTGCCGGTCGATTCCTACGCCGTCGGCAGTTGGATTTTGACCGGCAGCTTCGATTTCACCGCGGATGTGGTTTTGGTGGAAGGGAAACCGGCGGCCAAAGTGGGGCGGGAGTATCGGCCGAATACGCGGTTGAAGAAAGTTGAGGGGTAAAGAGGTTTTTTTGCCTTGGTTTTATGGGGGCGGATTTCAAACCCGCACGTAGGGGCAATTCATGAATTGCTCTTACTTACAAATGAAAATCACCGTGTTTTTTGATGTGAGAAACGAGGCCGCCGTCGTTCAATATCTCGGTCATAATCGGCGGCAGGGGGGCGAAGCGGCGCTCGAAGCTGCGGGTCAAATTCTTCAAAATGCCGGCTTTCAAATCCAGTTCCAATTCGTCCTGCTCCTCGATTCCGGATGTATCCACTTCCACCACCGGCAGGCCGTTATTGATGGAATTGCGGAAGAAAATTCGGGCGAAGGACTTGGCCAAAACGGCACAGGCGCCGGACTGCTTTATAATCGTGGCGGCCTGCTCGCGGGAAGAGCCCATTCCAAAGTTTTTGCCGGCCACAACAAAATCCCCCGGTTTGACCCCGGCGGCGTAGTCGCCGCGGGCGTCTTCGAGTGTATGTTTGACCAGTTCGGGGATGTTGGAAAGCAGATGGACATAGCGGCCGGGGAAAATCAAATCGGTGGAGATGTCGTCGCCGAAGAGCCAGGATTTGCCTTTGAATTTCATTTGGCCTCACCCCCTAACCCCCTCTCCGCAAGGCAGAGAGGGGGAACAAAGACAGTTCGAGAATGGAGCTTCCTCAATGCTGAGCGTTTCATCTGATATTCCTTGGGTCGGTAATCTTCCCCGTCAAAGCCGAAGCGGCGCAGACGGCGGGGCTAGCGAGATAGATAAAAGCTTTGGGGTTCCCCATCCGGCCTTTGAAGTTGCGGTTCATCGTGGAAAGGCAGTTTTCCCCATCCCCCAAAATGCCGGTATGGATGCCGGGGCAGGCGCCGCAGCCGGGGGAATTCACCAGCCCGCCGGCTTCCACGAAGGTTTGCCAGATGCCCTCCTTGGCTCCTTTCAAATAAACATCGCGCGAAGCGGGTGTCGCGACCAGCCGGGTGCCGGGGTTGATGCGCTTTCCCTTCAAAATTTTGGCGGCGACGCGGAAGTCCTCAATTCTTCCGTTGGTGCAGGTGCCCATATAGACCTGATGGACTTTGACGTCTTTCAACTCCGGGGCGGTAATCGGTTTGACGTTATCCACGTTATGGGGCAGGGCTATCTGCGGCTCCAGCTTGGAGCAGTCCACTTCGAGCGTGTAGGAGTAATTCGCCCCTTCGTCCGGCTTCAAGGGGCGGTAATCCTTTTCCCGGTTGAATTCCTTGAAGTATTCGCGGGTTTTTTTATCCGAAGGCAAAAGGCCAACTTTGGCGCCAGCTTCGATGGCCATATTGGCAAAAATCGTGCGCTCGTAGAGGGGCATTGCGACGATGGCGGGGCCCAAAAACTCCATCGCCCGGTAGGTGGCGCCATCCACGCCGATTTGGCCGATGATGAAAAGCATCGCATCCTTGGCATAGACGCCGGGGGGGAATTTTCCTTTCAAAACAAAGCGCATCGTTTCCGGCACTTTCAGCCAGGTGCGGCCCAAAAGCATCGCCATCGCCACGTCGGTGGAGCCCATTCCGGTGGCAAAGGCCGCGACGGCGCCCCCCTGGCAGGTGTGGGAATCGCCGCCGATGACCAAATCGCCGGGCCGCAGGGTTTCCTCCATTATCACCTGATGGGCGATGCCGCTGCCGACGTCGTAGAATTTCAAGTTCAATTTATGGGCGAATTCGCGAATCACCTTCTGCTCGGTGGCGGCGATGGCAGTGGAACTTGGCGAAGAATGGTCGAGGTAAAAAATTACTCGTTCCGGGTATTTGAGCGGCCCCAGCCCCAGTTTTTCGAGTTGCGAGATGGCCAAAGGGCCGGAAAGGTCGTGGGCGTAAACCCAGTCAACGGGCGTTAGCACCAGCTCCCCGGCTTTGACCGGGTGGCCGACTTTTTCGGAGATAATCTTTTCGCTTAGGGTCTGCGGCATACCGTTATCTTTTCTTCGTAGGCCTGGTTTTAACCCGGCGCGGCATTAAAATGCCGCCTACGATAATTCATTCCATGAGAAGTATAAAAACAAAGGGGGGAAAAGGCAATTTGGAGGGAATTGTAGGGGCGGGGTTTCCCCGCCCGGGCGAGGGGACCTCGCCCCTACAAAAACGATGTTAATGATTTTGGCTGTTTTTGACCACCGACCAGATTTCCTCGTCGGTCAAGATGTGGTTCGAGTGCTTGGCTTTGTTCAAGATGGCGGAGACGAGGTTTTGGGTTGGCTTTACGCCGCGGCTTTCGAGCCAGAAGTTGACGTTGGAGGCGCCGGACATAAAGCCGATTTCAATCTCTTGGGCGCGGCCGAAAAGCCCGGCGGGAACGCCGGAATAGACCCGGTCGGCCAGCCAATTGTCCCCTTTTTTCTTGGCCTTAATCACGGCGGCGGCGTGGACGCCGGTGGCGGTGCGGAAGGCGTCTTTCCCGAAGACCGGATAGTTGTCCGGTATTGGCTTGCCCACCGCTTCGGAGATTTTTTGCAGATACTCCGGCAGGGCGGTCAAATCCTGCTTGATGTAGCCCTCGAGCTTCAAATTCACCAGAAGCAAATCCATCGGCGTGTTGCCGACCCGCTCGCCGATACCGATGCCGGTGGCGTGCACCTGGTCCACCCCGGCCTCGACGGCGGCCAGCGAATTGATTACCGACAAATCCCGGTCACGATGGCCATGCCAGTCGATTTTCACTTTCTCGCCAGTTTTTTTGACCACCTGCTGGACGAATTTGATTACCGATTTGACGCCGGGCGGGGTGACGTAGCCGACCGTATCGCAAACCGTGATGCGTTTTGCGCCGCATTCGATGGCGGCGGTGTAGAGCCTGCGAATAACCTCCGGGGCGGCGCGGGTGGTGTCTTCGGTCACGTACATCACCGGTAATTTGTGCTTGACGCAAAAGGTGACCGCTTCCTCGGAAAGCTTCAGCATTTGCGCCAGCGTCCACTCTTCGGCGTAGATGCGGATGGGGGAGGAACCGATAAAGGCGGCGGCTTCGATGGGGATTCCAGCTTTCTGGGAGATTTCCACCAGCGGTTCGAGGTCGGACAGCACCGTGCGGACGGCGCAGTAGGGGCGGATTTTCATTTTGTTGGCGACGATTTCTTTGGCCAAATAGAGGATATCCTCCTTGGCGTGAACACCGGCGCCGGGGAGGCCCAAATCGACGGACTGGATGCCGAGCCGCTCCATCAAATGTAAAATTTCGATTTTTTTGGCCAGCGGCGGGTCAACGATGGAGGGGGACTGCAAACCGTCCCGCAGGGTTTCATCCGCCAGACTGACCGGTTTTTTCCGCTTGGGGGGCGGGGTGACGTGGTTCCAGTCGTGAATCAGTTTTTTGATGGGAGGGAACTTCATCTTTGGATTAAGATAATAAAGTTTTGCTATGGGGTGTGATAAAAAACCCATCTTCACCCCTCCCAGATTTCTCACTTCGTTCGAAATGACACTGGAGGAGGATTTTATTTTTGTTTGACATTGTTGCTCTCATACCATTCCGCACTCAAATCTTCCCAGGCAGGGTTGAGGGTGTTCACCAGCGCTATCTTTTTGGCGCGCCGCCAATCCTTAATTTCTTTTTCGCGGTTTATGGCGGCCATCACGTCCGGGGATGATTCGAAATAAATCAGTTTAGTTATCTTGTATTTTTTGGTAAAACCCGGAACCTGCTTTTGCTTGTGCTCATAAACCCGGCGTACCAGATTGTTGGTCACGCCCGTGTAGAAAGTGCCGGATTTGTTGGTCATAATGTAGACGTAATACTGTTTCATTTTAGCATATAGACAAAGGTTGTCATTTCGAACGAAGTGAGAAATCTGGGTGGTGCGGGGAAGGGCCGCCGCCCAACCCTTCCCAGATTTCTCGCCCCAAAAAACAGGGCTCGAAATGACAACTTAGAGCGGTTTTCATCTCAATTTTTCAATAGCTCGCGGGCGATTACGAGGCGCTGGATTTCGGAGGTGCCTTCGAACAACTCGGTCACGCGGGCGTCCCGGTAGTAGCGCTCGACGTGATAGTCGCGGATGTAGCCGTAGCCCCCGAGAACCTGGATGGCCTTGTGGGTCACTCTCGTTGCCATTTCGGAAGCGAAAAGCTTGGCCTGCGAAGCGGCCAGAAGAAAGGGTTTGCCGCGGGATTTCAAATAAGCGGCTTTGTAAACGAGGTTGCGGGCGGCGGAAATATCGGTAACCATATCCGCCAGCATAAACCGGATGGCCTGAAATTGGGACAAAAATTTGCCGAACTGTTTGCGCTCCTGCGAGTACTTCAAGGCGAGATTGAAAGCGGCCTGGGCGATGCCCAAAGCCTGACAGCCGATGGAGATGCGGCCGCCGTCCAGCGCTTCAAGCGCAATGCTGAATCCCTTTCCGATTGGGCCGATGATGTTTTCTTTGGGGACGTCCACGTCCTGATAGTGCAGCTCGGTGGTGGGAGAGGCCTTGAACCCCATTTTCTTTTCGATGGTGCCGACCGAAAAGCCGGGGGTGCCCCGCTCGACCAGAAAGCAGGTGATGCCTTTGTATCCTTTGCTTTTGTCCACGGTGGCGAAAGTCAGAATGAAATCGGCCAAGTTACCGTCGGTGGCGTAGATTTTTGTGCCGTTCAAAACATAACCATCCCCTTCCTTGCGGGCGGTGGTTTCCAGACCGGCGGCGTCCGAGCCGGCATTCGGCTCGGTCAGGGCAAAGGCCCCCAGTTTCCGGCCAATGGCGATGTCCGGCAGGTATTTTTGCTTTTGTTCCTCGGTGCCGTGGGTCAGAATGGGGCCGGCATAAAGGGAGTTGTGCAGTTCGACCACGGCGGTGTGGGAGGAGCAACCTTGGGCCAGTTGCTCGACCGCCAAAGCGTAGGCGAGGTAGTCCATCCCGGCGCCGCCGTAGCGCTCCGGAATGGTTATTCCGAGAAGGCCCAGTTCCCCCATTTCCCGTATCAGGTTCAAATCCAGCTTTTCCTGCGCATCGAACTCCAGCGCACGAGGGAAAAGCTTTTTTTGGGCGAACTCCCGGGCGGTTTCCTGAATCAGTTTTTCGTCTTCGGAAAGGGCAAAATCCATTACTTCCCTTTGAAATTGGCCTTGCGTTTCTCCAGAAAGGCGGAGGTGCCCTCCATTTTATCCTCGGAGGCGGCGAGGGCGGCAAATTCGGCCGCCTCGCAGGCGCAGCCGGTTTTCAAATCGGCGGCCAGCCCGTTGCGGATGGCCCGCTTGGCGGCGGCAATGGCCAAAGGCCCCTTGGCGGCGATTTTCTCCGCCATCTTCTTGGCCTCCGCCATCAGTTGGTCTTTCGGCACGACTTTATCGACCAGCCCGATGCGGTATGCTTCGGCGGCGTCGATGACGTCGCCGGTGAAAATCAACTCTTTGGCTTTCCCTTCCCCCACCAGCCGGGGCAGGCGCTGGGTTCCGCCGTAGCCGGGGATGATGCCTAAATTGACTTCCGGTTGCCCCAATTTGGCCGTGTCGGCGGCGATGCGGATGTCGGCCGCCATGGCAATCTCGCAGCCGCCCCCCAGGGCAAAGCCGTTGATGACCGCGATTACCACCTTGTCCATCTCCTCCATTTTGAAAAGCAGCCCCTGCCCCTGGTCGCATTTCCAGCGGGAGCGGAGCACGTCGGCGGCCTTCAGTTCGTTGATATCCGCCCCGGCCACGAAGGCCTTGTCCCCCGCGCCGGTCAACAGAATCACGCGGACAGCATCGTTTTTTTCGAGCAGCAAAAAGGCGAGCCAGAGCTCGGCGATGGTTTCATCATCGAGGGCGTTCAGAACGCTGGGACGGTTGATGGTGACGGTGGCGAGGGGGGATTCGACGGCCACCAGCAGGTTTTGGTAGCCCATTCCGCCCCCTTCAGGGGCCGGTTTGGGAATTTTAATCTGGAGGTCCATTATTTTTTGTTTCCCTTCTCGTCGTACTCGTAAATCCCGCGGCCGGTTTTGCGACCCCAAAAGCCGGCGGCGACGAGCCGGCGCATCAACGGGGGGGCGGCGTAGTGGTCGTCCTTGAATTCATCAAACATAATTTCGGCGATGTAGTAGGTGGTATCGATGCCGACAAAATCGAGCAAGGTCAAAGGCCCCATCGGGTGCCCGCAGCCCAGAACCATGCCGTTATCGATATCCTCACGGCTGGCGACCCCATTTTCGTAGGCGCGGACGGCGTCCAGCAAATAGGGAACAAGGAGCAAGTTAACCACAAAGCCGGGGGTGTCTTTGGCCACCACTACCGTTTTCCCCAGCTTTTCGGCGAACGCTTTGACGTTTCGGAAGGCCTCCTCGGATGTCATCACCGTTTTCACCACCTCCACCAGCTTCATCACCGGCACGGGGTTGAAGAAGTGCAAACCGACAAAGTTGGGAGCGCGCTTGGTGACGGCGGCCATATCGGTAATCGGCAAAGAGGAGGTGTTGGAGGCAAACAGGGCGGATGGTTTGGCCGTGGCGTCCAGTTCTTTGAACAGCTTTTTCTTTTCCTCCATATTCTCGATTACGGCCTCGATGACCAGGTCGCAGTCGGCCAAATCCGCAAGCCTGGTGGTGCCGGTGATGCGTCCCAAGGCCGCCTCTTTATCCTGCGGGGTGGCTTTTTGTTTCTCCACCGCGCGGGAAAGGGAAACCTCAATACGGGAACGCCCTTTTTTTAAGAGTTCATCGCTTACTTCCCGCACGACCACGGGAAAGCCGGCTTTGGCGGCTGTTTCGACAATGCCGGAGCCCATCAGCCCGCAGCCCACCACGCCCACTTTTTTGATTTCCATTTACCCTCCCGATTTATTTTCGTTTTCGCTCGTCCTTGCGGAAGATATAGAAAATAAAAATTTTTGCGCCAGCGGTTTTTGGGGTTGGAGGTCTGAAGACCTCCGCTACGCTGGGCCTCGCGGACCCCGCCCTCCGGTCTTGCCTCCGGCAAGACCTTAATCCCTCCCCTGCAGGGGAGGGGAAAGGCTTAGCAGGCTTGCAGTTTTATGCAGATTTCGTTTTTTATTCCCGTGACAAAGAAACGGATTCTTTTTCTGTGCACCGGAAACTCCTGCCGCAGCCAGATGGCGGAAGGGTTCGCCCGGCAGTATGCGCCAGCCGGCTACACGGCCGCCTCCGCCGGGCTGGGTCCGAAAGGATACCTCCACCCCCGGGCGGTAATCGTGATGCAGGAAGTCGGCATCGACATCCGCAACCAGAGCTCCAAACCGTTCGATTTCTCGCACGCAAAGGACTACGATTTGGTCGTCACCCTGTGCGGGGATGCGGAGGAGCGCTGCCCGGCGCTGCCGGCCGGGGTTTCCCGCACCCACTGGCCCCTGCCTGACCCGGCCAAGGCGACCGGCTCGACCGAAGAAGTGATGGAAACGTTCCGGCGGGTGCGGGACGAGATTGGAGAACTGGTCAAACGGCTTTTTACCGAGTTGGAACTGCAAGGGAAGTGAGCCTTTTTTCCGGCCAAATTTGAAGAACATAGCCAAAGGGAGGGGGTAAAAAGAAGAGAAGAAGGTGCCGGGATGACCGTTTGCATTGACAAGTCGGGGTGAAGCGTATATCGTGTTTATGGGCGCGCAATGGGGCACGCCGGTAAAGGAGGACGGGATATGGAGAATTTTCCCACCTGCAAAAAGTGCGGCAACGGGGTGCTTTTGCCGCTCTCGGACTATGGCCGGGAAGGGGCGACCATCCAGTACAAGGCTTGGGTGTGCAGCAACCCGGACTGCGGGTTCAACATTCGCATCGACAACGGGGTGGTCAGCATCGGTTCTTCTCTGACCCAGTCAACCAAGTAGAAGCGGTCTTTTAGCGGTTCGAGGGGGCGCAAGCCCCCTTGCCCTCCATTTCAGTCGGGACAAGCTTTTTTTATCTTTAGGGAATGAAAGTTCTGGGAATCGAGACTTCCTGCGACGAGACGGCGGCGTCAGTGGTTGACGGGGAGGCGGTTTTGTCTTCAATAGTTTCCTCGCAGGAGGTGCACGGGAAGTACGGCGGAATCGTCCCGGAGCTGGCGGCGCGGGAACAGCTGACGGCCATCCGTCCGGTAGTCCGGGCGGCCTTGGCGGAAGCCGGAGTGGAGATAGCCGCCATTGAAGGTCTGGCGGTCACCTCCGGGCCGGGCCTCGCCGGCTCCTTGGCTGTCGGAGTGGCGTTTGCAAAAAGCCTGGCTCTCGCCTCCGGCAAGCCGCTGGTCGGGGTGAACCATCTCGAAGGGCATTTGTTTTCCGTGTTCATCGAAAGGCCGGATTTCCCCATGCCGGCGGTGGTTTTAATCGCCTCCGGAGGGCATACGGCGCTTTTTTCCGTCGCAGAAAAAGGGAAGGCCGTGCTTTTGGGGCAGACCGTGGATGACGCCGCCGGGGAGGCATTCGACAAGGGGGCGCGGCTTTTGGGGCTGCCGTATCCGGGCGGGCCTTCCATTCAGAAAGCGGCCGAGAAAGGGAATCCAAAAGCGGTCGAATTTCCCCGCCCCATGCTCAAAGCAGAAAATCTCGAGTTTTCGTTTGCCGGTCTGAAAACGGCCCTGGCCGTTTTTCTGCAGAAACATCCAGAAGCGGCCAAAGAGCGGCGGGCGGACCTGGCGGCGGCCTACCAGGAAGCCATTGTAGAGACCCTGGTCGAGAAAAGCTTATCGGCGGCGGAACGGGTCGGAGCGCGGACGGTAGCCGTTGCGGGAGGGGTGGCCGCCAACCGGCGGCTTCGGGAGCTTTTGTCCCTGCGGGCCGAAAGGAAAGGTTTGTCCGTGCAGATTCCGGCTCTTCCATACTGCACCGATAATGCGGCGATGATTGCCTTTACCGGAGCGTTTTATTTGCAGCTGGGGAAAGTTTCCGGCCCGGAGCTGGAGGCGACCCCGAATCTTCCCCTCTTTTCGTTCGCGGGCGTATAAACTTACTTGGCGCCGTTGGCCCCAAGCACGGCCGGAAGGGTGCGGAAGAGGATTTTCAAATCCTTCCAGAGGCTCCAGCCGTCGATGTAGTCCAGGTCCAGCTTCATCCAATTTTCAAAATCGACGTTGCTGCGGCCGGAGATTTGCCAGAGGCAGGTTAGACCGGGGCGGACGGAAAGCCGGCGGCGGTGTTCGAGCCGGTATTGAAAAACCTCTTCCGGCAAGGGGGGGCGGGGGCCGACCAGAGACATTTCTCCCAAAAGCACGTTGAACAACTGGGGGAGTTCGTCCAGCGAAGTTTTGCGCAAAAACCGCCCCAATTTGGTCGTGCGCGGGTCGTCGGTCATCTTAAAGACCGGCCCGGACATCTCGTTTTGCGCCAAAAGCTCCTTTTTACGTTTGTGGGCCCCCTCTATCATCGTGCGGAACTTGTACATCCAGAACTTGCGGCCGTTTTGCCCGACCCGCAACTGCCGGAAGAAGACCGGGCCGGGGGAGGTTGTTTTTACCAGAGCGGCAAGGGCCAGAATCGCCGGGGAAAACAGAGTTAGGGCCAAGAGGGCGAAAAGCCGGTCGAAGGCGTATTTTATGGCCATCCCGAACGGCAGCGGAGGGGGGCCGGTGAGGGGGATGACCGGCCAGCCGAGAAAGGCCGGTCCGGCCGAAGCGACCCTCTTTTCGGACGCCTGAACCAGCCAACCGGTCAAAAGATAACTGGGGAGGCCGATAATCCGGCATAAGTCCGCCCCCTGCTGAAGCTTTTCGAGCGAGGCGGGGAGGTCGGAAAAAAGGACGGCGTCGACGTGGCCGTTGGTCAAAATCAGGGGCAGGTGTTCATACAGCCCCACCAGCGGTATGGGGCGGTAGCTCCAAAGCCACTTCGGCTTATCCCAATCGACAAAGCCGATCGGTTTAACGCCCCAGTGCGGATTTTGAAGAGCCCGTTCGAAGACCGGCCGGGCCTGCTCGGCCGAGCCGACGACCAAAACCCGAAAGTAGTTGAATCCTTTTCGACGGAAATGTTCCAGCGCTTTCAAAAGAGCCAGCCGGGAGCCGAAAAGAAGAAGAAAATTAATGAAAGCAAATAGGACCGCGGTCAGACGGCTTTGGGCGGGATGGCCGAAGATGAAAAAAAGGAGAACCAGAATGGAAGTTCCCGCCAAAACGATTTGACCAACCTCCCGAACCAAAAAACCGGCCGTTTTTACCCGGTATTGATAGGCCTTGGGAGAAAGCAAAAGCAGAACAAGCCAGACGAGGAGGATTAAAACAAGCGTACGAATGTAGAGCGCTTCGGGTATGACCCGATAGAACGGTTCAAAAGGGATTCCCGCCCGGAACAAGCAGGAAAGATGAAAGGCCAGGGCCGTCAGGCCTAAATCCAAAATTAGCTGGATGCGCCGCAGGATGGTGAGGTTCTGGCTAATCACGCTTTGACACTCCAGAATTTTTCCTTGACCACCCACCAGAAAAAGCGGGGGTCGTCGACCAGATAACGCTTCCATAGTCTTTTCGGTTCGGCCAAAAGCCGGAAGGCCCATTCCAGCCCCGCTTTTTGGGCCCAAAGGGGGGCGCGCTTTTTTTCTCCCGAATAGAAGTCAAAAGCGGCCCCGACCCCCAGGAAAAGTCTGGCCGGAACTTTGGAACGCAAATGGTAAATAAGCTTTTCCTGTTTGGGGGCGCCCAAACCGACAAAGACGATGTCCGGCTTCGTCCGTTTTAATACCCGTACTATTTTTTCCATTTCATCCCGGCATTTCTCGAAGCCGAAGGGGGGGGAGTAGTGACCGGCGATTTTCAGCTTGCGATGTTCCCGGCGCAAACGGGCGGCGGCGCGGCGGCAGACGTCCGTCGTGGAACCGAGAAGAAAGATGGAATGTCCGCGCCGGGCGGCCAGTTCGCAGAGCCGCGGAAACAAATCGGCGCCCGTGATGCGTTCCGGCAGGGGTTTTCCCAGCCAGCGGGAAGCCCAGACGAGGGGCATTCCGTCCGGCACGACAAAGCTGGCCTGCCGGTAGATTTCCCGGAAATGCCCGTCTTTTTTCAGCCGGAGGAGGTGGTCCACGTTGGGAGTGACCACATAGGCCCCCCTGCCGGAGCGCAGCCGCTCTTCCAGCTTCCGCATAAATTTCTCCAAGGGAAGCGGATCGATTTGCACCCCCAAAAGCGAAACACGTTGTGGTTGGTTCCTATCCATTCAAAACCTCCTCATAGACAGCCCGGGTTTTTTGGGCCGTTTGTCGCCAGGAAAACCGCTTCAAGTTCTCTTTTCCTTTTTGAATCAAGTTTCTTTTTAGGGCTGAATCGTTCCAGAGTGTTTCCAATCCGGTCGTAGCAGGTCAAATCGAGTGCGAGCATTATTTTTTCTTGAGCCAGAAGACCAGTTTTTCTCCGAACTGCCAGGGGAAGGCGGGCTCTATCAAAAAGAAAAGGTTAAAAAGGCCGGAGAAGAAAACTTTTTGAGAAAAGGAGGGGACTGGCGGGAACGTCGGCGAGTCCCAGAGAGCGTCCGTGCCTGAAAAGAAAACTTCCAAACCGGCGGCATCAAAGAGCGGGGGCCAGTTGACCGCGTTTTCCTCGATTGCACCGTATCTATTAAGCCGGGCGGCTAAGCTTGAGCGGCGGGGAAGCGTCAAGATCATCTCCCCCTCTTTTTTCAGCACCCGGGAGGATTCGGCCAGAAATTTTCCCGGCGCGGAATCGAACTTTCCGGCATCAAAAGCCACCAGAAAGTCAAAACTGGCAGTCAAATAAGGCAGGCTTTCCCCGTTCGATTGGGCTACGGGCAGCCCCCTTCGAGACGCTTCCTTTAAGATATTCGCCTCGGTATCCGTTCCGAAGACGGCCCCGAAGTCCTTCTTTACGTTGAGCAAGAAATTCCCTTCCCGGCAGCCGATTTGCAACAGTCTGCCGCTCGGCTTTTTGTGCGGCTTTTTTTGCCAAATGGATTCAGATAGGGGGGTTGCGGGGCCGGCGTTTTTCAGCCGGCCCGGATGCATGCGGCCGGAAGGTTTGTTTTCAAAACGGTTTTTGTGCGGCTTTTTTTCAGGCCAGTTTTCCATAATGCGATTGGGCTATCTGTTGGTGAGTAGTCTCAATTTTCCGCAGAACCGAGTGGATATCGAGATGGAGGACGGGGGCGCGGCAATCGGTCCGTGTGGGGCGGTTTTTCAGAATTTCCAAAACGCATCCAGCCAAATCCTTGGCATAGCGGGTAGGAACAACGAAGCCGGATTGACCAGCCACCACCACTTTGGTCACATCGCCGACCATCGTGGAAACCACTGGCACGCCGGTGGCCAACGCTTCCAGAACGGCGCGGGGCATTCCTTCAAAGTGGGAGGTCAAAAGGAGGCAGTCGGAGGCGGAAAGAAGTTCCGGCAGGCGGGCGTGGGGAACCGTTCCGAGGAATATCACGTCATTTTTGAGGTCGGTGTGGCGCGCTATGAGTTCTTCTTTTTCGCTGCCGTCGCCGGCCAGTGCCAAAAGGACATCCGGCCGGGCGATTTTGACCTCGCGGAAGGTCTGCAAAAGTAGGTCCGGGTCTTTCACCTTTTCCAGCCGGCCCACGAAGAGCAAAATTTTTTTATTCAAAGGCAACCCAAATTGCGCGCGGCAGCGGGCCGGTTTTTGCGGGGAAAAAAGATCAAAATCAATCCAGTTTTCCAACAGTGCAACTTTTTCCTTCTGGGAGCCGAGAAGTTTTCGGTAATGACGCACTCCTTCTTCCAGAACGCAGAAAATCTTGTCTGCCCGCAAAAGGGAGATGCGCTCCAAAAGCAGATAGAGGGGTGGAATTCTGGCCATCCAGCTTTCGTTTGGTAAACGCAGGTGCTGGGACGTGCCATGGATGGTTAAAACCATCGGAAAGCGGCGATCGCCCCAGAAAGGAAGGACGTGATCAGCCCGGTGCAATTTCAGAACGGCGGGACCTGAAAAAATTCGGCGCTTTTTGGCCCAGAGATGAAGGATGAAACGGGCGTTTAAGGGAGGAAAGGTGCGGCGATTTAAATCCTTTACGGCGAAGAGAGGAAAGAAGTCAAAAAAGACGTTGTTCCAGTTGATTCGGTTCCATTGATTGAGTTTCAGGTCACCCCGGGCGTCCACGCCCACCAGCTTGACCGGCGTTTGGGGGGCGATTTTTGAAAGATACCCGGAGACGGCCGTTTCGATGCCGCCCAGTTTTTGCACGCGCGGGTCGGTCGGGTAGCAAGTAATGACCGGATAACGGCTTTCCCCGTTGAAGGAAAAGGACTCGTTTCCCGCTGCCGGCGTTGAAGCAAGGATTTTTTTTGACGCCATCACCATTTCCCCCTGATTTTTATCGACCGTTCCGGGCGGGAGTTAAAGGAAAAGCAAAACCCGCTTTTGCGAGAGCGATGAAAGTCAGGAAATAGTACACGAAAGGGGTGTGCACCAACGGTTCGGCCGCACCCGCCGATAGGAGAATCAGGACGGCGAAAACGGCTTTC
Organism: Candidatus Zixiibacteriota bacterium; assembly: GCA_022614805.1. Lineage (GTDB taxonomy): Bacteria > Zixibacteria > MSB-5A5 > DSPP01 > DSPP01 > DSPP01. The sequence continues at coordinate 12,863 of JAKEHY010000004.1, read as the reverse complement.
AGCACCGGAGCCAGGCGCCCTTCGGCTTTCGGACCGGCCTCCTCCTTCCTTCGGAAAATCCATCGACCGGTATGGAAAAGGAAGATGAAATACCCGGTCAGGCCCACCAGTCCGGATTCAAGAAAGAGCCGGACGAAGTCGTTGTGGGCGGCATAACCCTGGCCTTCAGGAGTTTTCCAGGGGGTTATTTTTTCGGTAGTTAAAAGCCCCCACCCCGTGACCGGATGCTCTTTAGCGTATTGAAGTAGGACGTACCAGTGCAGGACCCGCCAGGAAAAGGAGTTGGAAATTTCGCCGGTTTGGATTTCCTCGGTCAGCTTCATTCCAGCCACCTGTTCAAAGCGGGTTTTCCAGTTGGCGGATAGCGCAAGTGGAATGGTGAAAAGCACCGTTCCGAGCAAAAGTATTTTGAAGTTTTTGTGGGCCCAGAAATGCATCCCGAAGACGGCCGCCGTTGCCGCCAGCCCGCTTAAACTGAAGGTCAAAAACTGGGCGGCCAGAAGGATGCCGAGCAAAACTTTTTTTCTGAAAGTCGGGGCGACCTTGTGCCAGGCCAAAGCGACGGCAAGGAAAACGGAAAGGTAGAGGGCAAATGTGTTGGGATGAAAAAGGGTGCCGAAAATGCGATTCTGGCCCGCCGTCGAAAAGGTGTCCCCCGTGCCGGTCAAGACCTGATAAAACCCGACCCCCAAGGGGACGACGAGCGAAGCGAGGGAAACGTAAAAAAGCTTTTTGGTTTCCTTCGGCGTTTTGAAAAAGGCCAAAAGCGAAACCAGAAGACAGAAAAGGGAGGCCAGACGGATAAATTCTTTTACGGCGACGGCCCCTTCCGCTCCGAAATTCCAAAAGGCGGAAAAGAGCGCGGGTGTGGAAAAGAGAAGAAAGAGAAGAAAACCTTTGGCTACCGGGAATCGGAGAATCTCTTTATTGTTGAAACCGTGAATTCCTGTAAAAAAAATCAACAACAAACCCAGCAGACCGGCCGGATTCAGGTTCAACGGGCCGAGCGGCAGGCCCGTATTCGTAAAAGCATCCAGCGCCGAACGGATAAACACGGCGGAAAGCAGAAATTTTGGATAGTCCAGAAAACCGAGGGCCAAAAGGAGAAAAGCCGCCAGCTCCGCTGCCGCCAGTTTAAAACCAAACAGTGCAAACAGCAGAGCCGCCAGCGAAAAGCCGGCGGCAAGGCCCAAAAACTGGAAAAGCTTTCTTTTTTCGACATATCGGGCGCCGGCCGCGATGGACAAACTCATACCGCGACTTTCTCGGCCGTTTTTTTGTCCGTTTTCAACGAAGTGAAAAACTCGAAGGTCTGCTTCAGTCCGGCGTCAAACGGCACGCTCGATTTCCAGCCGAAGAGTTTTTGAATTCTGGACGTATCGGCGCGGCTGTGGCGCGGCTCCAAAATGGCCGGAGCGTGAATGGCGGCCGGGTTTTTCCCCGCCAGCCGGAACAGCTTTTGGGCCACCTCGTTGACCGAAACGCTTTCGCCCGCCCCGACGTTGAATACCCCACCGAAGCAGGCGGGACTTTCTGTTTCAGCGGCCAGTAAGTTTGCTTCCACCGCCGCCGAAACGAAGGTGAAGTCACGGGCCTGCTCCCCGTCGCCGAATATGGTCGGCGGCTGGTTGGCCTCAATTAAGCGGATGAATTTCGGAATCAGGCCGGCGTATTCACCATTCGGATTTTGCCGGGGGCCGAAGATATTGAAGTAGCGGAGAGAAATCGTCTCCAACCCGTAAATGGTGTGATACAGCTTGCAATACTGTTCCCCCACCCATTTTTGCAGGGCGTAGGGGGAAATCGGTTTCGGAGACATTCTTTCTGCGAGGGGCAGTTTGGTCTGCATTCCGTACACCGAAGAGCTGGAAGAGAAAACGAAGCGCTTTACGCCATACCGGCGGCAGTGCTCCAGCAGATTGACCGTGCCGTTGACGTTGACCTGATGGGTCAGAAGCGGATTTTTTAAGGAAAACTGCACCCGCGGCAGGGCCGCCAGATGCAAAACAACTGAGGGCAATTCCCGCTCGAAGAGGTCTCTCAAATCGCCACAAATGCTTTTTCGGCAAATGGTTAAATTTCGGCTGTCTTGATGCCGCACCAGATTTTCCTCACGTCCCAGAGAAAAATCATCAAGCACAATCACTTCGTGCCCCAGTTCGAACAACCTGTCCACGATGTGACTGCCGATAAATCCAGCGCCGCCGGTTACCAGATATTTCACGGGTTTTCCCTCTTTTTGTTTCCGCTCCTGCAAAAACCCGGCTGAAATAAACGCGTTGGCGCACTCGGTTGCCTGCGCGACCGACGATTTAGTTTTCTTTCCGGCATAGTAAGTTGGTATGGTTTTGTTTTTGGAGGGTGTAGGTGTTCAACAGGGTCGGGATATTCACCGGTTCGAGCTTTTTCTCCAATTTCTTTACTTCATACAGCTTAAAACCGAAGTCCTCGAGTCGCCGTAAGTACTCCTGCGGTTCCGTGCCGAATTTTTTCAGCCCGAACGGCCAGAATTCGGAAAGAATTTTCAGATTTTTGGACGTTTTCAAAAGCTCGCTCATTCCCAAAAGCGCACCGCCTTCGGCTCCCTGGATGTCCATTTTAATGAAATCGATTTTTGGAGAACGGTTTTTGAATAAATCGTCCAGCCGGACGGTTTCGATTTCTATTGATTGGCGGCGGTCTCCGGAATCGTATATCCGATGATCCCCGAAATTCTCTTTCGACAGGTAAAGCCGGTTTTTTTCCGTTTTGTCGGAGACGGCTTTTTTCACGATACACACGTTTCGATAGCCGTTGATTTCAACGTTTTTTTCCAGCAGGGCGGCATTGCTTTCATCCGGCTCAAAAGCGAAAACCTTTCCCCGGTTCCCTACCAGCCGGGCAAAAATCAGGGAGTAGTAGCCGATGTTGGCGCCCAGGTCCAACACCGTATAATTTCTTTTGATTTCCTTTTTTATCAGCTCGGTCTCGAACGGCTCGTATGCTCCATGGTTGACGGAGAGGAAAAGAGAATCCCGACGGTCGAGATGCATAGGGTGTCCGTCCACGACCGCGTAAGTGGCTTTCAGGTAGGACAGGATTAGTCGTTGCGCCGCCCGCACCGGTGCAAACTGCTTGGCCCGGGAGCCCAGCAGGACCTTCGCCCATTGGTAAAAAAGCGAGGCTAATTTCCGCATATTTCACCTTTCGTTGCGAGAACATCGGAGATAAACCGGGCCGTCAACTGGGCCGTGCGGGAAAACGAAAATTCTGCAGTCCGAATTTTTCCCTTTTGACGGAGCTGACCGTTCAAATCCCGGTCGGTCGCCAGGCAAAGAATGCCTGCTTTGATGGCTTCCACACGGTTTGGGTCCACCAGAACAGCCGCATCCCCGGCCACTTCCGGAAGAGCCGAATTGTTGGAAGTCAAAACCGGCGCGCCGGCGGCCATCGCCTCCAATACCGGGAGGCCGAATCCCTCATATAGGGAGGGGAAGAGAAAAGCCTCCGCATATTGGTAGAGAGCCGTGAGCTGCACGCGGGACACGTAGCCCAAAAATTGAATCCGGTTATCCGTATCGATGGATTTGATCGCTTTTTTGATTTCTTCCGCCTTCCAGCCGTCGCCTCCCGCTATTAAAAGATGGTGGGGTAGGTCGGCTTCTTTGGCCGCCGCCAGAAACGCTTTTGCCAGAGAAACGAAGTTTTTGCGGGGTTGAATCATCCCGTTGGAAAAGAAGTAAGGGAGGGGATATGGTTTGTTTGGGGCGGTTTTACTGAAGAAAGGCAGGTCAACCCCTTCGGGAATTACCTTGCAACGTTTTTCAGGAAACGAGAAAAGCTCGCGCAAATCGGTACGCGTGGCCTCGGAAACGACCACTATCCAGTCGGCCCGCTCGATGCCTCGCCGGATGGCGCCCAGACGATGCTTCAGGAAGTGACCCGAATAGATGCCGTCCAACCGTAAACTGGACAAATCGTGCAAAACCATCACCTTTTTCTGCCGTTTGGAGAGGGCCGGGATTTCCGAATTGGTGGCGAAAAACAAATCCACGCCCGAAAGACCCAGCAATTTCTGCCCCCAATTGAAATCCCAGAATTTTTTTGTGGCCCGCATCGGCAGGGGGAAGCGTTTAACCCGCTCAAAATCAGCCGCCGGGAGTTCCAACGCCAGAGGGCGGTGGGAGAAAAAAAAGTACACCGGCAGAAACGGCAGCTCCAATTTCTCCAACTCACCGGCCAGATGGTAGGCGTAGTAAGAAATCCCGGAGGGGGGTGCCCAGCAAAGTGGCGAAAGGTCGATACCTACAGCTGGTTTCACTTCACCACCTCCAGTTCGAACTCAATGGTCGAAACCGGATACCAAAACAAAAGCCGGCCTTCGAATTTCGACTTGTTCCGGTTAGCCCACTTCAGAATGAGCGGGTCGAACCAGAAGCTCTTCGGCCGGCTGTAGCGGCAGTCGTTCAAATGGAAATGGACATCAGAGTAGCGATAGGCATAGGCAGGGGTTCCTTCGATGAAGTAGTCGAAGCTTTTTGATACAAATCCCCGGCGATGGGTCGGGTCGGCGTGTAAATCGGGACTGGAGGCAAAGGGGGCGTGAACGTGGATGGCGCCGCCCGGTTTGGTTATGCGATGGAGTTCTTCCATTACCCCGATGAAGTTGTCCAGATGCTCCAAAATGTCTTTGCAGATGATTTGGTCGAAACTGTCGTTTTTGAACGGATAAGGAAGCCGGTTCAAATCCGTAATCACGTCCGCGCTGGAGCGGCGGTTCAAATCCGCGCCGATGGTTCCGGGGTGCTTGGCCCGCCCGCACCCGAAATCCAGAACCAATTTTTGCCCGTTCAGCTTCATTCCGGCCGCCCCTTTCGGTTCAAAAGGAAAACGAGATAGCCGAAGGTGAAAATCCAGATGCCGGCGGACTTGAAGCTGGCCGGATAAAAGTAAAACCAGAGGAGGGCCAAAGCGGGAGCTATGAAATGAGGCCAAACCCGGTTCAAGAGTCCCGGAACCAGGATTTTTTGCAAAACCCGGGCTTGCAAAACGAAACTGACGATTTCCCTTCCCAAAGTGGCCCAGCAGGCGCCGACGAATCCGAAGCGGGGCACCAGCCAGAAATTGAGCCCCAAATTAACCAGCAAGGTGACGGCCGCGATTTGGGTAATGGTTTTTTCGCGGTCGAAGGCAAACAGAGCCTGCATGGAGAGGGAGTTGGCGAACATAAAGACCACCGACCAGATGATTACCGCCAGCCCCCCGGCCGCCGGTGCAAACGCTTCGCCAAAGAGAAAACTAATGATTAGGGGACTTAGGCCCGTACCCAGAATGGCCACCGACAGGGTGAAGGGGAAAAACCAGAAAAAGCTTTTATTGAAGAGGGAGGCGAGTTCAGGTTTGTTTTCGGTTTTCAGGCGGGAGAAAACAGGGAAAAGCGAGGCGGCCACGGAAGAGGCCAGCATTAAAAACGCCTCGGAAAGCCGGAAACAGGCGGAATACAGCCCGGCACCCCGCTCACCCCCATAGTGGTAAACAACCAGGGTGTCGATGCGGAAATAGGCCGTAACCAGAGCCAGGTACAAGGCGATGGGAAAAGCCTCCTTGAGCAGGGGGGTAAGCTCGGAAAAGTTGAAAGCCGTAAGCCGGCCCCCTTTTTTGAAGAAGGTCAGGGCAAAAAGCAAAAGAAGAACCCCCTCGCTGGAAAGAAGGGAAACCATAAAAAAGGTCAACTCTTGCCGGGTGAAAATGCCGACCAGAATCAAACCGAGATAGGCGAGACCAGAGATAGTGTAGGCCCAAATCAAGGCTGCCGAGCGGAGCTGGACTTGGAAAAAGCAGGCAAGCACTCCAGTGCCCGATTGCAGGAAAAAGGAAAGGGAGTAAAAGTAAATCAGCTTTCGAATGTCGGTCGAATAGCCGGTGAAGGTTAGGACCAGGCCGACCGTAACCAATGCAAGACCGGAGAGCAGGGACCTCAAAAAAAGGGTTTTGGAAAGGCCGGAGGTGGAGGAGCTTCGGGACATATTGCGCACGAGGGTCAAGTCAAGGCCAAAATTCGGCAGAAAACGGAAAAGCTCTATGAAGGCCAGAACCAAGGCCCAAACGCCGAAATTCTCCGGTCCCAAAAAACGGGCCAAAAGAAAGTTGGCCAATACCCGGAAGACTTTGGCCAGAAGCTGGCTGGTGAAAAGGGCGACCGAATTTTCCAAAATCTTCCGGGTAAGACCGGTGGAGGCCGCTTTCTGGGTTGTCGTGGGGCTCATTTCGCCGGGCTTTCCAACTCGAGGCGGTTTTCGACCGGGGTTTTCACCCGCCAATTCTTTATCCGCCTGCGGACGGAGTTATAGGCGGGGTTTTGGTGCAGCCAATCCCGGAGGAATACCCACAGGAGCCCGCAGGCGAAAGCGAAGGCGGCGGTGGTCAGAACGATTAGCGTCCGCTGAGGGGCCGACTTCTTCAACGGCGGGACGGCCGGGTCCAACACCTGAACGATGGGGATTTCCTTTTCCGTTTCGATTTTGGCCAGCTCATACTGCTGGGTCAGGGCGGCATAGGTTTCCGATTTTATCGCCGCCTCCCGCTTCAATTCCGTCAGTTCCCGGTTCAGTTCCGGATCGTCGGAGAGGGCAAAGTTGCGGTTTTTCTCCAGAAAGCCCTCCAGCGCCTCCTCGGCCCGGGCCAGTTCCACTTTCACCGAGTCGAGCCGGCGTTCGAGATTTTGCTGATTGTTCAAGGCCTTGGTCTTGCGCTTCGAGCGGTTGTAGCGCTCCAGTTCGGCTGTGAACCGGTTGGCCACCAGGGCGGAAAGCTCCCGGTTGCCGGTGGTGACGGAAAGCGTGATGATGCCGGTTTTTACGTCCATATCAATTTCCCGGCGGCGGGCCAGCTTTTTCAAACCCCGCTCCATATCTTTGGCCTTGAGATATTCGAAAAGGGTCTTTTCCACCGGTTTTTTCTTCTGCCGGTAGCGGTAACGGGCGGCCAAAACCGCCTCGCCGATGAACCGGCTTTTTAGAATGTCCGGGTACAAAAGCGAAGAACTCTCCAAACCGGCGGTGGTGCCGCTCAAATCAAAACCGAGAGAGGAAGCCAGCCCCGAAAGCACCCCCATTTTGTCCTGCTTGCCGGAGGGCAATAGCACCACTTTGGCCGTGTACTGGGAAGGCAAAATGAGGGCTGCCAGCACCGACCCGATTAGGGCCGCTGCCGTCAGCCTCGCCAGAAAAAATCGCTCTTCCCAGAAGCGTGCGGCCCAATAAAAAAGGAGGCGGCCTTCGGGGGGGCGGGTTATTTCGAGGCGGCTGGTCATTTTGTTTTGGCAATGATGAAGACGGTAGTGGCCAGGCCGGAGATAATCGAAACCGTCGTGGCGAGGTCACGCGAAAAATGCTTTTTCTCTTCGATTCTCAAGGGGACGATGATGGCATCCCCCAATTCCACTTTTTTCCCTCCCACTCCTCCGGCGATGACCCGGCCGTCGGCCTTGACCAGGCGGGTCTCCTTTTTGTCGGCATTGGGGGTGTAGCCCCCCGCTTTCTTGATGTAATGGTTGACCGACTTTCCCCGCTCATGACCGATGGTGCCGACGGAGGCAACGGCCCCCAAAACCTGCACGCCGGAGGGGGTCTCCGGTACATAAATTTCGTCCCCATCCCGCAAGGGAAGGTTGGCTTTTTCCCCTTTGCTTTTGAACAGCACCACCGGGTCGAAAATGATGCGGGAGACTTTTCCGGCATCGACGGGCAAAGGCGGGGGGGCTTCCAGTTTTCCCAGGGAATCCCTTTCCAAAAGCTGGGTGCTGGCGAGGAGGGCGGGAAGATTTTGGCGCTCTATGGCCCGGGCAATGGCATGGCGGGTCAGGCTGATGCCGGCAACGAAGGCCCACGAGGTCAGCCCCCCCGCCCGCTGGATGAGATCGTAGAGCGTTTCGTTTTCGCTTTTGAGGGCGTACTTGCCGGGAAAGAAGACCTCGCCGGAAATTTTGACCACCCGGTGTTCGTTCCATTCCGGAATTTCACGGATGAAGACCTTGTCCTCTTCCAGCAAAAACGGGTCGGCCGCCGATTGGGGCGCCGCCAGAACCGAGTCGAGCGGAACGTAAAAAACGTCCGAGGGGCGTCCCGGATTGGCCCGCGCCAGCTCGGCTTTCAACTGGTAGGCGTTCTTGTTCAAGTTGCCGGCGCGGAAAACCAAATCGGAAAAGCGCATTTTTTCCAACAGCTCGTAGCGGCCGGGGAACTTGACCTCCCCTTCTATGCTTACAAACTTTTTCCGTTCCACCTCGTTCAGACCGTAGACGACCAGGGAGTCGCGGTCCTGAAGCAGGAGGTTGGCAGCCGAGTCGCCGGCCAGAAGCTTTTCAACGGAGAACGAAACCAGTTCCCGTTTTCCATCCGGATTGGTCCGGAAAATGTCGGCTCTCGGCAAATAGGCGTCCGGCTCCAACTGCTCGCCGCCGTTCAACAGTTCACCAACCCGCATCCCCTCCCGCCGCTCAAAGCCGCCGGGATGCTTGGCTTTTCCGGCAACCCAGACCACGTTCGGGCGGAATTGGTATTTCGATAGCACCGAAAGCTCGTCCCCGTCTTTTAAGACCAGGTTGCCGGAATCCCTGGCGGAATCGGAAAGGTCGAGGTTAACCAGTTCCCTCTGGTCGTTTTCCCGCAGCCGGTCCAGCACCACCTGCTTCAGGTAAGCGGTGGGCAGAAGGCCGCCGGAGAGACCGATTAAATCCCGGATTTTTTCGTCCCCCTTTAACTCGTAGACGGCCGGCCGCCGGACCTCCCCTTTGATTTTAACCTGCGGGCCGGCGACCGGCACGTAGACGACGTCCCCCGTCTCGAGCTTTTGGTCGGCGGCGATGTGCCCTTTCAAAAGAAATTCATACAAGTCGAGTTCGGCCACTTCCTTGTTCTGTCGAAGCACTTTAATTTTGCGCATACTCCCCCGCTCGGAGGGCCCGCCGGCGGCATAGAGGGCGGAAAAGAAGGTGGAAAGAGAGGAGAGGGTGTAGCCGCCCGGCCGCTTTATTTCCCCCAACACAAAGACTTTCACCGAGCGCAGCTTTCCGAGCATCACGGAGACCTGAAAGTTGGAATAGATTTTGGCCAGCCGGGCTTTCAGTTTGGTTTCGAACTGGGGAATGGTCATCCCCCAGACCACCATTTCCCCCACCTTGGGGATAAAGATTTTTCCCTCGCGGTCAACGGAGAGGTTGTACTCCTGGTCGGCCCGGCCCCAGAGGTTGATTATCAACTGGTCACCGGGTCCCAAAAGATAGGTTTCCGGCACCGGCGTTTCCGGCACGGGAGCAAAGGCGGCGGCCGAGCCGTTGAAGATTTCCAGCCCGAAGGGGTTCAACTCGTTTGCTTCTTCAGTATTTGTGGAAGCCGAATTATTTGCCGGAGCGATCGCTTCCGATTGCAGGGCCCCGGTGCTGTCGTACAGAGCGGGGGTGTTATACCGGGCGAGCGCGGAAGGTCCCGGAGTAAAAGCAGACTCCTCGGTTTTATTCTTTTTTAAGTATTCTTGGAGGAGTTTTTTTTCCTGCTCGCTTAACGTTTGAGCTGAAAGCTCGAAAGGATAGCCCGTGAGAAATCCCAAAAGAAGCGCAAATCCAATTCGTTTTCTCATATTCCTCCTATGCTCCGGTGGGGCTTAAGGCAAGACCGAGGCCAAAAATTCGCTTCTTAAAAATACTTCCAAGGCTAAGTTGGGCAACGGATTTGACAGTTCAAATAAGGGGTGAGGTTGGCCGCTGTGGAAAAAGTTTCCCAAAGAGGAGGAAAAAAATTCAGATTTTTAAAGTTTGGGCCTGTTCCTTTGCTGCGTAACCAAGAATCCGGTCGGCTCGGCGGCGGAAAGGCTTGTTTGGAGAAGTTTGACGGGGTCGGAAGCATTATTTTCTTGACTTACGGAGTAATCATATTTTATTACTCCCGTAACGCCTTCCTTGAGGGGGAAAGGCAGAACTTAAGGAAGGGAGGAAGCTATGCGCTTCAAGAAGTTTGCCGTCCTATCCATCCTGACATTCGCCACCCTATTACTATTTACCGCCGTAGCCGGGGCGGTCGGCTCCATCTCCGGTCGGGTGATGCTGGAACACGAGGTGGCTTTGCTTCCGGTCGAAGGAGCCACGGTCGGGGCTATCTTAGCGGATACCTACCTTAGGGGGGTTGCGAGCCCGGCTGACAGCCATTTCGTAGCATCGACCCACACCGATTCAAATGGAAATTACCGGCTGGAGAACCTGGCGGCGGGAAATTACAGGATTGTGGCCTGCAAGGAAGGTTTGGCCTGTCTTTTTTATGACGGCACAGGCGGTGGCAGTCCTTATCCCAATTTCGCCCGATCAGTGGCTGTCGTTGATGACCAGGTTACGTCCGGCATCAACATCACCTTTCGGCCTTTTGTGCCGGAGCCGCCGCACTCCGGTCTGATTACCGGCCTAATCACCGATGCGGAAACAGGGGCTCATCTTGCAAGCGCGCGGGTTTTTGCCCATGTCCTGCGGGATAATGTTTATCCCATCATCTACGAAACCGTCTCCGATACGGATGGGGGGTATCGTTTGCGCGTACCGCCTGAAAGTTATCACGTCTTTGCCGAGAAGCCCGGTTACGAGCGGGGTGAATACCCCGGCAATCCGGTTCCGGTGGACAGCGGCGACACGGTTCGCGGAATTGATATTGCCCTGCGTCCGAGCATACCTCCCCCCGTCGGATTCATCTCCGGCCGGATTACCGACGCAGCCACGGGAAACGCTATTGCAGAAGCCTATGTATCCGCCCACCAGGCCGACTCTTTGAGTCCTTTTTTCGCCACCCGCAGCGGGCCAGAGGGATATTATCTCTTGAAAGTCCCCACCGGGGATTTTCAACCATCGGAATATAGCGTAGCCGCCTTTGCGGAAGGATACGAGATAACTTCCTATCCCGGCAACCCGGTGCTCGTTGGTGCGAACGACACGGTCCGGGGAATTGATATCGCCTTGCGCACCAATCCTCCGCCGAATCCCGGATTCATCACCGGGCGAATTACGGATGCCCAAACCGGCCTGGGAATTCCGGATGCCTGGGTGGGGGCCAGCGGGGAATGGTTGACCATCATCTTTCAAACGAGAACTGGCCCGGACGGGCGCTACTTTTTACCGGTGACGGCTGGCGGTTACTTCGTCCGGGCGGCCGCGCACGGCTATGCCCCGGGAGAATATCCCGGCAATCCGGTGCGGGTTGATGCGTATGACACCGTTTCCAACGTTGATATTGCTTTGCGTCCGATTTCGATTGGTTTTGGCTCGATTTCCGGACAGGTGACCAACGCCGCCGACGGCTTGCCCATTCCGCACGCTTTGGTGGTGGCCCGCCAGCAGGACGGTTTCGGCTTCGGCTCGACTTTGACCGATGAGGCCGGTAACTATCGAATCGGCCCCTTGCCGGCCGGCTTTTACAAAGTCGCGGCCGTGGCGCGCGGCTTTTATGCGGCCGTTTATCCGGAACCGGTCGAGGTTCGCGCAGACGAAAACACTCCCAACATCAACCTGCGATTGCGGCCGGTGCCGCCGCCCGATTTGGGTATGATTAGCGGTATGGTTACGGATGATTCCACCGGAGAACCGATCGGCTGTGCCGTCGTGGCCGCCGTCGGCTTCGATTCCACCCTCGACCATCGGGTCGTCCGCTTTGCTTACACCGACTCCACCGGCAGCTACCTCCTTGAGCAGCTGCCCAAAATCCCCTACTTCGTTTTGGCCTGGGCGCGCGGGTATAAAGGGGAAATCTACGACAACGTCCACCGCTTTGAAGAGGCCACCCAAATCACGCCGGACGCTTCCGGGATAAACTTTGCCCTCGAGAAAAAAGATTCCACGGCCCATACGCTTGCCGGCAGCGTTTCCTCCAACTCCGGGATGCCGGAAGCGGGGGCTTTGGTTACCGTTTCCGGCGGCGGCACGGTCGAAGGGGCGGCCCTTTCGCTCCCGGACGGGGGCTTTATCGTCGAGGGGCTTGCTTCCGGTTCATACACCGTATCGGCCGTCACCGCTGGCGCCAGCGCCTCCCAAAGTGTCGATTTGTCCGGCGGTTCGCTGGCGGGCTTTAATCTGACCCTGCCGGCCGGCACCAGTTTGCGCGGGGATATAAACGGCGACGGAGTCTATAGCGGCAGCGACGTGGTGATGCTTGTGGGCTTTATTTTCAGCGGGCAGCCGGTTCCCGACGCAATGGCCGCCGATTTGAACTGCGACGGGGTTTGGTCCGGCTCGGACATAGTTACCCTGGTGCAACTAACCTTTTCGGGCCAAAGTTCGTTCGTCTGCGGATTTTAGGCCGGATTCGGCTTGATTTCGAGGCGCTCCTTCTGGGGCGCCTCTTTTTTAATCTTTCACCCTTGAAGATTGTTTAAGGGGTTCAATTTTCTCGGGCTTAGTTTTGAGTCAACCGTGCGATGATATTTAGTGAATGTCAATATCTCCATTCCTTGGCAAAATCAGCCAGAGTTCGATATTTGACAAGTTTAAAATCTTTGAAAATGGTTTTGTATCTCTTAGAGACCGGACTTCCCTTTTTAAACATTTCAGGGTTGACCACGATAATTTCGGGCATATCATGTGTCGAAAAGCGAAGTTGTCGAAAAAGCCATTCAGCATAAAAATCAATTGGTGAGAAAGAATAACCTATAAAAACTATCCGTTTTGCATAAGGTAATTTTTCTCTGGCGATAAGCCACAGTTTGTGAAGAAATGTATTTTGTTCGATGAGTTTATTTGACACTGGTGGGACTATGAATCGTTTGGGTTCCTTTTGTTGACAGGAAGAGCATTTTCCAATAGGGCCTTGCCGTGCCCCACTTAAGATTTGGAGAGGTATAATTGGTCAAGGAGG
>JAKEHY010000030.1 GCA_022614805.1 Candidatus Zixiibacteriota bacterium | reverse complement strand
TACATTCCGACTCCCAAGCGGGACGTGGACAAGCCCTTCCTTATGCCGGTGGAGGATGTCTTCTCCATCACCGGCAGAGGCACGGTCGGCACCGGCCGGGTTGACCGGGGTAAGATTAAGGTTGGAGATGAGGTGGAACGGGTCGGCATCAAGGAGACGAAGAAGACCGTCGTCACCGGTGTAGAAATGTTCAGAAAGCTATTGGACTATGCCGAGGCGGGGGACAACGTCGGACTTCTGCTCCGGGGCATTGAGAAGGATGAATTGGAACGGGGGATGGTGATTGCCAAGCCGGGATCCATCACCCCGCACACGAAGTTCAAGGCGGAGGTGTACGTTCTGACCAAAGAAGAAGGGGGAAGACATACTCCTTTCTTCAAGGGGTACCGGCCGCAATTCTATTTCAGAACCACGGACGTGACCGGTGTCGTCCAGCTGCCGGAAGGGATTGAGATGGTGATGCCGGGGGACAACATCCAGATGGAGGTGGAGCTGATACAGCCCATCGCGATGGAGAAGGAGCTGCGCTTCGCCATCCGGGAAGGGGGGCGCACGGTGGGCGCCGGCGTCGTCGCCCAGGTGATTGAGTAGTAGAGGTTCTTCCGAAAGAAACTAATTCAGAAAAATAGAGAAGATATAGGAGAGGGAACAAGGAGCTGGTATGGCATTGCCGCAGGGACAAAAAATTCGGATACGGCTGAAGGGGTTCGACCACTACGCCGTGGACAAATCGGCCAAGGAAATCGCCCGCACGGCTTTGCGCACGGGGGCCCGGCTGGTGGGGCCGTTTCCGCTCCCGACCAAGCGGACCCTGTTTACGGTTTTGCGCTCGCCGCATGTGGACAAAAAATCGAGGGAGCAGTTTGAAACCCGCCTGCACAAACGGCTCATCGACATTTACGATTCCACGGCCCAGACCGTGGATGCCTTGATCAAGCTGGAGTTGCCGGCGGGAGTGGACGTGGAAATAAAAGTATGAAGCAGTTTTTGGGGAAAAAAGTGGGAATGACCCGGGTTTATGCCGAGGACGGCGCCTCCGTCCCGGTGACGGTCATCGAGGCAGGCCCCTGCCATGTTACGCAGGTCAAGACCGCGGAGAAAGACGGCTACCGGGCGGTGCAGGTGGCCTTCGGCGAAAAACGGAAAAATCTAATCAACAAACCTTTGTCCGGTCATTTGAAAAAAGCCGGGCTGGAGTCCACGCGCTGGCTCGCGGAATTAAAGCCGGAGGACGGAGAGAATTTTGAAGCCGGCCAGGTTTTGGACGTTTCGGTTCTGCATCCCGGCGACATCATCAAAGTGAGCGGCATTTCCAAGGGGCTCGGCTTTCAGGGGGCCGTGCGGCGGCATCATTTCGCCGGCGGACCGAAGACCCACGGCCAATCCGACCGGCACCGCGCCCCCGGCTCGGTGGGCGCTTCTTCGTTTCCCTCCCGCACCTTCCGCGGGCAACGGATGGCGGGGCGGATGGGAGGGGCCACGGTCACGGTAAAAAACCTGACGGTGGTGGAAGTGGACAAGGAACACAACGCCGTTTTGGTCAAAGGAGCAGTTCCCGGAAAGCCGAACGGCCTGGTGAAGCTTGAAATCGTCGAGCCGGCCTCGGAACGGTTCAAGAAGCCGAAAGAAAAGTGATGGCGGAAGCGAAAGTTTACAATAAAGAAGGAGCGGAAATCTCCAAATTAGATTTGGCGGACGAACTTTTCGCCCAAAAGCCGAACGGGGCGGTTTTGCACCAGGCCGTGGTCGCCTACCTGGCGAACCAAAGGCAGGGGACTTCGATGGTGAAAAGCCGGGCGGAGATGTCCGGCGGAGGGGCCAAACCGTGGCGGCAGAAGGGAACCGGGCGGGCCCGGGCCGGCTCCAACACCTCCCCCGTGTGGGTGGGAGGGGGACGTGCCTTCGGGCCCAAACCGAAAAGCTGGCGGATGGAACTCCCCAAAAAAATGCGCCGGGCGGCTTTGAAATCGGCCCTTTCGGCCAAGGCGGCGGAAAACAAGTTTTTGGTGGTGGAAGATTTTGATTTGGAAGTTCCGAAAACGAAAACCATCTCGCAGCTATTTAACCGGTTGGGCGTTTCGGAGGGAAAGGTTTTGTTTTTATGGGAAGGGAAAAGCAATCTGGAGAAATCGAGCCGCAACCTTCCTTACGTTTTGTCCAAGCGGGCGGTTCTGGCAACCCCCTACGATTTGGTCTGGGCCGACTGGGTGGTGGTGACGGCTTCCGGTTACCGGACTTTGGCGGAAACTTTTGTATGAGAGACCCCCAAGAGGTCATCGTGGCCCGCCTGATTACCGAAAAGGGGGTCTTGATGAAGGACAAGGACAACAAATACATCTTCCGGGTCGCCGCCGACGCCAACAAGCATGAGGTGAAGCGGGCGGTGGAGCAGTTGTTCAAAGTCCACGTCACCGGCGTCGCCACGATGGTGGTGCGGGGGAAGACGAAAAGATTCGGTTTCCGCCGGGAGGAAGGGAGGCGGCCGAACTGGAAAAAGGCGGTCGTGACCTTGAAAAAAGAGGAAAAAATCGAGGCCTTCGAGAGTTTGTGATGATTCGAGATAAACGGAGTTCATTCTAAGTATGGGAATTAAAAGTTTCAAGCCGGTGACGCCGGGAACCCGTTTCAAGACGGTGTACGGGTTCGACGAACTGACCAAGACCGTCCCGGAAAAATCGCTTCTGGAGTCTTTGCGCAAGTCCGGCGGGCGGAACAACAAGGGGCGGGTGACCTCCCGCTATCTCGGCGGCGGCCACCGGCAGGCCTACCGGAAGGTGGATTTTCTGCGGCGCGACAAAAGCGGGATTTCGGCCAAAGTCGCGGCCATCGAATACGACCCGAACCGCACCTGCCGGATAGCGCTCTTGCACTACGCCGACGGGGAAAAGCGCTACATTCTGGCGCCGGACGGGCTTTCGGCCGGCCAGCGGGTTGCCGCGGGGGATGAGGCCGAGATTGCCGTCGGCAATGCCTTGCCCCTTTCCCGGCTTCCTTTGGGAACGGTCGTCCACAACGTGGAACTGAAAGCCGGCCGGGGGGGTCAACTGGCCCGCGCTGCCGGGGCCTTGGTGCAATTGGTGGCCAAGGAGGGGGATTTTGCCCACTTGCGTCTCCCCTCCGGAGAAATTCGCTTGGTCCGGTTGGAAAATTACGCCACCGTCGGCCAGGTGGGGATGCTGGAACACGAAAACATTTCGCTCGGAAAAGCGGGACGCTCCCGCTGGCTGGGGCGGCGCCCCCACGTGCGCGGCGTCGCCAGAAACCCGGTCGACCATCCGATGGGAGGCGGGGAAGGAAAATCCTCCGGCGGGCGGCATCCCTGCAGCCCCTGGGGACAGCTGGCCAAAGGATACAAAACGAGGAGAAAGAAGAACCCCTCGGACAAGTACATCTTAAGGAGACGGAAGTAGCCGTATGACCCGTTCGCTGAAAAAAGGGCCCTTTGTCGAGCCGAAACTTTTTGAAAAAGTGAAGAAGCTGGCGGATACGGGGGTCAAGACCGTGATTAAAACCTGGTCGCGGCGCTGTACCATCCCGCCGGAGTTCGTCGGCTTCACCTTCGCCGTGCACAACGGCAACAAGTTCATCCCGGTCTACATAACCGAGAACATGGTCGGCCACAAGTTAGGGGAGTTCGCCCCCACCCGGACATTCCGGGGACATTCGGGCAAGTTGTCCAGGGTCGCGGCGGAAGCCGCCGCCGCGGCGGCCGCTCCCCGGGGAGGCCCGCGGGGAGGTCCGGGGGCGCCGGCTGCCGCGCCAGCCCCTGAAGCGAAGAAAGGCGAGTCGTAATGGAAGCGACCTCGCGCGCCCGATTCGTGCGGATGTCGGCCCGCAAGCTTCGCCGGGTGGCGGAGCTGGTGCGGGGAAAGCCCGTGAACGAGGCGATTGAGATTTTGAACTTCGTTCCCAAAGCGGCCGCGGTGCCTTTGCAGAAGACGATAAAATCGGCCGCCTCCAACGTCTTGGCGGAGGAAGGAACCGCCAAAATTCACCCGGAGGATTTGCGGATTAAAACCCTCTTTGTCGACGGCGGCCCCATCTGGAAGCGCTTCCGGGCGGTGTCGATGGGGCGGGCCTACCGCATCCGCAAACGAACCAGCCACATAACGGTAGTGGTGGAAGGCGAGCCGAAGGCGGAGGCGCCGAGGTCGCCGTCAATTAAAACAAAAACGGCCAAACCGGCGAAACCGGAGGCCAAAGCGGCCGGTGCCCTTGCGGCAGCCGAAAAACCGGAAGAGAAGAAAAAAGTGGAAGAGCCTGCCCGGCCAGGGAAAGCTAAGACCAAGAAGGCGAAAACGTAATGGGGCAGAAAACCAATCCGATCGGCCTGCGGCTGGGGGTCATCCGCTCCTGGAGCTCCAAGTGGTTCGCCTCCCGGGGGGTTTCCCAGCTTTTGCAGGAGGATAACTTAATCCGCCGCTATACCCACCGCCGGCTGGAGAACGCCGGAATTTCCGAAATCGAGATTCTGCGCTACCCCACCAAAGTGACGGTGAACATACACACCTCCCGCCCCGGCATCGTCATCGGCCGCAAGGGGGCGGAAGTGGACAAGCTGAAAGAGGAACTGGCCCTTTTGACCAAGAAAGACATCACCATCAACATCGTCGAAGTGAAGCGCCCGGAGCTCTCCGCCCGGCTGACGGCCGAAGGAATCGCCCGCCAGCTGGAGGGACGGGTCTCCTACCGCCGGGCGATGAAGAAATCGATTGCCTCCGCCCGGAAGATGGGAGCCGAAGGAATAAAAATCATCTGCGGCGGGCGGCTGGCGGGGGCCGAGATTGCCCGCAGCGAGAAATATATGGAAGGGCGTGTACCGCTGCATACCCTGCGGGCGGACATCGATTTTGCCACCGCAACGGCCCACACCACCTACGGCACCATCGGGGTCAAATGCTGGATTTGCCGCGGCGAGGTTTTGGACTGGCAGGGAGCCGAAGAACATCGTCCGACAATGCGGGCCGAGGAGGATGGCCGCCGGGGGCGGGACCGGCGGGAGGAAAGAGGGCCGCGGCCGGAACGGCGGGGAGGTCGGCAGGGACGGGGTCCCGACCGTTCGGGAGGAAGACGGGAAGCCCGTCCCCCGGAGCCGAGGGAGAGGCCAGCCGGTTCTACGCCAGCCAAGCCAACGACAGAGAGTTTGAAAGAGGCTTCGGCTTCTGAAAAGGATAAATCGTAATGCTTTTGCCCAAACGGGTCAAATACCGGAAGCAGCAACGCGGCCGCCGGCGGGGAAAGTCCTACCGGGGGGCCACCGTGGCTTTCGGCGAGTACGGGCTGAAAGCCTTGGAGGCGGCCTGGATTACCAACAAACAGATTGAGGCCGCCCGCGTCGCCCTGACCCGCTACATCAAGCGGGGTGGAAAAGTCTGGATTCGCATTTTTCCGGACAAGCCGGTCACGGTCAAACCGGCCGAGACCCGGATGGGGAAGGGAAAAGGGAATCCGGAATACTGGGTGGCGGTGGTGAAGCCGGGGCGGGTGCTTTTCGAGTTGGAGGGCGTGCCGCTCGATTTGGCCAAGGAGGCCCTGACCCTGGCGGGACGGAAACTGCCGATTAAAAGCCGCTTCGTCTCCCGGGCCGAAACCGGAATGGGATAATGGAAAAGCTGGAACGGCTGCGGGAGCTTTCCCGCGAAGAACTGATGCAGAAGCTGGCGGAGCACAAGGAGGAGGTTTTCAACCTGCGCCTTTCCCGCTCCAGCAAGGAGCTGGACAACCCCGTCCGGCTGCGCACCCTGCGCCGGCAGATGGCGCGCATTAAAACCGTTTTGCGGGAACATGAGCGGGGTCTGCGGCGGCTGGCCGAGCCCGCCTCGATAACCGAAAAAACGGGCGGGAAGAAAAGTTAGGTATGGTCGAAAAAACGAGCCGCAACGAGCGCAAGAGCCGGGTGGGGGTGGTGCTTTCGGCCCGGATGCAGAAAACGGTGGTGGTGGGGGTGGATCGCACCTTCCGCCATCCCGGCTATGAAAAGGTGGTTCGGCGGAGAACCAAGCTCTACGCCCGCGACCTCTTGGGGGCCAAGGAGGGGGACAAAGTCCGGGTGATGGAGGCCCGGCCGCTTTCGCGACTCGTGCGCTGGCGGGTGGTGGAAATTCTGGAGCGCTCGAAATGATCCAGGAATACACCCGCTTGACCGTGGCGGACAACTCCGGCGCCCGCATCGTGCGCTGCTTCCGCATTCTGGGGCATTCCGGCCAGCGCTACGCCCGGGTGGGGGACATCATCGTCGGCACGGTCAAGGAGGCGATCGCCGGCGCCCCGGTCAAAAAATCGGACGTCGTCCGTGCCGTGGTGGTGCGCACCCGGCGGGAAATCCGGCGGAAGGACGGCTCCTACATCCGTTTTTCGGACAACGCCGCGGTTTTAATCGACGAGCAGAAGGAGCCCCGCGGCACCCGCATTTTCGGGCCGGTGGCGCGGGAGCTGCGCGATCGCCAGTTCACCAAAATCATTTCTTTGGCGCCGGAGGTTTTGTAAATGCGGGTTAAAAAAGGAGACGTCGTAAAAGTTTTGACCGGCGAGGACCGGGGAAAAACCGGAAAGATTCTGAAGGTTTTTCCGGAAAAAAACCGGGTGGTGGTGGAGGGAACCACCTTAATCAAACGGCATTCCCGCCCCACTCAACGAAACCCGAAAGGGGGCATCATCCAGCGGGAGCGTTCGATGCATATTTCCAACGTCCGGCTGGTCTGTCCCAAGTGCTCCCAGCCGACCGCCGTCGGCACGCGGGTTTCGGAATCCTCCGGAATCGGAAAATCGGACCGGGCGAGGGTTTGCAAGAATTGCGGGGAAATGATTTAGAGATTGAGAGATTTGAAGATTGAGTGATTTTATGATTTAATGATTTGTTGATTTTTAAATCACAAAATCAACAAATCAAAAAATAAGCAAATACAATGATGGCGGAAGAGAAAGAAAAGAAAAAACAACCGGCCCAGCCGGCGCAGGCCAAAGCGCCCAAGGGAAAACCGGCCAAGGAATCGAAAGAAAAGGAAGCGAAGGGAGCCGCGGCTCCCGCCGAGGCGGCCCCGCCGCGCCAGCGCGTCGTCCCGCGGCTTTTGGTCCACTATCGCGACCGGGTCATCCCGGCCCTTTCGGCCCGCCTCGGCAAAAAAAATCCCCTCGCCGTGCCGCGGCTTTCCAAAATCGTTTTGAACATCGGTTTGGGGGAAGCGTTAGCCAATCCGAAAGCCCTGGACTCCGCCGCCGCCGAGCTTTCCGCCATCACCGGCCGCAAACCGGCCGTGCGCCGGGCCAAAAAGTCGATTTCCAACTTCAAGCTGCGGGCCGGCGTCCCCATCGGTTTGACCGTCACTTTGCGGGGGGACGTGATGTACGAATTTTTCGACCGGCTGACCAACGTGGCAGTCCCCCGCATCCGGGACTTCCGCGGGCTGCCTCCGGACGGCTTCGACGGCCGGGGAAACTACACCCTCGGTTTGAAGGAACAGATTATATTCCCGGAAATAGACTATGACAAAATCGAAAAAATCCGGGGGATGAACGTGACTTTGGTGACCACGGCCCCCTCCGACGAAGAGGGGTTTCAACTGTTGAAGGAATTGGGAATGCCGTTTGCCGCCCCCGGGGCTTCGACTAGGCTACCCTCCTTCGGCAGCCCGGCCAAGCCCGCCGCAAAACGGGTGTCCAAAGAGGCGAGTTAAGAAAGGCAAAACAAGATGGCCCGAACCTGTATGATTGAAAAATGGAAGAAGACGCCGAAATTCGCCGTGCGGCGCCACAACCGCTGCTGGCGCTGCGGGCGGGCGCGCGGTTTTCTGCGCAAGTTCGGCATCTGCCGAATCTGCTTCCGCCAGATGGCCCTGGCGGGGGAAATTCCCGGCGTGGTGAAAGCGAGCTGGTAAGATGATGACCGACCCGGTCGCGGATATGCTCACGCGGCTGCGCAACGCCAACAAAGCCCGCCAAGTGCGGGTGGAGTTCCCCTATTCGGGCCTGCGGGAAGCAATTTTGAAAGTTTTGTACGAACACCGCTACATCCGCGGCTATGCCCGGCTGGGGGAAAAAAAGCCGGTTTTACGGGCGGCTTTGCGCTTCGGCAAGGAAGGAGTGCCGATGATTACCGGTCTGAAACGGGTTTCCAAACCGGGACGCCGGGTTTACGCCGATACGGAAAGGCTGGCCACCTTCGGACGCCGGCTGGGAATGACGGTGGTTTCAACCTCGAGGGGGGTTTTGGCCCACCCGGAAGCGTTGAGGCAGGGAGTGGGGGGAGAGGTTTTGCTGCAGGTCTGGTGAAAATATGTCGCGTATAGGAAAATTGCCGGTTGCCGTTCCGACCGGAGTCTCCGTCAACATTGCCGGAACGGAGGTGAGCGTGAAAGGTCCCAAGGGGAGTTTGACCCGCAGCTTCCGTCCGGAAGTAAGCGTGGAGCAGTCGGACGGAAAGTTGGTCGTCCGGCGCAACGGGGAGTCGCGCCTGCACAAGAGCCTGCACGGCCTCTCCCGGGCGCTTCTGGCGAACATGGTCACCGGCGTTTTCAAAGAGTTTTCCAAAGTTTTGCTCATCGTCGGAGTCGGCTACCGGGCCGAGGCATCCGGCAAACTGGTCAGTTTTTCTTTGGGATATTCCCATCCGATTCTCATCCGCCCGCCGGAGGGAATCAAAATCACCGTCGAAAACCAGACCCGGGTGGTCGTCTCCGGCGTGGACCGGGAACTGGTCGGGGAGGTGGCGGCGAAAATCCGCGGCCTGCGGCCGCCGGAGCCGTACAAGGGGAAGGGAATCCAGTACGAAGGGGAAAAAATCCGCCGCAAGGCCGGCAAGACGGCGGCATAAGAGCGTATGGCAGAAGGAAGCAAATTACAAGAGGAGAAATCGGAGCGGAGAAAAAAACGGGTGCGGGCCAAAATCTTCGGCACGCCCCAAAAGCCGCGCCTTTCGGTTTTTCGCAGCTTGAAGCAACTGTACGCCCAGCTGGTGGATGACGTGAACGGAAAAACGTTGACCAGCCTTTCCACCCTTTCATCCGCGGTGCGGGAGAAACTGGCCGGTCCGGCCACGAAAAGCGCCCGGGCCAAAATGCTGGGAAAGGCGCTCGCGGAGCTGGCCCGCTCCAAAGGGATAGAAAAAGTGGTTTTTGACCGCAACCGCTACCGCTACCACGGCCGGGTGAGGCAGCTGGCCCAAGGGGCGCGCGAAGGAGGGCTTAAGTTTTGAAACCGAGAAGGGAACGGAGGGATGAAGGGTTCGAACAAACCCCCCTGGAGTTTGAAGAGCGGGTGATACACGTCAACCGGGTCGCCAAGGTGGTCAAGGGGGGGCGGCGTTTTTCCTTCACCGCCCTGGTGGCGGTCGGCGACAAAAAGGGGCAGGTCGGCGTGGGCCTCGGCAAAGCGGGGGAAGTGGCGGACGCCATCCGCAAGGGGCACGAGGCGGCCCGCAAGGAGATGTTGAAAGTTCCGCTCGTGGAAGGAACCCTTCCCCACCAGGTCATCGGCGCCTTCGGTTCGGCGCGGGTGCTTTTGCGTCCCGCCTCGCCGGGCACCGGCGTGATTGCCGGCGGGCCGGTGCGGGCGGTTTTGGAAGTCGCCGGGGTGCAGGACATTTTGACCAAGTCGCTCGGCTCCGCCAACCCCCACAACGTGGTCAAGGCGACTTTGAACGGGCTTTCCGTGATGCGCCATTTTGTGGAGAAATCGAAACTGAAAGAGACCGAGGAGGCGGCCGGTGTCTAAGTTGAGAATTACGTTGAAACGGGGCCTCGCGGGGGAAAAAGAGGTGCATCGCAAAGTCGCCCATGCGCTGGGGTTGCGGAAAACGAACCAGACCGTCATCCGCAGCGACTCCCCCCAGATTCGGGGAATGGTGTACGCCGTGCGGCATCTTTTGAGCGTGGAGCGGGTGTAATGCGTCTTTCCGAATTGCAGCCGCCGAAGGGGGCGGCAAAAAAGCGGAAGCGGGTGGGACGGGGGCCCGGCTCCGGCCATGGCAAAACCTCCACCCGCGGGCACAAAGGACAACTGGCCCGCTCCGGCGGGCGTTCCAAACCGTACGGGGAGGGGGGGCAGATGCCGATTTACCGGCGGGTTCCCAAGCGGGGGTTTAAGTCGCTCGATAAAAAAGTTTATCAGATTGTCAACCTCTCCGATTTGGCCCGTTTGAAGAAGACAGACGCCGTCGGCCCGGAAGCCCTTCGGGAAGCCGGGCTTCTGGCGCGGGCCGATTGTCCGGTGAAAATTTTGGGGGATGGCGAGCCCCCTCCCAATCTCGTCATTGCCGCCCATGCCTTTTCCCGTTTGGCCAAAGAGAAAATTGAAGCCCGCGGTGGAAAGACGGAAGTTTTGAATGTTTAGCGCCGTCGGCTCGATTTTCAAAATCAAGGAATTGCGCGACCGGCTGCTCTTCACCGTGGCCCTGCTCGTGGTCTACCGCATCGGCGGCCACATTCCGGCGCCGGGCATCGACTCGCAGGCCCTTTCCCAGTTTTTCGCCACCGGCGGCGGGGGGGGACTTTTCGGCCTCTACGACCTTTTTGTCGGCGGCGCCTTCGTCAAGATGTCCATTTTCGCCCTCGGGATAATGCCCTACATCTCCTCCTCCATCATTATGCAGCTTCTGACCGCCGTCGTCCCCTACTTCCAACGGCTGCAAAAGGAGGGGGAAGAGGGACGGAAAAAAATCGTGCAGTACAGCCGCTACGGAACGGTTTTGTTGGCGGCGGCCCAGTCGTTCGGCACGGCCCAGTACCTGGCGGCCCAGACGGCCGGGGGGCTCCCCATCGTGCCCAGCTCCGGGCTCGGTTTTACCTTGATGATTATGCTCACCTTCACCGCCGGCACCATTTTCATAATGTGGCTGGGGGAACAAATCACGGACAAGGGAATCGGCAACGGCATTTCGCTCATCATTTTCATCGGCATCGTGGCCCGCTTTTTCCCCGGCACGATTCAGGAGCTGGAGGAGCTTTTCGCCGGGCGGCGGAATTTGTTCTCCGAGCTGCTTTTGGTTTTGATTATGGTCGGCATGATCGCGGCCGTAGTCGCCGTCACCCGGGCCCAGCGCCGGATTCCGGTGCAGTACGCCAAGCGGGTGGTCGGCCGGAAAATCTACGGCGGGCAGTCAACCCACATTCCCCTTTCGGTCAACACCGCGGGCATCATCCCCATCATCTTCGCCCAGTCGATCATGTTCGCCCCCACCACGCTCGCCAGCTTCGTGCCGATTGAAGGGGTGGTGGATGCGGTCAACGCCATTTTCAACCCGGGCGGCTTCACCTACTCCCTCATCTACGGCCTGTTAATCGTTTTCTTCGCCTACTTTTACACCGCCATCGTCTTCAACCCGGTCGACCTGGCGGACAACATGCGCAAGGGGGGGGGCTTCATTCCCGGCATCCGCCCCGGCAAAAAAACCTCCGAGTACATCGACCGGGTTTTGACCCGCATCACCCTGCCGGGGGCCATCTTTTTCGCCCTCATCGCCATCATCCCGGAAATTTTAATCCGCCGGTTCGGCATCACCTTCTATTTCGGCGGCACGTCGGTTTTGATCGTGGTCGGCGTGGCCCTGGACACCCTGCAGCAGATTGAATCCCATTTGCTGATGCGCCACTACGAAGGGTTTATGAAAAAGGGGCGCATTCGCGGCCGGAGCCTGGTGGGCTGATGCAGGCGGTGCTTTTGGGACCGCCCGGCTCCGGCAAGGGGACCCAGGCGGCGGCCCTGGCCGACCGTCTCGGGTTTCAGCATCTGGCGACCGGCGACATTTTGCGCGAGGAAGTGAAAAACAAAACCAAACTGGGGATGGAAGCGAAAAAATTTATGGAGAAGGGGGAGCTGGTGCCGGACAAGCTGATTCTGGAGATGGTCTCCTCCCATCTCAAACCGGATGTGGCCTACCTGTGGGACGGGTTTCCCCGAACGGAGGAGCAGGCCGTCGGCCTGGATGCCATGCTGGCGGTGCGGAACCTATCCGTCGACGTAGCCGTTTTGCTGGAGGTGCCGGATGCAATCATCATCCGGCGCATCTCCGGGCGGCTTTCCTGCCCCGGCTGCGGGGCCAATTACCACCGGGAGACCTTGCCCTCCAAAAAAGAAGGTGTCTGCGACCGGTGCGGGACCCGGCTGGAGGCGCGCACCGACGACCGGCCGGAAGTGGTCGCCAGACGGCTCGCGGTTTATCGGGAACAGACCTCTCCGGTCATGCGTTACTACGAAAAGCAGGGCAAGCTGGTCCGTGTGAATGGCGACCAGCCGCCGGAGAACGTGACCGCCAAACTGGCGGCGGTGTTCGAGGCGGCGAAAGGCAAATCCCAAAAAGTTGATGGTTGAATTGAAATCCGAACGGGAAATAGAAAAGATGCGGGAGTCGGGCCGAATCGTGGCGGAGACTTTGGAAATGCTGAAACAAAAGGTGGCGCCCGGCGTCAAAACGAAGGAGCTGGACCGGCTGGCGGAAGCGTTCATCCGCCGGGAAGGGGGCACACCGGCCTTCAAGGGATACCGCGGCTATCCCGCCTCCATCTGCGTCTCCATCGACAGCGAGGTGGTGCACGGCATTCCCGGGGAGCGGGTCATCCGGGAGGGGCAGGTGGTCTCGCTCGACGTCGGCGTTTTGAAAGAAGGCTATTTTGCCGACGGGGCTTTCAGCCTGGCGGTGGGAAAGGTGCCGGAAGAGGTGGCGCAGCTCTTGCGCACGGCCGAAGAATCGTTATATTGCGGGCTTGATTTTTTTCGGGTCGGCAACCGCCTCGGAGACGTTTCTTCCGCCATCGAGCGGAAGGTGGAGGAAAAGGGTTTTTCGGTGGTGCGGGATTTGGTCGGACACGGCATCGGCCGCTCGATGCACGAGGAGCCGGCCGTTCCGAATTTCGGCCGGGCGGGGACGGGTTTGGAAATCAAGCCGGGTTTGGTGGTCGCCATCGAGCCGATGGTGAATTTGGGGGGGGGGCCGGTGGAAACCCGGCCGGACGGCTGGACCATCGTGACCAAGGATGGCAGCGTCTCGGCCCATTTCGAGCATACCGTGGCGGCGACCGAAAAGGGCCCTTTGGTTTTGACCCGGCCGTAGGAATGGCGAAAGAGGAGACCATTCAGGTGGAGGGGAAGGTCATCGAGCCCCTGCCCAACGCGATGTTTAAAGTGGAACTGGACAACGGGCATCAGGTGCTGGCCCACATCTCCGGAAAGATGCGGATGCATTACATCCGCATTTTGCCGGGGGACAAAGTCACGGTGGAGCTTTCCCCCTACGATTTGACGCGGGGGCGCATCGTGTACCGCTACAAATGAGGCGAAAATGAAAGTGCGTTCATCCATAAAGGTGCGCTGCGTCCATTGCAAAATCATCCGCCGCAAGGGGAGCCTGGTGGTCATTTGCAAAAATCCGCGCCACAAGCAGAGGCAGGGGTAGGCCGTGGCGCGCATTGCCGGCGTGGATTTGCCGCGCGACAAGCGGATTGAAATCGGACTGCGCTACCTCTTCGGCATCGGTCCGACCACGGCCCGCCAGATTTTGAAAAAGACCGGGGTCAATCCGGACACCCGCGTCGCCGCCCTTTCCGAAGAGGAGGTTGCCAAACTTCGGGGAGTCATCGAGTCGGAGTACAAGGTGGAGGGAGCCCTGCGGGCGGAGATTTCGCAAAACATCAAGCGGCTGGTGGACATCGGCTCCTACCGGGGGCTGCGCCACCGCCGCGGGCTGCCCGTGCGGGGGCAGCGCACCAAGACCAACGCCCGCACCCGCAAGGGGCCGCGCAAAACGGTCGGGGGAATGAAAAAACCCCCACCGGGACCCACGTAAAACAGAGATTAGAGATTGGAGAATAGAGATTAGTAAAAACTCAATACATTTGGAGATTTGATGGCGGAAGAGGTAAAAAAGAAAACGAAAAAAAGGCAGCGGCGGATTGAAGGTATTTGCGTGGCCCATATCAAGGCCACTTTCAACAACACCATCGTCACCATCACCGACCCGTCCGGGGCGGTTTTGTGCGCCTCCTCGGCCGGCCGGAGCGGCTTCAAGGGCTCAAAAAAATCGACCCCCTTTGCCGCCCAGGTCGCGGCGGACGTGGCCGCCAGGGAGGCTTTGGAGATAGGAGTGAAGAGAGTGGAAATCTGGGTGAAAGGCCCCGGCGCCGGCCGGGAGGCGGCCATCCGCTCGCTGGCGGCCGCCGGGCTGGAAGTTTCCGCCATAAAGGACGTGACCCCGCTCCCCCACAACGGCTGCCGGCCGCCGAAGCGCAGGAGGGTGTAGTTGAAAATTCAGGAGTTGAAATGGCCCGTTACGTAGGGCCTTCCTGCCGGTTCTGCCGCCGGGAAGGGGAAAAACTTTTTCTGAAGGGGACGCGCTGCTTTTCGGACAAGTGCGCCTTCGAGCGCCGGGGCTACTCCCCCGGCGAGCACGGCGCCTCCCGCAGCGGACGGCGCAAAGGTTCGGAGTACGGCCTGCAGCTGCGTGAAAAGCAGAAAGTCCGGCGGCTGTACGGGCTTTTGGAAACCCAGTTTCACAATCTCTTCCAGCGGGCCGACGGGATGGCCGGAATCACGGGGGAAAATCTTTTGATGTTGCTGGAATGCCGGCTGGACAACGTCGTCTACCGACTGGGTTTCGCCCCCTCCCGCAAATCGGCCCGCCAGCTGGTGCGCCACCGCCATTTTACCGTGGGAGGGCGGGTCGTCGACATTCCCTCCTACCCGGTTGCGCCGAGGGAGGTCATCCGGGTGCGGGAGCAAAGCCGCAACCTGGACATCATTCACCAAGCCTTGAAGGAACAGGGGCGGGAGCTGGCGCTTCCCTACCTCCGGCTGGATAAAGCCCGCCTCGAAGGGGAACTTTTGGAGGCCCCCAAACGTTCCGACATTCCGACTTTGTGTTCCGAGCAGATGATTGTCGAGTTGTACTCAAAATAGAAAAAGGAGTCCAATTTAATGAAGTGGAAAAATATACAGATGCCGCGCGGAGTGGAAGCCGCCGAGGCCTCCAAAACTTACGGCCGTTTCGTTCTGGAGCCTTTGGAAAGGGGTTTCGGCATTACGCTGGGGAACGCGCTCCGGCGGGTAATGCTTTCCTCCATCCAGGGGGCGGCCATCACGGCGGTCCGCTTTGAAGGGGTGTTGCACGAGTTTTCCACCCTTCCCGGCGTGCACCAGGACGTGGCGGAAATTTGCTTGAATTTGAAAAAAGTGCGGCTCAAGCTCTCCGGCGAGGCCCCCAAGATGATGCATTTGAAGGCGGCCAAGAAAGGGAAGCTGCTGGCTTCCCACATCGAAACCGGCGGGGACGTCGAACTGTTGAACCCGGACCAGTTCATCTGCGAGCTGACCGAGGATGCCAAGTTTTCGGCCGAGTTGGAAGTCGGCTTCGGGCGGGGGTACGTGCCCGCGGAGCAGAACAAGCGCCCCGGCGCGCCGGTGGGGACGATATTTCTGGACTCCCTTTTTTCGCCGGTCTACAAGGTCAACTACCAGGTGGAAAACACCCGCCTGGGACAGCGGGTGGATTACGAGCGGCTGATTATGGAAATCTGGACTGACAGCGGAGTTTCCCCGGAGGAGGCCTTGAGCCATGCCGGCCAGATTTTGAACGACCACCTTTCCGTTCTGATAAAAACCGAGCGCCCCGTGGCGATGGACGAAAACCAGGAGATGGACGAGGAGACTTTGCGGATGCGCAATTTGCTCAAAACCCGGGTGGAAGAGCTGGAGCTTTCGGTCCGCTCGGCCAACTGCCTGCGGGCGGCCGGAATCGAAACTTTGGGGGACCTGGTGCGCCGCTCCGAGCCGGAGATGCTGGAGTTCCGCAACTTCGGACGCAAATCCCTAACCGAGCTGCACGAGGTTTTGGGGGAGCTGGGGCTTTCGTTCGGGATGGACATTTCCCGCTATTTTCCGGAGGGGAACAATTGAAGCACGGCCGCAAACTCCCCAAGCTGGGGCGCACGGCCACCCACCGCGATGCCCTTCTGGCCAATATGGCCGCCAGCCTGATTATGCACCACCGCATCGTCACTACCCGGCCGAAGGCGCGGGCTTTGGCCCCCTTTGTGGACCGGCTGATACAGACCGCCAAAAACGGAGGTAAGTCCCTCTCCGCCCGGCGGGAAGTAGCCCGCCAGCTTTATTCCCCCGCGGCAGTCCAGAAGCTTTTTGGCGAAACCGCTCCCAAATTATCCGACCGGGAAGGGGGTTACACCCGCATTTACCGCCTCGGACGGCGGCGGGGGGACGGGGCGGAGGTGGCGGTGGTTTCCATCGGACTGGCCCCCGTGAAAGCCGGGAAAAAAGAAAAGAAAGAAGAAAAAAAGCAAAAAGGGGAGCGCCCCGCCGGATACGACAAATCCGGAGATAAGGAAATCTTCCAGGAAAAAGCTGCCGCCAAAGGCAAAACCGCCGAAGCGACTGTGGAAGAAGCCAAAAGCTCGTAGCACCCCATATTTCCCCGAATGAATCAGCTTCCCCCAAGCGGAGCGCCGACTCAAAAGAAGGCTCTGCCGAAGGGGTGTTTCGTCGCCTTAATCGCCGCCGGAATTATTCTGGTTATGCTCGTCGCCGGCTTTGTTTTAATCTACTTCTACCGGGCCCGGCTCTTGAGCTGGGTGGTTATGCAAAGCACCCCCCAGCTGGAGCAGGTGTTAATCCGGCGGGCCGGACCAGCCTACGATTCCACCTGCATCCAGGCCGTTTTTGAGGAATATCGCCGGGCGGGGGAGGAGGCCCGGATTTCCGTGGACAGCCTGCGCAACATCGGCTTTTATATGAGCTGGGCGGCCGACAGTTCCAAGCCGCTCGATACGGCCGACATCAATCAAATTTTGGCGAATTTCAAAGCTTCCATTCTTTCGGCCCCCGACCCCCGCCTGAAAAAGTAATGCGGGCCATCGCCGTCGTTTTGGACTCCTGCGGGGTGGGGGAACTGCCGGATGCCAAAGCGTACCGAGATGAAGGTTCCAACACCCTCGGGAATTTGGCAAAAGCGGTCGGGGGGTTGCGCCTGCCCAATTTGGAACGGCTCGGATTGGGGAAAATTATTCCCATCGCCGGAGCGCGCGGCGACGTCGCCGCCTTGGGCGCATACGGCAAGATGGGAGCCCTATCCGCCGGCAAGGACTCCACCAACGGCCACTGGGAACTGATGGGGGTGGCCGTCCCGAAACCCTTGCCGCTTTTCCCAAACGGTTTTCCGCCGGAGATTATGCGGGAGTTTGAGCGGATTTCCGGACGGGGTTGGTTGGGCAACAAAGCCGCCTCCGGCACTGAAATTATCGAAGAATTCGGGGAAGAGCATATTGCCGCCGGGAAATTGATTGTCTATACCTCCGCCGATTCCGTTTTCCAAATCGCCGCCCACGAAAAGGCCGTTCCATTAGACGAGTTGTATCGCATTTGCGCCGAAATGCGAAAAGTATTAACCGGCCCCTGGGGGGTTGGGCGGGTCATCGCCCGCCCGTTCGTCGGTGATTCAAAGGGGAACTTCAAACGGACCGCCAACCGGAAGGATTTTTCGCTCCCCTGCCCGGAGGAAAACGTTTTGGACTTGCTTTACGCGTCCGGCGTTCCAACCGTCGGCATCGGCAAAATCGGGGATTTGTTCGCCGAACGGGGGCTTTCCAAAATCATCCACACCAAAAGCAACCGGGATGGGATGGAAAAGCTCTACGATGAACTGGCCGTGACTCGTGGCGGGTTTATCTTCGCCAATCTGGTCGATTTCGACACTCTCTGGGGGCACCGCAACGACGCCGCCGGGTTCGCCGGCGGACTTTCCGAGTTCGACCGGATGCTCTCCGGTTTGGACCAGCGTTTTCGCAAGGATGACGTTGTCTTCATCACCGCCGACCACGGCTGCGACCCGACCACCCCTTCCACCGACCATTCGCGGGAGTACGTGCCGCTTTTAATTTATGGCGCAAACGTGAAATCGGACATAAATTTGGGGACGCGCCCATCGCTGGCCGATTTGGGCGCGACGATTGGGGAACTTTTCGGCCTGAAATGGAAAGGAGCGGGTGAAAGCTTTGCCGAAAAAATCCTGGCCGTATGACAAACTGATTGCCGCCGCCCAAAAGGCGCTCGCCAATTCCTATTCCCCCTATTCCAAATTCGCCGTCGGCTGCGCCCTTTTGGGGGAAGACCGGGCGGTCTATTCCGGAACGAACGTGGAAAACGGCTCCTACGGGCTTACCATCTGCGCGGAGCGGGCGGCGGTCTTTACCGCCGTATCCGCCGGCTGCCGCAAGTTCGTGGCCGCGGCGGTCGTTTCCAATTCCGAAAAATTCCCCTATCCCTGCGGCGCCTGTTTGCAGGTTTTGTCTGAATTCGCCGCCAAACTTCCGATCGTTTTAGTCAACCGGGAGGAGTTGACCAAGGAAACTTCCCTCGAAAAACTTTTGCCTTCTCCCTTTCGCCCGGGAAGTTGAGTGGCCGACCTCGAAGTTCTGGAGCCGGGACGGCTCTCCCGGCTGGTGGGGCGCTGCGACGAGGAGTGGCTTTCTGTTTTTCAGAAGCTGGGGAAAGAAGCAATCTGGCAAAACAAGCGAGCCGTCCGCCAAAAAGCCAAAAGTCCGGAAACGTACGTTCGGGTGGTGGAGGAGCTGACGAAAGTGTCGGCGGCGGAAAAGTTGGAGTCCACCAATCTCGACTTCAAAGCCACCAGTTCCGACATAGAAAAACTCTGCTTTGAAGCGGTGGAAAATAAAATCGGCGCCGTTTGTGTCTCTCCGGCGTGGACAACGCTTGCCGCCGCTCTGGCAGGCTCCAAAGCGCGCGTGGTTTCCACCCTCGATTTCCCCCTGGGACAGAACAAGCTTTCCGTCAAAGTGAAGCAGGCCCTCGAAGCCTGCCAGGATGGCGCCGCCGAGGTGGATATGGTACCGAATCATTCCCTTCTGGTTGAAGGGAAGTTGAGCGACTTCTTTTGCGAAATTTTCGAGATAAAAGCGGCGCTGTGGGAGGGGGTCGGACTTAAAGTGATTCTGGAGTTTGCCCTGCTTTCCCCTGAACTGAAAGTTGCGGGGGCTTTGGGGGCCTTTTACGCCGGGGCGGACTGTATTAAGACCTCCACCGGCGTTCTCGCGAAAACGGTGAAGGAAGACGTCGAGCTGCTCTTTCGCATCTTCGGCCCGTCCTTCCCCATCAAAGCGGCGGGGGGCATCCGCACCCGAAAGGATTTGCAAACCCTATACGAGGCGGGAGCGGAGCGCTTCGGCAGCTCCACGGCGGCCGCCATCCTGGGGGAGTTTTGATGTTTTTGACCGCCGAGCTTATCACAAAAAAACGGGACGGCAAAAAATTGTCCGAGGAGGAAATCCGTTTCCTCGTCTCTGAATACACCGGCGGCTCGATTCCGGATTACCAGATGGCCGCTTTTTTGATGGCGGCCTTCATCCGCGGCTTGGACCGGCGGGAAACCACTTTTTTGACCCGTGCGATGCTCGAATCGGGCCGGGTTTTCGATTTATCCTCCCTCCCCGCTCCAAAAATCGACAAGCACTCCACCGGCGGCGTCGGCGACAAGGTCTCCTTGGTTCTGGCCCCCTGGGTTGCCTCCTGTGGCGTCGCCGTGCCGATGATTTCCGGCCGGGGGCTGGGGCACACGGGCGGGACTCTGGACAAGCTTTCCGCCATCCCCGGTTTCCGCACCGATTTTTCCATCGAGCAGTTCACCGAGATTTTACGGGGAAACAATTTCTTTATGGCCGGGCAGACGGTGGAAATCGCCCCGGCGGACAAAAAAATCTACGCCCTGCGGGATGTCACCGGCACCGTGCCTTCCATCCCCCTCATCACCGCCTCGATTTTGAGCAAAAAGCTGGCGGGCGGGGCGGAAGCGATTTTGTTCGACGTCAAAGTGGGGCGCGGCGCTTTTATGCGCACCCCCAAAGAGGCAAAGGAATTGGCTTTCTGGCTATGCGCCGTCGCCCGCCAGTTCAAAGTCAAAGCGGAAGCGGTTCTCACTCGAATGGACGAACCGCTCGGCCGCTTCGTCGGCAACATTCTGGAAGTGAAGGAGGCTTTGGAATTTCTCTCCGGCCGCTTCGAGGCCGACCTGTATCACGTCACCGAATACCTGGCCGTCCGGATGTTGGGCCTGGCCGGAATCGAGGAAAAGGAGGCCCGCCGGCTGCTTTCCGCCCGGCTTTTGGACGGCAGCGCCCGCCAGCATTTCCGCGAACTGGTGCGTCTGCAGGGAGGGTTCGTCGGCGCGGTGGAAAATCCCGGCTTGTTCGCCCGGGCGGAATACCAAATCCCCGTGCGCGCCCCGCAGGCCGGCTGGGTCTGGTCTCTGGACGCCCGCGAAGTCGGGCTTTTGGCCATCGAGCTGGGGGCCGGGCGCAAGACCGTGCAGGATAAAATCGACTACACGGTCGGCTTCGAGTTTTTGAAAAAAACCGGCGCGCAGGTGGAAAAAGAGGAAACCGTGGCGTTCGTCCATTCCAACAGCACCGTCACCGGCCGGGAGGTGGCGATGGAGCTGGGGCAGCTTTACGACATCCGCCGGGAGAAGAAAAAAGCGCCGGGGCTGATTATAAAGAGTTGATTCTACCCTTCACTTCAGCACTTTCACGTCAGCCGTCAACCCAAACTGCCAATTCAACTTCGAGACCTGCTGAATCCCGTTTACCTTTTGATAAACTGGTATCTGGGCGTAGCTGTAAGCCGAAAGGGCATCGGTTAAACGGAAACTCAACCCCGGACTGGCATATATCCAGGTGCCGCCGGTATTGGAACGGAATTCGCCGGTCGCGCCGACGTCCGCAAAGTCCTGCCAGCGGCCGTTGGCCTGAAACAACAGCGACAGGCGGGGGAACATCTGGTATTCCGTACCAAGGTGAGCCAAAACCTCATTGCCGAATTGGTAATCATCGGTTCCTTTGCCACTTAGCCGATAACTGACCCCGGCGCTCAAGGGGAGTTTGCTGTACAGTCCGCCGGATAAGCTCGGAACCGTGAAGAGCGGTATCTGCAGATTCGCGCCGAAGATTCCATCCCACGACCCCGTTCCCGACTGGACGGTCACTTCGGCCTGCTCCCCTTCATCATTTTTCGCATCCGTCAGGCCTGTGGGAACCTTTATTCCGGCTTTGAAATCGAGCCGGGCGGGGGAAATCACGGAGCCGAAATTGAAACCGTGCTGCCCGGTTATGGTGGCGTCCCCTAATCCTTCAAAGTTGAAAACCTCCAGCGCGCTGTCCTCGATATGGCTGTGTTCGCGGATAATGAAGGGGAGTTCGATGCCCGCCCCCCACGCCTTTGTGATGCCATACTGCCCCTCCAGCACCGTGCGCTGGTTTATGGTCTTGACCTCGTCGTGGGCGCTGGGCAAAGCTCCGATGAAGGATTTTTTGGAGCCGGTGTAAATTTCGTTCTGGTTGATGTACTCGTGCGACAGCCGCAGCTGCAACTGGCCGCCGTTCAAGCTCTGGTGCGTGTTGAGCGGGCAAATCGCCGCCCCGCAACTGGCTAGCGTTTTTGCCGCAAGCTCCAACACGCCTAAAAAGGCAAATAGAAAAATCCAACGTTTCATTTCAATCCCTTCCTTGGTTGTGTTTTCAAAAAAAACAGCATCACCGGTAGCCACAAAGTTCGCAGCACCGGTCTAAGAGCAATGCTTAAGAAAGGATCAGTTTTGGGGAGGGTGGAAGACGGCCGGCTTGAAATCGAAAATTTGAATTTGATTTTCGAACGAATGAAAGATGGAAACGGCTGCGAAGTTGAGAATTCGATTCACGGTTTTGACCGGCTGCAGGTCTTTGTTCACCGAGAGAAGCGGCAGCCCGCTTTTCGGATCGCAGTTGGCCTGATACAAACAACATTGGTCGGTGGTTAAAATATTTGGATTTGCCGAAGGAGCGGTGCACATTCCACAAACCGCCACCTTCCCCTCCGGGCCGCCGTGGTCGCAGCAGCAGTTTGGATTGACACAGGTTTGCCCGGCCGCTTTTTCAGCGCCGTGCGCCACTATGGAAAATACTTCGCAATGGCTGAAAAGAAACGACGCCAAAAGCAGGGGGAAAAGTATTTTGGCTACCCTATTCATACCGCTCTTTGTATAATACGCAGACCATTGATTTTTTGTCAACGAGTTTTCCCTTGAATTGTTTTCTGCAGGAATTGCTTTGGCGATTGTAGCATATCCTACAGTACTCCCTTTGGCTTGTGCATATAACCCATTGTCTGGCAACGTATAAACACTTTGGCAGATGCATTGCTTTAAGGGGGATGGGATGAAAGGTATTTTGATGGCGACAGCCTTAACAGTGGTTCTTTTCGCCGTTCCGACCACTGCCCAGGAAGTTTTGACATTGAAGGATTTTCTGGCCAAAGTGGAAAAGAACAACCCAGAAATTCGGGCGGGCCAAAAGTTAGTGGAATCGAGGGAAGCGATGCGCAAGGCTGCCGGCGCTTGGGAAGACCCGATGCTGGATGTGGACCTGTCCAGAATGCCGGCCGACTATCCGGCCCCCGGCTCCAGCGGTATCATCGTTCAGGATAAGCTGCTCGGCAGAGTCTTCGGCATAAGCCAAAAACTCCCCTTTTTTGGAACGCTTAATCTAAAAAAGAAAATAGCCGGGCAGGAAAAATACGAAGCAGAATTCGGCTTCAAGCAAACCCGTTTGGAAAAGCGCTCGGAAGCCAAAAAGGCTTACTGGGAATGGGCCCGTCTGCAGAAAGATAAAGCGCTTCTGGAACGGGCCTTTCTCATCTGGGGAAAATTGGTCAGCGTAACCCACACGGCCTACTCGAAGGCCGAAGGAGAGCACCACGCCTACTTACGGGCGCAGGTTGAACTGGTAAAGCTGGAAGCGGAAAACTTGGAAATCTCCGAGGCGCTGAAAAAAACGGCCGCCTGGCTGGCCTATCTTGCCGGGGAAAAGGTGCCGGTCGACAGTCTCCGCCCCGAACCGATGGCGGAGGAGCCGGAAAGGAGTCTGCCCGCCGATTCGATTTTGAAGCTGGCCGTCGAGAACAATCCGGAAATTAAAATGCTTGTGGCTATGGAAGGGAAAGCCCGCTTTGAAAAGAATCTGGCGGCCAAACAATATTACCCCGATTTTGTGTTGAGCGCATATTACAATAAAGGGATGATAGACCCCTTCCATCTCGACCGGCTGATGAATGTTTATGGGGGCAAATTGTCCCTCCGGCTGCCTCTTTTTTCCTGGACCACCCGCTCAAAGGAAGTGCAGGGAAAGAGCTTGGAAATTGAGCGGGCCTCTTTTTTACGGAAGAACGTGGAAAACGAAATACGGGCCGAAGTGGAGATGCTTTTGGCCGAAATCGACCGGCTGGACAAGCAGGTTAGAATATATAAGGAAGCGCTGCTCCCCCGCGCCCAGCTTCTGGTGGAAGAGGGACAGACCGCCTACACGGTCGGGCGGCTCTCCTTTCCCGATTTTTCCGAAGCCCAACTGGAGCAGATTGAGCTGGAGCGGAAATATTATGGGCTCTTGGCGGATTACTGGAAGACCCAGGCAGAACTGGACAAAACGATAGGCATCGACTAAACGAAGGGAGAAAGAAATGAAGAAACTAATGCTCGTAGCGATTGGAGTAGGGCTCGGGATGGTTCTGATTCTCGGCTGCGCAAAAAAGGATGAAAGCGGGCAAACACCGGCCCCGCCGGTGGATACAGCTCAAGCGGTTCAACCCGCCGCCGCGACCTACTATTGCACCATGCATCCGGAAGTCACCTCCGACAAACCGGGCAAATGCTCCAAGTGCGGGATGGACCTGATAGAGAAAAAGGCTGAAACCAAATGAAGAAGCTTTTCTGGGTCGGGTTCGGCTTGACTCTTTTCGCAGCCGGTGCGCTTGGGTTATTCGGCTGCAAGGGGACGAAGCAGGAACAGGCTAAGACCGAAGTCCATGATAAAGATGACTACACCTGCTCGATGCATCCGGCCGTCTCCTCGGACAAACCGGGGGCCTGCCCGGTCTGCGGAATGGTTCTGGAAAAAAGAAGCGGACTTTTTGCCAGTTCGGCCCAGGCGGCCGAGGAGAAATTTCAGCTTACCCTGCCGACCGACAAACAGGTTCTGGCCAACGTCGCCACCTCCAAAGCAGAGCACCGCCGGCTGGAGCGTTCGATAGTGACCGTCGGCACCGTCGAAGCGAGTGAGCAGAGGCTCTACCACATTCCCAGCCGCGTTCCGGGAAGAATCGAAAAACTTTTCGTCGATTTCACCGGCGCTTACGTGGAAAAGGGAGACCCCCTTTTCGTCATCTACTCGCCGGAGCTGGTGACGGCTCAGAAGGAATATTTGCTGCACGTTCCCAAAGCGGCGGGGGTACACTTTGACAGCAGTTTTCTTCTGGCCGCCAAGGAAAGGCTGTTGCTCTGGGGGCTTACTCCCGGGCAAATAGCCAATCTTGAATCCGGCGACACGATTTACACCCGTCTGACCATTTACTCCCCCCGTTCCGGCGTGGTGATGAACCGGGCCAAACTGGCGGGGAGTTACGTGGTGGAGGGGGAGACGGTCTACGACATCGCCGATTTGTCGGCGGTCTGGGTCTGGGCCGATATTTATGAATATGAAATCGCCGGCGTTTCGGCGGGCACGCCCGTGGCGGTTTCCTCCCCCGCCTATCCGGGGAAAAAATTTTCTGGCCGCATCTCCTTTGTTTCGCCGGAAGTGAGTATGACAACCCGCACCATCCGGGTGCGAGCGGAGTTGGAAAACCCGGATTTGCTATTGAAGCCGGGGATGTACGTGGACGTGGATATCAAAGTCCAGACCGGCAAAAGAGTTTTGGCGATACCGGTCTCGGCGGTTTTGCAGACGGGGAATCGTCAAATTGTCTGGGTGAAAGCCGGGCCGACTGTCTTTGAGCCGCGGGCCGTCACCTTGGGCATCCGGGGCGGCGATTGGTGGGAGGTACTCTCCGGCGTCCACGAAGGGGAGGAAGTGGTCTCCTCCGGCGGCTATCTGCTCGACTCCGAGGCTCAATTCCGCCTGGGAAAACCGGCCGCCGGGCATACGGGTCACACGACTCCTTCGGAGCATGAAGGGCATTAAGTTGTGTCGGGAGTAACTCGCGACACAACTATTATCGAGGGATTGAAAAAAAATGATTGAAAAAATAATCGCCGGGTCGATAAAAAACCGCTTCCTCGTAATTCTGGTCGCCCTCGTGGTGCTTCTGTGGGGTTTCTGGGCGCTTTTCAACACCGCCGTGGATGCCATCCCCGATTTGTCCGACAACCAGGTCATCGTTTTCACCGAATGGCCGGGGCGTTCCCCTCAAATCGTCGAAGACCAGATTACCTACCCGCTAACCACCAATCTTTTGGGCCTGCCGCACGTGAAGGCCGTGCGCGGAACCTCTATGTTCGGTTTTTCCTGGGTTTACATCATCTTCAAGGATGACGTCGACTTGTACTGGGCGCGCACGCGCGTTTTGGAACGTCTAAACTACATCACCGGCGCACTTCCTCCGGGAGTTGCCCCCGTATTGGGGCCGGATGGCACCGGCGTCGGGCACGTTTTCTGGTACACGGTGGAGGGGAAGGGATACGACTTGGCCGAGCTGCGCGCCCTGCAGGACTGGTACATCCGCTACCAGTTGAACTCGGTGCCGGGCGTGGCGGAAGTCGCCTCAATGGGGGGATTCGTCCGCCAGTATGAAGTGGAAATAGACCCGCGCAAGCTTTTCGCCTACGGGCTTTCGGTGCAAGAGGTGATGGAAAAAGTCGGGGCCTCCAACAACGAAGTCGGGGGTGGCTTGCTTAATGAAAACGACGTCGAATTTCAAATCCGCGGCCGGGGGTATGTGCAGTCGGTCGCCGATTTGGAAAACGTCGTCTTGAAAACCGGGCCGGGGGGCGTGCCGGTCTATCTCAAAAACGTCGCCGCCGTCCAGTTGGGGGGGGCCGAGCGGCGCGGTGTAATCGAGAAAAACGGTAAGGGCGAGGTGGTCGGCGGCATCATCGTGATGCGCTTCGGCGAAAACGCCAAAGCGGTCATCGACCGGGTCAAACAAAAAATCCGGGAGCTCAAACGGGGGCTGCCCTCCGGGGTCGAAATCAAAACCGCCTACGACCGCTCCATTTTAATTGCCGAGTCCATCCAATCTTTGCGCCGTTCGCTCATCGAGGAAATCATCATCGTCAGCCTGGTTGTACTCTTATTCCTGTTTCATTTCCGTTCGGCTTTGGTCGTTATTCTGACCATTCCGCTGGCCGTTCTGGCCTCCTTTCTGGCGATGCGCTACTTCGGTCTGACCTCCAACATAATGTCTCTGGGCGGAATTGCCGTGGCCATCGGCGTTTTGATTGACTCTGGCATCGTGATGGTGGAAAACGCCCACCGCCATCTGACCGACAACCCGGAGGCTTCCCGCATCGACGTAATCCTGCACGCCGCCACGCAGGTCGGCCGGCCGATTTTCTTCTCTTTGGCCATCATCGTTTTGTCCTTCGTGCCGGTCTTTATGCTGGAAGGGCCGGATAAAAAGCTTTTCTTTCCCTTAGCTTTCACAAAAACGGCGGCGATGGCGGCGGCGGCCTTGCTCGCGATTACGCTGGTTCCGGTTCTGATGATATTTTTCCTGAAGGGAAAAATTAAGCCGGAGGAGAAAAACGTAATCACCCGCTTTTTTGTCCGGCTCTACGAGCCGCTCTTGAAGCTTTGCCTGCGCAATCCCTATAAGGTTCTGGGCATCAATTTGCTGGCCTTAATCGTTACCGCTTTTCTTTTCGTGAATATGGGGACGGAATGGATGCCCCCTTTGTACGAGGGCTCGCTTCTGTATATGCCGGTCACCCTGCCGAACGTCACGGTCACGGAGGCCAAGCGGGTTTTGCAGGCGCAGGATGAAATCCTCTCCGCCATCCAGGAAGTGGATACGGCTTTGGGGGTTTTGGGGAAGGTGGGGCGGGCCGAAACCGCCACCGACCCGGCGCCGGTCTCGATGATTGAAACCATCGTCAACCTGAAACCGAAAGACCAGTGGCGGCCGGGAATGGATAAGGACAAGCTTATCGCCGAAATGAACGAAAAAACCAAAATCCCCGGCGTGGTCAACGCCTGGACGATGCCGATTATCAACCGCATCAACATGCTCGCGACCGGCGTGCGCACGGAATTGGGGCTGAAAATCATGGGGGAGAACCTGGATACGCTCGAGCGGCTGGCCATCAAAGCCGAGGAGATTTTACACACCGTTCGGGGGGCCGTCGATTTGTTTGCCGAGCGGACGGTGGGGGGTTCCTATCTCGAAATCAATCCGAACCGGGAGAAACTGGCCCGCTACGGGCTCTCGATGAAGGAGGTTCAGGATGTCATCGAAGTCGCTCTTGGCGGAATGATTGTCTCCCGCACGGTGGAGGGGCGCCGCCGCTTCCCCATCCGCGTCCGCTACGCCCGCGCCTTTCGCGACAATCTGGAAGCCGTCCAGCGCACCCTGGTTATGACCTCTTCCGGCGCACAAATTCCTTTGGAACAGCTGGCCGACATCCGCTTTACCGCCGGGCCGCCGATGATAGCGAGCGAAGCCTCGCTTTTGCGCTCGCTCGTGCTGTTAAACGTGCGGGGTCGGGACGTGGGGAGCTTCGTCAAAGAAGCCGACTCTAAGCTGAAGGAAAATCTGCGCCTGCCGCCGGGTTACTACTACACCTGGAGCGGGCAGTTTGAAAATCAGGAGCGGTTTCGCAAACGGCTGCAGGTGGTGATGCCCATTGTTTTGGCGGTCATATTCGTTCTGCTCTATTTTACCTTTCATTCCGCCTTAGAGGCCTCGATGGTGATGCTTTCCGTTCCCTTCGCGATGGTGGGGGGGATGTTTTTGGTCTGGCTTCTGGGTTACAACCTCTCCGTCGCCGTCTGGGTCGGTTTCATTGCGCTCTATGGCGTGGCCGTGGAGACCGGCGTGGTGATGGTGATTTACCTGCACGAGGCGCTGGACCGAAAGTTAGCTTCCGGCTCGGTCACCGAAAAGGATATTTTCGACGCCACCCTGGACGGCGCCGTTTTGCGCCTGCGCCCCAAGCTGATGACCGTATTCGCCGCTCTGTTGGGACTGGTGCCGATTATGTGGTCTTCCGCCATCGGCTCGGATGTGATGAAGCCCATCGCCGCCCCGATGATAGGGGGGATGGTCACCTCCGCCATCCACGTTTTGCTCGTCACTCCGATTATTTTCCGTTTGATGAAAGAGGGCGCCCTGCGCCGGGGCACATTGAAATATTCGGGAATGAAGTTTATTAAGGAGGGGTGAAATATGCAGCGGAAAGGGATGCTTTCCCTTCTGGTTTGTCTTTTCACTTTTTCCATTTTGTCGGCGCATGAAAAACATAAGCCCAAAACGGCCGTCCAAAACACGGCAGCGAAAACGACCGATAGTCTCATCGTTTCCTCGCAAAGCGAGGACACGCTCCCCTATCGGATGCCTGCAATGAAAGACGCGCTGTTCGAGCATCTTCACAACAAAATCGTCCACTTTCCGATTGCTTTTGGTTTGGGGGCCGCTTTGTTATTCATTTTGGCCAAACGCTGGCCGGAACTTCATAAAGCCGGGCTGCTGTCGGCTTTTCTGGGGGCGATTTTTGCCGTGGCGGCTTATTTTTCCGGCCAGGCCCAGGAAGGGGCTTTCATGGAAACACCCAAAGAATGGCTGGCAGAGTTGCACGAAAAAATCGGTATTGCCACGGCCGTCTCTTTGTGGGTTTTGGTGTTTTTCGGTTTTTGGAAGCCGCTAAAAAAGTATGCCTGGCTTTGGGGATTGGTCGTTACTGGATTGGCATTGATAGGTAGCTTTTACGGCGGACTTTTGGCTCACGGTTAAAGCCAACCGTATTATGGAAAATTCTCACCACCGTCATCAAGTGCCAAAAGGTCACTCCTCTGTGGAAGAAATGAAGGGGGTGTCCGTTTACACCTGCCCAATGCACCCGGAAGTGACCTCCGACAAACCGGGGAGATGCCCAAAATGTGGGATGGATTTGGTGGCGAAAGAGCGTGCGGCTGGCCATCCAGCACACGGGTCCGTATCGGCTTCCGGCCATCACGCTCACCACTCCCATATGGTGGCCGATTTCCAAAAGCGATTCTGGATGTCGCTAGTTATAACCATACCCATTCTTCTGCTTTCTCCGGTCATTCAGGGCTTTCTCGGGCTTGGGACTTCTCTTCGTTTTTCGGGTGACTCGTATCTGCTTTTTGCCCTCTCGTCGGTCGTTTTCTTCTACGGCGGTTTACCTTTTCTCAAAGGAATTGTCGATGAACTGAAGAAAGCCAGACCCGGAATGATGACCTTAATCGCCACAGCCATCACCACCGCCTACGTGTACAGCAGCGCGGTTGTCTTCAGCCTTCACGGCGAAATCTTCTTCTGGGAGCTGGCGACCTTGATTGACGTGATGCTTTTGGGCCACTGGATTGAAATAAAGTCGGTTTTGGGGGCTTCCAAAGCGTTGGAGGAACTGGCCCGGCTGATGCCTTCCGACGCTCATAAACTGATGCCGGACGGCAGCGTGAAGGATGTTCCGTTGGTTGAACTTTCCGTGGGCGACCGGGTGCTGGTGAAACCGGGAGAAAAAATCCCGGCGGACGGGGAGGTGGTTTCGGGCGGAAGTTCCGTGAATGAATCGATGCTCACCGGTGAGTCGAAACCGGTAGCGAAGAAGGTTGGTTCCATGGTCATCGGCGGCGCCGTCAACGGCGAAGGTTCCCTGACTGTTGAAGTCAAGA
This sequence comes from Candidatus Zixiibacteriota bacterium, assembly GCA_022614805.1. Classification (GTDB taxonomy): domain Bacteria; phylum Zixibacteria; class MSB-5A5; order DSPP01; family DSPP01; genus DSPP01. Next base: position 24,057 of record JAKEHY010000030.1, on the reverse strand, counting down.
AAATGGGAAAGGACTCCTTTCTTTCCCAGGTCATCAAGCTGGTGCGGCAAGCGCAGGAGAGCAAATCGAAAACGCAGGATTTGGCCAATCGAGCCGCTCAATGGCTGACCGGCGTTGCTCTGGGCGGCGGTGCACTGACCCTTTTGGTCTGGGCTGCCTTGCTTAACAAAGAATTTGCCTTCGCGCTGGAGCGGACGGTGACGGTGATGGTCATCTCTTGTCCGCACGCCTTGGGATTGGCCGTCCCGTTGGTGGTGGCTGTTTCCACCGCCCTGGCCGCCGGCAGCGGCCTTTTAATCCGCAACCGGGCCGCCTTCGAGTCGGCCCGCAACATTCAGGCGATAATTTTCGACAAGACCGGCACGCTCACCGAAGGAAAATTCGGCGTTACCGACACACTAATTTTTGATTCCAGCATCGCTGCTGAAGAACTTCTCAAATACGCTGCCTCGGTGGAGGCCCATTCCGAGCACCCGATTGCCAAAGGGATCGTCGCCTCGGCCAAGGAGACCTTTCCGGTGGAAAACTTCCGGGCCATCCCCGGCAAAGGAACGACAGGAAAGGTAAACGGGCGGGAAGTGAAGGTCGTCAGCCCAGGATATTTGCGGGAAGGAAATATCCCGATTTCAGATGCGCGTATCGAAAACCTTTCCGCACAGGGGAAAACGGTGGTTTTTGTTCAACTCGATGGGCGCCTGACAGGCGCTCTGGCGCTGGCCGATATCATCCGCCCCGAATCAAAAAAGGCCATTTCCATGCTTAAAGAGATGGGCGTCCGCTGTATGATGCTCACCGGTGACAACCGCCAAGTGGCCCGATGGGTTTCCCAAGAGATTGGATTGGATGAGTACTTTGCCGAAGTCTTGCCGCAGGAGAAGGCCTCGAAAATTAAGGAGGTTCAGTCCCGTGGACTGACGGTCGCAATGACCGGCGACGGGGTAAACGACGCCCCGGCTTTGGCTCAAGCCGATGTCGGCATCGCCGTGGGCGCCGGCACGGACGTGGCCATCGAAACGGCCGACATCATTCTGGTGCGCAGCAATCCTCTCGATGTGGTTGCCATTATCGGCTTAGCCCGCGCCACGTACCGCAAAATGGCCCAGAATCTGGCTTGGGCAACCGGTTACAACGCTTTTGCCATCCCGCTCGCGGCCGGGGTTCTCTATAATTTAGGAATTCTGCTAAGCCCCGCCTTCGGCGCCGCCCTGATGTCCGCCAGCACAGTTATAGTCGCTATCAACGCCCGGTTACTGCAACTGAAGAAATGAGTTGATTTTTTTAGAGAGTTTTTTGGGTGGCGGGGCGGGGACTAATCCCTAATCCCCAATCACTAATCTCTGTATTTAAAGCACCCCCGTCCAGAATCGAACTGGAACCGCCAGCTCCGGAGGCTGGTGCGCTATCCGTTACGCTACGGGGGCGTACCATCATTTTAGATGATTTCCAAAACTTTGTCAACGCGCACTCAAAAACAACCTTTTTGGGTAGCGGAGGTCTTTAGACCTCCATTCCCGCGCATTGAAAATTCCCGGCCAACGCGGCACAATGGACGATGCCCCAAATGGAAACCTGAAGGTTTGCGCTACCGAAAAAGCACGACAAAATCGGTTTGCCGGAAGTCCGCATAGGAATTATTATACCCAAAGTCAGGAGAGGTGGCCGAGTTGGCTTAAGGCGGTGGTTTGCTAAACCACTGTACGGTCAAAAGCCGTACCCTGGGTTCGAATCCCAGCCTCTCCGTTTATTCCGAGCGAGTTCTGGATTGCCGGAACGAGTCGAGGAACGAAATATGACGAATGCTAAAAATCCTTGGTATGTATATATGCTCCGCTGTTCGGATGACTCCTTCTATACCGGGATTACCAAAAACGTCACCGAAAGACTGAAAAAGCATAATACCGGCAACGGAGCAAAGTATACTAAGGGAAGAAGGCCGGTCACCCTGGTTTACTGCGAGCGCCGGACCAGCCGGTCTTCGGCCCAAAAGCGGGAGGCGCAAATCAAAAAATGGAGAAGACCGAACAAAGAAAAGTTGATACGGAGTTTCCCCGGTTTCGTGTGAAATGAACCCTTGGCTTCGCTTGGAACAAATCGGGGTAAACAAATTCCAGCTTAATTCTCTGAGCTGCCAGCTATGCCCGCTCAACTTCCGCATTGACTTGCCCATAGCCCTTTAGTAAACTTCGTTGTGCCATTGATGCTGGTTATTGTGAGATGAATATGTTAGGCCAAACCGTATCCCATTTCAAAATCCTGGAAAAAATAGGCGAGGGCGGAATGGGCGTGGTGTACAAGGCCCAAGACGTCCATTTGGACCGGCCGGTGGCGCTCAAGTTCCTGCCCCGAACTCTGGCGGCCAATCGGCCTGAACGGGAACGGTTCGTTCACGAGGCCAAGGCCGCTTCGGCTCTGAACCACCCCAACATCACCACGGTCTATGAAATCGGCGAATACGACGGCCAGCTTTTTATCGCTATGGAGCTGGTGGAAGGAAAAACCTTAAAGCAGTTGGCCGGGGAGGAAAGCCCGCCTTTGGAGCGCATTTTAGACGTCGGCATCCAGCTCTGCGAGGCCTTGGCTTCCGCCCACGAAAAAGAAATCGTCCACCGGGATATCAAGGGGGACAACATTATGTTGACCTCCAAAAGCCAAATCAAGATTATGGATTTTGGCTTGGCCAAGCTTAAAGGGGCCTCCAAGCTTACCAAGACCGGTTCCACTCTCGGTACCGTTGGTTATATGTCCCCCGAGCAGGCCCAGGGGAAGGAGGTGGACCGGCGCACCGACATTTTTTCCTTTGGGGTTGTCCTGTACGAGCTGATTACCGGCAAGCTTCCATTCAGCGGGGAACATCAGGCGGCCGTCATTTACTCCATCTGTAACGATGAGGCGGAGCCGCTCTCCCGCTTCCGCAGCGGGGTTCCGGAAAGTTTACAGCGAATTATCGATAAAGCCCTTGGCAAAGACGTCGATGAACGCTACCAGAACATCTCGGATTTGCAGGTGGATTTAAGGCGGGTCAAAAAAGAGCTGGTTTCCGGGGTTAAGGAAGTTTCCAGAAGCGACAAAAAGGCCGTCGCCGTTCTCTACTTCGAGAATTTAAGCCCCGACCCCGACAGCGACTACTTTGCCGCCGGGATAACCGAAGACATCATCACCGACATTTCCAAAATCGAAAACATCCGGGTCGCCTCCCGCAACGCCGTTTTGCCTTACAAGGGAAAGCCGGTGGACATTCCCCAACTGGGCAAAAAGATGAACGTGGACGCCATCCTGGAAGGCAGCATCCGCAAAGCCGGCAACCGGCTGCGCATCACGGCCCAGTTGATTGACACCAAGGAGGGCTTCCATCTCTGGGCGGAACGCTATGACCGCGAGGCCACGGAGGTCTTCGAACTGCAGGAAGAAATCGCCAAAAGCATTGCCGCCGCCCTCAAGGTGAGGTTGTCGCCCAAAGAGGAAGAACAACTGGGCCAAAAATATAAAGGCAATCTGCAGGCCTACGAATATTATCTGAAAGGCAGAAATCACTATGTCAAATATACCAAGGCCGATATGTTGGCGGCTATGCAGATGTTCCAAAAGGCCTTGGAATTTGACCCGAACTATGCTTTGGCCTATGCCGGTCTTGGCGACAGCTACTACCAAATGCTTGATAAGCACTTCGATACCGATAATTCCTGGCTCGTCAAATCGGAAGAGGCCTCCCGGAAGGCCCTAAGTATTGACCCGTTCTGTAAAGAGGCGTATAAAGCCCTGGCCAATGCTTTGGGTTGGCAAAAAAAGTTTCAGAGCGCCAAACGTTGTCTCGAAAAGGCCTTGGAGATAGACCCGAACTTTGTGCCGGCGCATATCAACTTGTCGATTGCGTACGCCGCGTGGGGGGACTTTCAAGAGGCGGAAAGGCGGCTTTCCTTGGCCTGGCAAAAAGACCCTTCCGTTCCATTCAGTTTATTTCTTTTGGCGGTGCTCCACTTAAAATTGGGCCATTATGACCAAGCCCTTTTGGTCGCCAATCAGCTTTTAAAAGCAGCCGGATCCACTTTTTACATTAGGGTGGGATACCAGATACTCTCGGACATTTACCTTTATCAGCGTGATTACGACCAGGCCTTGCAGCATGTGCGGAAAGCTTTGGAATTGGACGCGACGGATGCATATGGAAGGGCCGCCTTGGCCGTCATTTATGCGGCGCAGGAGAAGCGGGAGGAAGCCCTGGAAAAAGCCAGAGGAGTGCAAATAGATAAAATCCTGAACGAATACGTGCTTCAGAAGATGGCCGAGCTATTTGCCCTTTTGAATGACCGCGAGGAGGTCTATCGGTGGGCCCGAAAAACTATTGAAATAAGCCCTCTGGATTGGTGGACCTTTCAGTATAACCCTCTTCTGGAAAGATATCGTCAGGAGCCGGAATTCCAAAAGCTCTTGGACGAGGCTAAGGAATTGATACGGAATTCGGAGTGAGGAAAAGGAGGAGAATTTGCCCACCAAAATCACCGTCAACCGAAACGGTTCGCTGCGCATCGAGGGGGACTTTGAAATCGTCGACCCGGAAGGAAAGCCCTACGGCTTGGCCGGGCGGGCGACAGTTACCCTCTGCCGCTGCGGGCAGTCCAAAAACAAGCCCTTCTGCGACAGCAGCCACAAAACCTGCGGATTTTCTCACGAACCGGCCGCTTTCGAACTCCCCCCGCCTGCGGTGAAGTTGTAGGGTAACCTAACCCCTTCCCGAAACGGGAAGGGGAAAGATGCTTTTCCCGGGAGCGGAAGTCTCTGGGCTAACCAATATTCAGCACCTTAAAGTATCGCTTTAAGCAATCTGGGTCTGTTTGACTTTTTGTATTACTGAACTGAATTTCAGGATTGGCTTTGCGGTATTTCCGCAGTTCTTTTCCGGTTGGCTTCCCGCTCGCGCAAGAAAAACAAAAGCATCAGCGCCGGTGCGGCCAAAATAACCCAGTAGGGGAGGTAGGTGGACACCAAGGCCCCCGGAGCCGGCGGTTGAGAGGCGCCGCGCTCATTTACGACCACGACCACCAGCGCAATGACCACCGTTGCAGCGGCCAGAAAGCGTTGAAGTCCCGCATACACACTCAACCGTTCCCGGCTTCGCCAAAGATACAACCCCCAGGCATTCAAAACCAAAAATCCGCCAAAGCATACCCAAGCGGCAAGCGCATCCTTCGAGAGGAGAACAAAACCAAGAATCAACATCCAAACCGTGGAACCGACCTGCGAGCCGAACCAGCCCCCGGCGTTCCAGACAAATGCGGATGGTGCAGAGTTTTTGTCGTTGGCCATATACAAGTTTTAGCCCCCCGGCCTCTGCCGGGGGGACCCCAGGGGCGGAGGCCCCTGGGCTAAACTAAAGAACTCAACAGAAGTTGCGGCCTTTTCCCTTCCCCTTGACTTGTCCCGAGCGTAGTCGAGGGAGGAGAGGGACCAATGGTGGGGTCAAATACCCTTGAAAATCAATCCACCCGGCGGGCGCGCACGCCGAAATCGACGTTGTCCTGCACCCAGCCGAAAAACTTGGTCTGCTCCTCCAGCGTTTTTTCGGGCTGCAGGATTTTGGGGTCCTTCCAGGTGGTCATAACCAAGGCGTCCTGCGTCCAGATTTTCACCCGGCTCCGCCTGACCTTGGTCTGCCAGCTTCTCCCCACCACGGCGTCGGTATAAAGCACCCGGACGGTGATGTTGCGCGCCAAGCGCTCGAGCGGTTTCAGCTCCAGACTGCGGAAATCGGTTTTCCCTTTCAGTTTCGCATCCGGGATGCCGTCGCTTACCAAAACAATCGAAATCGGCCGCAAGACCAGGTTTTTGTTCCGGACCGTCAGGGCAATCTGCTCGAAAAAGGCGTTGAAATCGGTGAAGTCGTTCGGCTTTTCCTTGGGGAAAATCTCCACCAGTTTGTCGTGGATTTCATCCACCGATTTCCCGTCGAAGGTCTGGATGGGGAAAAAGGTTTTGGGCTCCTCCGGCTTGGCGCCGCCAATGGAGCTGACGAACAAAACGGAGGGTTTATCCAACCCCCCCAGTCCGTTCAGGTGGGCGTAGAGGTAGTGGGACAGAAACTCCATCCCGTCGTCAAAGTTCTCCTCGCGCGTTTTCATAAAGGAGCCGCTGATATCCATCCCCACGAACATAACCAGGCGGGGTTTCACGGCGGCGTCGTTTTCGCCGCAGCCCGAAGAGAGGGCCAAAAGCAAAAGCCCGGCAAGGTAAATCAGTTTGAGTTTCGGCATTTTCGTCATCTCCCGAAATTTAGACCAACTCTTTTTGGGGGGTGTATTCGGCCTCTTTTTCCGTAGTCTTTTCGGCCGGTTTCCGCTTGCCCCGCTTGGAAAAGTTCTCCAAGAGCGCCCGCGTGTTGGTAATCGCCTCCATATTGGTGAAAGGCAACTCGAACAGGTGGTTCCCGGACAAAAAGAGGGTGCAGAAGTTGATGCCGGAAGCCACCACCTGGAGCGGCGGCAGAATCAAGGCGGCCAAAAGCTCCTCCCCCTTGGTGGCGAACCAGGCGCTCTCCTCCTTGATTTTGTTCACAAACTCGGGAGAAATGGCGGAAAGGCGGGTTTTGGGCATCTCGCTTTTGGCAAAAACCTCGGCCCCCTTCCCCTGGATGATTTGCATCAAAACCGGGGTGCCGTGGGAGGCGAAAAGGAACCAGGAAAGGCTGCGGATGCCGAACCAGACGAAGGTGGCAATCGCCAGAGTCCCCGTGACGCCCAGCTCGAAATTGGCCGAATACTGGGCGAACCAGGGAACCAGAGCGTCCACGAACTCCCGGTAGAGGAACATCACCTCCACGAACAAAACCACCGCCTCGATGGCGCCGATTCCCAAAATGGCGCCGATGTTTTTGCTTTTGACCGAATTGACAAGGGTCGAGAGGACGGCATAGCTCCCCATAACCACGAACAAAAGAAAGATAAAGAGCGGCACCCGGATTAAATAGGGGTGCAAATTTTCGCCGGTGATGTTGGAAAAAACGTCCATCACCAACGGGGTGGTTACGTAGGAGAAAATCAAGGCTTCAATCAAGCACCAGAAAAGGGTCAGATAGACCGCAACCCAGGCGACCTGCGAGCTGACCAGATTCCGGGTGGCGCCGAAAATCAGCCGGAAGGGGGCAAAAATCAGCTCCTGCACAATCGATAAGACCGCAAAGAAGAGGATTTTGACCAAGGCCGCCAGGGAGGCCAACAGGCTCAACGTGAATTTGGCAATCCCCCCCCAGAAGTAGGCGATGGCCTTTCCCACGTCCCACCAGGTGACCAGAAGGAGGGTTAGAAATTCGACCCGTTTTTGGCGGACGACCACCGTCGGCAAGCAGGCGATGGTGGCCCAGCACCCGAGTATAATGGCGCAGACCGGCAGAAGCAAAAACAGCCGTTTGGCCGCCATCACCCAAAAGAGGTCTTCCGCCCCCCAGGCGAAGTTGATGAACGCCTCCTGAAAGAGCGTGGGGAACAAAATCACCGATAAAACAATGTCCACGAAACTGCCGTTTCCGCCTATCATATATTAACCCTCCTCCAAAAGCTTACTATCTTTATCGGCAAGGGGGCGGGAAAGTTGAGGCGGGTTTGGGGGGACCAATCCCTCGACTACCCCACGGCTTCGCTCGGGGTAAACGCTCGGGACAAGAATGCAAGGGATTTGGTTGCGATTTTGGAAAGTTTGGGCGGAGTTATAGCGGGATTTTTGAGGGGCTGCAAAAATCACCCCCTATAGTCCCCCTTAAGTACAGGGGGACAGAAAGACAGGGGCTGCAAAATCGGGGGGATTTTGCAGGTGTTTTTGCGGGGGGGGGTGACCCCACCCTTAATCCCTCCCCTCATAGGGGAGGGAATTATGTTAGTTTAAGGAGAGGGAGGGGCGGGGAGACCCCGCCCCCGGGCCTTTCCTTTTTTGTTTCTTTTTTTCGTGCAATGGGTTTTAAAACAGCAGTGAAAGTGGGAGAGCAGCCCTGTGAGGGTCTTCTCCGTATGGCCTGCCTGTTTTTCTGTTCTGCCTTGCGCGCGGCAAGCCCCGCGAAGGCGTTACTGGTCTAAAAGCGCTGGTCCCTTTCAAAGACCCAGCGCGGTCCGGGTAAAGGAAAAAGCTGCCGTCCTTTCCCCCAAGCAATAGGGGAAATCAACCCCGCCAGGGAAGGGCCCCGTGTTCTTTGCTTTACCGGTTCCCTTGTCCTTTTGGGGTTCGGCTGGGACACGCCAGTGGCGCCCAGGCCGACCCGTTGCACGAAACAGGGATGGTGGATTGGGGGTTGGGGAAAACCCCAATCCCCTTACACACGTCCCTCTATAAATAATCCCCCTTTGAGAGACTCGCTCTGAAAGGCTACCGAATTTGTCAGGAAAGGAGGGGAAAAGGTGGGAAAATTGAGGATTGACGATTGAAAGACGACCTAACCCACCGCCCCCTTCCCGATGCGGGAAGGGGGAGCAAAGCAAAAGCGGGCTCTGTTCCCCTTCCCGTGTCGGGAAGGGGTTAGGGGTTAGGTCGCCCTTCGCCCCACCCACCCCCGGTTGACCCCGGCAATGCGCTGGTTTATTTTGTTTTTGTGCAGAGGAGGTGCTTAGGTTGTTATGATGACAGAAAATGCTCTTTCCTATATCTTCTTTAAAAACTATTGCGACTCCGAGAGCAGAGTATTTTTTAAATTCCTTCAAAATAGCGACGTAAAACGCAAAAGGGAATGGACTTACTGGTGCGCTCCGGAAGTGGATGTAATCGAGGTAAAAAAAGATGGAACCGTCATCGGCTATGAGTTGAAAGCAGACCAGCGCAGAAAAAGCCGAGAGGAAGGCCCAGCGCTTTTCAAAGGTATTGACCAAGCAATCGCATATTTGGATTTGCCGAGGATCTGTGAAAATGGGCAAGAACAGTTCAAAGAGAAATTTGAGGGTGGGGCCTTTGACTTTGTCTATGTAGTTTATACAAGACAAGATGGCGGTTTTTCGCAACGCGAGATTCGAACTTTTAATTTGCTGCCCATAGGTGTTATTTTAGTCTCACCAAGGGGAGAGTGTAAGAGGGTCAAGGAAGCTCCAGCAAACCCGCTTTTGGATTCAGATACTAAAAACCACTTTCTAAATAATTTGGACACATTGAAAAACCATTCTGTTGATAGCAGAATCTTCTCAACGATAAAATTACACGGCGAGGCATATCTATCGGGTTTAGGATAACTGGAAAGGGCGTTCTTCTCCCCCCTTCCCGCGTCGGGAAGGGGTTAGGGGTTAGGTGCCTTTCGCCCCCGCCCCGGTTGACCCCGGCAATGCTCTGGTTTACCTTTCTTCAGTGATTAAATATTGGCTTTTGATAGCAATAGCTCTATTAGATTATGGGAGTGTTTTCTCTCAACCTAACCTACCAACTAAACACAAAAGTGTAATTTATAGGGTTCAGCAGGTAGATTCGTCGTATATCAAAGAGGCAACGGGAGTCATCTTTAGAGATAAGAATATGTTTTTTCTAATCACGAATAAACACGTTGTTGAAACAAACACCGGTGGCATAAGCGATTCATTAGTACTATTAATGAATAGTGTGACAAAAAAAGGAGAAACAATTTCGACCTCAAATAGAAGGTCTATTTATTTGAAGCGGCCCGGCAATGTGTTTTACTTTTTACCCTCTTTAACAGGCATCGACCTGATATTAATAGCTCTTGGGATGAATAATTCTAATATCAGCAAGGTAGACACGGTTTATAGTATCAGCGATTCGACGATTCTATCAATCGACGATATCTACAAACTTTTAGACAAGAATTTGGTTTTTACGGCAGTTGGTTACCCCGGCAAAGGTTTTTCTTTGTCGGAGAGAACACCTGAGTACATTTGGGGGGATTATTTAGGGATTGTTGGCGACTATATTACGTTGAACGTTCCAGCGCAACCTGGAAACAGTGGATCTCCAGTATTAGTAAGAAAAAATCAAAGTTATTATTTCATAGGCATTGTGGCAAAAGTCGACACTGTCAAAAAAATCTCTTATGCTATTCCATCGTCTTATATAAAAGAATGTTTTAAGAAATTTTTTGAATATATAGACAAGCGCTAACCCAACTCCTTTAAGAGTATTCGATTCATCCCCGACCTCAAGCATCCTCTTTTCCCCATTGCTTTCCCTCCAAAATTAGCTATATTTACTGTACTTCGAGTTCACTCGGGCGCTCGGAACAAGCCTGACGAGGGCGCGTTTTTTTTACCGGATAAAACAAATGGACAGACGGAAAAACATACGGAATATCGCCATTATCGCCCACGTGGACCACGGCAAAACCACCCTCGTGGACGCCATGCTCAAGCAAACCCAGGCAGCCCGCAATCTGGACCAGATGGGGGAGCGGATTTTGGATTCTATGGATTTGGAACGGGAGCGGGGGATAACCATCCGGGCCAAAAACGCCAGCGTTTTGTACAAAGGGGTGAAAATCAACATTGTCGATACCCCCGGCCACGCCGATTTCGGCGGGGAAGTGGAGCGCACCCTGCGGATGGCGGATGGAGTCCTGCTCTTGGTGGACGCCAAGGAAGGGCCGATGCCCCAGACCAAGTTTGTTTTGCGCAAAGCGCTGGAGCTCGGCCTGAAAGCGGTCGTCGTCGTTAATAAAATCGACCGGCAGGATGCCGAAGCCCACAACGCAGTCAACAAAACCTTTGACCTATTTGTCCACCTGGGGGCGGAGCACGATATTCTGGATTTTCCGATTGTCTTCACCTCCGCCACGGCCGGCACGGCGACTTTGGATTTGAAAAAGCCGGGGGTGGATTTGAAGCCGCTTTTCGAAACCATTTTACAACGAATCCCGGCGCCGAAGGTGAACGTCAAGGAGCCCTTGCAAATTCTGGTTTTGGCACTGGCTTACGACACCTACAAGGGGAAGATGGGAATCGGCAAAATCTCCTCCGGCAAAATTTCCGCCGGGCAGAAGGTGGCGCAAATCAAAACGGGTGGGAAAGTCATCCCCGGCGAAGTAAGCGAAATTTTAATCTACAAAGGACTGAAACAGGAGTCCGCCGAGCGGGCGGAGGCGGGGGAAATCGTCGCAGTGGCCGGGCTTCCGGAGGTCGCCATCGGCGAAACGATAGCGGATTTCGAAAATCCCAAGCAGATTCCGCCGGTGGAAGTGGACCAGCCCACCGTGCAGATGACCTTCAGCGTCAACACCTCTCCTTTTTCCGGCAAGGAGGGGAACCTCGTCACCTCCCGCCAGATTCGGGAACGCTTGAACCGGGAACTGGAAACCAACGTCGCCCTGCGCGTCGAGGAGACCGATTCCCCGGATTCCTTCCTCGTCTCCGGCCGGGGGGAACTGCATCTGGCCATTCTCATCGAGCAGATGCGCCGGGAGGGGTTCGAGCTTCTCGTCTCCCAGCCGATGGTGATTCTGCACGAGGAAAACAATCAGAAATTTGAGCCGTATGAACTGGTCGCGATCGACGTCCCGGGGGAATATCAGGGAACGGTGATAGCGGAATGCGGCGCCCGCAAGGGGATGTTGCTTTCCATCGAAGGAACTCCCTCCGGCGACCAGCATCTGGAATACGATATGCCGACCCGCGGCGTCATCGGGCTCAAATCGGCTTTGATGACCAAAACCCGTGGCACGGCGGTCGCCAATCACGTTTTCAACAAATACGAGCCGTACCAGCCGGAGCTGGTGCTGATAAACGAGCACGGCTCGCTCATCTCCTACGAGCCGGGTACCAGCACTGCTTATGCGCTCGACCAGGCGCAGGAGCGGGGGACTTTGTTCATCGGCCCCGGCGTGCCGGTTTATGCCGGAATGGTGGTGGGGCAGAACGCCCGGGACGAGGATATCGAAGTGAACGTCTGCCGGGAAAAGAAGCTCACCAATATGCGCAGCAAGGCCGCGGACGAGGCGATTCTTTTGACGCCGCCTTTGAAGATGACTTTGGAACTGGCCTTGGAATACATCGGGCCGGACGAGCAGGTGGAAGTTACGCCGAAGTCCATCCGCATCCGCAAGCGGATTCTGGACTCCAACGACCGCCGCCGGGTGAAGAAATCGGCCGCCCCAACGGCCTAAAGCCCGAAGAGAATTCCCAGCATAATCTTCAAATCCGGAATGTCACCGATGCCGAAGCGGGCTTCTATATTGTAGTGGCTGTTTTTCTGCATCGGGATTTTCGCCCCGGCGGTCAGGCTCAACCCCACCTCCTCGCTTCCGCCCTCAAAAAAAGCCACGGTCGGCCCGGCGGCGCCGTAGAACCAGATTCCGGTCTGCGGCAGGGGAAAAAGATAAAAGCGCAAGTCCAAATTGGCGGCGGTGACGTCCGACCCGTCCCCGAATCCCAAATCGACGGAGGGGGCAACCGTTGCCTGCCCCAACTTTCCCAACTCCGCCTGCGCCCCGACGACGAACTGATCCGGCTCCTGGCTCAACCCCGCCCGAAGGCCCAACGCCGCTCCGACCGGAGCGGTTTGCGCTTCGAGTGGCAATAGAATTCCAAAAACAAGTAAAATTCCCTTCAATTTCTTCTTCATCGCCAACTCTCCTTTCTTGCAAACCCGGTTCGAATAGGGATACTACCGGAGTTCTACCCCGCCTGTCAAGTTATCGGCGAAAATACATTGGTCCAATCACTAATCACTTTTCACTTATCCTTGTTTTTCTTTCTCCCCCTTCCCGCATCGGGATGGGGGCCGGGGGGTAAGGTCGTTTCACTTTTCAATTCCTGACCAAAATCATCTTCTAATTTTTCCCACTTTATATATTATCGGCGCCTATGAACGGTAAAACCATTCTCCCGAAAATAATGAAGGGGGGCGCATCCCTTCTGCTTTTGGCCTTGACGGTGACGCAGAGCTCCGCCCAGAACGGCCCGGCCGACCCGCTCCGACGGCCGGAGGAAGAACATCTGAAAAACGTCCGTCAGCTCACTTTCGGTGGGGAAAATGCGGAGGCCTATTTTTCCGTCGACGATTCCAAATTGATTTTCCAATACCATCAGGGAAACGACTCGTGCGACCAGATTTACGTAATGAACGCCGACGGCTCAAACAAGCATTTGGTCTCCACCGGCAAGGGGCGTTGCACCTGCGGCTACTTTTTCCCGGACGGCAAAAAGATTCTGTTTTCCTCGACCCATCTAACCGATTCCGGCTGCCCGCCGAAGCCGGATTATTCCAAGGGATACGTCTGGTCGTTGCATCCCACCTACGAGATTTACACCGCCAACCCGGATGGCTCCAATCTGGCGCGCCTGACCGACTCGGAGGGGTACGATGCCGAGGCGACCGTCTCCCGCAACGGGGAAAAAATCGTTTTCACATCCTCCCGCGGCGGCGATTTGAACATTTACACGATGAATGCCGACGGCTCGGACGTAAAGAAGCTGACGGAGGAAATCGGCTACGACGGCGGGCCGTTTTTTTCCTATGACGGAAAAAAAATCTGCTACCGCGCCCATCATCCCAAGGACTCATCCGAGAAAGCGGATTACATTTCGCTTTTGAAAAACGGCCTGATTCGCCCCCGGGCCTTGGAAATTTTTGTGATGGATGCCGACGGGAAAAACAAGCATCAGGTGACCGCCAATGGCGCCGCCAACTTCGGCCCCTACTTTTTCCCGGATGGAAAGCGTATCATCTTCGCCTCCAATTTGCACGACCCCAAGGGGCGGAACTTTGATTTATATATGGTTGGGACTGACGGCAAGGGGCTGGAGCAAGTTACTTTCAACGATACCTTTGACGGCTTTCCGATGTTCTCCTCCAACGGCAAAAAGCTGGTCTTTGCCTCCAACCGCAACGCCAAAGTTCCGGGAGAGACGAACATTTTCATCGCGGATTGGATAGAGTAGGGGCGGTTCGTCCCTCGACTACGCTCGGGATTAAACGAACCGCCCTTGCGCTTACGCTGCCGCCTGCTCCATCGCCTGCCGCCCCTTCTTGACCGCCTTGTGATGGTAGAGGTATAGCGGCAGGCAGACCACCACCACCACAAACCAGAGCATTATCATCCGCAGACCTTCCCGCCGTTCGTCATCCAAAACGTTTTGCTGGGCTGATTTCCACTTCGCCTCCACTTGCTCGCGGGCAATCGCTGTGGCGCTGTCCGCTTTTGCGTACTTCGAAAAATAAACGCCGTTTTTCTCCAGGTATTTCTCCTCGATGTAGCGGTCGAAAGTGGAAACCCTTTTCCATTCATATTCTTCAGTTAGCGTGGGAACGGCGATTTTCATCAGCCCCCATAGGCCGGAGATGGAAAATCCGGCCAGGGTTAAAAGCAGAATTATACTGGCCAGTTGATAATACAAAAGCGCCCCGCGCTTCGGTTTCTCTTCCGTCATCGTACCCTCCTATTGGTTTTTTCTATATTGTCCTTCCAGTTCCACCACAAAAGCTTGTTCGGGTTGTGCTTTTTGGTGGAGGCATAATACACGGCGCAGCGGAAAACGTAGAGCATACAGCGGTCAATATGCTGGCCCCGTTTCCGGCACAGGTCAGAATACATCTTCTCCGGGTTTTTTCTTTTCAAATCCGCTGCGGAGCGGAAGCCCAAATCGTGCAAATCCTTCGCAATGCTTTTTCCCACGCCGGGAATTTCCTGCAGGGCTTTCAGCGCCGGTTTATTCATTCGACTGTTCTCCGTTAACCGTTTTTTGGCGGAGGGTGAAGGATTCGAACCTTCGGACTCCTTTGCGGGAGCCAACGGTTTTCAAGACCGCCGCATTAAACCAGCTCTGCCAACCCTCCGGATTCACGATGGGAAGATTCGCTTTGGGAAAGGGGGTGTCAAGTTGCAGGGGTCGCCCCCGCAACAATTATGATGAGCGCTTGCGGCCGGTCTTCACGGGGGCCGCCAGCTTGGTGACCCGAATGAGCTGGATGCGCTGGCCGGAAAGCTTTTCGACCGTGAATTCCAAGCCGTTGGAGGTGATTTTCTGACCGGCCACAGGCAGGGTGCCCACCCGCGCGTAAATCAGTCCGCCCACCGTGTCGAATTCCTCCTCCGGCAGGCGCGAGGCGGTCGCCTCCGCCAATTTCCCCAAGGAAACCGTCGGCAGGACCAAATACTCCGTTTCGGAGACCTTCTCGATTTCACGCACCTCCGGCGTTTCCGCCTCCTGCCGGATGTCGCCGACGATGACCTCCAGAATGTCCTCCAGCGAAATCATCCCGGCCGTGCCGCCGTACTGGTCGACCACGATGGCGAGATGGCTTTTCATATTTTTCAGCTCCACCAAAAGCTCGTCCAACATCTTGGTTTCCGGCACGAAGTAGGCCGGGCGGGCGATTTTTTCCAAATCCGGTTTTTCTCCGAGGACGAGTGAGGCCAAAAGGTCCTTGGCGTAGAGGATGCCGGCCACCTCGTCGATGGTCTTGCGGCATAAAGGAAAACGGGCGCGGCCGGTCTCCTTGATTTTGTTTTTGATTTCTTCCAAATTTTCGTTCACCTCCACCCAGGCAATGTTGATGCGCGGCACCATCACCTCGCGCACGGCGGTGGCGTCCAGCCGGAAAATCTGCTGAATCATCTCCTTTTCCTTCTTTTCCACCACCAGCTCCCCCATACCGGTCGATTCCGCCAGCGATTCAAGCGCCCGCTCCACCAGTTCCTCCTTTTTCTCCACCCGTTCTTCGGGCGCCCTTTTTAGCCGGGCCTGATACGGTTTGAGCAGCATCAAAAGTGGCGAAAAAAAGAGGCGCAGGAGGTACGCCAGCCACAGGTAGCGCACCAGCGGGCTTTTGCCCGACTCGGAGGGAAAGTAGCGGGGCAACGCCTCGCCGAAGAAGACGAAACCGAGGAAAGTGATGGCCAGAAAAATGGCCAAAGTCATTACCGGCTGGGCCGGTTGGGCGGAAGAAGTTATGCCGAAGGCGAAAACCGTCGCCAAAATCAAAGTCAGGGAGCGCGTCCAGGAGAGCGCGAACAGGGTGGCCTGCGGGTTTTTAAGCAGCTGTTCCAGGCGGGCTTTCCGAAAGGGGGAAAGCCGCGCGGCAATGGCGGAGAGTTCTTCGGCGTTGCGGATGAGTTCCAAACTCACCCGGGCAATAATAAAAGACAGCCCCCATAGCAAAAGCCAAAGCAAAGCCGCCCAAATCAGCATTTTTCCCCCCGGCTGGACGCAGCTTCAAGCCCCTTCAGATACTCTTCCTCGCGCGTGAACATTTCTTTTCTTTCCCCAGCCGTGTGATGGTCGTGCCCCAAAAGATGCAAAAAACCGTGGGCGCTCAAGCGCAAAATCTCCCCTTCGGTCTGGTTGCCGAAAAGCCGCGCCTGTCGTTTGGCTTGGGGAAACGAGATGTAAATCTCACCCTCTGCTTTTTTGCCGTTGGTTTCGATGGGAAAAGAAAGCACGTCCGTGGTCTTGTTTTTCCCCCGGAAACGGCGGTTTAATTTTCTCATTTCGGCATCGCCAATAAAAATCAGGCTAGTGGACAAGTTTTTTCTCTCACCTTTTGTGATTCGCTTGGACAGCGTCAGAATTTTCTTTTTCAAGGAGGATGGAAGGCGGTAGCGTCCGGTAAAAATTTCAACCGGCTTTCGCCTACCGCCCGCGGCCTTCAAACCGCTCATAGGCCTTGATGACGTCCGTCACCAGCCGGTGGCGCACCACGTCCTTTTCCGTCAGATAGACGAAGGTAACCCCCTTGATGCCGTCCAGGATTTTCTGCACGGTGACGAGGCCGGAGGCCTTCTTGTTTTCGAGGTCGATTTGGGTGATGTCGCCGGTAATCACGGCCTTGGAGCCGACCCCCAGCCGGGTCAAAAACATCTTCATCTGCGCCGAAGTGGTGTTCTGCCCCTCGTCCAGAATCACGAAGCAGTTGTTCAAAGTCCGCCCGCGCATAAAGGCAAGCGGGGCGATTTCGATGATGCCGATTTCAATCAGCTTCTGGATTTTTTCCGCCGGCAGAAGCTCGTGCAAAGCGTCGTACACCGGCCGCAGATAGGGGTCCACCTTGGCGCGGATGTCGCCGGGGAGAAATCCTAAACTTTCTCCTGCTTCAACGGCCGGGCGCACAAGGATGATTCGATTGACCCGCCCCGATTTCAAATCCGCCGTCGCACGGGCCACCGCCAGAAACGTCTTTCCCGTTCCCGCCGGGCCGATGGCAAAGACGATGTCGTTAGTCCCCATCGCCGCGAGATAATCCTTCTGCCCGACCGTTTTTGGCTGCACCTGCTCCTTCGTCAGCGAGGTGATTACGGCCTGCGCCTCGAGTTCCCCTGCCGGGCCGAGCCCGTTTGACTCAATTCTGGTGAGGGAATAGAGGATGTATTGCTCGGTGATGTCCTGCTTCGCTTTCAAGCGGGCAATTAAATCGACGAACAAAACCGCGGCCTTGTCCACCAGCGCCGGCTGCCCTTCTATCACCAAGGTCTCTCCCCGGGGGACCAGCTTGAGCGGCAGCTTCTCCTCGATGAGCCGCAAATAGACGTCCGAAGGGCCGAACAATAGCCGTTGGTCGATTCCGACGAGTTCGATTTTTCTGGTTTGAATCGGCATTTACTTTTTACCTTTCGAGTTTCCCTCGTCCATAAGCCGGATGCCCAACTCCTCCAACTGCCGCGCATCCACCTCCGCCGGGGAGCCGTCCATCAACGAAAGCCCGGCCGAGGTTTTGGGGAAGGCAATCACGTCCCGGATGTTGTCCGAGCCGACCAGCAAAGCCACAATCCGGTCGAAACCGGGGGCGATTCCGCCGTGGGGCGGGGCGCCGTAATCGAGCGCCCGCAGCAAAAAGCCGAACATCCGCTCGGCCCGCTCCTTGTCTATACCCAGAATCTGCAGGACTTTCTCTTGAATTTGCCGTTTATGGATGCGAATTCCGCCGGAGGCGATTTCGCTCCCGTTCAAAACCAGGTCATACTGATACCCCCGGATATGCCCCCAGGGATGGGCCGGGTCGTTTAATGGCAGGGGGGTGGAGAACCCCTCGTCCAATTTTGGCAGGTCCTCCTCGTACGGGCAGGTGACGATGTTGTGCATCGCGTCGAAACGGTTCTCGCCGGCGTTGTATTCGAATACCGGGAACTCGTAAATCCAGAGGTGGCTCCACTTGTTTTCAGGAATCACTTTAAATCTTTTGGCC
Source organism: Candidatus Zixiibacteriota bacterium (assembly GCA_022614805.1). GTDB lineage: Bacteria > Zixibacteria > MSB-5A5 > DSPP01 > DSPP01 > DSPP01. The sequence continues at coordinate 5,976 of JAKEHY010000030.1, read as the reverse complement.
AAGTCGTTGCGCAGCCGTCCCAAAACGGTGCAGGCCACTTCCCAGCGGTCGGCCACAATAAAGGAAATATGGCCCTCTTTTAAGCCCAGCAGATTTACGATTTCTTTCCTCTCTTTTTCGTCGAAAAACTTCAAAAGCGGCGATTTCAGTTCGCCCCCCTCGTGGGAAAAATTCGCCAAACCCTTTGCGCCATATTGCTTTGCGGTTTCTTCGAGCAAGTCCAGTTGGCTTCGGGTGAACTCCGGCGGCTTGGGAATGGTTAACCCCTTGATTGCGCCACCCTTTTTGGCCGTTTCCGCAAAGACTTTGAAGGTGGTTTTGGCGCCAAAGGCGGTCAAATCCGCCAGCTCCCAGCCGAAGCGGGTGTCCGGCTTGTCCGTCCCGTAGCAGTTCATCGCTTCCCGGTAAGTCAAACGGGGAAAAGGAAGCGTCAGCTTCAAGTTCAAGGTATCCTTGAAAAGGGCCGCCATCATTCCCTCGATAACCTCCCAGACGTCCTCCTGGGTCACAAAGGCCATTTCCATATCAATCTGGGTGAATTCCGGCTGGCGGTCGGCGCGCAGGTCCTCATCCCGAAGGCAGCGGGCGAGTTGGAAGTAACGGTCGAAGCCGGAAATCATCAAAATCTGCTTTAAAAGCTGCGGCGACTGCGGCAGGGCGTAAAACTTCCCCCTGTTCGTCCGGGACGGCACGATGTAATCCCTGGCCCCCTCCGGCGTGGAGCGCATCAAAAGGGGGGTTTCAATCTCGTAGAACCCTCTCGAGTGCAGGTAATTCCGCACGGATAAAGCAGCTACGTGGCGAACCTTAAACTTCTCCTGCATCGTCGGGCGGCGCAGGTCCAAAAAGCGGTAAAAGAGGCGCACGTCCTCGGAGGCCTGGGTCTCGTCCGAAATCTCGAAGGGCGGGGTTTTGGATTCGTTCAAAATCTCCACCGACTCGGCCAGAAGCTCGATTTCCCCGGTCGTCAATTTGGGATTTTCCATCCCCTTGGGGCGGGCTTCAAGTTTTCCTTTAACCGAGACCACCCACTCGCTTCTTAGGGAATGGGCTTTTTGCATCACCTCCGGGCTGACCACCTCCGGTTTGAAGACCACCTGCGTCACTCCATACCGGTCGCGCAAATCGATGAAAATCACCCCGCCGTGGTCGCGGGTTACCGCCACCCAGCCGTTCAAAATGGCAGTAATGCCCTCATCCTTTTTGGCCAGTTCGCCGCAGGTGTGGGTGCGTTTCAGTTCCTTAAAGGTTTTAATTTTTAGCTCTTGCGCCGCTGCCGTCTCCATACGCTCCAAGTGGTTAAAGGTTTAAATTCCGCCTGCAGGGGTTCATTAAACCCGCACAGAGCCGGGTGTTTTCGAACTATCGAGAGAACCCATTCCCCCTCAAATTAAGTATCGGCAGAGGAAAGGTCAAACGGTAAGGGGGGGATGGGATTTAATCATTGAGTCATTGAATCATTGAAAAACAAGACAAAAACGATGGGGGAATGAAACGGAGATTGGCAGAAACGGCGGGGAAAGAGAGGAGAAATTGATGATTGGCGGTTCGGCGGGCTCGGCATAAAGTCCTTCAGATTTTACAAAAACGATAGGAAAAGAGTGGCGAAATTGAGGGTTTTTTTGGAAAATCGCGAAACAAAAACTGTTGGAAAATGCTTGCGATTTTAGGTGAAAGTGCAATTTAATACACATCCTTGAATGCCTTGTGCGGGAGCGGATTGTGAAATGTGACCAATTATTTTTCGGCCATCGGGTTGAATTTCTTCTATAGCAGGAACTTGCGCCGGGCATTTTTCAAGGGGTTTCTGAATAGGTAAAAGCGGAAGTGAAAGCTTATCGAAGTGGGGGATGAATTTGTAAACCACCCCGTGCGGTGCTTTGCGGTTAGTTTAACCTCCCCTTAATCCCCTCCTTCGTAAGGAGGGGATAATGGGAGCTCGTGGTAACGGGTATCTACAAGCGAGGTCAAAAGAAAAAGGGCAGCCGGGTGGCTGCCCTTTGGGGTTGATTTGGTTGAACTACTTCACCAACACCATTTGTTTGGTTACCACCTTATCACCCGCGTTTAATTTGTAAAAGTAAACGCCGGAAGAAAGTGAATTACCTCGGTCGTCACGCCCGTCGAAGGCTACCTCGTAATTACCAGCTGGTCGAGTTTCACCCATCAACGTTCGCACCTTTTCCCCAAGAATGTTGTAAACAACCAATTCCACACTCGCCTCTTTTTCGAGTGAGAACGAAATGTTGGTATTGGCGTTGAAGGGGTTGGGGTAGTTTTGACCGAGGTCAAAGGAGCTCGGCGTATTGCCCGCAGTAGCCTTTGGGACCGTAATGGTCACCGTGGTTTTATAAACGTAGGCGCTGCCACGATCCTCGAGACCTCCGCCGGAGGTATATGGTGCGCCTATGATGATATCGGGCAGGTTGCCGTAGTCTATTCGTCCACCTCCTGCTACCGACGTGCCGAACCCATCACCGGCAGCACCGTTGGTAGCTTTCACTGTGTCAATCAGATTGCCGTTAAGGCCGGAATATACGAAAGCAGCACCTTTCCCGGAATATCTACCCGGAGCCCCGACTATGAAATCGGCGTTTCCATCCTCATTTATATCTCCTGCTCCAGCTACGGAATAACCGAGACTGTCCCCTGGACTCCCCTTTTTTAGATGTAATTGGGGAAGACCTGTCGGACCGGAAAAGACAAAGACCCTGCCGGCATTGGCGCCGTTCCAATAATATCTGGGAGATCCTATGATTATGTCGTTTTTCCCGTCCTCGTTTACGTCCCCGGCGTTCCCCACAGACCAACCAAAGTACTCGCCATCGGTCGAACCGTATTTCGCGTACAACTTTGAAGTAAAAGCATTGGTGTCGGTATTAGCTCCGGAAAAAACGTATGCGGCCCCGGTATTTTGAAGTTCAGGGGAGGTATCATATCCCCAGGCGCCAACGATATATTCGGATTTGCCATCGCCGTTGGGGGAGGGGTAAACATCCCCAATAAACGCCACTGATGAGCCAAAAAACCAAGTAGCCCCCGGGTAGTGTTTTGTGCGAAGAAGTGAACCGTCCAGCCCGGAATAAATATAGATGGAGCCGGCAAAAGGAAAACCCATAGTGCTGTCGTTAGGTTGCCCAACAATAAAATCGGCTGTTCCATCCCCATTCACATCTCCGCCCCCGGCGACGGCAAATCCGAACTGTTCCCCTATGGTTCGACACGCAATTGTGCAACCGCAGTTGTTCGGGCCAACTTTATTGTATTTCAATGTGCCGTCGTGTTTGTAAACACAGGCCGAACCGTAAAAATTGTTGTAGTGAGGCCGGCCGACGAGAAATTCGGGTCTACCACCGGCATCCATATTTCCGCCTGCGGCGACGGAGAACCCAAATTTCTGCTCATTAATGCCAAAAAGCTGACAAGGGTCCGCGTCCGGCGGGGTGACATTATACAGGACGCTGCCGTCCAGGCCCGAAAAGACTTTTGCATATCCCGGACCGGAGACATCGGCCACTTGAGGAGCGCCGACCATAAACTCGGCCCGCCCATTACTGTCGATATCTCCAGGGCCTGCCACCGAATAGCCGAAATAGTCATCGGCATTCACCCCATCTTTTTGGTAGAGCAAACTAAATCCGTATGTGACGGTCTGGCTTAGGGCTTCAGACAGAGGCGCAAGCACAAGTAGCAGGGTACCAAGAGCTAAAAAAACTTGGCTGAATTTCAAGAGGGCCTCTCCAATTATCCTATTGGAACTAAACATAAATCCTCCTACGAAGATTAAAATTGTTCAACTTCTCTGCTCCATTCCTATCGCGATTCACAAGGCTGCTACTTCTCGCAGACTTGGCCCTTCGGGCCATACCGCCATCCCTCAACTCACGTCGATGTAGGCCGCAAGCTGGAATTGTGATGGAGCCCGCAAGGAATTATTAATGTTCACCACCTCCTTTTTTCTAAAAGCCGGTTTCATAGACCTTTCTTTTGTCGTTATCAAAGAAGAGTGCGGAAGGATACACGGGCAATGCAAAAATTTTTGCACTTGTGCAAAAAATCGTGGAAGAGTTTAAACTTCTATGCCATAGTGTTTAATTTTATACTGCAGGGTCTGGCGAAGGATTCCCAATTTTTTGGCGGCGTGGGAAATGTTGTCGTCGCAATCTCTTAGGGTTTGAACGATTCGTTCCTTTTCGGTTAGCTCACGGGCCAAGTGGAGAGGGATGGGGGAGCCGGTTTTCTTTGTTCTCCGGATCAAAGCTTTTGTTCTTTTTGCCCAACTTGGTTGCTCCAGCTTCCTAAAAACCTCACGGCCCCGAATAAGTTTCGGTTGAAGTTCGGTAAGAGCGAAGACCCTGTTTTCGGCTGCCAGCACAGTGGTTTTGGCCAGCTCGAAATCATTGTCGCAGGACTCAAAAACCTCTATGGCCTTTATGAACTCCTTTCGGGCGACACTGAACTGTTCCATTTTCATATAGCAAATTCCGATCCCCCGAAACATTGCGCCTTCTTCCATCTTTTCAGTCAGTTTGTGTAAGTATTGTTGGCAAGTTTCATACGCTAGCAAAGCTTTTTCATATTGTCTCCGCGCCAGATACAAATCCCCCATCAATCGCCAGCACATATTCATGATGCTTCCCTGCGGGCTTACCTGCCGGCCAATCTCCAGGGCTTTTTTCAAGTGCGTTTCGGCTTTGTCCAAGCGCCCTTCATTTATGCAGAGGTCGGCCAAATATTGATGGGCGATTTTTAAATCTCCAACCAGATTGTTTTCCGCACAAATGTGAATACACTCTCCAAGACTTTTTCTGGCATTCCTTAATCGGCCGCGCAGGTGGTGGGCCCAGCCTCGGCAGATTAAGATGTCCGCCAGCCGCAGAAAATCTTTTTCTTTTTGCGCTTCCTTCTCGCAAATCTCTAGGTTGGAGAGGGCCTCTCTCCAGCGGCCTTCCAGTAGCTGGCAGACCGACAAGCTTACCAGAAGTGGGACTTGGCGGTAATAATGGTCTCCCGCTTTCAAGGCGAATGCCCGTGCCTCCTCAATAATGGGGATGGCATTTCTGGTTTCTCCCCGGATGATATGGATGCGGGCCAACGAGTTCATCGTTCGGGCTGCCAGGCCCCAATCCTTTGAAAGCCTGAAACCAACGCCGGCTGTGCGGAGGTGAGCAAAGCCCTCATCCAGCTTCCCGAGCGTGATTTGGGTGCGGCCCGTCAAAAGATGGATTTTTGCCAGAGGGTTGATACTTTTCAATGAGGCAGAAATCTCGAAAGCTCTCCATATCAACAAATCTTCCTTTTGGCCGTTCCAATTAAGATGATGGCCGTCGACCCCCTCCAATAATGCTACTTCTAATTCGCGAAGTTGTTTTAAATGGTTGATCACGAATTCCGGCAACTCTTGTTCCTCCGGTATGCGGACCGACCTGTTCAGAATTCTGAAAATTTGCAAAGATTTTTCTGCGTCCCTTAGGGCCGCAGCCGCATCCCCGGAAAACCACAGAGCGGACCCAAACAGGTAGTGATACCGATAGGATTCTTCGGTAATACCTTCGATATGGTGTTTTCGGGAGATTTCCTGAAGTTTTTCGCGGGCTACTTTGTAGCGGCTGGATTCGATTAGGGCTTCGGCTTGGTTCAAGGCCTCGGCTATGGAGAGCTTTTCGGTTTGAAGCTCGGTGTCGGTGCTTTCTTCTCGCAAGAAAAGCTCCCTTTCTTGGCGAACTTCCAGTGACCCTACCTCAATTGAACTCTTGGTTGAAAGGTAGGGCTTTGGGCGAGGTTTTGTCAAGGCCGTGGAGAAAAAGGCGTGTAGAGTTTCCAGACATAGGTAACACTTTTTTGCGCCCATCCAAAGGTTAGCCCAGGGGCCTCTGCCCCTGGGAAACGAATCCCCCCGGCGGAGGCCGGGGGGCTAAGCGGTTTTAGGTATCCATTTCGGCTATAAGACCTTGCCTAAATTCGGCCGGGCAAAGC
>JAKEHY010000029.1 GCA_022614805.1 Candidatus Zixiibacteriota bacterium | reverse complement strand
GCTTTGCCCGGCCGAATTTAGGCAAGGTCTTATAGCCGAAATGGATACCTAAAACCGCTTAGCCCCCCGGCCTCCGCCGGGGGGATTCGTTTCCCAGGGGCCTCTGCCCCTGGGCTAACCTTTGGATGGGCGCAAAAAAGTGTTACCTATGTCTGGAAACTCTACAACCCAACCCCTTCATCCCCTTGACAAAAGGGGTCAAATTTCGAAGATTATATTCACTTCTGCCCGTTGGAGGTCCGGTTTTCAACCGGAAATCAAGCGGAATTAAAAAAGTATGCCGATGATTGGTGCCATTGACGTGGGGACGAACGCCATGCGCATGGCCATTGGGTTCGTGGACGGGGACCGACGCGTCCACGTGGTGGAAGACCACCGCGAACCGGTGCGGCTGGGGGCCGAGGTCTTTTCCGGCGGCAACATCTCCTCCGACACCGGCTGGCGGGCCGTCCGCGCCTTGAAAAAATTCCGCGAGCGCTTGGACCGCCACGGGGTGGAGCACGTCCGCGCCGTCGCCACCAGCGCCCTGCGCGAAGCCCGCAACCGGGGCCGCTTTTTGGAGCGGGCCGCCCGCTTCGCCGGCATCCGGCTCTCGGTCATCGGCGGCGAGGAGGAGGCCCGGCTGGTGCACCTCGCGGTCGCCGAGCGGGTCAATTTGAAAAAGAAACTGGCTTTGCTCATCGACGTCGGCGGCGGCAGCGTGGAAATCTCGCTGGTCAACAAGAAGCGCATTCTGGCCGCCGAAAGCTTCAAAATGGGGGCCGTCCGGCTTTTGCAGATTCTGGAGGAAAAAAAGCAGGGGGAGGAGGACTTCTTTAAAATGGTGCAGGAGTACGTGGAGCCGGCTTTGAAGCGCTTCCGCCGGGCCATCGGGAAAAAGAAAATCGACTGCTGCATCGGCGTGGGGGGGAACATCGAGACGCTGGGTTATTTGAAAAAAAAAATCCTGAATGGAGACGACAACGGCTCCGTCTCCCGCCGGGAAATTGAGGTCATTCTGAAAAGACTGGAAGCCCTGACGGTCGAGGAACGGATGCGCCGGCTTTTTTTAAGGCCGGACCGGGCCGACGTCATCGTTCCGGCGGCCATCGTTTTGCACCAGGTGTTGAAGGAATCCGGCGTCTCCCGCGCCCTCATTCCCGGCGTGGGGCTGAAGGAGGGAATTTTAATCGACCTTATTCCGGAGGCCTACGAAGAGCGGGTGGAGCTGCACCGCGACCAGGTTTTGACCTCGGCTCTGCAGCTGGGGCAGAAGTATGCCTTCGACGAGCGCCACGCCAAAACGGTGGCCGGCTTCGCCGCCCGCCTGTTCGATTCCACCCGGAGGCTGCACGGGCTTTCCGAAGAGGACCGCCTGCTTTTGGAGGTGGCCGCCTTCTTGCACGACGTCGGCCAGTACGTCGGCGCCAGCGGACATCACAAGCATACCTTCTACATTTTGCAAAGCTCCCCCCTCATCGGCCTGAACCCGGTGCAAAAGCTGGTGGTCGCCAACGCCGCCCGCTACCACCGCAAGTCGCTCCCCAGTTTGAACCACCTTCCCTTCAAGGCCCTCCCCCCGGTTGAACGGAAGCGGGTGGAAAAGCTCGCGGCCCTCTTGCGGCTGGCGGACGCTTTGGACGTGGAGCATGCCGGCAAGGTGGCCGGATTTTCCCTCCAGCGCAAGAAAAAGGGACTAATTTTGCGCCTGCAGGGCAAAGGGGATATGCTGTTGGAACGGTGGGCCCTGGCGCGCAAGGCGAATTTGTTCGAGAAAATTTTCAGATTGAAACTGAACGTGGCGGCCTGAAACGATGACCAATTTGAAAAACAGAAACGACGTGCCGGGAAAGCTGATTGCCGTGGAAGGGGTCGACGGCTCGGGAAAATCCACCCAGTTGTATCTGCTCAAGCGCTGGCTGGAACTGGAAGGGTACCGGGTTTTTTTCACCGAGTGGAACTCTTCCGCCATCGTCAAAAAGGCGACCCGCAAGGGGAAGAAAACCCTGCGCCTGACGCCCACTACTTTTTCGTTGATACACGCCACCGACTTTGCCGACCGCTTTGAGCGGCAGATTATGCCTCTTTTGCACGCCGGGTTCATCGTTCTGGCCGACCGCTACATCTACACCGCCTTTGCCCGCGACACGGTGCGGGGCTGCGACCGGGAGTGGGTGCGCCAGCTCTACGGCTTCGCCCGCCCGCCGGACATCACTTTCTATTTCGACGTTCCGCTCGCGACCGCCCTCTCCCGCATTCTGGACGCCCGGCCGGTCTTGAAGCCCCACGAGGCGGGAATGGATTTGAATCTCTCGCCCGACCCATACGAAAGCTTCAAGCGCTTTCAGGGGTTGATTCTGGAGGAGTACCAGCGTATGGCCAAGGAATATAATTTTACGATTATCGACGCCTCCCTCCCCCCGGAAGCCCAGCAGCCCTCGGTGCGGCGGACGGTTGAAAAAAACATTCCCTTGAAAAAATTCAAGCTGGTCTCGCCACCCCCCACTTTGCGATGAAACCGATGCGTTTTTACGGAAAGGGGCTGCCCAAGGTGGATGCCACCCAGTTGCACGGGAAGCTCATCGTAATCGAGGGGGCCGACGGCTCCGGCCGCTCGACTCAAATCGAACTCTTGCGCCAGTGGCTGGAGCGGCGGGGGTATCCCACGGTCAGCTTCGGGCTCAAGCGCTCCACTTTGGTGGCGGCGGAACTGGAAAAGGCGATGCAGGGGAACACCCTTTCCCCCATCACCTTGAGTTTGTTTTACGCCACCGACTTTGCCGACCAGCTGGAAAACACCATCATTCCGGCTTTGAAGTCCGGCTTTGTGGTGGCGGCCGACCGCTACATCTATTCCTTGATGGCCAGAAGCGTGGTGCGGGGGGCCAGCTTCGACTGGATTCGCGAAGTGTACGGCATTGCTTTGGTGCCGGACGCCGTCTTTTACTTGAAGGTTCGCCCCAAGGTTTTGGTGGAACGGAATTTCCAAAAGCAGGGGGTTTTGGACTATTGGGAATCGGGGATGGACATTCTGCGCTCGCGGGATATGTTCGAAAGCTTCATCAAATACCAGGGGCAGATGCAAAAAGTCTTCAAGCGGATGGAAGGCGAGTACGGCTTTGTGACCATAAACGGCGACCGCGCCCCCGCCGCCATCCAGAAGGAGCTCCAGCGGGGCATCGAAAAGATTCTGGACTCCTCCCCCGAAAAACCCGAACCCGCTCCCGTGGCTGTTATCGAACAGGAAGCGGGTTAAAAAGGGTTGGGGTTGCCAGAGGCGGAGGCCGCCCGTTCCTTCTCATCCATCATCGCCCCCATCCACCCTTTACGGTAGGTTTTTTTCATATCTTTTCCTCTTGAAACTTCATAACCTGTCATCTTCCAATTTAGCTGACACATTTATGTTGTTTACGGGCATCACTTGCAGATGACTAATTTTGTATTTGGTTTTTAAATACTTGATAATTTCAATCGGTATTTTTCTATCAAAATCACAATCCGCAATCAGTGCTCCTCGGCTTTCTTCACTAATAGGATCACAGAGCGCTTGTGAAAGCTTTTTTGCCAACTCTGATCTTCTAAATAAATCAGCCCGAGACGACAATGAATTGATGCAGAGTTGAACCTCCATACCCTCGCTTGCTTCTGCCGTGGCATCGTTCAATACTAACTCATTCTCAAACTTTGTGAGGAGTGCGCCATCAAGTTTTTCCCTATACCGAAAAAATGAGCTGTCATAGTAATAGTAGCACCAAAGCATAGACCCGCAACCTCTGCTTACAAGCGTTTCTGTACCGTAGAGGGTTGCATGAAATCTTTCCCAATGAATTGATGGGTTTTGACCTTCACAATGAAGCCATACTATCTGAAAACTATTTCTTGATGGATCAAACTCATTTAACTGGTTAACGCCATCTTCAATTATTCCCGATAAGGTATTTCGTGGGCTTAAAAGGGTTGTTGTCTTAACGATTTCTCCCTTTTTTAGAAGTTCTTCGCGATTTTGAATATCCTTTGGATCATCATCCTTAATTTTTAATTCAAGCGTGTATCTTTCAATTCCTATCGAGGTTTCAAAATCAGGTGTCCTTTGATCTTGCTGTGGAATATCGCGTAGATCTATATCACGAAATTCTTTAAAAAATCCCTTGGCCAGATGTTTGAATTGTCCCTCATTCATTGGAAAATGATAGCTGCGGCGGCATTCAATTCCCGACCTATCGTCAAGTACTTTTGGACCGCCATCTCGTATACCTTTTCCTTCTCCTTTAACAACTCCCGAGTCATTGGATTGTTTGGCCCTCCCTTACTTCCTTCGTTCATCAGACGTTGTCTATCAACCAATGCAGCGACAGTCCCTCGGACGGAATCTACATATTGCGACAGAAGGTCGAAATAGTATTTTTCATCTTTCGTCAGAGACGAGTAAGTCGACCGCTGAAAGAACTCCGTTTTCTCGTGAATCGCCTCCCATAAAGGTAGAAGCCTTTCGGAATCTTCAAGCAACTTTGACATAGGCACACCACGCCCGAAGAGGTTCTTCACGAAACTCTTAAAAGTTGCTGATTCTCGAAAGATTGCATTGTGAACAGCGATGTAGACCGTCAGGCCGCCGTCTACGGCCATTGCCAATTCTTTGATTTGTTCCTTGTTTTTCGTAGAACTTTTGTTTTCCATAGACGAAAAATACATACCTCAAATAACAGAGTCAATTGCCAGGCTCGCATGAAAAACGTTTTCACGGTTAGACGCTCGAACCATTAATAATTAAAAGAAGTTTAGGTTTCGCGACTGCATCGAGGTGAGCAGCTACATCGCTGAGGGATTGACAGGACTCTAACGCATGAAGAACTATCTCCATCATCGAAGCCCCGGGTTCCCCTGCGGCACTAACTTTGCGAATCAGGAAGGGCACATCAAAACTCCAGAGGAGACTACTCGGGAAGAATCCGGCCAGAATCTGACGACGCACCGTGATAGCCATGGGCCGTACCGATACGAAAACCCGTTCCCCGTCCGGCAAGAGCACTTGCGAGTATGCGCCCGGCTTGTAGGTGAGGCGTTGCGCTGTAATAATGGCCTTAGGTTTAGGTGCTATGTTCTCTTGTTGGACCTCTTGAGCCGCTTCTTCAGGGGTTGCCCCACCAGCCAAAAGCTCTGTGAAACGACCATATTTTTGCCTATTCTTTGCCGCTTCCTCCCAGTCAATACCAATGCAACACAGTCTCCAAAACACCCTACCAAGTATTGAAAGGATGGAAAATGGGAAGATAAGAGAGAGAAGCCCCAAGACATAACCCAAGGGAAAGGCCCAGAGGAGGTGATAAGGAGAGATTCCAAACACCGGAATGAGAATCAAAGAGACACACCATATCATGGTCATGTTAACACTGGCTTTTGTTGAGCCCGTTCCGCGGCGTTCGTCCCTCCGGATAGCATAGATGAATCCGAAGGTCAACCAAGCACCGGCTGACCAAATTATGATACCAATAATCGCTCCTGCACCCATAGTCTATCCTTTGCTTAGTGCGATTTGTATAGCACATCCTCCAGAACTTGTCAACTCGTTGCATAGTTTTCCGACAGCTTTTTGACGATGCTGGAGGTGCGGAAGTTGGCGGGCCGCCGTTGGGCGGGTCAAAAAGGTCTCGACTCCCCGGAAGGAGCGGCCGCCTCCCCGGCGTGGTGGCGGACGTCGCGGCCTTCCACGTAGTAGATGGCGTCTTCGGCGACGTTGGTGGCGTGGTCGGCGATGCGCTCCAAATGGCGGGAAATCAAAATAAGCTCGATGGCCCGCTCGATGGTCTTGGGGTCGGAGAGCATATAGGTCAAAAGCTCCCTGAAAATCTGGTTTTTGTAGCCGTCCACCTGGTCGTCGCGCGTCAAAACAGCCCGGGCCAGCCGGGTGTCTTTGCGCACAAAGGCGTCCAGGCTGTCTTTCACCATCCCGCTGGCCAAGGTGGCCATCCGGGGGATGTCTATCAAGGGTTTGACCTCCGGGCGGACGATCAAAACCAAAGCGGCCTCGGTGATGTTGACGGCCTGGTCGGCAATCCGCTCCAGCTCGCCGGTGATGCGCAGGGTGGAAACCAAAAAGCGCAGGTCGGTCGCCATCGGCTGGTGCCGGGCCAAAAGCTCCAGACACCCCTCGTCGATTTCAATCTGCTTCTGATTCACAATCTGCTCGGCCGGCCAGACCTCCTCGGAGAGGGTGTTGTCGCGCGAGACCAGAATCTGGATGGAGCGGCCGATTAGCTGCTCCGCCAGCCCCCCCATCTCCACCAGTTTTCTGCGGATGACTTCCAGTTCTTCGTCGAAATGCCGTTCCATCAGCCGAACCGTCCCGTTATGTAATCCTCCGTCCGTTTATCGGAAGGGGTGGTGAACAACTTGCGGGTGTCGTCGAACTCCACCAGCTGCCCCAAAAGAAAAAACCCGGAGAAATCGGAGACCCGCGCCGCCTGCTGCATATTGTGGGTGACCAGAACGATGGTGTAGCGGCTTTTCAAATCCAGCAAAAGCTCCTCGATTTTGGCGGTGGAAATCGGGTCCAGCTGGGAACAGGGCTCGTCCAGCAAAATCACTTCCGGGCGGACGGCCAAAGCCCGGGCGATGCACAAGCGCTGCTGCTGCCCGCCGGAAAGGGCCAGGGCCGAACGTTCCAGTTTGTCTTTGACCTCCTCCCACAAAGCCGCCTGCTTCAAGCTCTCCTCCACGGCGGCGGAGAGTTTTGGCAGGTTGCCTTCCCCGGCAATGCGCAGCCCAAAGGCGACGTTTTCGAAAATCGTCTTGGGAAAGGGGTTCGATTTCTGGAAAACCATCCCCACCTGCCGGCGCAGGGCGGTCAAATCGAGGCTGGGGCGGGAAATCTCCTCTTCATCCAAAAAAATCCTTCCCTCCCAGCGGGTGTGGGGAATCAAATCGTTCATCCGGTTCAAGCAGCGCAAAAAGGTGGACTTGCCGCAGCCGGAAGGGCCGATGTAGGCGGTGATGCGGTTCTGGTAAACCCGGCTGGTGATGCCGTCCAGGGCCTTGGTCTTGCCGTACCAGAAGGAAAAGTCCTCGATTCTGATTTTTTCCTTCTCCGCCGGCAGGCTCTCGGGCCGGGCCGGGGTATCCAGCCGGATTTGGGGCAGTTTATCCAACGTTTCCACTTCCTCGCCCATTACTTCCATTATCGTCCTTCCGCGAACCGCTTTCGCAGCCGCGCCCGCAAGTATATGGCCAAAAGGTTCAAAAGGAAAGTCAAAGCCAGCAAAACCAGAACGGTGGAATACAAAATCGGCTTGGTCGCCTCCACGTCCGGCGACTGGGTGGCCATTACGTAGACGTGGTATCCCAACTCCATAAACTGGTCGTTGGGAGAAGTCGGCAGGTAGGGGAGGAAGTAGGCCGCGCCGGTGAACATAATCGGCGCCACCTCGCCGGCCCCGCGCGAGACCGCCAGAATCCCGCCGGTCAAAATGCCGGGGAGGGCGGAGGGGATGATAATTCTCCACAGGTTTTGCAATCGGGTGGCTCCCAGCGCCAGCCCCCCTTCCTTGATTTCGCGCGGGACCGCCCGCAGGGCCTCCGAGGTGGTGACGATGACCACCGGCAAAGTCAAAAGGGCCAAAGTGGCGGACGCCCAAAGGATGGCCGGCTGGCCGTAATTCAGCTCGCCGCCAAAAAACAAACCGTCCACCCCCCGGCCGACGAAGTTGACGAAAAACCCCAGCCCGAAAAGGCCGAAAACGATGGAAGGCACTCCCGCCAGGTTGGCGACCGCCTGCTGGACGATATGGACCATTTTGGAATCGGCGCGGGCGTACTCTTCCAGATAGATGGCAGTCATTACCCCAGCCGGCATCACCGCGATGGTCATCAAAAAAACGAGCGCGACGGTGCCGAAGATGGCCGGGAAAATCCCCCCCTCGGTCATCCCGACCCGGGGACTGGCGGAAATGAATTCCCAGGAAAGCCTATCCTTGCCGAACCAGAAGATGTTTCCCAGAATGAGAGCCAGCATGGCCAAAATAACCAGCATCGCCAAAGCCGAAAGGCCGATGAAGAGTTTGTCCTTCACACCGCCCCCAAAAGCCGCCTTTTGACCCGCTGGATGTACCAGCTGCCGACCAGATTCAAAACAAAGGTGAAACCGAACAGAATCACTCCCAGACCGAAAAGCAGCCGGTAATGCCCGTCGCCGAAGACCACCTCGGCTAACTCCGCCGCAATGGTCGCGGAAAGGGTGCGGATGGAATCCCCCAAGCTGGCGCTGACGATGGAGGCGTTGCCGGAGGCCATCAAAACAATCATCGTCTCGCCGACCGCGCGGCCGAACCCCAGAACCAAAGCGGCGAAAATCCCCGGCAGGGCGGCCGGCAGAACGACTTTGAAAGCGGTTTGCCAGGGAGTGGCTCCCAGCGAGAGGGAGGCTTCCCGGAACGCCTTCGGCACGGTCGCCAAAGCATCTTCCGTTACGGTATAGATGATGGGCAAAACCGCAAGACCGAGGGCCGCACCGGCGACGGTGGCGTTCAACCGCATCGTGAAGCCGAAAAGCTGCTGCACCCAGGTCGCCAAAACCACCAGGGCGAAAAATCCCAGAACCACCGAAGGGATGCCGGCCAAAAGTTCCACCACCGGTTTCAAGGCCCGCCCGAGGCGGGGCGGAGCGAACTCGGAGGTGAAAACGGCGGCCAGAATCGCCAGGGGGGTGGCGAAAAGCATCGCCACAAAGGAGGCCTTTAACGTGCCGATGAAAAGCGGAATCAAGCCGAACTTCGGGAGGTCCGACACCGGCTGCCAGATGGAAGTCCAAAGCTGGGAAAGCCGGACCTCCTCCTGCATCCGCGGGTCGGTTAAAAGTGGGAACGCCTCCCGTCCGATGAAGATGAAAAGAAAGACTATTCCGAGAATGGAAATCCACGAGGAAAGATAGACCAGAAGCTCAACACCTCGCTCGATGAGTTTACGCCGGTCCATCTTTCCCCGGAATATAACCGGGCCCCCGTTTTTCGCTACCGCCAATTACTTGCCGGTTTCAGCCGAGCTTTGCGCCTTCCCTTTTACGGGGAAATATCCCACTTCGGAAACCACCGCCTGCCCTTCCGGCGAAAGCACCCAGTCCACTAACTTTTTGATGTCGCCGGCCGGCTTGGTGCGGAAATACCAGTACAGGTCGCGGGCCAGGGGATATTGGCCGCTCTGCACGGTTTCCAAATCCGGGCCGAACGCCTCGCCGCCGGTCTTTTCGGACACTTTGCAGAACTTGATTCCCTTGGCGTAGGCCGCACCGCCGTAACCGATGCCGTTTTTGTCTTTGGCCACGGCGTTCACCACCGCCGCCGTGCCGGGCAAAGTGGCCGTGGTGGGGGCGAAGTCGGCCCCCGTCAACACGTTGTCCTTGAAGAAAACGTAGGTGCCGGAGTTGTTTTCCCGGCCGTACAGGATGATTCTGGCGTCCGCCCCCCCTACCTCTTTCCAGTTGGTGATTTTGGCGGTGTAAATGGCTTTCAACTGCTCCAGCGAAAGCGCCTCCACCGGGTTGGTCTCGTGCAGATAAACCGCCAGCCCGTCTTTGGCCACCGGCAGTTCGATTCCCTGGGTGAAATAGCGCTCCTTCAGCTTGGTTTTCTCCGACCCCTTCATCGGCCGGGAGGCCTGGCAGATGTCGGTGGTGCCGTTGATTAAAGCGGCAATGCCGGTGCCGCTGCCGCCGCCGGTGACCTGAACCACGGCGCCGGGGGTTTTCTGCATATAAATTTCCGCCCAGCGCTGCCCCAGAATCACCATCGTGTCCGACCCCTTCATCGTAATCGCCTTGCCGGCCAGCCCCAGGGCGATGAAGCCGAAACCAACCGCCAAAGCGACGGTCAGGGGTGCGAGTATCCTTTTCATTTCTCCTCCTTTTTGGTTTGGTTTCAGAACGTGTACACCCACTCCAAAGTCAGAATGTTGTCTTTCTCATCCTCTTTTGCGCTCGTTAAGCCCGAACGGCTGTTTTTGAAAGATTTGGGGATTTCATACACCAGTTTGATTTTGCTGGCGCCGTCCCAGAAGTAAATCAATCCGAAGCCGTAGGTGATGAAATGGTCTTTGTCGATGTCTTTATCCGGGTCGTAGAAGTCCACCCGCGAAACCCACTGGAATTTCTCCTTCAGGTTCTGCGCCCAGACAACGTTGAGACCGGCCACGTCGCGGGTCGTATCCCGTGAGGCAAACGGCTTGGACTGGTTTTTCGGCTCCTCGGCCAAAACCCCTTCCGCTTTCAAAACGCCGCCGCCGAGGGCCGGAAGCTCGTAGAAGAACTGGGCATCCGCCCCGTAGCGGATTTTATCGGTGGTGGAGGGGGAAAGTGGGCTGGCTGAATCTTTCGGATTGAACTGCTTCCCCCAGTAACCGGACAAACCGAAGTCCAGATGGCTGAAGCCGAAAGCGGCTCGGGCGATAATGTCCTTCCATTTGTTCGGGTCCCGCACGCCGAAGCTTGCATCTTCTATTCCATTGCCGTTATACACCCCGGCTTGAAGCAAAAGGTTGTATTTCTCCATCAAAAGAAAGGGCCGCTCCACCTTTATCCCCCTGTCCCGCTCTCCCGGAAAAAGGGTGCGGGACCAACGCGCCCGCTCCGGAAATTCCCGCTTGGAGGACGAAAAGGAGATTTCGTACCCGAAAAGCCAGTTGAACTGCCCCAGAGTCGCAGTAACTTTGGAACGGGGTTCCGTTACGGCTACGTAGGCCTCTTTGAGCGAAACCCCGGAAGCGGAACCGTCAAAATAAACCACCCCCAGAGCGTTCGGAGTGGCCTGATAGGTGGTTTTGACCCGTCCCCGCCGGACGAAAAAGCGGTTCAACAGTTTCCCTTGGTTGGCACTCGACGTGGAAGCCGTTCCCAGAACGGGGCCGCTTCTGGCATCGTCGTGATACTCGTAGCGCGCCTGCACGTAGCCGGAGATTTTCAGTTTCTTCAAACCGGCGATGTCGGTCTCCGCAATCCCCAAGCGCTCTTCCAGCCCGGCGACTTTGTCGGCGGTTTCATTCATTCGCTCCTTCAGGCTGTCCGTGGCGCCATCCTGCCCCCAAAGCCCGACCGGAGCCAAAATTACCGCTGCTAACACAGCTTTAATTGCTCCTCTCATAGTTTGCTCCTCTCCGGTGTTGTAGATACGCCGGAAGTATTACCGCCAAATTACTCTAATGTTAAATCGGCGTTAACAAAAAAGCCGGCCCCGCCGAAGCGGGACCGGCTTTACCTTCGACAAGCTCAAGGTCCCGAGCGGCCACCTCTCGCAAAGCGAGAGGTAGTCGAGGGAGGGAGGTGGAGGACCCTTTTTACTTCTGAAAGCCCCTTTTTGACAGTTAAGCCCTCGTAGACCCTCAACGTAGTTGAAGGGTCGCAGACCCCGAGCGAAGTCGAGGGGTACCCCCCGAAGGAGGCACCGCGAGCTGCTTTGCTCGCCACCCAATTAAAGAAACCCTATTACAAGAATGTGACCGCCGCTTGGCATTTTCGTCATTTTGGTGTTAGGTCGTCTTCATAGGGGCAATCCCTCCGCCTGCCCTGAGCGTAGCCGAATGGGTGGTTGCCCTGTCATCTTGACTGTAGGTCAACAAGCGCTATTATTGGCAAATGAAACTTAATTGCCTTCCGTTAGGATCACTCCATGTCAATGTTTGTTGAAATATTAAAAGTTGTCCTTTACACCGCATTAGGATCGGGTGTCTTTTGGTCAATTTATTATTTCATATTTCGCTCTCTCTTTAACCATTTTTTGAATAGGAATCTTGAACAATTCAAACATAACTTAGAACTTGAAACAGAAAAGTTCCGTTCACAGTTAAGAGCTGACGCATTTGAACGAGAAATACGTTTTTCGAGGTTGCATCAGGTAAGAATGAAAGTGATTGCCGAAATTTATAGCCTTCTTGTGAGAACACAATATGTGTACTGCCCCACCTAATTTTGGACAGGCATTCTCTTGATTTTTGACAACCAATCGGCATAGAACTGCGTGGGAGACTTCATCCCCAGCGCGCTGTGCG
>JAKEHY010000028.1 GCA_022614805.1 Candidatus Zixiibacteriota bacterium | reverse complement strand
CTACCCGAAACCTTCCGGATCTGAACAGGCATCGTCGCTGTCTCCATTTAACCTCCTTGACCAATTATACCTGTCCAAATCTTAAGTGGGGCACGGCAAAAATGAGGAATGTTTCCGTATGATTCTAAATACGAAGAAAGAAAGTTATTCGGTTCATATAGACAAGCTATGGTATTGTTCTCAATTTGTAATGTTTTGAGAAATTCTTCAGCTTGAACAGCGCCGGATTGGTTAGTATTTCGAGGAACGTAAAAATTCGGAAGATGGTCACGTAAGATCATCATTAGTTCTTCCTTCTCAACCTGAAAAGAAATGAAAGCTCGCGACGCCTGATTATGACCTGCACCTTTGTAGGGTACCGTCTTCACACTTTTGTGGGGATGATTTGAAAATGTTAAACTTAAGGCTTCTACAAAAGCCGTTTTCCCGACATTATTCTGCCCAACTATAACATTAAATCCAGAAGTAAAATCGATTTCCTCCGATGACAAAAAGCTTTTGTAGTTCAGTATTTTAAAAGTTTTAATTCGCATAAAGTTATAGAATATCCATAGAGACAAAAGGCTTTGTCAAGCTTGAGCTTGGTCTCAACATTTCTCAAGGAAGCATCAGAATCAAATTCACCCAAACTCCGGCAAGTTTTCACTTCCGCTTTTACCTGTTCAGAAACCCTTTGAAAAATGTGTGGCGCAAGCTCGTGCCAGGCAAGAAATTCAACCCGATGGCCTAAAAATAATTGGTCGCTTTTCACAATTCGCTCCCGGACATTGGGTTTAAGGATGTGTATTAAATTGCACTTTCACCTAAAATCGTAAGCATTTTCCAACAGTTTTTGTTTCGCGATTTTTCAAAAAAATCTACAATTTCCCCACTCCTTCCCCACCGTTTTTGTAAAGTCTGAAGGACTTTATGGTGAGCCTGCCGAACCACCAATCGTCAATGAATCTCTGGCCGGGCAGGCAATCGTCAATCATCAATTTCCCAACCCTTCCCCCTCCCTTCCCGCCAAATTCAATCCTTTTTTCGCCAGGATTATGTGCAAATTCTCCGCAACTTTCGAGCGGGCGGCAAAAGGGGCGTTTTTTTCCCGCCCCCCCAAAATCCCCACAACACCCGGGCCAAAAATGCCCGAATTCACAACCCAATCCCCATTTTTTTGTACAGTTTTTCAATGATTCAATGTCTCAATGACTCAATGATTAAATCCCTTTAGGTCACCCCGGTATCACCAGAGTAAACTTCGACCCTTTTCCCACTTCACTTTCCACCTCCACCCGGCCGCCGTGCGCTTCGGCGATATGTTTGACAATGGAAAGCCCCAGGCCGGTGCCCCCCTCCTCGCGGGAGCGGGAGCGGTCCACCCGGTAAAAACGCTCAAAGATGCGCCCCAAATCCTGCGAGGGAATGCCGATGCCGCTGTCCACCACGGTTATCTCCACGCCGCCGTTTTGAGACCGGGCGGAAAGGGTGACCCTCCCCCCGGGGCCGGTGTAGTGAATGGCGTTTTCCAGCAAATTTTTCAAGGCCACCTCCAGCTCCACCCGGTCGCCGACTAAGGAAAGTTGGGGGGGAACCTCGACGGCCAAAAGCTGCCGCTTCGTCACCGCCTGCGGCTTTAAGCTGGAAACCACCGTCTGGACGACGTCCAAAACTAACAGCTTTTCCCGCTTCAACGTGAACTCCGGCGACTCCAGCTTGGAAAGGTGCAGCAAATCCTCAATCAAATCCCCCATCCGCTGGATGTTCTGGTTCAGGGTGGCAAACACCTTTTTGCGTTCCAGCGGGGCAATCAGCCCGTCCTCCAGCGTTTCCACGTATCCTTTGATGACCGCCAGGGGGGTGCGCAGTTCGTGCGAGGCGTTGGCGACAAAATCCTTGCGCACCTGCTCCAGCCGGTAGGATTGCGTCACGTCGGTAAAAACCGCCACCACCCGCACGGTGCGGGCCTTTTCCGGAACGGTCAAATAAACGTTCACCACCCGGTGGGTCGGAAAAGTCTCCTTGATTTGAACGCTTTCGCTTCCCCCGTCCTGCAGGACTTTTTCAAAGGCGGACAAAAGAGCCGGCTGACGGAAAACGAGATGAAACGGCTGCCCCACCGGCCCGCCCTCCAAATCAAAAATGGAGGTTAGTACCGAGTTGGCGAAAATGATTTTCCCCTCGGCATCGGCCGCCAAGACCGCCTCGGACAAAGTCTCGAGCGTGGTATCCTGCACCCGCTTTTGCTCCTGCAGGGCCGCCAAAGTTTTTTGCAGCTCTTCCGCCATCTCGTTCAAAGCCTGTCCCAACGGTGCGAGCGTATCCTCCGCCGGGACGGCGGCGCGGGCCGAAAAATCCCCCCGCTTCATTTCACGGACGGCGGCGGTGAGGGATTCCGCCGGAGCCGACCTCGGCCGCAAAAGCCAATAACCGAACCCGCCGGCAAAAAGGAAAAACAGGCTTAAAAGAAAAAAGCCGGAAGGGGGCGCTCCGGCCGCGACTCCAACGAGCAAAAAGAGGGCGAAAAGAAACAAAAACAAAATCGAAAACCGGAAAGCGAACCTCACGGCGCTTCCTCTTCGAGGCGGTAGCCGTACGATTTGACGGTGGTCAAAGCTTTTTCCAAGAGGGGAATTTTTTCCCGCAGCCGGCGGACGTGCACGTCCACCGTGCGCGGCCCGCCCGAAAAATCCACCCCCCAGACCCGCGCCAAAATCCGTTCGCGGGATAAAAGTTTGCCGCGGTTTTCCAAAAACAGTTTCAAAAGCCCGAACTCCTTGGCGGTCAGCCCCAGCTCCTCCTTTTTGTAAAAAATCTTGTGCCCCACCGCGTCCAGCCTCAAGGGGCCGTAAGCATATTCGACCGCCTCCGCGGCCGGCTTTTCGGAGGGAACGGTGCGGCGCAAAAGCGCCTTCACCCGGGCCGCCACCTCCCGCGGCGAAAACGGCTTGGTGACGTAGTCGTCGGCTCCCAGTTCGAGGCCGACGATGCGGTCCGCTTCGTCTCCCTTCGCGGTTAGAATCAAAACCGGAACGGTCGCCGTCGCCTCCCTCCGGCGCAGTTCCTTCAAAACCGAAAGACCGTCCTGCCGGGGAAGCATCAAATCTAAGATTATCAAATCGGGGGGATGCGCCTCCGCCTGCGCCAGCCCTTCCTCCCCGTCCTTGGCCAAAGTAAGCCGGTATTTCTCCTTTTCTAAGTAATGCCACAAAAGCTGGCGGATGTCGGCGTCGTCTTCGACGACTAAAATGACTTTCTCTCCGGCCATCCGCCCAAAGATGGAAAACGAAAGCCCATTTCACAAGTGGAATTCAATTGCCTGTCCCCCCGTAGTTAAGGGAGACTATAGGGGGTCGCTCTGGGGAGGTGTGGGCGGACGAATCTCTGATCCCCAATCCCTAATCACTGTCTTTTTTGTCCCTCTGTACTTAAGGGGGACTATAGGGGGTCGCTCTGGGGAGGTGTGGGCGGACGAATCTCTGATCTCCAATCTCTAATCTCTGTATTTGAAGGGGGGGACTATAGGGGGTCGCTTTGGGGAGGCGCGGGCGGACGAATCTCTGATCTCCAATCTCCAATCTCTGTCTCATTATTCCGGCTCGTACAAAAGCGAAACCAAAAGCCTCCCCACCTGCTCCAGGCTTTTGGGACTGCAGGCTTCGGGACGGTCGGCGAGGGTGTGCCAGAAGGGATAATCGAAGTCGATTAAGTCAATCACTGGCAGCCCGACGTCCAAAAGTGAAAGATGGTCATCCATCACCGCGTGCCGGATTTCCGGAACGAACGCCGACAGCCCCAGTTTCCGCGCCCGCGCAAAGACTTTTTGCACAATTTTCCCGGCAAAAAGGGTGGAATACTGCTCCTGGTAAATCGTCAAATCGGAATCCCCCACCATATCCAACAAAATGCCGTACTCGGCCCAGTAACTGCCAGCGTTTTTGGCGAAATATTTGGAGCCAATCAGATATTGGGACAAAACCCCCTCCGGACCGTAATCCTCCCCGTCGAAAAAAACCAAATCCACCCCAATTTTGGAGTCTTTTTCGCCCAGGAGCTCGGCTAAAGCTAACAAAATCGCCACCCCCGACCCGCCGTCGTTGGCCCCCAGAATCGGCTGTCGGTGCAAAGCAGAATCCTTTTCCCCGTCGGCGTACGGCCGGCTTTCCCAGTGGGTGCAGAGCAAAATCCGCTTTTTCCTCTCCGGCTGAAAAGCGGCGATTATGTTCACAAATCGGACGCTATCCCGCTTCAGGCTGTCGTAATAAGTGAACGGCTGGAGCTTGACGCGCAACGGAAGTTTTTCCAGCCGGGCGGCGATGAAGCTGGCGGCTTGACGATGCGCTTCCGAGCCGGGGACGCGCGGCCCCAGCGCGCAGTATTCTTTCAAAATCTCGTACGCCCGCGCCCCGGAAAAAACCGGCGGTTCCGCCGGCGCGCAGCCAAAAAGCAAAAACGGAAGGAAAAAAAGAAGAGGCGCTCTCCGCACCGCCCCAAAATGCGGAATTAAAACTTCAAGTCAACCGAAAAAACCGCCGAGCGCACCTTGGAAGTCTGCTTGGTCAGGCGGTTTTTCTGGTCGGTCCACTGCACCGTCAGCCCGCCGTCCACCTGGGTGGAAAAGCTGTACGTCAAACCGGGGCTGATGCCCAGATTGGAAACGTCGTAGGTCACCACCCCCGAGCCGGTCGTCGTCCGGCGGGTGTACTGCAGGCTTAAGTTGGTGTTCAAACTGGAGGAAAGCCGGATTCCCTTCAAAAAGGGGAAGCGGATGCCGCGGGGGGCGATGAAACTGTAACGGGTGGAAAAGGCATATCCATTCTCCCTGGTCTCGCTGGCCACGAAAACGGCCTCTCCCAATCCCCTGTTCTTGCTGGTCTGGATGCTTTTGCGGTAGCTGAAGTTGGCCGTCAGCCCGCGGAAGAAGGTGGAAGTGACGGAGACCAGCGGGCTGTAGTTTTTCGCCGTGGTGATGGTGTTGGCCTGACCGCTGCCGACGTCGAAATTCCGGGTGGTTTGCTTCTGGTAGTTGGAGGCCAGCGAGCCGGCCGGCAAAATCTTTTTCAAAATGCCGACCCGCCGCTCCAGGCCGGAGATGGTAAGGCTCACGTCCGGAAAGCTCTCCGTTACCTGCCGGCTCGTCCCGGAGGAGATGATGTTCCGGGTGATGTTTTTGGAGTAGCGGGTGTTGGCCCGGATGCCGGAGCCCAAATCAAAGCCGGAACCGACCGTGTAAACGTCCGAATTCCCCTGGCGGTCCCGGGGCCTCCCCCGGCTCGGCTCTCCCGGGTCGGTGACCAGACCGAATTGAAACGCCAGCCCCGGGCGATTCCGCAACCCTTCCCGGCCGATGCTGTTGGTGCGGTTATAGGTGAACTGGACCGGGTCCACCCGGCCCGCCAGCCCCCGCAGCAAATCCACCCCGTCGGAAAGCAGGAATATTCGTCCGATTCCCGGACCCGGACGCTTCGCCTGTGGTGTGCCCGCCGGCACCGTGGCGGGGGGGGGTCTTTTGGCGCTGTCCGGCGGGGCGGTTGCCTTTGGCAGGCTGTCAGCCCGGCCGGCCGGCAGCGAATCCGGAAAGCGGACAGAATCGGGCCGCACTGGCTGCGCGAGAGTCAAGGAATCCGGGAAAACCCTCTTATTTGGCGGCTCCGACCGGGCCGGGTCGGGGGCCGGTTTGGGAAATACGAATCCCAGGCCCGGCACCGGCAGGGGGAAGAAGAGTTCAAGGCTTTTGCGAAAACGCCTTTCAACCGGAATCGTGTCATAGGCGGCCGCCTCCGCCTTCAAGCGAAGGGCTTCCTTTTTGGCCAGACTGTCGGCCGCCCGGGCCGAATCCAAAGCGGGACTTCTTCCAAATTTTTTCTCCTCTTCCTTTCTTTTCCTCTCCTCCTCCCTTCTTTTTTCCTCCTCTAATTTTCGGATGGTCTCATCCCCCCCGGCTCCCAAAGACTTTCTTTTCCCTCCCAAAAAGCGGGAAAGGTTGAAGTTGACGGAACCGCCGTAGCCGTTGCTGGCTTCAATCGTCCGGGTTCCGTCAGTGGAGGTCGCCAGCCCCCCCGCCTCGTGGTAGCGGGAGGAAAAGGAAAGCCGGGTCTCGGCAAAGCTGAAAAGCCCCGGGTTGTAGGATGTTTTGAAATCCTGGCTTCTGTCCACTTCCAACCCGAGCTTGAACCGGCGCGGGCTCATGGAAAAAACCAGGTTGTTCGGGTTGGAAATGTCCCGCCGGGTCTGGAGGTTGTAATCGGCCGTAAGGTTGGGAAAAAGGCGGAAGCTGGAGCCGATGGCCCCGCGGAAATCCCGTACGTACGAGCCGGTGCGGCTGCCGCGGAGGTCGTTCTGGATGGTCAAAGTCTGGTTGCGGGAAACGTCTCCGGAGAACCGGAGACTGACCGGCAGCGGCGAAAAGGGGGAGTTTTCCACCTTTTTCAAAAGCCAGAAGGAAGGCAGCCACCCGAACGGTTTGAAGCCGATTCCCTTTTTGGGGGAAAGGTCGTAGCTCAAAGAGGCGGAGTAAAAACGGGTTTCGGAAAGCCGGGTAAACGGGTTGGAGCTGCGGTTGTAGCGGTAGGCAAAGGACCCGTTCATCCGGTTGAAGGTCGCATTCCACAGCCAGTTTTTGGTCTCCCGCCGCAGGCTGGGGGTAATTGATATGCCCCGCGCCAGATTTTCGGTCCGTTCCGCTTCGGCGAACTCCGGGGTCAGGAAAATGTCGGTGCCGGTGCGCAGCCGCGGGGTGGAGCGGGCCCGGCTCCAATTCAGGCTGATGGGGAGGCCGGTAATCCCCAGAAACCGGGGCAACAACTTGTGTGCCTGAAAATTCCCGACCAGGCTCAAGTTCTCGTTGGTGGCGGCCCCCCGGTTGTAGGACAAAGTTCCCCCCGCGTCGCCGGAGAGGTTGCGGAAGGTCGAACCCACCCGGCCGGCTTCAAAGGCCAGACTGCCGAAATCGGAAAGCTGGCTGGAGAGCCGGATGCGGCCGGCCGTGCCGGCGTCCCGGCGCACGTCGGTAAGCATAAGCTCGTTGACCCACACCTCGCCGGAAGCCGGCCAGTTATTGTCCAAGTTCTGCACCCCCAAAACGTACCAGCGCACCGCCGCCGAACTCGGGTTTCCCTTCACGAAATAGGGCCCTTCGGATATCGTATCCGTGGCGGCGCCTCCCCGGGCCAGGCGCTTTTGTTTAAGGACGGTCAGCCGGTTAAAATCGATCTGGATGTTGTTGGCCTCCCAGCCTGGTTTGAGCAAAACCCGGTATTCGTAGAAATTGTTGGGGTCGTTCTGGGCGCCGGAGCCGAAGCGCATAAAAAACAGAAGGGAATCGGAGAAATTGTCGGCCATCCCGATGCGCCGGTCCCCGTGCACCAGCATCTTCAAGGTGCCATAACCGGAGTAATCTTCGGCTCCTCCCAAAAGCACTCGTTGCACCAGCGCCTGGTCTCCGCGACGGTGGGGGTTGTCCAGGTCCACGCTTTCGTTCTCATCCTCCGGGACTGGCCCCAGAGCCGTCAAACCGGTCACCCGCTCCCCAACTGGAAAGCCCGGCCGCAGGTTTTCGTAAGTCATAACCAAAGACTGCTCCCGCTCCCGCAGACGGGTCACCTGGTTCACCACTTCCCCCACTCCCGGCGGCGGGTCGGCCCGGTAGGCCGGATGCTCCTGTGAATTGATGACTGACACCTGAACCTTCTGGTTGCCGGTGGTCGGCTTTGAAAAGTCGTCAAAAGTCCCCAGAACCTTCCAGCGGTTCCCCACCATCTCGAGGGTGGCGAAATAGATGCGGGCCGTGTCCGGCCCCTCCACCCAGATGCGCACGAATTCGATATTTGCCCAGCTGGGCCTCCCCCTTTCCTCCCGGTAAACCGAACCGGGGAGGGTGGAATCTTTTAAAGGAACTCGAATCTGCCGCCAGGTAATCGGAGGGGTGCGCGTCCCGTTGTTGGGGCGGGTGGAGTTGGGAACGAGAAACAACGTGTCGTTCAAATCGACCGTAAAGGCGAAATACGCGCCGCCTCCCACAACTCCGTCACCGTTCAAATCCTCCTTGTCGGGGCGGGCCAGCCTTTCCGGGTCGGAAAAGTTCCCTTCCGTGCCGTTGATATGGTCGACGTCGCGGCCCCAGTTGTCCTTGCTGGAATCCAAAACGCCCGGATACCCCGGCTCCTGATTATCCTTAAGGCTGTCTAATCCCACATCCTTGGTGGTATCAATCACCCCAATCCTATCAGGGTCTTCCGTATCTATCGTGCCATCATCGTCAATATCCTCCGAAATTTTGCCAAATTCAAAATGCAGGCGCGGTTTCGGGCGCCCCTCTTCCAGCCCCACCCAGAATTCCAAAAGCTGCGTTTCCTGATGGTCCTGCAGCCCCTGCGACAGCCAGCGCATAATCCCCCCCCAGCTGGCCGTGTCGCCGCCGCTCCCGAGACTGTCCGGCTTGGGATAAAAGCGCATCTCCAAAACGTCCATTTTCTCGTCCGTCAAAACGTCCCGGTTGGGAAAAACTTCCTTCACCCCAAATGGCTGCGTGGCGACGCTATCCGTCCCTTGGCGTAACTTAATGTTCACGTCGGGCGTGAACCAGATAAGCTTCCCGCGGTTGGCCTGGATTTTCCCAGCCGGCATTGATGATTTGGTCCAGACTCCCCGGCGCAGCCCCAAGGTCAAAAAGTCGCGGCTCCCTTCAAAATCGTCGATGAAGGCCCTTCCAGTCGTATTGGGATTGGGGAGGCTGCGGGCCACTTCCCCTTCGAGTTGAAAGGCGGAGGGGGCCGCCGCCGCCACCCCCGGCAGCTTGTCCACCAGCCGGGTGATAAAGTTGGACTGGCCGTTGTAGCCAAAGTTGACGTCGGCCAAAAGCGCCTGCGAGGGCTCTTCGCCAATTCTCGGCTTCCGGTCGATGGAGGAGGCGTTGCGGTACAACAAGGTGGAGCCGATTTTGAACTGTTCGGAGGGTTCGTATTCCCCCCGCAGGCCGAAGAGATTTCTTTTCTGGGCGGTCAAAAACGGCACGTATTCATAGGTAATCTGCACGTCGGCGTTCGGGTCGGTCACCTGCGTGTTGCGGAAGTTGATGGTGCCGATGTCGTAGTTGATGTCGTAGTCCTCCCCCCGTTTAAGCCGCTGGCCGTTCAGGCGGACGTCCTCCGAGCCTTCCATAATGTCCACCTGCCCCAGCGAAAACTCGGTCCGCCGCGATTTGGTTTGAATCGCGAGGTAGTACGCGCTGGACTCCGCGGCAGCCGTCGTGTTGTTCCCATACGCGGCCGGAATCTTTTTTTCCAGCGTGTCTCCCGGAACTCCGGTAAAGCTGGTATCGGTGTTAAACGGATACCGGACTGGAAAGACAAGAAACCCCCGCTCCAAATCCACCACCGTCCGGTTCAAATCCACCTCGCCGTCAAAGCCGTCCGCCCCAGTCTGATTTATGTACCGGTCCAGCCCTACAATCCGAAGATATTTGACGCCGGTATCCTGCCGATAATCCAAATTGCTGCTATTCCGGTCGGCTTCGGTGCCCGTTGCCCCCTTGTAAATATTTACCGAAAGGCCGTCCGGGTCAACCGTTTTCCCCCGCAGGTCATACACGTTTTTCCATTCGTAGTAGTACGAAACGTTGTTGACCGTCGGGCTGCGCCGCTTAAGCAGCTTTAAAACGTAGCGCAGGGTATCCGCAGGGTCAGCAGGGTTTGTGGTTGTGTCCGCGTAGCCGATGATATCGACCTGGCCGTTTGCCCTGCGAATCAGCATTGCGACCCCCAAAACTTCATCGGCAGCTAAAGGATAGTTGAAGCGGACGTAAAACGAGTCCCGGTTCAGCTGATATTCTTCGGGAGGAATCCGGGTGAAGAATCCCGACTCCGGTATTTCGGTCGTATTGGTCGTATCACTTGGGTCCAGGTAGCAGGTACCCTTGGGATATTGAGATTGGGTATTCCCCTCGACCCGCACGGACTTAAAAAAAAGCGGAGGAATGGTATCCAATCTATCTCCGGGTTGAAATTCATCAACAAATGGCGGCATCTCTCCGCTGTTGTCCGGCTTGGCAATAGCCTTGCGCCCCAAATCGTAATAGACGTAGCGCAAAAAATCTTTGTCCCGCAGGTAAAAGGTGGTCGCTTCCGCCCCGGCCCGGAAGGTCTTGGACTGGGAAGTCCCCTTTTGCTGGCTGGCAATCCCGGTCCAGTTAAAGGCCCCCAACTTCCCCCTCGCCTGCAAGCCGAAAAGCCCCTGCACGGATTGGGAAAACCCGGCGTACTGGGTTCCCCCCAAGGCCAGGCTGGTGTTCCCCGCCTCGATGGACTGCACCAGGTCTTCGTCCTCCCCCTTGTAGCGGATTTGAATCCGGTCGGCCAAATCCAGCCTTTGGTTATAGACGTTGGCCCGCTTGTCCGTTTTCATATTGACGAAAAGCTTGGAGCCGACGTTGCCGTTGATGTACATATTGTATTCCTGCAAAGTCTGGAAGCTGGGGGTTCCCTGGCCGGTGGTCCCCAGCCGGGCCACGTCGGTGGTCCAGTTCCGGTCCAGCTTGAAAACCACCCGGTAGTTGCCGGTCACCGCAAGCCCCGGCCCCCCCTCCCCCACGAGGCTGGTCAAAGCCTTTGGAAACTTGATGGGGATGTCAACGTTCAAAAGCCCCTTTCCGGCCTTTCCACCGGCTCCCTTTCCCAACGAATTTATCTTGGCCGCCGACCATTCCGAACGCTGGCGGGACTCGCTTCGCTGCCGGGCCGCATCGGAAAGCTCGAAGATTCGGTATTGCCCGTTTTCGTTCAGCTCGGTGTTTTTAAGGTAGTAGGACTGGCTGGTTAAAAGCCGGTTCTCGTCGTCGATTTCGTAGGCGTTGCGGGCGTAATCGAAGGTTGGCAGCCAAGCCGCGCTGTCCTGCCCGAGCGTCAGCCCCCGCTTGGTGGAATCGCAAAAAAGCCGGCAATCGGGGCGATCCAATAAATCCAGTTTTAGTCCTTGGGAGAAAGCAAGGGGGGGGAAAATAAAAACAGCCAAAGCCACGGCGGCTTGGGCTTTCCGGAATTTTTTACCACTATAGGTCTTCATTACCCGCTGCGTATTACCACGCGTTACCTATTTACCTATAGTTAATACCTCCTTTGCTAAAGGTTATTCCCCCGGCCCTCCGTTGTACCCCTCCCAGCGGCCGGGCCGAATCGCTCCTATAATCTAACTATGATACTGCCAAAGTCAAGCTTTTGTTGGAGTTAAACGCTGTTTTTCCCACCCCTGGAGGGAGGAGCAAGGGTTGGGTCGTCGACTGTTCGTTACTGAAACCGTTCCATTCTCAAACCGACCTGCTTCCCAATCCATCCACATACCGTATTTCCTCTTCAAGGGTTATCCCGAACTCCTCCTGCACCTTCTGGCGCATCAGGTTGGCCAGCCGGCGGATGTCCGCAAAGCGCGCCCCGCCGTGGTTGACGATGATGTTGGCGTGCTTGAAATAAACTCCGGCTTGGCCGATACGCAAGTTTTTGGCTCCCACCTTGTCCAGCAAAATGCCGGCGGCCAGCTTGCCGTACGGCTCGTCCGCCTTTTCAATGTTCTTGAAAAAACTTCCCGCGCAGGGCCAGTCGTGGGGGGGGTGCTTTTCCGCTCGAAGCGCCAGAATCTCCTTCATCTTTTTCCACAACTCTTCTTTATTCCCCGGTTTGAACTTTAGTTTTACAGAGAGCAGAATATCCCCCGATTCTTTGAGATACGAATGCCGGTAGCGGAAGCGGAAATAGTCGTTGCCGACCGTTTCGAGCGAATTTGCCGGAGTCAAAATGATGCCGCTTTCGGTAATGTCGCCGATGGAATGCCCAAAGGCGCCGGCATTGCCAAAGACGGCGCCGCCGACCGAGCCGGGAATGCCGGCTGAATTTTCCAGCCCGGCCCAGCCCCGGTTGGCCGCTTCCTGAACGAGCGCCCAGAGTTCCAGTCCTCCTTCGCAGCCGATGGTCAAATTGTCGGCGACCAGATTCGATGCGGTGTAGCGAATCACCAGACCGGAAAGCCCGGCGTCGTCGATGACCAGATTGCTCCCCCCCGCCATCACGAAATAGGGAACCCCCGTCTCCCGCGCGGCGATGACCGCTTCCACCAACTTCTGCGACGTGTCGGCCTCCACGTACAACTCCGCCGGCCCGCCGACTTTCATCGTGGTGAAAGGATAAAGCAACGCCCCTTCGCGCACAGCCCGCAGGCGGGCTTTCAATTCGGAAACCCGCCCGCCGGCTCTCACCTGTTTTTCAACCGTTTTAGCCAGAATGTTATATTTCCTTTCCGTCCTTAAAGCTATCGGCTAAAAATTATCCGCTATGCACCCGGCATTTTTGTTTCTATTTCCGTCAGCATCTGTAGGGGCAGCCCGTTCTGCTCGTCCGCTGGAGGGCTAAAGACCTCCGCTGCTTTTCCTGCAAGGTCTCTATCAACGGACGTTAGGCCGTCTTTTTTTCGGAAAGCCGCAGGGCAATCGCCAAATCATGCAGGGTGTCGGACAAATCGGCGTCCACTTTTTTCAAAAGCCGCGCCAGGTCGTAATCCTCCGTCCGGGGGATGAGCTCCCGGATTTCGCGGGCCGCTTTTTCGGTTGTGGCGATGATTTGCTTCAGCTTCTGCTCGCTGGCCATTTTTAGCTCGTCTCCAGCAAGGTAACCGATTTCCCCCAGCGGCGCAACAAATGGGCGAAGCGGGAGACCGGTTCCCCTTTCTCGAACAAAACCTCTTCCCCCTTTTGGCGGGCCCGGCGAATCAGCTCGAAATCATCCAGGCGGGCGATTTTCAAATCCGGAAAGCCGTGCTGCTTGAGGCCCAAAAACTCCCCCGGCCCCCGCAGCTCCAAATCCAGCTCGGCGATTTTGAACCCGTCCCGTTCTTTGGTCAAAGCTTCCAGTCGGGCTTGGGCCGTGGCAGAAATATTCGCGGGGGAGATCAATATGCAGTATGACTTCTCCGCTCCCCGCCCGACCCGCCCCCGTAATTGGTGCAGCTGGGCCAGGCCGAACCTTTGCGCTTCCTCGACAATCATCAGCGTTGCATTGGAAACGTCCAGACCGACCTCGACGACGCTCGTGGCGACCAGAAGCTTCAACCGCCCCGACGAAAACCCCTCCATCACTTTAATCTTATCCTTTCCGGAAAGCCGTCCGTGCAGAAGCCCCGCCGGAAACTCCGAAAAAATCTTTTTAAGATTCTCGTATTCCGCCTTGGCCGCTTTCAAATCGCTTTTCTCCGATTCCTCAATCACCGGATAAACCACGTACGCCTGCCGTCCTTTCGTCAGTTCCGTTTGGACGAAATTCCAAATCTCCGGTTTCTTCTCCTCCGTCCGGTAGGCTGTGACGATGGAGGCCCGCCCCGCCGGAAGTTCTTTGATGACCGACATATCCAAATCACCGTAAGCGGTCAAAGCCAGCGAGCGGGGAATCGGCGTGGCGGTCATCGCCAGAAGCTCCGACTCCTTTCCTTTCCGCTTGAGCAACCCCCGCTGGGAAACGCCGAAACGGTGCTGCTCATCCACCACCACCAATCCGAGGTCCTTGAACTCCACTGTCGGTTCCAGAAGGGCGTGCGTGCCGACCGCCGCCATCACTTCCCCCCCCGCCAGCCCGGCCAGAAGTTTCTTCTTCTCTCCCGGCGGGGTCGAACCGGTCAAAAGCCCGAGCGGAAGCTCCAATTTTGAAAACCAGCCGGACAGGGTGCGGTAATGCTGCTCCACCAGAACTTCCGTCGGCGCCATCAAAACCGCTTGAGAACCGTTTTCCACGGCGTACGCCATCGCCGCCGCCGCCACGGCGGTTTTGCCGGAGCCGACATCCCCCTGCAAAAGCCGGCTCATCGGATGGGGGGACAAAATGTCGGTGAATATCTCCGCCAGGGCCTGGTTCTGCCCGGCTGTCAGTTGGAACGGCAGAATCGAATAAAATTTTTCCACCAACCCTCCGGGCGGACGAAAAACCCGCTCTTTCGGCCGCAGTTGCAAATTTCGTTTCCGCGCCAAAAGAACCAGCTCGAGGGCGAAAAGCTCGTCAAAGGCCAGCCGGCCTCTGGCTCGCTCCGCATCCTCGACCGTTTCGGGGAAATGTACATGCTTCAAGGCCCAGCTCAGTTCCGGCAGAGCCAATTTTTCCAGTTCCGGTTTCTGCCAGAAATCGATTACCAGCCCGGAATGTTTTTCCAACAGGTCGAACACCAGCCGCCGCATCCCGCGCGAATCCAGCCGCCTCGCTTTCAGCCCGGCCGTGGAGGGATAGAGCGGAATCACCCGCCCGGTGTGCATAAATTTCTGCTCCTCCGGGTCGCCCACGATTTCGAAGTCGGGATGGGTCATTTGCAGAGTTCCGTAAATGGAAACCACGCCGGAGGCCGCCACCTCCATCCCCCGCTCGAAGTAGTTGGGCAAAAAGGAGGGAACGTTGAACCAGACCAAAGCCAGATACCCGCTCCCGTCATGCAAAGTCACCACGAAGCGCGCACTTCGGCGCCGGACGATGCGCACGTCCAGAACGTTGCCGATTACGGTGACCTCCTCCCCCACTTTCAAATCGGCGATTTTGACCACCCGGCTGCGGTCCAGATACCGGCGGGGGAGGTAATACAACAAATCCTCGACGGTGAGCACGCCCACCTCATTTAACGCCTTGGCCCGCTCCGGCCCCACCCCTTTCAAATACTGCACCGGCGAGAAAAGCTCCAATTTCCCCGGCCCGTATGCCTTGGGCAACGCTACACTCTTCTTCTCAACCGGCATACGAATACCCCGTCGGTCTCACACACTCCCGGCAAGAGAACCACGTTTCCACTCCGGTCGCAAAATTCCCTTCCGACCCACCTTTCCGAGCTCTCCAGTTCGAATTCGGGATGGCCCGTCAAAAATTTTTCGATAACGTCCCAGTTCTCCTCCGCCGTCAGGGTGCAGGTGGAATAAACGATAATCCCCCCCGGTTTGACCAGCCCCGCCGCCCGCTCCAGAAACGCCTGCGCCTGCGCACCCAAGCGGACGGCATCCTCTTTTTTCTTCTCCCAGCGCAGTTCGGGATGGCGGGCGACCGTCCCCAAACCCGTGCAGGGAACGTCCAGAAGAATCTTGTCGAAGGCTCCACGGTTTCTCGTGGAGTCGGAGACCCTGAGCGAAGTCGAAGGGTCGAAATTCTGCTTGAATGGATGGTTTAAAAAATCGCCGGTAATAAGATGGACCCCCTTTATACCCAATCTCTTCAGGTTGGCGGAAAGAACTTTCATCCGCCGCGCACTTTTCTCCACCGCCGTGATTTTTGCTCCGGCCTCGGCCATCAAGGCCGTCTTCCCCCCCGGCGCGGCGCAGGCGTCGAGGATTTCCTCGTTTGGATGCGGGTCGAGTACACGCACCGCAAGAGAGGTGGAAGGGTCCTGTATGTACCCTTTCCCCTCCCGGAGCAGTTCAAAATCTTCCAACGGAATTTCCTTTTTTATTTTGTAAAAATTCAGAAATCGTTCGCTTCTTTTCCACTCGAACTTTTGCTTGGAAAGAAACGAAAAAAACTCCCCCTCCTCCGTTTTCAGCCGGTTCAAGCGCACGTAAAGGGGCGGCGCCCCGTTCCCCCAGGCCAGCATCTGGATGGTTTTCTCCCGGCCGAACAAAGTGAGCCATTCTTGCACCACCCACTCCGGATAGGAATAGGTGCCCGCCAGCTCGTCAACCGCGTCTGTAAATTGCAGCGGCGGCCGTTCCCGCAAAAACTTCCGCAGGCAGGCATTCACCACGCCGGCCAGTTTTCCAAGACGAAAGCTTTTTGCCAGTCCCACCGCTTCGTTGACGACGGCATATTCCGGCCATTTTTTTTCTTCGAGTTGAAATAACGAAAGCAGAAGAATCGCTTTCAAAACAAGCGGAGGGTTCTCCTTTTCCAAAAGCAGCGGCAAAAACCGCTCCAGTCGCTCCTTTTTCTTGATAGTGCCGACCACCAGTTCCCAAACGAGTGCTCGATCCTGGGCTGAAAGTCCAGTAACTCCGCGCAGGGTCGATTTTGGGTCCCCGCATACTTCCAGCCATTCGCAGAGAATTTTCACCGCCGCCTTGCGCGCGGGAGAGATGGCTTGGGCGGCCTCGGACGGAAAAGCCGGTTTCGTCTAACTCACCTCGTGGGGGGAAATAAGCTGCCCGTCGGCGAATATCAAAAGCTCCCGCCGGATGTAAAGTGCCTCCTGTGTCACCATCTCCGGCAGCCCCATCCCCACGAGAACCTCCTCCGGCCGGGCATAATCCCCCCCCGCCATCACCAGCTCCATTTTCAATCCAAGGCCGTCTTGTCCCGATTCATCCCGAGCGGAGTCGAGGGAAGCCTGTCGAGGGATCGGCTCCAACTGGCGCACGAAGGGACGCACGTTCACTCTTTCCCGTTTCCCCTCGGAAGTCCGCTCCGCCCAGATTTCCTTTTCCTCCAAAAACTGCCGGCAGCGGGAGGAATCCACCTCGGTCGAAAGCCGCACTTCGTAACGGGCGATGTTGACGGTCGCTGAAAGGGATTCGGTCTTGGCTAAAATCGGTTTGGCTTCAAGGAGCGCAAATCCGGGCGGCAGGGCGGCGGCGAAACGGGCAAAAAATTCCTGCCTGTAGGGCTGGTCGAACCGGAGGTCCAGATATTCCGCCGTGGACAAATGCCCCAGGGGCAAAGGAGGGCCGAAGGCCACTTTCAGATGCGGGCGAAATCCCTGCGAATACGCCGCCGGCAGCCCGGACCGCCGCAGGGCCCGCTCGAAAACTTTGATGACGTCCAGATGGGAACAAAAGCGGGCCTCCTCCCTTTTTTCCCAGCGAAAACGGATGACGGCATTGGGGATTTGCAAAGCTTCCGGATGGAAGCGGATTTTTCGCCGGCTCCGACCATACTGTATTTCCGTTCCTGTCGGAGCGGCGGACGGGGCCGCTTCCGGCGCGAAAACGACCGGCGGCGCCGCTTTTTTGACGACGGGTAGCAGGTAGGCCCAATCCTCCAAACTTGGAAATTCCGAGGCGAGTATTTCTTCCGCCCTCGTCCCCATTTCCTGTAAGACGTAATCGAGCCGCCGGTAATCGGCCCCGTCATCCGGCACCTCTTCCGGCCGAATGTGGGAAGCGTATCTGCTGATTAAGTCGGCGGCCTTCTCCCCCAGCCGCTCCCACAGCCCGTTCAAAAAAATCTGCTCCGGCGGCTCGTAGCGCAATTGCAAATTGCGGGCGGAAAGATGTTTCTTCAAGAGTTCCTGCCGCCGCGTGACTTCGGCCGGCCCAATCAACCCCCCCTTCCACAATCCCTGGCGGGAGATTCCGGAAAATACTCCCAGATACCCTCGCAGCATCGTCCGGCCGGAGCCCCGTCGCACCTCCGCGGCCAGCCGGTTCAAAAATTGCGCCGTTCCGGCAATCTCCTCGTCCGTTTCCTTTGGAAAACCGATGTAGAGGTACAGCCTGACTTGTTTGGGGGAAAGCCGCAAAACCTCCGAGAGCTTTTCCAGAATTTCAGCCTCGGAAGCCCCGACCCCCAAAAGTTTCCGGTCTCGCTCCACGCCGGAGCCGAGATAGAAGCCGGCTCCCAGAATGGAGCTTTTTTTCAAAACCGCCAGCAAATCAGGGGTGAACAGCTCCGGCTTCAGGTTGGAAAAATCCAGTTTGCCGTAAACTTTGTTCAAATAACCCAAAAGGGGGAAAATCAAAGCCTCCAGCGGAACCGGCGGCTCTCCTCCGGCAAAATCGAAGCGCACATCGTCGAAGCCGGAGACGGTGACGAGATTTTGCAAATCGGAAGCCGCGCCGGCGAGGTCGAAATCGCCGGTGAGCCCGTCCAGGCGGATGGTTAAAAAAGAGCTTTCCGGGTCGAGGGTGGGAATCAAAAGCTTGGGGAAATAAGAACGATATTCCTGCGGGGAGGCTGCCGGGTATCCCTTTTTGCTTTGACCATCGGCGTAAACCGTGGCCCCCTCAAGGCCGTTCAAAAATTTCTTCCGGTCGAACTTCGCACCCAGAGCGGACAAGCTTCTGGAAAGCGTAACGGCGGCGGCAAAACCTTCGAGATGAATCGCGGCGTCGAAAAAAACTCCCAGCCCGCCGGGCCAGAGGGAGCCTTTGCCGAAAGTTACGGCGGCCGGCCCGCCCGAGCGTTTCTCCCGTTCCGGAGAAAGCCCGGCCAGCTCCATCAAGCGGGGAAAGAAGAAATGGTCCCGCTTCCGCTCGGTCTGGAATAAAATCAAATCGAAGTCCTTGACCGGTAGTTTGGACTCCACGGTGAAAAGTTGGACGCTCTTCTCCTTCATCACCTTTTGCCCGTCCGGCGCCGGCAGATAAGCCCGCTCGACGGCGATGTTGTGAGCGCTGTTTAGAATGGCATACGCCTGCCGGTGTTCGAAAGAGGAGATGGCAAACTCATATAGGTCTGGATAGAGCAACACCGCCCGGATTTTGCCGGAAGTTTCCTTTTTGAGACTCCCCAGTTCCCCGTCGCTGTACCGCCCCGGTTTTATGACGAACGGCAAAAATTCTTTTTCTATTCCCATATTCACAGGTAGGGGTTTGATTAATCAAACCCCTACACAACCTCCAAGAATATATTTACCGATTTTGCGGGAAATTGTAAAGAGAAAAGCTTTTAACCTTACGACAAGGCGGCTGTTAACGTAATTGGCCGGCTGGCTATTTACATTCGATGGTGTGGACGGTCGGTTGAGTGAAACCGGCCACAAGGCCAATACCGGCGCCTGCGACGATAAAACTTCCCCCCACGGCCGCACCAAAATTCCAAGAATCATCATCATTCGCAAGCCAAATCGGCAGGCTCAAAAAACCGCCTACCATCGCACCAAACAAAACTCCCTTGGCCACACTTTCCGGGCCGATTTTTCGGTGCTGTATTTTTGCAACCCTCGAAATTCGGTACAGTGAAAGCGTTTGTTCGGATGGCTGGAAGGTCAAATGGGACTGGGACAGGTCAATGGAAACCAAACGCCCCTTCACTTCGCTTCCATCCTGGATGACCACCGTAATTTTTTTCTTAGGCGAGACTTGGTCGGCAACTTTCTGAAGGCAATTCGGTTCAACAGGCACGCTGACCTGGGCGGAAAGCCCAAATGGAAAAACTGCGAAAAGCAGGGTGGCGACTGCCTGTAAAAGAACTCTTCTGAACATAAATTCCTCCCTCTTGTGACGAGCTATTTACACTCGATGGTGCGAGTCGAGGACATAGCCAGACCAATCGTCAGGCCAAAAAGTCCTCCTAATGCACCAAACACGGCTGAATCGGGCAACTTAAATTGATCACTCGTTCCGCCCGAGTTATCACCGGCTAAACCGAAAAGGACGCCGACCGCTGAGCCGATTAAGAACCCGCGCATCATCCGTCCCGCTCGGCCGCCCCCGCTATACTGCACTATCGAAATATCCGACATTGAATAAACGGAAAGGGCGGTGTCCGTTGGGTCAAGGGAAGTCATTGTCAGGTGTGATTGGCTGAGGTCAACGGACACCAAACGACCTCGAACTTTGCTTTTGTCACGCAGGACAACTGTAATCCCGCCATTCGGGCGAATCTGTGCCGCGGCTTGCTCCAAGCAGCTCGGCTTTTGTGGGACTTGAACTTGGGCGACGGAAACCTTTCCACCCCACAGGGCGGCCAAAACAGCCGCCAAAAAAACCCCGATTTCCTTCCATCCGTTTCGTGTTTTCATCTCCGCATTCCTCCTTTCCGCCTTTCTCACACCCTAAGTACGCAAAGGCACGAACGGAGTTGTCACGGAATTGTCAGGAAATGGTAAAAATTTCCCTGCTGAAGCAAGAGCCGGCTTGATTAAAGGAGGTGGAACAAAGGAGTCAAAACAAAAACCGCCAGAGCAGCGTAGCGCTGATGCAGCTGTCCTCCTTTCAAAAAAGAGCGGTCATTCTAAACGCTCTTTTTTAATCTCTGGCGGTAATCGTCCCGCCTTCCGGCGGGAAACGCTTCTAACTTTTTTTACCCGTAAATCTCCGCATGGTTGCACTTGCAAACCTGAACAACCCTCTGGCGGAACTTCCAGGCCCCTGAATCTGCTTTGGCCGAACGGACGTACAAAACCGATTGCACCGTCCCCCCGCACACCGGGCAGATGACGGAATGCTTCACTTTGGACGCCTTGTCCGCGAAACTCTGTTTTTTGGCCACCTAAACCTCCTTTACAGCCAAACCTTTTGCGGTTCCCGAACCCGACCCGCTGTCTTCCTATACAATATAATACGAATTGTCAAGAAAAGGTAGCGGAGGTCTAAAGACCCCTGTAGGGGTTTAATATATTAAACCCTTACAAAGCGTCAAATCTTGTAAACCTCCCGCTGCCGCAAGGCCTCCTTGCGCACTTCCTCTTTTTCCCTCCCCTTGACTTGTCCCGAGCGTGGTCGAGGGAGGGGAGGCCTGCCCGAGGCGTCCGTACGGACGGCCAGGAGATTAAGGATGGGGTCAACGGCTGCCCATTCCGGCTCGCTAAATGTTATAAACTTCCTTCTGTTTCAACGCTTCTTTCCGCACCAAAAGCGCGGTGTAGGCAATCTCCGCCTCGTGTGTAAACCCCGGCTTGCGCCGGGCCCGCTCCAGAAACACCTCGGCGGCATCGAAATCCCGTTTCAAAAGCGCCTCCATCGCCTGGTAGTACAAAAGCAGGGCGGTCTCTTCCATCTTACTTTTTCACCCGGCTTTTAATCTGCCGGAATTTTTCGAGGTAGGGGCCGACGGGATAGTTCTGGGCCTGCAAAAAATACAACAAATGCGCCACGAAAACCTCGTCCGCCAGGTGGTAGCGGGCCGAAAGGGCGTCCAAAAGCCGGCCGATGACCGAAAGGGGATGCTCCCCCGGCCGCCGGTACTGCTCCATATACGCCAGCTCGTAGCCCAAAAGCTTTTTGAAGTCTTCCCCCAAATCCCCTTTGCTTTCCGGCAGGTCCCGGCTTGCTTGCTCCGAGCGACTTGTCCCGACTTGTTCCGAGCTTGGTCGAGGAAAGCTTATCGAGGGAAGCCGGGGAGTTCCAAGCGGCTTGTCCCGACTTGCCCCGAGTGAAGTTGAGGGAAGCCTGTCGAGGGATGCCGGGGGAGGGGAGTCGGGGGAGGCCAGACCGCCGTCGGAAAGCCGGCCGCCGGGGCCTTCTCCTTCGGCCGGGGGGATGGCCGCTTCGGAGGAAAGGGTTGGGGGAAACGTTTCCGGTCTTTGCAGCCGGGCCACGAATTTTTCCGCCAGCTGGGAAAGCTGGTCGGAGGCGGCCGCCTCGGAGGCCGACTCGGAGGTGCGGGGCAAAAAAAGCTTGAGTTTTTCCAAGGCGGCGGAAACCTCCTCCATCTGGTAGCGGGTCAAAGGGGAGGAGGCCAGTTCCAGCCCCTCGTCGCCGAGCCATTTTTCAAAAAGCCGGAAGCGCTCGGCCAAATCCGGAAATTCCTCGATGGGGCGGTAGGCCAACTCCTTCAGCCGCCAGATGCGCTTGAAGGTTTTAAGCCCCTCTTTTTCCCCGGCCGCCCAGT
Source organism: Candidatus Zixiibacteriota bacterium (assembly GCA_022614805.1). Classification (GTDB taxonomy): domain Bacteria; phylum Zixibacteria; class MSB-5A5; order DSPP01; family DSPP01; genus DSPP01. Next base: position 12,381 of record JAKEHY010000028.1, on the reverse strand, counting down.
TGACTAAAAACCGCTCCGCCTGCTGGGCCAGCCGTTCGACCGCTTCGGGGCGCCGGGGGCTCACTTCCTCTCGTACGTTTCCAAAAGCACGGAAAGTTTTTCCACCAGCCCTTCCAGCTTCTCGTTGCCGCCGTCACTGCCGTCTTTGACCGGCTCCACCAGCCCGGACATATACAGAGCCGCCAGGTTTTTCAAGGTCGCCAGGCGGTCCAGATTGGAGCGCTCGACGATTTGGTAAATGTCCTTGCGCCCGTCCACGAGCGCCAGAATGTTCCATTCATCCCCTTTCAAGGCGATGTCCCGAATCCGCTGCGGTGGAATCGGCTTGACCACGAAAACGGTGCCAAAATCCGGCAGCCGCTCCTTGACCTCCTCCAGCTCATCCAGCCGCCGCACCCCCTCGAGGATTAAATTTTCGGTGGAAATTTGAATCAGAACTTCCTCCTCGGTGGGGAACTCGTTTTCGTAGAATTTGAAATTCCCCGTCTCCCAGTGCAAAAGCCGGTAAATCAGCTCCTCGACCTGCCGCCGCACCGCTTCTTCCAACTGCGAGCGGGAAACGTGCCCCTGATTGACGAAAACTTCTCCGATGCGCCGGTTCGGCTGTTTGCTCTTTTCCGCCAGGGCGGCGGCAAGCTGTTTTTCGGTCAAAATCCCCTGCTCGATTAAAAGCTCCCCCAGCGGGACTTTTTGCTTGGGGGTGTAGGCGTAGATGACGTTCCCCTGCTGGAAATAAACCATCGCCACCTCTTCCTGCCGTTGCAGGCCGAGGGTGCCGGTCTTGCGGGAAAAGGAAAGGAGCTGAAAGACCTCCGCCACCGAGAACCGGTTTAGACTTCCCTCCAGGTCCATTGGCCTTAAGTAAAAACCTTCCCCCCCGCTTGTCAACGCAAAACAACATTGAGTCCTTGCAAGCTTCTCATACTTGGCTTGCCAGCGTCTGTTTGTGGGGTTATGTTAAATTCCCACAGATATGGAATCAATCGACGAACAAGTTCACGGTCCATCCACCCCGGATCAAAAAGCTGCCATTGACCATGCGGGGACCCACGCAAGGCTCCTTGCGGGTCCTGGGACGGGTAAGACCATGACCCTTACGAGGCGAGTCTTGGCTTTGGTTCTTAAGCATAAAATCGATTCTAGCAAGATCTTGCTGATAACCTTCACCAGACTCGCGGCGGCCCAACTCCGCGCCGAAATCAAAAAAGTCTTGGAACTGCTTGAAAAAGATTTACCTTACGTAACTACGCTGCATTCCTTTGCGTTAAGGCAAATATTATATAACTCAGGCAGAGTTGACGCCTTCCCGCAGCCCATCAGGATCGCAGACGATTGGGAAGAACGTTACATTATCCAAGAAGACCTCAAGAGGTTGCTGAAGCTCAATGAAATTAAAGAGGTGCGGAAACTAATTAATCAACTTTCTACGGACTGGGAAACCCTTAGAGTGGACGAAGAAGGTTGGGAAGAACAGTTTCCGAACCCTGCCTTTTTGGGTGCGTGGAGAGGCCATCGAGAAATGTTTGGAGAAACCTTGAGGGCGGAACTTGTCTATCAACTTAAGCGACAGTTAGCGCAGAACAGAAACTTTAGAATTGACGGTGACTACTCCCACATCCTCATTGATGAATATCAAGACTTGAATGCTTGTGATCTGGCTATCGTGAGAGAACTTTCCGAACGGGGAAGCGAACTCTTTGTTGCCGGCGACGACGATCAGAGCATTTACGGTTTCCGATACGCCTCCCCTGTCGGTATTAGGCAGTTTCCAGAGATATATTCCGGCACCAAGAAATTTGCTCTGGAAATCTGTTTTCGGTGTGACAAGAAGATCCTGGGTGCAGCTGAGTTCGTGGCACGACTCGATCCCGCGAGATTACCAAAACCGACCCGTGCAAGGGATGGCGCCGGAGATGGTACGGTCAAGTTGGTAAATTTTAAGGACCAATTCCACGAGGCAGAGCAAATTGCGAAAAAGATTAAGGACTTGGTCGACAAGAAAAAGGTTACATCCGGTCAGGTGGCTATTTTGTTGCGAAATGATCGATATGGATTAATCTCAAAACCAATCATTGAAGAAATAAGAAAACTTGGACTGGAAGTCTCGTTATCGGGCGACTTGGAATTCGAGGAAAACCCTGATTACAGGAGAGTCCTAGCTATTTTGAAGCTAATCGTCGATCCACACGATTCGTTGGCCCTGCGGACACTACTCCAAATCGAAAAGAACGGGGTGGGAGTCCAAGGAATTCAGGAAATCTGCGCGCTGGCCCAGCGGGAGGGAGCAAGATTTTCAAATGCTTTGACCAGAATCCAGGCGGATCCTGCGCTCTTGCCTAAATTTGGCGGTAGGGTAAAAGATTGCATGGACGATATTACAAGGCGTGTCAATGCCATTCCCAAGAATGTCTCCATTAAGGACATCCTTAAGGCGGTCGTTGAGCAGACTTGTGCGGAAACCGAGACCAGGACAAAAATTATTGACCACTCATTTCAAGTAGCCAATCAACAAAACTTTAAGGACTTGGCCGAATTGTTGAAAGCTATTGGCATATCGTCAACGATGATGGAACAAGAAACTCAAGATGACAAAGTGAACATCCTTACCATGCATCAAGCCAAAGGGCTTACGTTTGATATTTGTTTTGTGGTCGGAGTGGAAGACGAATTCATACCCGGAAAAAATGAAGGCGAAAAAGAGGGTGATGAACGGAGGTTACTCTATGTATCAATGACGAGGGCAAGACATGCGCTCTTTCTGACCTACTGCAGTAAGCGCATTAAGGAGCAAAGTCATTTAGGGCGTACAGGAAAAATGAGCCGGAATCTAAGCAGGTTTCTGAGGGATTCCCCACTCAAGGTGGTAAGACCAACGTAGTTTCACCTTAAGGAATAAAAAAATCCCCTCCTTATCGGAGGGGATTTTTTATTTACTCCCGGCGACGACCTACTCTCCAGCACGGGAAACCGTGGAGTACCATCGGCGCACGCGGGCTTAACGGCCGTGTTCGGAATGGGAACGGGTGTTTCCCCGCCGCTATGGTCGCCGGAAAATCGCCGGAATCGTTGACCCTTCCTTGCGGCATTGAAATGCCGCCTACGAACCAATTGACCTACGAAGCAATTGCCACCGTAGGCCGGGTTTCAACCCGGCGGGTTGGGAAGATCGATTCCCAAATTTTCAAATAGCCGTAGGAACATCTTCGATGGGTTCGCAACCTCGCCCTTTTTTTGTAGGGGTTTGATTAATCAAACCCCTACCGCCATAAAGGGGTTGGGTCAAAACCCTGCCTTAGAATTTATGGTCAAGTCGCACGGCCGATTAGTAACGCTTGGCTCGCCCCTTTTCGAGGCTTATACCGGCGTCCTATCAACCTGATAGTCTTTCAGGGGCCTTTAGGTCTTGCGACGGGAAACCTCATCTTGTGGTGGGCTTAGCACTTATATGCCTTCAGCGCTTATCCCGTCCGAACACAGCTACCCAACTATGCCGCTGGCGCGACAATTGGTGTACTGGAGGTTCGTCCATCCCGGTCCTCTCGTACTAAGGACAGCTCCACTCAAGTTTCCTGCGCCCGCATCAGATAGGGACCGAACTGTCTCACGACGTTCTAAACCCAGCTCACGTACCGCTTTAATTGGCGAACAGCCAAACCCTTGGGACCTTCTCCAGCCCCAGGATGCGATGAGCCGACATCGAGGTGCCAAACCCCCTCGTCGATATGAGCTCTCGGAGGAGATCAGCCTGTTATCCCCAGAGTACCTTTTATCCGTTAAGCGACGGCGTTTCCACACACGACCGCCGGATCACTAACTCCTGCTTTCGCACCTGCTCGACTTGTGGGTCTCGCAGTCAAGCTCCCTTGTGCGTTTGCACGCTGCAGCCGATTACCAAACGGCTTGAGGGAACCTTTGAACGCCTCCGTTACCATTTAGGAGGCCACCGCCCCAGTCAAACTGCCCGCCTGGCAATGTCCCACGGCCGGTTTACGGCCGCTGGTTAGAATTCCGATTCAGCCAGGGTGGTATTTCAGTGCTGGCTCCACTCCGGCTAGCGCCGGAGCTTCACAGCCTCCCACCTATCCTACACAGACTAAACCAAAACCCAAGGCCAGGTTACAGTAAAGGTTCAGGGGTCTTTCCGTCCCGATGCGGGTAAGCGGCATCTTCACCGCTACTACAGTTTCGCCGAGTCCCACGTTGAGACAGCGCCCAAGTTGTTACACCATTCGTGCAGGTCGGAACTTACCCGACAAGGAATTTCGCTACCTTAGGCATCATCTGTTACCCCCGCCGCCAATTTTTCGTAGAGGCACGGCGTGCCATGCCCTTCGGGCGGTTCTCGAACCGCCCCTACAAAATCTCAATTTTTTCGATTCCGTAGGGGCGATCGGTTTACCCCGAACGAAGTCGAGGGGGCGTTCGCCCTTCTCTAAATTGGGACGAGGATTCCGTCATTTCTGCGGAATTCTCCATATCGCTAAGGAGGTCGGACTATATCTTGGGAAATTTTGCCTCCGCTTTCAAACCGTCGCCTTGCCGGGTTGAAACCCGGCCTACGAAAAAATTTTTTCCCTCGTAGGCGGCACTTGAGTGCCGTTTGACACGGAATCAATACAGAACCCAAAACTCCCTCCGGCATTTAGTCTCTGGGGATTCTCTTCGTTTTACGCAGGGGCCGACCTTTAGGGTTCGACCCTGGAGGTCTGAAGACCTCCGCTACCCATTGTCCTGGTAGCGGAAACCTTTAGGTTTCCATTTCCCTCTCTGTAAGGAGAGGGAAAAACTCGAAGAGCCTTTCCTGCTGATTGTCCGCACCGGTCGCTTTTTCACCAGATTTTTGTAGGGGCAATTCACGAATTGCCCTTACACTTTCGGTAGCGCCGGATGCTCCGGACGTTCCAGCATATGGCCGGATTTGGTAACGGCCCTGATTTTCGCCTGCGTTTCGTAGGGGTTTGATTTATCAAACCCGTTTGACAACGCAGACGTTTTTAAGGGTCGCGAATCGGAATAGAAGCCCTTGACGCCTTTGTAGGGGTTTGATTAATCAAACCCCTGCGCCGGGTTAAAACCCGGCCTACGAAAAACGAATTCTCGTAGGCGGCATTTCAATGCCGCTGGGCCAGGACCTCTTTTGGAAGGGGAAACGAATTTGAACCGTTATAGTTACGGCCGCCGTTTACCGGGGCTTCAGTTCAGAGCTTCGCCCGCCTTGCGGCGGACTAACCCCTCCCTTTAACCTTCCGGCACCGGGCAGGTGTCAGTCCCTATACGTCGTCTTTTGAGACTTCGCAGAGACATGTGTTTTTAGTAAACAGTCACCCAGGCCTCTTTATTGTAGCCCTCTTGGGCTCGGCCTGTACGGCCTCACCCGCAAAGGCACCCCTTCTTCCGAAGTTACGGGGCCATTTTGCCTAGTTCCTTAACGTGGGTTATCTCGAGCACCTTAGGATATTCTCCTCGCCTACCTGTGTCGGTTTGCGGTACGGTCGACCCAAGGATTTGCATAGAGGTTTTTCTCGGCAGCCAGCGTCCGGCCAGTTTGTGCCCCGAAGGGCTCCCCATAACCTCTCGGAGTTAAAGAGAACCGGATTTGCCTGGTTCTCACTCCTACCGGCTTGGACCGGGACATCCATCACCCGGCTGGCTTTTGCTTCTGCGTCACCCCATAGCTCAAACACCCTTGTGCCGGTAAAGGAATATTTACCTTTTTCCCATCAGCTACGCCTGTTGGCCTCGCCTTAGGGGCCGACTAACCCTGAGCGGATTAACCTTGCTCAGGAACCCTTAGGCTTACGGTGATACTGTTTTTCACAGTATTTATCGCTACTCGTTCCGGCATAATCTCTTCCGTTTCGTCCAGCCCCCCTTACGGGCGGCCTTCGGCCTACAACGGAATGCTCCCCTACCGATGCACTTCGACGAATCGAGATGCATCCCGCCGCTTCGGTACCCGGCTTAGCCCCGGGAATTATCGGCGCGGAACCACTTGACCAGTGAGCTATTACGCACTCTTTAAATGATGGCTGCTTCTAAGCCAACATCCTGGTTGTTTAGGTAGCCCCACATCCTTTCCCACTTAGCCGGAATTTCGGGACCTTAGCGGACGGTCCGGGTTGTTTCCCTTTTGCCCACGAAGCTTATCCCTCGCGGACTCGCTCCCGGCAAACGAACCGTTGGCATTCGGAGTTTGATTGGGGTTGGTAACCTTTTAGGGTCCCGTGCCCATTCAGTGCTCTACCTCCAACGGTCTTGCGCCGAGGCTGTTCCTAAAAACATTTCGGGGAGAACCAGCTATCTCCAGGTTTGATTAGCCTTTCACCCCTAAGTACAGCTCATCCCCAAACTTTTCAACATTTGTAGGTTCGGACCTCCACCCCGTTTTACCGGAGTTTCATCCTGGCCGTACTTAGATCACCTGGCTTCGGGTCTACTCCCAGCCACCAACGCCCGTTTCAGACTCGCTTTCGCTTCGGCTCGGCCGGTGTTCGGCTTGGCCACGCGACTGGGAAGTAACTCGCCGGATCATTATTCAATAGGCACGCGGTCACCCGTTTTAGGTCCGAAGACTTAAAACAGGCTCCCACAGCTTGTAAGCATACGGTTTCAGGTACTATTTCACTCCCCGTCAGGGGTGCTTTTCACCTTTCCCTCGCGGTACTGGTTCGCTATCGGTCACCAAATAGTGTTTAGCCTTGCCCCGTGGTCGGGGCGGATTCGCACAGGATTTCTCGTGTCCCGTGCTACTTGGGAAAAAGGCCCGGAAAGACGGCTTCATTTCGCCTACGGGACGATCGCCCGCTGTGGTCAGTCGTTCCAGACTGTTCGGCTATAAATCCGGTTTGTAACTTTCCGGCCGGAAGGGACTCCAACCCGGCCTTTCCCCGCTACACCGAAACTACAACGCGTCCCCGCTTTAACATAGTTCCGGTTTGGGCTTTTCCCTCTTCGCTCGCCGCTACTGGGGGAATCGCTTTGCTTTCTTTTCCTGGGGGTCGTGAGATGTTTCACTCTCCCCCGTTCGCTTCCCGGAACCTATGGATTCAGTTCCGGGATGCCCCGACATTACTCGGAGCGGGTTTCCCCATTCGGACATCCCCGGGTCAAAGCTTATTTGCAGCTCACCGGGGCTTATCGCAGCTTATCACGTCCTTCATCGCCTTCTGGTGCCAAGGCATCCACCGTACGCCCTTTGTAACTTGACCAAAAATCCTAAGGCATTACACACCCTGCTCCGTTGAACTGGAACAGGATGTTGGAAGATGCTCGCTACGGCTATTTAGTTTTCAAAGAGCAAAAAAAAACCTTCCCGTCTTGGACGGGCAAACTTTCAATATACGGGCGGAGGCGAAAAAAGCAAGCCCTATTTCGAAAACTCCGGGCGTTGACACGCTCCTCCCCCGGGCTGCCAACCTCTTGCTTTCAAACCGGTTCGCCTAAAAGACGTAATACCGAAAGGCGAAATTCACTCCCTTCTTCGACGGCAGGCTCTGCAGCCGCACAATCGTGTTGCTTATTTCCCCCCCCGTCCGCTCGGTAATCAGAGCCAGACCGGCCTGCAAGGAAAAACCGATTTTTTCAAAAGGATAGTACTCAAAGCCGACCGTTCCGTTTATCTCCAGCTCCACCGCCGTTTCTATTGAGCGGACAGTCGAGTCTTCCGGATTCACCTCAAAGGAGGGGCGGGTGCGAAAGCCGAAGCCGGGGCGCAGGATAAAGTCCACTTTATTTTTCCGCAAAACCCGAATAGGAACCCCCAAATCGAAACTCAAATCCAGCATGGTGACCCGGTTGGCGGGAGTGGGGGTGCTGTCCGTAATGGTGGTGGTATCATCCACCCTCCTTCCCCGCAGCCCCAAACCGACGTCCAGGCCGATTTTTGGATTAAACCAGGCCCGGATGGACAAGGGGGCCTCGTCGTTGAAGGCAATCCCGACCCCCAGCCGGTTTTCTTTCACCACCTTCGGCTCCAAAGACTCTTCCCCGGCTTCACCGGTCACGGCCGGGGCGCCTTCCGGAGGCGGGGCCGTAACCGTTCCCGTATCTGCCGGAGCGCTTTCTTTGGGTGGGGCTGCAACACTCCCCGTGTCGGCCGGAGGAGCTGGTTGCGCTGGAGCCACGGATGCGGTATCGGCCGTTTGAGGTACCGCCCGGCCCGTGTCAGAGGGAGCGCTTTCCGCCGGCGGGGCGGCTGGTCTTCCGGTGTCCGCCGGAGCCGCCTGCGGCGGCGGCGAGAAGGCGGCGGTGTCGGCCGGTTGCGACGGGACCGCTTGCGTGTCGGCCGGCGGCGGAGCTTTTGCTCCCGTATCGGCCGGAGTAATTTGTTGGGGCGGCGCTACAACACTTCCGGTATCAGCCGGAGCGGGTGACGGCTGCGGGGAAGCCGCTCCCGTGTCGGCCGGCGGGCTGGTCTGACCCAGAACCGAAACGGCCGGCACCAAAAAAATCGCGCAGGCAAAAATAAATTTTTTCATACGGCTTGCCCGCTAAAAATAGTAGTGAAAGCCGATGTTGACCCCCTTCAAAAAGGGGCGGTGGGTTACCGTCCAAAGACTCTGCTCCTCGGCGCGCGTCCCTTCATCCGTGCGCGGGTTGCCCGGCCCCCCGGCCACGTAAGCTCCGTTTTCGTCCCGACGCCAGCGGGAACGCTGCACGCGCTGCGCCCCGATACCGGAGAAAAGGGAGACCGAAAAACTCTCGGTCGGAAAATATTCCACCCCGAAAGTCAGGCTGACGTCGATGATGCGGGAACGGTCGTCAGTGATGGTGTCCCGCACCGGGTCGCCCGGTAGGAAAACTGAATCGTCACCGTTAGCGGTTATAATCGTGTCTACTGAAGCCTTAAAAATCTGGTTGAAGAAGGGAATCCGCTGGTAGCTGAAGCCGGGCCGGGCCAAAAAATTCACCTTCTCGGTGCGGATTAAGTTGATGGGAAACCCGGCGTCAAAGCGGAATTCGGTCAAACTCTTTTTGGAGGGCTCGATGGCAATCAGCGGGAGCAGGTTGGTGTCGACAGTGGAGTCCACCACGTTGCGCAAATTGAGCCCGAAACCCACGTCCACGCCGAACCGGTCGGTAACCCAATAGCGCCCTCCGATGGGGGCGTCGTCGTTGAAGAAGCCGACTCCGACTTTTCCTTTTTTGTCGACCGCGCCCGCCGGGCCGAAAAACAAAAGTAGCCCCAGCGCCAAAAACAAAATTTTTTTCATGCTTCCTCCTGGGCGAATTTAGCTTTATCCTTCTTACTTGGGACAGCCAAACGCGCCCAAGCCACGCCGCCTAAATGGAGATAACCGGATTCGAACCGGTAACCCCCGGCTTGCAAAGCCGGTGCTCTGCCAATTGAGCTATATCCCCGAAATTTTTCCTGCTTTTGATTTCTGCTTTTGATTTCTGCTTTCGATTCCCGCTTTCCACTCTGCCGCTTTTATGATACAAAAAAATAGGGAGGGCGGCAAGGCCGCCCTCCCTTGTTGATTGCTTATTTAAAGTTATAAACGAAGGATATCCTCGGGAACAGGTCCCCGGAGGTCTGCCCGCTCAAGAAATTGGGCCCCTCCGTGAAGAAGTCATTGCTCACCGAAGCATCCATGGTCACCGGTCCGGCATGAATCCCCACCCCGACGGCATAATGCAGGGGGGACTCGCTGTCTTTGGATTCATCCCTATCCGGAGCTCCGGTGCTGGCCGGAAGCTCGTTTTTGTTCTTGATGGTGACGATATCCTTGTTCACCCCCAAGCGGAAATGCATCCAGCTTTTCACCTGGGCTTCAAAACCGAGGAAAGCAAACGGCAAAGATGTCTCCGTGGTGGATTCTTCAAGGGAGTCGCCTCCCGCCGTGGTCAGCTGCTTCTCGGTAAGCTTGCCCGAGCGGTAGCCGACGCCGCCGATGATTTCCGAATTCTCGGACGGCTTGGTCTGAATCCCCAATCCCACCTCGATGGCGGTGAGGGACCGTTTGAACCGTTCCGCCGGAGCCGTGGTGGAATCGACGTCCTTCTGGGTGGAAATCCCCAAAACGCCGACCGGAACCAGGTTGACGAAGTCGTTCAAGGCATAGTAGTCCCGCACCGTGAAGGAAAGCGTGGTGTTGCCGTCCGAGGCCGCCAGGATGTTGTCGGTCGCGGTCGTGTCCAGTTTCCATTCGAAGCTGCCGATGCGGAGCCGGAAGCCCAAATCGAGGCTGTTCAAGTCCCCCATCGGGGTGGAAAGCCCCACGCCGAAGCCCCAGGTGTTGGCCGTGAAAATGTCCGCTTGGAAGGGCTGCGGAACCGCGTCCGGATCCTCGTCCCGCACGCCGGAATAGTCGAACTGGAAACCGACGGTGGCGTTGCCGGCGTTCAGCCCGTACCCCACCAGAAAGCGGGAGTTGGGCGCAATAAAGGTGCCGCCGCCGCCAACGAGAAAGCTCTCACTGCCGTCGCCGGCGAAGACCGCCAGGGTGCCGTTGTTCCAAACCGGCAGTATGATGCCCGCCCTCCGGAAGCTGCCGTAGGAAAACGGCCCGACCGACGAGCTTACACTCGTGTCGCTGTTGGTGTAATGCTCGGCGATTATCATGTTCTTGTACATCGGCATCGTCCCGGGATAGAAGAAAATCCCGGCATCGTCTTTCAGATACAGGCCGCTCCGGCCCATCGTGAACACACGGGATTCCGTGGCCCAAGCCGACAGGGCGGCGAGCAGCAGTACTCCTATTGTTAAAAGTATTAACCGTTTACTCATTTCCCCCTCCTGGGGTTTTGGGTTTTTGTTTTCAACGCTAAACTACGCTTCCATTCGGTCCCCTGCCCGCCCGGATGGGGCTTTCGCAGCGAACCGTGCCTCCAAACGCTTCCAGTCACCACCTCCTCGGGTCTTTTTTTAACTGGTTGGGTTCCTACTTTTCCTATTTCTCGCTCCTATGTTGCCCGGCCCTCCCGGCCGGTTTTTGTTTTTGACCAGTCTCCAATCTCTAATCTCCGGTCTCTGTAATAAATGGTGGGCCTAAGTGGATTCGGACCACTGACCTTGCGCTTATCAGGCGCACGCTCTAACCAACTGAGCTATAGGCCCACGCCCTGAACATACGCTTCGGCGGCCCGTTTTTCAACACTTTTCCCCGACTCCTGTCGGGGGAGTCCTTCCTGCTTTTTTATCGGAAGGACCGGCCCACGCAAAAAGCTGCCTCCCTCCCGCTTCGCTTGTTCGAAGCGGGAGGGAGCTAAACTTTAATAGCGCGCACACGTCTCAAAACTGTGCTTGGGCAACCCTCCCAGCCGGCCTACGTAGGGGTTTGATTTATCAAACCCGTTCAACCGGACAGGTATCACCGGAGGGTCCCCGGTTTTACTCCTTAGAAAGGAGGTGATCCAGCCGCAGCTTCCGCTACGGCTACCTTGTTACGACTTAGCCCCAGTCACCGGCTTTACCTTAGGCGCCTCGCGGCGACTTCGGGTACTTCCGGCTTCCATGGCTTGACGGGCGGTGTGTACAAGGCCCGGGAACGTATTCACCGCGACCTGCTGATCTGCGATTACTAGCGATTCCAACTTCACGCCGTCGAATTGCAGACGGCGATCTGAACTGAGCCCGGCTTTGAGGATTGGCTCCACCTTGCGGTCTTGCTTCCCGCTGTGCCGGGCATTGTAGTACGTGTGTAGCCCTGGACGTAAGGGCCATGAGGACTTGACGTCATCCCCGCCTTCCTCTCCGTTACCCGGAGCAGTCTTCTTAGAGTGCCCGGCATAACCCGGTGGCAACTAAGAACAGGGGTTGCGCTCGTTGCGGGACTTAACCCAACACCTCACGGCACGAGCTGACGACAGCCATGCAGCACCTGTGCAAAGGTCCCTTGCGGGAAAGGAATGTTTCCACTCCGGTCCTAAGCATGTCAAGCCCAGGTAAGGTTCTTCGCGTTGCGTCGAATTAAACCACATACTCCACCGCTTGTGCGGGCCCCCGTCAATTCCTTTGAGTTTCAGCCTTGCGGCCGTACTCCCCAGGTGGTGCACTTAATGCTTTCGCTGCGGCACGGAGCCCCTCGTCGGAGCCCCACACCTAGTGCACAACGTTTACCGCTAGGACTACCAGGGTATCTAATCCTGTTTGCTCCCCTAGCCTTCGCGCCTGAGCGTCAGTTGCGGACCAGAAAGCCGCCTTCGCCACCGGTGTTCCTCACGATATCTACGCATTTCACCGCTACACCGTGAATTCCACTTTCCTCTCCCGCACTCAAGAAAGGCAGTTTCCAGCGCCATTCTCCGGTTGAGCCGGAGGATTTCACGACCAGACTTGCCCTTCCGCCTGCGCGCGCTTTAAACCCAGTAATTCCGAACAACGCTTGTTCCCCCCGTATTACCGCGGCTGCTGGCACGAAGTTGGCCGGAACTTCCTCT
>JAKEHY010000027.1 GCA_022614805.1 Candidatus Zixiibacteriota bacterium | reverse complement strand
GCTTTGCCGACTTTGACCAGGGCTTCGGTCGTGCCGCGGGCGTTTGGCCTGTCGCAGAACTATCCGAACCCGTTCAACGGCCGGACCAGCCTGGTTCTGGCTTTGCCGGTGGCTTCCGACTACACGGTCACGGTTTACAACGTGACCGGCCAGGTTGTGAAGACCTTTGAAGGTTCGGCTCCGGCCGGGAATAAGACCATCGTTTGGGATGGCACCGACCGCAACGGAACGGCTGTATCTTCGGGTGTCTACTTCTTCAAAGCGGCGGCTGGCACCTACAGCTCCGTGGTGAAAGGGTTGTACCTGAAGTAATTCGGTTTACGGTTTTGGGAGTGTGAAACTTCCGAAGTATGATTCATCACACCTCGTAAAGCAGTATTCCGGCTCCAAGCAGGACTAACGCCAATAAAATCGTGCGAGAGCCCGTTTTCATTTCCTCGGCATCAGGCAAACAGTCGGGCAATCCGGGAACAAGGGAAAAATCCAACTTTCTGGAGAGGGGAGGATTCGAACCTCCGTAGGCGTAAGCCGGCAGATTTACAGTCTGCTCCCGTTGGCCGCTTGGGTACCTCTCCGACTTCACCAGCGAATAATAAAAATACCACCCTTTTGTCAAGAAATATATGGTTTTGGAAAGGATTCCGGGTTGGGGGCTTTGACTTATTTGTCGAAGCAGGATATATTTTTAACAAGATGCCGGTTAACAAAGGTCTGTTGACCACCCTGGTCGTTGCGGGCATTCTGCTTTTTCTCGTTTTGATTGTCGGCGGAACGCTCTGGGGTACCTACAACGGGCTCGTAAACTCCAACGAGTCGGTCCGCTCGGCTTGGGCGCAGGTGGATAACCAGCTTCAGCGCCGCGGGGATTTAATTCCCAACCTGGTGGAAACGGTAAAGGGGTATGCCGCCCACGAACGGGAGCTTTTTGAAAAAATAGCGGCCGCCCGGGCCGCTTTGTATTCCGCCCCCAGCCCGGAGGCCAAGATTCGTGCCAATACGGAGCTGTCCGGCTTGTTGGGTCGGCTTTTGGCGATCGCCGAAAACTACCCGAACTTGAAGGCCAATGAAAGTTTTAACCGGCTTATGGACGAGCTGGCCGGAACGGAAAACCGGATTGCCGTGGAACGGAAACGGTATAATGATATCGTTTTGGGTTACAACCAAAGAATCAAGCGCTTTCCGACCAATTTTTTGGCCGGTATGTTCGGTTTTTCGCAAGCCACTTATTTTGAGGTTGAGGAAGGCAAAAAAGAGCTTCCAACCGTAAAATTTTAGCCGGCCGGGTGAGCCGTCGCTCCCCGAAAATCGGGGGGAGGAAAGTCCGGGCTCCAGAGAAGCCAAGTCCCCTTAGCCGGGGGTTCGTCTGGCGAAAGCCGGGCGAAACGGAGAGTGCCGCAGAAAATATACCGCCTCGAGCAATCGGGGTAAGGGTGAAATGGTGAGGTAAGAGCTCACCGCGCCCCGAGTAATCGGGACGGCAGGGAAAACCCGCTTGGGAGCAAGGCCACGCAGCGGCGGGTGCTTCGCCCATTGCCGCGGGTAGGCCGCTTGAGGTCTTTGGCAACAAAGACCCCAGATGGATGACGGCATAGAACCGAACCCGGCTTACCACCCGGCCGGTTGGATTTTTCAGGGTCGGGCTTTGGGCCCGGTTTATTGGCTAAAAATCATAGAGAAAGTAGCCCTCCAATTTAGCGGACGGGGATTGGAATGCGAGCGGAGACAACCGAAAAAACCGGCACCAACCGTTGGGTTTTCCCACCCGAACCACCTTGGTCGCTGGTCCAGCCCCTTATCCGGGAGCTGGATATTCCCGCCCCCCTTGCCAAAATTCTGGCCAACCGCGGCTTTGATAATCCGGAACGGGCCGATAAATTCCTGAATCCCAAACTGGAGGGACTTTGTGACCCGTTTTTGCTTCCCTCGATGCGACCGGCCGTGGAGCTTATCATCGGGGCCATCCGCGAGAAAGAGCCGATAATGGTTTTTGGTGACTACGACGTGGATGGCATCACCGCCACGGCACTTATGTTTTTGGTCCTTTCACGGCTGGGAGCCCAGGTAAGCTACTATCTTCCCAACCGGCTGGTCGAAGGTTACGGGCTTTCGGAGGAGGGGTTTCAGGAAGCAAAGAAAAGAGACGCTTCCTGGGTTATTACGGTTGACTGCGGCATAACCGCCGTTTCCGAGGTCGCCTTCGGCAACTCCCTGGGCATTCGCACCATCATCACCGACCATCACGAACCGGCTTCCGTGCGGCCGGATGCCGCCGCCATCGTCAATCCGAAACTTGGAGATTCGCCGGTGGGGGAGGAGCTTTCCGGCGTCGGCATCGCGTACAAATTCGCCCAGGCTCTTTACGCCCATTTGGGGCAGGAGGAAGTGGAAGAGCACCTTGACCTGGTCGCTTTGGGCACGCTGGCGGACATCGTCCCCTTGACCGGCGAGAACCGGATTTTGTCCCGTTTCGGCGTCCAGGCCCTCGGCCGCACCAACAAGCCGGGGTTGAAGTCGCTCGCTTTTGTGGCCGGTCTTCTCGGAAAAGAAATTTCCGCCGGCCAGGTGGTTTTCGTTCTGGCTCCCCGCATCAACGCCATCGGCCGTCTGGGGAGCGCTACGGAGGCGATTCGGCTATTGACCACCCGGGATGAGAAGGCCGCTTCTGAAATCGCCCGGCTTCTGGACGGCGAAAACCGCAAGAGGCGCAGCCTGGACGAAGCCATGCTGGAGGAGGCGCTTGCGCTGGTCGAGCGTGAAATCGACCTTTCCAGGGAGCGTGCCATCGTTCTGGCCTCCGACCGCTGGCATCCGGGGGTCATCGGCATCGTAGCCTCCCGTTTGGTGGAGCGTTTCCACCGCCCGACCATAATGATTGCCGTCGAGGGGGAAGAAGGGAAGGGGTCGGCCCGCTCCATTCACGGTTTTCATCTGACCGAGGCCCTGAAGGCGTGCGAGGCCCATCTGCTCCGCTACGGCGGCCACAAATATGCCGCCGGACTCTCCATCGCCCGTTCGGAAATCGAAGGTTTCCGCCAAAAAATCAACGAGGTTTCGTCCCGGCTGCTTTCGGATGAGGATTTGATTCCCCGGCTGGAAGTGGATGCCGAGTTGGGCCTGCACGAAATCAACGACCGTCTGGTTGAAACCCTCCAGCTTTTCGCCCCTTTCGGCCCGGCCAACTCCCGGCCCGTCTTCGTTACCCGGGGGTTGGAATTTGCCGGCCTGCCGGTGCTGGTGGGGAACAACCACCTCAAGTTCCGCGTCAGGCAGGGGGGGCAGGTTTTTGAGACGATCGGTTTCGGGATGGGGAATCGTCTGCCCCGGGTGCTTTCCGTTGCCGAGCGGGCCGGTTTTGCGGACCTGGCCTACACCCTTGATTTTAACGCCTGGAACGGCCAAAAAAGAATCCAGCTGCAGCTAAAAGACATCCGCCTGCTTCAATGACCATCCGTTCCCGCCCGGGCTCCCCAACCGTTCTGGAGCGTTTCAAGAAGAAGGATGAAGTTGCTTTGGCCCGTCTGATTTCCCTCGTGGAGAACCGCGAAAAAGACTATGAGAAAATTCTGGCCGGGCTTTTCTCCCTTTCCGGCCAGGCCTTCCGCATTGGCGTCACCGGCCCGCCGGGAGCCGGAAAAAGCACGTTGGTCGATAAGCTCGCCAGCCATTATCTCAACCAAAAAAAGTCGGTCGGCATCGTCGCCGTCGACCCGACTTCCCCTTTCACCGGCGGGGCCCTGCTGGGAGACCGCATCCGGATGCAGGGAACCTCCGAACGCAAAGCCGCCTTCATTCGCTCGATGGCCACCCGCGGCTCGCAGGGGGGGCTGGCGGCCGCCACCGGGGATGTCGCCCTCGTTCTGGACGCCTTCGGCAAGGATTACATTTTCCTGGAAACGGTCGGCGTCGGCCAGGTGGAGTTGGACATCGCCTCGCAGGCGGACGTCACCCTTCTGGTTTTGGTTCCCGAATCGGGGGACTCCATTCAGGCGATGAAAGCGGGGCTTATGGAAATCGCCGATATTTTTGTGGTCAACAAGGCCGACCGCGAAGGTTCCAGAAAAACGGTCGCGGAGTTGGATATGGTTTTGAATTTTAAACGCAAAAAAGGGGAGTGGCGCTATCCCGTGCTGCCGACCGAAGCGGTCAACAACGTTGGCATTGATGTGCTTTTGGACACTATGGATGAATACCGTAAGTTTGCCGCAGAGCACCATTTGTTTGAAAAAAAACGCAGGGAGCAGATTAAGGCTTCCCTTTTAGGTATGGTGGAACGCAAAATCCGCAACCGGGCCGAAGCCGCATTGAAAGTAGAACTTGAAACGCTGGTAGAGAAGGTTTGGAAACGGGAAGTGGACCCCTATTCTGCGGTCGAGGAACTGCTGGCGGCAGACGGCCAGTTACGTTAACTTGTATGCGGGCAAATGGAGGAATAGATGCTTAAAACCAAGAAAAAACCTGCGGCCAAACCCAAACTCAAGAAAATATCGACGGTGGCCCGCGCCCGCGCTTCCAATAAAAGAACTTCCAAAGGATTGCCGTACCATTCTCCGGAACTGTTAAAGAAAGTCGCCGCCGCCAAAGCCCAATGGGAAAAAGAGTACGCCAAACAGGCGGATTATTCCAAAAAATTCATCTCGGTTTCCTCCGATGAGCCCAAACCGCTGTACACGCCGCAGGACTTGAAGGACTTCGACTACTTTGAAAAACTGAACTTCCCCGGCGTTTATCCCTACACCCGCGGCATCCGCCCGGCCGGCTACCGAGGCCGGCTCTGGACCATCCGCCAGTTTTCCGGCTTCGGCACCCCCAAGGAAACCAACCAGCGCTACCATTACCTGCTGGAGCACGGCCAAACCGGGCTTTCGGTCGCCTTTGATTTGCCCACCCTGATGGGGTACGATTCCGACCATCCCCGTTCTAAAGGAGAGGTCGGCGTCTGCGGCGTGGCCGTTGATTCTTTGCGGGATATGGAAATCATTTTCGACGGCATCGACTTGGGAAAGGTCTCCACCTCGATGACCATCAACGCCCCCGCCTCGGTCATTTTTGCAATGTATCTAGCCGTGGCGGAAAAACAGGGGGTGCCTTTCACGAAGCTTCGGGGAACGCTGCAAAACGACATTTTGAAAGAATACATTGCCCAAAAAGAATGGATTTATCCGCCCCGTCCGTCCATCCGCCTGATTACCGATATGATGGCCTTCTGCACGGAGAGCGTTCCCAAATGGAACACCATC
Organism: Candidatus Zixiibacteriota bacterium; assembly: GCA_022614805.1. GTDB lineage: Bacteria > Zixibacteria > MSB-5A5 > DSPP01 > DSPP01 > DSPP01. The sequence continues at coordinate 54,457 of JAKEHY010000027.1, read as the reverse complement.
TCCATTTCGGGCTATCATATTCGCGAAGCCGGCTCCACCGCCGTGCAGGAGCTAGCCTTCACGCTGGCGGACGGTTTTGCCTATGTGGAAGCGGCCATCGCCACCGGTCAGAATGTGGACGACTTTGCCCCCCGTTTGTCATTCTTTTTTAACGCCCACATTGATTTTTTCGAGGAAATTGCCAAATACCGCGCCGCCCGGAGAATCTGGGCCCGGCGTATGCGCGAGAAGTACAAGGCCAAAAAAGAAGAGTCCTGGCTTCTGCGCTTCCACACCCAAACGGCGGGCTGCTCCCTCACCGCCCAGCAGCCGGAAAACAACATCGTCCGCACCGCCTACGAAGCCCTGGCCGGTGTTCTGGGCGGAACGCAATCCCTTCACACCAATTCGATGGATGAAACCTGGGCACTCCCTTCCGAAAAGGCGGCCTTTATCGCCCTGCGCACCCAGCAGGTTCTGGCCTACGAAACCGGCGTTCCCAACGTCATTGACCCCCTGGCCGGTTCCTACTACGTCGAATCGCTGACCGACAAGATGGAGGAGGAGGCTGAAAAGTACTTTGAGGAAATCGAGCGCCGCGGCGGCGTTTTGAAAGGCATTGAGGAAGGGTACTTCCAGCGGGAAATCGCCCGCGCCGCTTACCAGTATCAGCAGGAAATCGAGAAAAAAGAGCGCATCATAGTCGGGGTGAACGAGTTCGCCCTCGAAAACGAAAAAATCGAAATCCCCATTCTAAAAATCGAGCCGCGGGTGGAGCACGAGCAGTGCGAAGGAATTACCAAGCTCCGCGCCGAGCGGGACAACAACCGCGTCCGGCAAACGCTTTCGGCGTTGAAAAAAGCCGCCGCCGGAAAGGAAAACACAATGTCCCGTATTCTGGACTGCGCCCGGGCCTACGCCACCGAAGGGGAAATCTGCGATGCCCTGAAAGAGGTCTTCGGCGAATACACCGAACCGGCGATGATTTGATTTCTGGATGAAATCGAGTTCTGTTTTGTTCCTAATAAGCCATCGGATATCCTGATTGGATAAATTTACCCAAACGGATACCACAAAATTTCACCGCCGCTCCCTCCGTCTGCCCGCCTACGATTATTCCCTGCCTGGCCGGTATTTTGTCACCATCTGCACGCACGGCGGAGTGTGCCTGTTTGGGAACATTGTAGACGCCGAGATGCGAATGAACGAGTTGGGGAAAATTGTTGCCGAGGAATGGGTTCATTCAAAACAAATCCGGGTGGAGATTGAATTAGACGAATGGGTGGTAATGCCGAATCATTTTCATGGCATAGTTGTCATAACAGACGGCCGTAGGGGCGACCGGCCGGTCGCCCGGCCGCAAACAACCACGAAAACCTCGCCCGCCGCTGTGGCCGTGGGAGGGCGAACGCCGTTCGCCCCTACGGGTTCCAATGTTGGTAGAATCCTCAGGCCGAAGGGTCCCAAACCGCTATCGTTATCATCGTTCATCGCCGGTTTCAAATCCTCAGTCACTAAACGGGTAAACGAATTCCGAAAAACACCGGGGCTCGTCGTCTGGCAACGAAACTACTACGAGCATATTATTCGCACGGATGACGATTTAAATAAAGTCCGGGAATACGTCTCGTTGAATCCCCTCAAATGGGCGCAGGACACGGAAAACCCTCACGTAGGGGCGACCGGCGGTCGCCCGGGGAGGGGTGTTAAATGACCAAAACCATCATCGAATCGTTTAAAATCAAATCGGTCGAGCCGATTAAAATGACCTCCCGCAACCAGCGGGAGGAAATCATCAAAACCGCCCACTACAACCCGTTTCTCATCCGGGCCGAGGACGTGCTCATTGATTTGCTGACCGACAGCGGCACCTCGGCGATGTCTTCCGAACAATGGGCGGCAATGATGCGCGGCGACGAATCCTACGCCGGGGCGCAGAGTTTTTTCCGATTTGAATCGGTCGTCAAGGAAATTTTTGGTTTCAAGCATATAATACCCACCCATCAGGGACGGGCGGCAGAGAAAATTCTGTTCTCCATAATAGGGGGGAAGGGAAAAACCATTATCTCCAACACCCATTTTGACACCACCCGCGCCAATATAGAATTCACCGGTGCCGAGGCAGTTGATTTGGTTGTTCCGGAAGGGAAAATTCCCTCCGCTATTCACCCGTTCAAAGGAAATATCGACCTACAGAAGCTGGAAGAAACCATCAAGCGCATCGGCCCGGAGAATATTCCTTTGGTAATGCTGACGGTCACCAACAACTCCGGCGGCGGCCAGCCGGTCTCAATGGCTAACATCCACAAGGCCAAGGGAATCTGCGAACGACATAACATCCCGCTTTTTATCGATGCCTGCCGCTTTGCCGAAAATGCCTACTTCATCAAACTGCGCGAAGAGGGGTACGCCAATAAAAAGGTTTACGACATCGCCCGCGAAATGTTTTCCTACGTCGATGGTTGCACAATGAGCGCCAAAAAAGACGGCCTCGCGAATATCGGCGGCTTTCTGGCTTTGAACAACGAAGAATGGGCCACCGCCGCTCGCAATCTTTTGATTTTAACCGAGGGGTTCGCCACTTACGGCGGCTTGGCGGGACGGGATTTGGATGCCATCGCCGTTGGCCTGCGGGAAGTTTTAGAAGAAGATTACCTGAAATATCGCATCCGTTCCATCACCTATTTCGGGGAAAAGCTGACCGCCATCGGCGTGCCCATTTTCCAGCCCCCCGGCGGACACGCCATATACATCGATGCCAAAGCAATGCTGCCGCATATTCCGGTCGAACAGTATCCGGGCCAGGCGCTGGTGGCCGAGCTCTTCATTGAAGGGGGTATCCGCGCCGTTGAAATCGGCAGCGTGATGTTCGGCAAAAAAGACCAACAAACCGGAGAACTCGTGCCGGCCCAAATGGAACTCGTTCGCCTGGCCCTGCCCCGCCGGGTTTACACCCAAAGCCATGTCGATTACTGCGTCGAAATCATCGAAAACATTTGGAATCGCCGAAATTCAATTCGCGGTCTCAAAATCATCAAGGAACCTCCCTTTCTGCGCCACTTCACCGCCCATTTTGAACCGGTAAAATAAATTTGTTTTATTGCAGGGGCAGGTCTCGTGCCTGCCCTTTTCCTGTGGCGCAAGTGCCCCCTTGCCATTATCTTTGCGGGCTATGAAGAAATACCGGATTTTGCTGGCCAAGCCCGGTTTGGACGGCCACGACCGGGGTGTCAAGGTCATCGCCGCCGCCCTGCGGGATGCCGGATTTGAGGTCATTTACACCGGCCTGCGCCAGACGCCGGAAATGATTGTGGAGGCCGCCGTGCAGGAGGATGTGAACGCCATCGGAATGTCCATTCTTTCCGGCGCCCATATGACTCTTTTCCCGGAAGTGCTGGAGCTTTTGAAAAAACGCAACAGCTCGCATATCCTGCTTTTCGGCGGCGGCATCATTCCCAAGGAGGAAATGGATGAACTTGAAAGGCTGGGGGTGGGAAAACTCTTCGGTCCCGGCAGTTCGGTCAACGACATTATTTATTATCTGAAAAAAGCTTTGCCCGGGCAAAAACGCAAAGAAGAAGCTTTGTTTTGACAACTATTTGGAGGGGATGAATGCCGTATAACATAGACCCGCGCCAGCAGGCAATCCGGGAGGAAGTCCGCAATTTCTGCGATAAAGAGGTTTTGCCCGTCGCGCGGGAATTGGACCGCCGCCCCGAACCGCAAAAATTCCCCTACGAATTGTTTCGCATGCTGGGCAAAGTGGGCTATCTGGGCTATGTCCAGCCGAAGGAATATGGCGGACAGGGGAGAAGCGCCTTGGAATATGCCACCCTCATCGAGGAACTGGCCTATTGGGATGCCCCCACTTCACTCTTGGCCGCCGTCAGCGAGCTGGCGATGCACCCGATTACCTTCTTCGCTTCCGAGGAGCAGAAAAGAAAATATTTGCCCCCATCCATCACCGGTGAGACGGTCATCGCCTTTTCCTTGACCGAGCCGGAAGCCGGCTCGGATGCCGGCAACCAGAAAACCACCGCCATCCTTAAAGGCGACCATTACATCCTGAACGGCGAAAAAATCTTCATTATGCACGGCGACGTTTCCACCTTGAGCGTGGTCTTCTGCAAAATTGCAGAGGAAGGTTCCGAGTCGAGCCGGATGTCGGCTTTAATCGTAGAAACGGAAGGGCTGGAAGGCTATTCCGCCAAAACGCTCGAATATAAGATGGGAATGAAAGCCGCCACCACCGGGCGTCAATGGTTCAAAAACTGCAAGGTGCCCGCTTCCGCGCTTATGGGGGAGCGGGGCAAAGGCTTCCGTTACGCCCTCTCCACACTGGACGGGGCTCGTATCGATGTCGCCGCCCAGGGGGTCGGCATCGCCCGCCGGGCGTTGGATGAAGCCGTGGCCTACGCCAAAAAGAGAGTTTGCTTCGGCGCACCCATCGCCAAGCTTCAGGCCATCCAGTGGATGATTGCCGATATGGCCACCCGCATCGAGGCGGCGGCCCTTTTAACTTACAAGGCGGCCCAGCTTGCCGATTCCGGCCAAAAATTCACCATCGAGGCTGCGCAGGCCAAGCTCTACGGCACGGAGACGGCCAAATTCTGCGTCGACCGGGGTATGCAGGTTCATGGCGGCTACGGCTACATCGGCGAGTTCACCATAATGGAAAAGCTTTACCGCGACCAACGGCTGACCGAAATCTACGAAGGCACCTCGGAAATTCAGCGGCTGGTCATCGCCGGGCATTATCTGGGCGGAAGGTAGTGGTTAAAGTCGGCCGGTTCGAGGTCTATCATTTTATCGAAAACCGCTTCCACCTCGATGGCGGGACGATGTTCGGAGTCGTCCCCAAGATGATGTGGCAGAAATTGATTGCTCCAGACGAGAAAAACCTAATTCCGATGGACAATAACCTATACGTTGTCTGCGCTCACGGAAAAAACATCCTGCTTGATACCGGTCTGGGCGATGCCCTCACCGAACAGGACCGGAAAGTTTACAACTGCTGGACCCCTTCAAATATGCTTGCCGGTTTGAAAGGCATCGGTTTTTCTCCGGAGGGAATCGATTTCGTTTTCTTCTCGCATTTGCACACCGACCATCTGGGAGGGGCGGTTCGCTTTGAAAACGGCCGCAAAGTCCCGGTTTTTCGCAAAGCCCGCCACTTAATCCAAAAAAAAGAATGGCAGGATGCTCAGAAACCGGACGAGCGCACGGGAGCCGTATACCTGCCGGATGATTTGGCAACCTTGGAGGAGGCCAAACTGGTTGAATTTTTCGATGGTGAGGTACAAGTAATTCCCGGAATGACCCTGCGGCTGACGGGCGGCCACACACCCGGCCATCAGGGCTGCGTGATAACCGATGGCGGCTCGACTTTGGTTTATTACGCCGATATCTTTCCGACCCGCTACCACGTCCGCACAGCCTACGTCGCTGGAGTTGACCTTTACCCACGGGAAACAATGAAAGTGAAACGGGAGTTGGTGCCCCAGTTTGCCTCCGAGGGCACCCTGATTGCCTTCGACCACGATCTGGAAGTCAAGATCGGACGACTCGAAGAAAAAGATGGCCGGTTGGTGGCGGTTCCCGTCAGCCTAAACTGATATGGATTTGAAGGAAAAACTAAAACTTTTGGAGCAGATGCGCCGGCAGGCCCTTTTTGGGGGGGGCGAGGCCCGCTTGGAGGAGCAGCATAAGAAAGGGAAACTTTCCGCCCGGGAACGGCTGGATTTGCTTCTGGACGAAGGCAGCTTCGAGGAGTTCGATGCCTTCGTCAGTCACCGCTCCACCGGTTTCGGACTGGAAAAGCAGAAATATCTCGGCGATGGCGTGGTCACCGGTCACGGCAAAATCGACGGCCGCCCGGTCTTCGTTTTCTCGCAGGATTTCACCGTTTTCGGCGGCTCGCTGTCGGAAGCCCACGCCGAAAAAATCTGCAAGGTGATGGATTTGGCTCTGAAAAACGGCTGTCCTATTATAGGCCTGAACGACTCCGGCGGTGCCCGCATTCAGGAGGGCGTGGTCAGTCTGGGCGGCTATGCCGATATTTTCCTGCGCAATACCCTCTGTTCCGGCGTCATCCCCCAGATTTCCGTCATTCTGGGCCCTTGCGCCGGGGGTGCCGTTTATTCCCCCGCCATCACGGACTTCGTGCTGATGGTTCGCGGCACAAGCTATATGTTCGTCACCGGCCCCAATGTGGCCAAAACCGTCACTCACGAGGACGTCACGTTCGAAGAATTGGGTGGGGCCGACGTGCACGCCGCCCGCTCCGGCGTGGCCCATTTTGCCGTCGATAATGAAATGCAGGCGCTGGAAAAGGTCCGCGAACTGCTCTCGTTTGTTCCCTCCAACAATCTGGACGACCCGCCCGTGGTGGCAACGAACGACCCCGTTGACCGGCAGGAGGAAGAGTTGAACGGTATCGTGCCGGACAATCCTAACAAGCCCTATGACATTCGGGACGTCATCAGCCGGGTGGTGGATAACAACGACTTTCTTGAAGTTCACGAGCAGTTCGCCGCCAACATCGTGGTGGGCTTTGCGCGCCTCGGAGGAAAGCCCATCGGCATCGTGGCCAATCAGCCGGCGGTGCTGGCCGGCGTTCTGGATATCAACTCCTCGGCCAAAGGAGCCCGTTTCGTCCGCTTTTGCGATGCCTTCAATATCCCGCTGGTCACCTTCGAAGATGTCCCCGGCTTTCTGCCCGGAGTTGCCCAGGAGCACGGCGGCATCATCAAGCACGGCTCCAAGTTGCTTTATGCCTATTGCGAGGCCACGGTTCCCAAGCTCACCGTAATTACCCGGAAGGCTTATGGGGGCGCTTACGACGTTATGAGCTCCAAGCACATTCGCGGCGACGTCAACTACGCCTGGCCTTCAGCCGAAATCGCCGTGATGGGGCCCAGGGGGGCGGCGGAAATCATCTTCAAGCGGGAAATCGAGGCTGCCTCCAGTCCGCAGGAATTACTGGATAAAAAAATTGAAGAATACCGCGAAAAATTCGCTAACCCGTACGAAGCGGCCGCCCGCGGCTATATTGACGACATTATTGCGCCGAAGGAAACCCGCCCGCGGTTAATCCGTGCTTTGGAGCTTTTGCAAAACAAGAAAGATACCAATCCGCCCAAAAAGCACGGCAACATCCCGCTTTGAGTTTTTCCTCTCCGTCTGGTAAATCAGAATCGTCTCTTTGTCATTCCGAGCGCAGCGCCTGCCCGAGTCGAAGCTTGGATTCGGCCAGGGAGGAATCTGGGTAGGGGGTAGTGTCTTTGGGTGAGTTTTTTTCCCGCGATGCCGAGAGGAACTACGAATGGGCAAAGGAGTTTTTGGCCCGCCGCGCCCGCGATTACAGCTTCCGCTGGGACATCTACTTTTCGCTTCTCAAAGAAAATCTCGCCGCCGCCCGTTTCTGGCTGGATGCCGGGGCCGGAGAAAATAAAATCATCGGACAATACGAGTCGTTTGAATTCAAAGTCGGAGTCGATTCCAAAAGCCCTTTGGCCAACCGCAAAAACTTTGTTCGCGCCCGGCTGGAGGCTTTGCCCTTTAAACCGGCAAGCTTCGATTTCATTTCCGCCCGCTACGTGCTGGAACATCTCGAAAGGCCGGAGGTGGTTTGGTCGGAATGGCAGCGGATCTTGAAACCGGGCGGCCGGGTGCTGGTTCAAACCCCCAACCTCCTTAGTTACATCTCTTTTTTCCCCCGCCTTTTGCCCTTCCGGCTGAAGCGGCATTTGCTCATCCGGCTTTTCGGTGTCTCCCCCAAGGATGTTTTTAGAACCCATCACCGTTTCAACCGCCCCGGCCAATTTAGAAAGCTTCCCGCTTTTGCGGTCGAAAAAATGGTTTTGTCCGAAGATATGCATCTGCACTTTCGCCCCCTTTTTTATTTATCTTTCTTTGTGCATATATTGACACGCTTGGGGGCGCTGGATACTTTTCGTTCGGCCATAACGGCCGTCCTTAAGAAAAAAGATGTTTAAGAAAATTCTTGTGGCCAACCGGGGGGAAATTGCCGTGCGGGTCATCCGCGCCTGCCGGGAGCTGGGCATCACGTCGGCGGTCGTTTTTTCGGAAGCCGACCGCAAATCGCTGGCGGTCCGGCTGGCGGACGAGGCCTACCCCATCGGAGCTCCGCCGGTGAAGGAGTCCTACCTCGTTGCGGAAAAAATTATTGAGATGGCCAAGAAGTGCGGCGCAGAGGCCATTCACCCCGGCTACGGTCTGCTTTCAGAGAATTCGGCCTTTGCTCAACAGGTTCAGCAAGGCGGAATGGTTTTCATAGGGCCGAAAGCTGCCGACATTCGCATTCTGGGGGATAAGGTGGAGGCCCGGCGGCTGGCAAAAGAAGCCGGTATTCCCATCGTGCCCGGTGTCGAGTTCCCGTCCGGCCGCTCCGAAGCAGATGCCTTAGGCGAGGCGGAGAAACTTGGGTTTCCACTTTTGATTAAAGCCAAAGCCGGCGGCGGCGGAAAGGGAATGCGCCAAATCGAACGGAAAGAGGATTTTCCGTCCGCTTTGAAGCTGGCCTCCTCCGAGGCGCGTTCGTACTTTGGGGATGGGAGTGTTTATCTTGAAAAGTATCTTCACCGCCCTCGCCACATTGAAATTCAGGTTTTAGCCGATGCACATGGCAACTGTATTCATTTGGGTGAGCGGGAGTGTTCCATTCAGCGCCGTCATCAAAAATTATTGGAGGAATCCCCTTCGGTGGCGGTCGACGCTTCCCTCCGTCAAAAACTGGGAGGGGCGGCGGCTGCTTTGGCCCAAAAAGCCGGTTATCTGAACGCCGGCACGGTTGAATTTCTGGTCGATGAAAAAAAGAACTTTTATTTCCTCGAAGTGAACACCCGCCTGCAGGTGGAACACCCGGTTACCGAAATGGTCACCGGGCTGGATTTGGTCGCCCTGCAGATAAAAATAGCGGCGGGGGAGAGGCTTCCTTTTGCGCAGGGGGATGTAAAATGGAATGGCTGGGCCATTGAATGCCGCATCAACGCCGAAGACCCGGCCCAGAATTTTTTTCCCTCTTCCGGCAAAATTGATGTTTATCGCGAACCGGCTGGCCCCGGCGTGCGGGTGGACTCCGGCGTTTATCAGGGCTGGGAGGTGGGCCTGTTTTACGATTCCCTTCTGGCCAAGCTTATATGCTGGGGGCCGGATCGCGCCGGCGCTTTGGCGCGGATGCGCCGGGCTCTGGAGGAATTTCGCCTGTTTGGCATTGCCACCAACATCCCTTTTCATAAAGCGCTCGTAAATCATCCCCGCTTTTTTTCCGGCGATTTCTCCACCTTCTTTCTGGAGGAGGAGAAGGGAATTATGGACGGCTCGGAGGCGGGTCTCGAAGTCGCTTTAATCGGCTCCGTCCTATACAAGGAATTGAAACGCGGAGAATCCCGGCTGCGGCAAGCCGCGGCCACGTTGGCCTCTCAATGGAAAGGGGAAGCCCGCAGGGCGGCGTTGCGCCAATGGTGAAAGTTTACCACCTTGAATTCGGCGGCCAATCATACGAGGTCGGAGTCGAGAAGGCCGGCAGCAAAACCAGCGTCACGGTCGACGGCAAGAAAAGGTTCGTGGATTTGGCCCGGCTGAACGGCAGTGGAGCGTTTTCGATTTTGCTGGACGGCCGCTCGTTTGACCTCGAAGTCAAGGAGAGCGAGAAGGGGCTTTTGGTCTTTGCTTTGGGACAGCAGTTTGACCTGATCGTCGAGGAAGAAAGGGCGTACCGGGCCCGGCTTGCCTCCGGCGGCGGGAAAACGGCGGCACGAGAAAAGGAGGCGCGGGCGCCGATGCCGGGGCTAATCGTCAAAATTGAGGTAGCCGTTGGCCAGGTTGTTGAGCCGGGGCAGGGTCTTTTGATTATGGAAGCGATGAAAATGGAAAACGAAATCAAGGCCAAAGGGACGGGGAAAGTCAAAGAAATCAAGGTTGCCGAGCGCCAGCCGGTGGAACAAAATCAGGTGTTAATAACATTCGAGTAGCCCTTTATAGTGTATTGTTATTCAATTGTATGACAACCGGATAAAAGATTGAAAAAAGCAGCCAAAGCCAAGCCGCACTCCCCTCGAGTCGAGTCATCGGGGTTAACCCGCGGGCCAAAAATTGTGCACACGGCGCGCGACGTGAAAAATTTCAAAGCGTTGGAAAAACGGGTGGGGAAACCGGGAGACTTTCCCTTCACGCGGGGGATTTATCCGGATATGTATCGCGGCCGGCTCTGGACAATGCGCCAGTATGCCGGTTACGGCACGGCCAAAGAATCGAATGAACGCTATCGTTACCTTCTTTCCCAAGGGGTGACCGGCCTTTCCGTCGCCTTCGATCTGCCCACCCAAATCGGCTACGATTCCGATTCCCCCTTCGCCGCCGGCGAGGTCGGCAAAACCGGCGTGGCGATTTGCTCCATCGAAGATATGGAGCTTTTGTTTGACGGCATTCCGCTCGAAAAGGTTTCGGTTTCGATGACCATCAATGCCACCGCCATCATTTTGCTGGCGCTTTACGTTGCCGTTGCCAAAAAACGCAGGATTCCGTTGTCCCAACTTTCCGGTACGGTCCAAAACGACATCTTAAAAGAATTCATCGCCCGCGGCACCTACATTTTTCCGCCCAAACCCTCGATGCGCCTGGTCACTTCCATTTTTCAGTACGCAAAAGATTATCTACCGAAATGGAACACCATCTCGATTTCCGGCTACCACATCCGCGAAGCCGGCTCCACCGCCGCCCAGGAGCTGGCCTTTACCTTTGCCGATGCCATCGAATATGTCCGCGCGGCCCTTTCCGTTGGCCTGAAAATCGACGAGTTTGCACCGCGCCTTTCTTTCTTTTTCAACGCCCATCAGGATTTCTTCGAAGAAGTCGCCAAATTCCGCGCCGCCCGGAGAATCTGGGCGCGGATTATGAAGGAGAAATTCAAAGCCCGAAAACCGGATTCGCTAAAACTGCGCTTCCACGCCCAAACCGCCGGCTCCTCCCTCACCGCCCAACAGCTGGAGGTGAACATCGTCCGCACCGCGCTGGAGGCGCTTTCCGCCGTTTTGGGAGGAACACAGTCCTTGCATACCAATGCCTACGACGAGGCTTTGGCCCTGCCGACGGAGAAATCGGCCCAGCTGGCCTTGCGAACCCAGCAGGTGATTGCCCACGAAACCGGCGCTCCGGCCACCGTTGACCCTCTGGGCGGCTCGTATTATGTCGAACATTTGACCGACCGGCTGGAAGAGGAAAGCTGGGAGTACCTGAATAAAATCGAAAAAATGGGGGGCGCGGCGGCCTGCGTAGAAACCGGCTTTTTCCAGCGCGAAATTCAGCAAAGCGCCTACGAGTATCAAAAGCAGGTCGAAACCGGACAAAAAATCGTGGTCGGGGTCAATAAATTTGTCGAAAACGATCGGTTTTCAGGCAAAATTTTGAAAGTCGACCCGAAGGTTCGGGAAGATCAAATTGCCCGATTAGCTCAATTACGCCAGCGCCGAAACGGTGAAATGGTTCAGAGAAAACTGGGAGATTTGCGTAAAACCGCCCAAGGAACAGAAGGAATGTTTCCGGTCATTCTCGACTGCGTCGAAAACAACGTCACCTTGGGCGAAATCTGCGCCGTTCTGCGTGAAGAATGGGGCGAATACCGCGGAGCGGTGGTTTTGTGAACTACAAAATCGACCACGTCGGTATAGCCGTTCAGAGTATTTCCGAAACGGTGGCCTTTTTCCTCAAAACTTTCGGTGGGCGGGCTTCCGAAGTTTTTGAATCCAAAACTGATAATGTGCGAGTACAATTTGTCTATTACGACCACCAGCGCCTCGAGTTTTTGGAGCCGACCTCTCCGGATTCCCCCATCGCCAAATTCCTTACTGCCAAAGGCCCTGGCCTGCACCATTTCTGTTTTGGCATTCAAAACGTCGAAGCCGAGCTGGCTCGGCTCAAAGCCGAAGGATTTAGACTTATCGACCAAGCCCCCCGCATCGGCGCCGAAGGGAAAAAAATCGCTTTCCTTCACCCCAAATCGGCCGGCGGGGTGCTCATCGAGCTGAAAGAAATTACCGATTAACCCCTTTTTGCGTTATTCTGCTGCCCCCCAAGGGTCGAGAGGGGTATATCCCTCTTGCCACCGGTGGGGGGAAAGCGTAACTTGAATAAGCCGGTGGAAACGTAGAAAACAGGAGGAACAAATGTCTTTAGTAGAATATTCGGTAAAAAATGGGGTTGCCGTAATGGAGCTGAACGACCCGCCCGCCAACACCTACACCTATGAGATGATGCGGGAGTTGGACGACTGCATTTTGAAGGCCCGCTTTGACGATTCCGTGCACGTCATCGTCCTGCGCGGGCATGGCGATAAGTTCTTTTCGGCAGGAGCAAACATCAAGATGCTGGCCACGGTCACGCCGGAGTTCAAGTATTATTTCTGCCTGCATGCCAACGAGACCTTGAATCGGCTGGAGCAAACACCCAAGCTGGTCATCGCCGCTTTGAACGGCCACACCGTCGGCGGCGGGCTGGAAATCGCCCTGGCGGCGGATATTCGCATCGCCCGCCGGGGAGCGGGAAAAATCGGGCTGCCGGAAGTAACGCTCGGTGTCCTGCCGGGAACGGGCGGCACCCAAAGGCTGGGACGGCTGATAGGCAAATCGAAGGCCATCGAAATGATGGCCACTGGGCGGACGTTTGAGTTCGAGGAAGGGATGCAGTTGGGCATCGTCAACCAGGTATACGAGTCGGAAGGGTTTTTCGAAAAGGTTCTGGATTACGCCTCGCAGTTTACCCCGCCCAAGAAGGCCTCGAAAGCGGTGGGGCGGATCAAGCGCTCGGTTTGCTCCGGCGTGGAAGTTCCCTTCTCCGAAGGACTGGCCATCGAGCGGGAACTGCAGCAGCAGCTGTTTATGTCAACGGATGCCAAGGAAGGGCTGACAGCTTACGTGGAGAAGCGGACGCCGCAGTTTGCGGGAAAATAGGGATTGGAAAAAACCTGACCCCTTTATCCCCTTCCCGTAACGGGAAGGGGAAGGGCGATTCAAGAATCATCCCTACACGGAAATTGAGGACGGAGATGCCAACGGCACGGGAAATAGACGAGCAGATAACTTTTCTGCAGGAGACCGGGCGGAAGATTTCGGAGTGTTTTTCCGCCTTCGGCTCCCGCATTGATTTCAAGCCGGCTCCGGAGAAGTGGTCGGCCCGGCAGGTGCTGCACCACTTGACGGATTCGGAAATTGTTTTGGCCTACCGGCTGCGGACTTTGCTTTCGGATGCAGAGCCGAAATTGAAGGCTTTTGATCAGAATCTCTGGTCGGCCACGCTGGCGCCGGAGCTGGAAGAACTGGCGCTCTTGAAAAGCTGCTTCGAGGCGAACCGGAATTTAACCATCCGGCTCTTGAAGAAGATTCCGGCGGGATTGTGGGAAAAGAAAGGCATTCACGAAGAAGCCGGAGAGATGCGCGCGTACGATTTGGTCGTGCGAAATACCACCCATTGCCTGAAACACCTGGAACAGTTGCAGAAGTTGAACGAGGCCTCGCAGGCGATGAAAATATGAGCGTGATTCGGCAGCAGGCGGTGGAAAGAAAAAAGATGTTCGTCGGCGGGAAGTGGCTGGAGGGAACCGGCAAAACGTTTGAGGTTTTCAATCCGGCGACGGAAGAAGTGATTGCCGTGGCGCCGGATGCCACTGAAATAGAAGTCGGGGCTGCCGTCACCGCCGCACGGGCTGCTCTGGAAGAAGGCCCTTGGGGAAGAATGTCCGCCCGGGAAAGGGGCCGCCTCATCTACAAGTTGGCGCAGCGTATATCCGAAAAAGCTGAGGAACTTGCTCGTTTGGAAAGTTTGAACAACGGCAAGCCGCTTTTCGAGTCAAGCCGGGTGGATTTGCCCTCCACGGTCGAATGTTTCGAGTATTACGCCGGCTGGGCGGACAAGATTGAAGGGGAGACGATTCCGGTCAGCGGGCCGTATTTGAACTACACGCTGCGGGAACCGGTTGGGGTGGTCGGCGCCATCGTTCCCTGGAATTTTCCGCTTTTGCTGGCGGCATACAAAATCGCTCCGGCCTTGGCCTGCGGAAACACGGTCATTTTGAAGCCGGCGGAAGAAACACCGCTTACAGCCTTGCGGCTGGGAGAATTGGCACAGGAGGTCGGCTTTCCTGAGGGGGTTTTTAACGTCATCACGGGATTGGGCCCTTCGACCGGCGCCGCCCTCGTGCGGCATCCAGGCGTCGACAAAATCGCCTTCACCGGTTCGACTTCCACCGGGCAGGAGATAATGAGAGCAGCGGCCGGGACTTTGAAAAAGGTTTCTCTCGAGTTGGGCGGAAAGTCGCCGAACGTCGTTTTTGCCGATGCCGATTTGGATGCGGCGGTAAAAGGAGCGGTATCCGGCATTTTCTACGGCAAAGGAGAGGTTTGCACGGCGGGGTCGCGCTTGTTGGTTGAAGAGAAAATTCACGGCCAGTTTATGGAAAAACTGGTGGAGCGGTCGAAGAAGTTGACACCGGGAGACCCATTTGACTCGAAAACACGCTTAGGTCCCCTTGTTTCCAAAGTGCAGATGGAGCGGGTGTTGGGGTACATTGATTCCGGCAAAGCGGACGGGGCGCCGATTTTGACCGGAGGAAAGCGGGCCTCCGTCGGCAACGGCAAGGGGTATTTTGTGGAGGCGACGGTTTTCGACAAGGTTGACCAGAATATGAAAATCGCCCAGGAGGAGATTTTTGGGCCGGTTCTGGCGACCTTGCGGTTTGAAAGTTTGGAGGAAGCGATTCAAAAGGCGAATGCAACGGTTTATGGTCTGGCGGCAGGCATCTGGACGAAGGACGTGAAAAAGGCCCACGCCTTTGCCAAAGGGGTGAAGGCCGGGACAGTCTGGATTAACACATACGGCGATTATGACGCCGCGGCCCCTTTCGGCGGATACAAGATGTCCGGCTTCGGGCGGGATTTGGGGAAAGCAGCCCTCGAAGCCTACACCCAGACCAAGACGGTTTGGGTTAATTTGGGGTAGATTTGGAACCGGTCTTTATAGTTTCCGCCGTGCGCACGCCGATTGGAAAATTCGGCGGGGGGCTTTCCTCCCTGACGGCAGCGGATTTGGGAACCGCAGCTGCATCCGCCGCCATTGCCCGCGCTGGAATTTCCCCCGATTTAATCGACGAAACGATTTACGGCTGCGCCCGCCAGGCGGGGGTCGGCCCCAACGTGGCCCGGCAAATTTCACATCGGGCGGGCGTGCCGGATGAAAAGGCGGCCTATACCATTAATCAAGCCTGCGCTTCCGGTCTGCGGGGAGTCGTTTCGGGCTACCAATCCATACTGTTAGGCGAATCTCAAATCGTTCTCACCGGCGGGACGGAGAGTATGTCCAACGTTCCATTTTTGTTGCCTAAAGCCCGCTGGGGATACCGGCTCGGGTCGGCCGAACTGGTGGATGCGATGTACAAGGACGGTTTTTTGTGTCCGCTTTGCGAGCAGGTGATGGGGGAAACAGCAGAGACTTTAGCCGTTAAATACAAAATTTCGCGGCGGGAGCAGGATGAATACGCGACGATGAGCCAGAACCGGGCCGAGCAAGCCTGGGCCCGGTGCGACTTTCGGGATGAAGTGGCGCCGGTCGAGGCGGCGGGCGTCCAAGTTGAGAAAGACGAGCATTTTCGCACCGGCGTCACGGTCGAAACACTCGCGAAGCTGAAGCCGGTTTTCAAGCCGGACGGAACGGTCCACGCCGGAAATTCCTCCGGAATCACGGACGGAGCGGCGGCGGTGGTTTTGATGGCAGAGTCGAAAGTAAAGAAATATAAGCTTGAACCGCTGGCGCGAATTGTAGATTTCACCTCCGTGGGCGTGGACCCGGCCATAATGGGAATCGGGCCGGTGCCGGCAGTGCAAAAACTTCTCGAAAAGACCAAATGGAAGCTCTCCGACATCGATTTGATTGAGCTAAACGAGGCGTTTGCGGCGCAGGTGATTGCCTGCGAGCGGGAGTTGAAACTCGACCGCCAGAAGCTTAACGTCAACGGGGGAGCAATTGCCATGGGGCATCCCATCGGCGCCACCGGAGCGCGGATTTTGACCACGCTCGTTTACGCCATGAAAAAGCGGAACGCGAAGCGCGGTATCGCCACCCTCTGCGTTTCGGGGGGGATGGGGATGGCGGTTTTGGTGGAAAGAGATTGAAGATGGTTGTAGGCCCTAAACTAAGGCCTGGTTTTTGCGGTTTAAAATTTGATAGGACTCTTTTCTTGGCGGCGGCTTTTTGCGCCTTGTCCAGCCCGCTCAACGCGCAAACCGATAGCGGTCTTCCCGAAAGAAAGGCGGAATTAATCGTTACCTTGAAGTCGTTCGTCCAGCAAATTGTGGACGACTACAACCAAAACGATTCAATGAGACTCTATGGGCGGTTCTCGGAAAACTTGAAAGCCGCCATCCCGCTTTCGGCTATCGGAACTGAATTTAGACAGAGCCGAAGCGTTTACGGTCCTGCCCTTCGATTTGGCCAGATCCGTTCATACACGGATATTTCAGCAGCTGAACCGTTGCAGGTGCAGGTGCCGCTGGTGTTTGAAAAAGGGAGCCGTGATTTGCAGCTTTGGATAAACAAGGAAGGCCAAATCGAATGGCTGGAATTTGAGGGGGAAAAGTACTCCGGCTTCGGCGTTTTGACGGCACCCGCCGAGAACGCCTTTCTCTTGGCTCCGGAGAAACTGGATGACTTGAAGGAGGAGTTTGAAGGAAATAGCGGATCGGTGCAGCTCATAGCCCTTTTATCACCCACTTGAACTGCCTGCCGGCGGGGGTTCCTCGCCGTTCAGAACGTGCTGAAAGAGATTCCGGACGAAAGATTGCGGGCAACGGTTATTTGGGTACCGATTCGCACAGTGGATAACCCAAAGACGGCTTGGGAACGAAGCCGCGAGTTCCCTGAAAAAAGAATAACGTATGTATGGGATGAAAATCTTTTGGCGGCGAAAACTTGGCAAAAGATTCTAGGACTTTCGGGCATCGCTTGGGACGTTTACCTTCTGTACCAGCCGAAAGCGAAATGGAAGAGGCGACCTCCCAAGCCGGACTTCTGGATGCATCAATTGAGCTCGGCGGAGGGGAAGGCCCCCTTTCTGGACAAGGAAAAACTTCAAGAGGAAACGCGCAAACTTCTGGATCAAAAAAAATAACCGCATCACTCTAAATAAAGGGGAATTGCAGTTGCCTCTTTCCCTGATAAAGGATATTTTCCCGGCGACCTATGTTGACATTGAACGGAAAGTCGCTTCAACTATCCGATTTGCCGGAGGTTTTTGCCGGGAAAACGAAGGTGCGAATCGCTCCGGCGGCAAAAAAGAAGCTGATTGACATCCGCAGAAAATTAGAGAAGCAGTTTCTTTCCAAGAACTCGCCGGTGGCATATGGCATCAACACCGGCGTGGGGCGGCTGAAGGACTGGCGGCTTTCGCCGGAAAAACAGAAGGAATTTCAGCGCAATCTCATCGTCTCCCACTCTACCGGCGTCGGCGAATGTCTTTCGCCGGAGGTAACCCGGGCGGTTCTGCTCTTTCGGGCCAATTCGCTTTTGATCGGTTTTTCCGGGGTTCGGCCGCAAGTTCCGGAAAAACTGCTGGAGTTTCTTAACGCCGATTTGCTGCCGGCCATACCGGCGGTCGGTTCGCTGGGGGCATCCGGCGATTTGGCACCCTTGGCGCACATGGCGGCCTGTCTTTTGGGAGAGCCGGAAGCGGAGGTTTTTTATCGAGGCCGTAAGCTCTCCTCTCCGGTTGGGATGAAAAAGGCCGGCATCCGGCCTTTACAGTTGGAGGCAAAGGAGGCGCTTTCTTTCATCAACGGTACAGCGGTGAGTTTGGCTCTGGCGGCTTTCGCTTTACATCGGGCAAGAAAACTTTTGAAAGTTTCAGAGCTGGTGGCGGCTTTGAGTTTGGAGACGATTCGGGGGGAGCTTTCGCCATTTGATTCCCGACTCAACGCCGCCCGGAGGCAAAAAGGGCAGATGGAGGTGGCCCGCGATATTTTGGACTTCGTTTCCGGCAGCCAGCGAATGACGGAAGCGGCGCGGATGGAGAACTTGCCGGATGAGCGCATTTCGAGAAGCGGGAAATCTTCGCGGGTTCAGGATGCTTATTCGTTCCGCTGCATTCCGCAGGTGTACGGGGCGGCGGCGGACACTTTCGCATTCGCCGAGCAGATTATTGCGAGGGAATTGAATGCAGCCACGGATAATCCTTTGGTTTTTGAGGGAAAAGGGGGTTTGGTTTCGCTTTCGGGCGGGAACTTTCATGCCGAGCCCTTGGCTTTGGCCGCTGATTTTACGGGAATCGCCCTGTGCGAGATGGCCAATATGGCGGAGCGGAGGCTTTTTTCGCTTTTATCTCCGCTCTTGAGCTTCGGCCTCAAGCCGGAGTTGACCGGGGGAGAGCCGGGGCTCAATTCGGGTCTTATGCTAACGCAATACACGGCGGCGGCGCGGGTGGCGGAGAATCGGATTCTGGCGCATCCGGCTTCCGTAGATAACATCACCACGGCGGGGAATCAGGAAGACCATGTTTCTTTGGCGGTGACGGCCGGTTTGAAGGCACAGAAAATTCTGGAAAACACGGAGGAAATCGTTGGGTTGGAACTTCTGGCGGCGGCGCAGGGGATTGATATTTCCGAGCCGTTTTTGAAGAATTACCGGTTGGGAAAGATGACGGGCCGTTTGCATTCGGCTGTGCGCAAAAGGATTCCGTATTTGAAGGATGACCGTTATTTAGGGAGTGATATTAAAAAGGCCGTTGAGTTGGTGCGCTCGGAAGAAATTTTCGGGATGACACAGGATGGCTAAAATTGGACTGCCGGCGGGGACACGGGATTTTTTGCCGGAGCAGTTAATTTTCCGGCAGAAGGTCATCAGTATAATGAAGGAAGTTTTCGAGCGATACGGTTTTTTGCCTTTGGAAACGCCGGCGGTGGAGCGGCTCGACGTTCTATCGGGCAAATATGGCGAGGAGGCGGACCGGCTCATTTTCAAGGTGCTTAAGCGAGGGGAAGAGTTGAAGTCAGCCTTGGCAAAGGGGGGAGAATTGGCGGATATGGGGCTGCGCTACGATTTGACTGTTCCCCTGTGCCGCGTTATTGCGATGCATCAGAACGAAATCGGCTTTCCTTTCCGGCGCTATCAAATCCAGCCGGTCTGGCGGGCGGACAAACCCCAGAAGGGGCGGTACCGGGAATTTTATCAGTGCGATGTGGACGTTGTGGGGCAGGAAGCGCCACTGGCGGATGCGGAACTGGTGGCGATGACGTATGAAGTTTTGACGGCATTGGGGTTTTCCGATTTTACCATTCGGGTCAATCACCGGCAAATTCTTTCGGCCCTGGCGGAGTGGGCCGGAATCCCGAAAGAGAAGCAGCCGGGTTTCTTTGCGGCACTGGACAAACTGGATAAAGTCGGGCTGGAGAGCGTAAAAAGGGAATTTGAGACGCGGAGATTGGCCGTGGAATCGATTGAAAAGATTCTGCCGGTGATTGAAGCCAACTCGCTGGATTTTTTGAAACAAGCTTTGGGCCATACGGAAAAGGGTAAAGGGGCCGTCGATGAAACGGAGTGCCTGATGAAATATGCAACCAAACTTGGGGTTCCTGCGCAGGCAGCCGCTTACGATTTGTCGCTGGCGCGCGGGTTGGATTACTATACGGGACCGATTTTTGAGACGATATTGAGCGATGCGAAAATCGGCAGCGTCACCGGAGGAGGGCGATACGACAATCTTGTCGGGCTATTCACCGGCAAGGAGGTCCCGGCGACGGGGACTTCGTTCGGGCTGGAGCGGATTATGGACGTTTTGGCGGAAAAAGGAAAGCTCGAAGAGACGGCGAACGTTACACAGGTAGTCGTTCTGCCATTTGATGAGGCGAGTTTGACTTACGGGCTGGAGGTGGCGGCTTTTTTGCGGAAGGAACGGGTTCGGACGGAGATGTATCCTTTTGCGGAAGATAAAATGCGGGACAAGTTCGGCTGGGTGTCGAAGCGGAAGGTCGCCTTCGCCGCCGCGGTGGGGCCGGATGAGATGAAGGAAAGGCAGGTGACGTTCAAGAATATGGCCACAGGCCAGCAGGTGAAACTGCCCTTTGGGCAGTTACCGGTGGAATTGAAACGCGGTTGAAATTGGCTCTATGGAATATCGGAATATTCTCGTTGAAAAAGAAAAACACTTGGCGAGAATTATTATCAACCGCCCGCCGTTGAATATCCTCGACACAGCCACGTTGGGGGAGATGAACAAGGCATTTGCCGTCCTGGAAAAAGAGAAGCCGTTTTTGGTCGTCTTCTCCGGCACAGGGGGGAATTTTTCGGCAGGGGTGGAAATCAAGGAACATTTTCCGAAGACGGTCAGGAAAATGCTTTCGGTCTTTCACGGGCTTTTGCGGCGGGTGATGCATTCGAATTTAATCACCTGTGCGGCGGTGGATGGTTACGTCTTCGGCGGCGGTTGCGAGTTGGCGGCAGCTTGCGATTTTGTTTTCGCCACTCCCAAAGCGGTGTTCGCCCAGCCGGAGGTGGCCGTCGGCTGCTTTCCCCCCTTTGCTGCCGCCTATTTTCCGGCCCGAATCGGGCATCGAGCGGCAGTGGAGTTGATTTTGGAAGGGAAAAGTTTTTCGGCGGAAGAAGCCTTCAAAATCGGGATGGTCAATCAGGTTGCAGAGGACTTGGACGGGACGGTTCGCAAGTTATATGAAAAACTTTCACACTTCAGCCCGGCCGTCCTGCAGCTGGCAAAAAGGGCTCTGGCGAGCCCAAAAACAAACACAGAGAAACGGCTTAAGCGTTCGGAAACGATATACTTGCAGGAATTGATTAAAGAAAAGGATATGGCCGAGGGGCTTTCGGCCTTTCTGGAAAAGCGGGCTCCGAAGTGGGGCTGGAAATGAAAGTCATCGACTGCCACGTGCATATTCAGCCCTGGAATCAACTGAAACCGGAGGTTTTGGCGCGGATGAAAAACGGACGGCAGGACTACGACCAGATACAAAAATTCATCCAGTCGCCGGAAACGTTTGTGGAGTACTTGGATTCGGTCGGTATTGCCCAGGCTTGGATTATCAATTACGACTCCCCCGATTTGATGGGGTTTACCTTCGAGGTGAACCGGTTTTGTGCCAACTATTGTAAAGACCACCCAAAATGGCTGATTCCATTCGGTTCCGTCAACCCGCGCACCTCAAAGAACGTATCCGATGATTTGAAAAAGATAATGGACTGGGGTATTAGAGGAATCAAATTGCACCCGCCCCATCAATTGTTTTCCCCCAACGACTACCTTTCGTTTCACCGGAATCTGGAAGAGCTGTACCGTTTTTGCGAGCTGAAAAAACTGCCGGTGATGTTTCATACCGGAACCTCGATTTTTCCGGGGGCGCGCAGCCGGTATGGCAATCCCATCGGCATCGACGACGTGGCGGTCGATTTTCCGAACCTGAAAATCATCCTGGCGCACGGAGGAAGACCCTTATGGCAGCAGGAGGCGTTTTTTTTGGTGCGGCGGCACCCCAACGTTTATCTCGAAATTTCCGGCATACCGCCGGCAAAGCTTTTGGAGTATTTTCCCCGACTGGAAGAGGTGGCATCGAAAACTTTGTTCGGCACCGACTGGCCGGGGCCGGGAGTTGCGTCAATCGTCAAAAATATCGATGATTTCAAACAGCTCGGGCTTTCAGATGAAGCGAAGGAAAACATTTTGCACCGGGTGGCGGAGCAGTTTTTTGTAGCGAAAATGTAGGAAGCAGCATTTTTGCTGAATGGCTAATTAAACCTCTTCGAGCCTGGATTGGATGCGCAGGCCCCGGGTTTCCAGTTCGGCAATAAGCTTTTGCGCGGGGACCGTTTCTTCCTGACGAAGAACGCCGGTTTTGGAAATTTCTTTACGCGCCAAAAACAAAGCGATAATGGACGCCGGAAAAGCGGTCGTTTTCATCATCGCGGTGAATTTTGCATCCGCTTTTTCTATCATCTCGTAGGTCAAACGCATTTTTCTGCCGGCTTTGAAGCCCTCCAGCCGGATGCGGATTAAAACCGCATCCGGTCCCGTTTTTGGAAGTATGTTGGACAGCAACTTCATCCAAACCGCCCGGGGCGTGACCATGATTTTCCCGACCGCAACCTCCTTCTGGGAAGCCAGCCCCAGTTCGTAAAAAGCCCGCATTTTCTCGCAATGGCCGGGATAACGGATGGTTTTGTAGTCCAGATTTTTAACTTTTCCTTTGAGCAAGTCCGGCAGGGCGGCGGCCCCTCCGGAGGTGTAGAAAGCCTCCAGTTTTCCAAACGGTTCGGGAAAATCAATCGACTCGGTTCCCTCCAGCGGTTCCACCGCTGTCAAGTGGCCGCCCTTCAAAATACGGGCTGGTTCCACGTATTCGTTGATGAGCCCCTCAAGGGCAAAGACTTCCTGATAGTTGAAGGGGGGCTTGGGGTCGAGCGGCAGGCCCCCCACGCGAATGTGCAGGTTTTCCACCGAATCGAACTTGGAGACGGCCCCGTAGGCCAGGATATTGGCCATTCCGGGGGCCAGGCCGGTATCGGGAATAATTCCCACTCCCGATTTTTGGGCCTGTCTGGCCAGCTTTTCCTGTTGCGCTACGACCGCGTCGTTGCCGCCCAAATCAACAAAATGGGCCTTGGCCCCAATGGCGGCCTTGGCGGCTTGCAGATTCAAGAAATAGGGAAGAGCCGAGGCGACCGCGGTATGCCCTCTTATATAGTGGGCGATTTTTCCGGCGCTGGATAAGTCAGCGGGTTTGGCTTTCAATTTGGAGTTTTTGACGAAGGCAATCGCTTCTTTTAAGATCTTTGCATTCTGCTCCAAAAGGGTGACTTGTTTCACGTCCTTTTGGCGACAGAAATCAAAAGCAATCGCCCGCCCCATTTTACCCGCTCCCAAAACGGCCAGTTTCACAGAAAAGGGAATATACGCCCCCGCTCCCGATTGACAACGTCTGGAGAGCGTAGTACCTTGACTTCGACAGCTGGATGAATTTCTATTTTTTGCGGCAATAGAACGCCAAACGGCCGCTTTTGAAGCTGATGACGCAAGAAAAGTCGGTGGGCAAGCTGCATAGGGCTGAAATAAGCATGAGAGGCCTGTTTGGAACTGGGGATTAAAAAAGTTCTGGATGGCCGTGCTGAAACGGCGTTTCCTCGCGGCATTCTAAGGCTCGCTGTCCTCGCCCTTCTCACGGCCGTTTATTTTGCGGCCGGGAAACTGGGGTTGCAACTGGCCTTTCTTCATCCCAGCGCCACACCCATATGGCCCCCCACGGGTATCGCCTTGGCCGCCTTCCTTCTGTTGGGGTATCGCGTCTGGCCGGCTGTTTTTGCCGGGGCCTTTCTCGTCAACCACACCACCGCAGGCTCGATGGCCACGTCACTTGGCATAGCGCTTGGCAATACTCTCGAAGGGATAGCAGGCGCCTGGCTGGTGAACCGGTTTGCCGGCGGCTTGGGTGCCTTTAACCGACCCCGGGATGTCATCCGGTTCGCCGTTTTGGCCGGGATGCTCGCGACCGCTGTCAGCGCCAGTGTTGGCGTAACCAGCCTCTCTTTAGGAGGATATGCCCTGTGGGCCGGGTACGGTTACATCTGGTTTACCTGGTGGTTGGGGAACCTTGGAGGCGCTATAATTGTAGCCCCCCTTTTGATTTTGTGGACGGTCAACCGCCGGCTTTCCTGGAAACCCCGCCAGCTGCCGGAGCTGGTTCTTGCGCTCATGCTTCTTTTTGCGGTGGCCCATATTGTGCTCTATGGGTTGCCCCCCTTCACCTTTAAGGATTCTCCGCGTCTTTTTCTAACCGTTCCGATTCTGGTCTGGATAGCGGCCCGCTTCGGCCCGCGCGAAACCGCCACGGCAGCTTTTCTGCTTGCCGGATACCTTGTCTGGGGCACCTTGCAGGGTGCTGGTCCGTTTGCCGGCGCAAGCCTGAATGAAGGGCTTTCGCTTTTACCCGTCTTTATCAGCACGGCGGCGCTTACGGCCCTGGTTTTGGCCGCTACGGTTGCCGGGCACAAACGGGCGGAGGAAAAATTTCGCGCGGCGGTGGAGTCCAATCCCAATGGCATCGTGATAGTAAACGGGGAGGGGAAAATCGTTTTGGTCAACGCGTATGCGGAGAGTCTGTTTGGGTACGGGCGCGAAGAATTGCTCGGCAAGCCGGTCGAAGTTCTGGTTCCGGGGCGCTTCCGAAGCGCTCACCCAGCCCACCGTTCGGTTTTTTTCGCCGACCCGCAGACACGGATGATGGGAGCCGGTCGGGACCTTTATGGTTTACGTAAGGACGGTCGAGAGATACCGGTAGAGATAGGTTTGAATCCGCTTGAAACCAGAGAAGAACTTTTCATCCTGGCCGCCATTGTGGACATCACCGAGCGGAAGAAAGCGGAAGAGGCGTTGCGGGAAAGCGAGGCCCGCTTCCACCGGCTGGCTGATTTTTCTCCGGCGCCGATGTTTGTCGTCAATATGGAAAACCAGGTGGTTTACGCCAATTCCGCCGCGGCGAATGTGATGGGGGCCTCCGGCCCGGAGGAGCTTTTGGGGCAACATCCGCAGGCCATCGTTCACCCCGATTTTCATAAAATTATCGGTGAACGGATGCGCCTGACCTGGAAAGAGGGAGTGGAAGCGCCGCTTATCCAGGTGAAATTCGCGCGCCTGGATGGGGGGAGCGTCGAGGTGGAAGGAACGGCCAGGCCGACTACGTTTATGGGGAAGCCCGCCATTCATTTCATCTATTTTGACATTACCGAACGCAAAGAGAAGGAAAAAAAGCAGCAACTGGCCAGCGAGACAATGGCTGGCTGGATAAAGGCCTTGGAAGCGCACAACCGACGGGCTTCTCTCCTTACCGAAATGGGGAATTTGCTTCAGACCTGCTTTAACCTCGAGGAAGCCTACCACATTATCAACCAGTTTGCCTCCAAACTGTTCCCCGAGACACCGGGCGCTTTGTTTATGCGCAACTCATCCGCTCAAGTGGTGCACCGCGTCGCCATCTGGGGTGAGCCGCTTTTAGGCCAAAGTTCTTTCCAGCTGGAGGACTGCTGGGCTTTGCGGAATGGGCGCGGCCACATGGTGGGGGATGGCCGTTCCGGGCTGGTCTGCCGGCATCTTTCCCAGCCGCTTGAGTGCGGCTACTTTTGCCTCCCTTTACGGGCCTTGGGGGAAATTCTGGGCGTTTTGCATCTGCAGGTTGGTTCCACATTACTGGACCAGCCGAAGCTCTTGCAGGAGCAACAAATGGATGCCTGCTACCGACTGGCCCGGAGTGTGAGCGAACATCTCGCTTTGAACCTGGCCAATTTGAGGTTACGGGAAACCCATACGCATCGCTCCATTCGCGACTCTCTGACCGGACTCTTCAACCGGCGCTACTTGGAAGAGACTTTGGAACGGGAGCTCTCCCGGGCCAACCGGGCCAGAGAGCCGCTGGGCATCGTCAGGCTGGATTTAGACCACCTGCAGGAGTTCAATGACGCTTTTGGCCGGGAGGCCGGGAGTGCGCTTTTGCGCGGTTTGGGCGACTTTCTCTTGCGGCGAACCAGGGCCGCAGACGTCGCCTGCCGGTATGACGAGGGTGAATTCACCCTTATTCTTGCGGGCGCTTCTCTGGAACTTACCCGGCAGCGCGCGGAAAAACTGCGGGAGGAAATAAAAACCCTCAAAGTACCATATGGGAGTCCCATCCGGGTTTCGGTGGGGGTCGCTGCTTTTCCAGATCACGGTCTGACCAAAGAGGTTTTGCTGCAGGCCGCCGAGAGGGCTCTTTTGTCCGCCAAAATGGAAGGCGGGAACCGAGTGACTGTGGCCCGCCCGCAATAAGTGTTGCCGGCTCGGGGCTAAGACCCCGATGAGTTTGTCCTCGGCGCGAACGCAAAGAAATCCATCCATTATACCGGCACCCTGAACGGCCGACAAATCGGGATTTAACTCCAAGGGGGACAAGGGAGAGCCGGAAACGAACCGGCTTATTTTTTGGGGCGGGATGTCGATATTTTATAGTAGGAAGTCAGGTTCGGCTTGCATTACTTTTGGGCCGGTCGACCCCCGATCGATTCAATGTCCCAAAAGTAATTAAACCGGCCGTGCGCGAGCTTTCTGCGGCTGAAAGAGCCGAATTGGAAAAAAAATATGAAGCGCCTACAAACACTGTCGTTGGCAGCCAAAATCCTTGTGTTGGGAGGTATTTACTTCTGCACCGCCAAGCTGGGCCTGTCGTTGGCTTTCTTTCATCCCAGCGCCTCTCCGGTCTGGCCGCCGACCGGTTTGGCCTTGGCAGCGCTTTTAGTTCTTGGCTATCGGGTCTGGCCGGGAATTTTTTTGGGGGCATTTTGGGCCAACGTAACCACTTTCGGCTCGCTGGCGACCTCTCTGGCCATCGCTTTTGGAAACACGCTGGAAGGGTTGATTGGAGCCTATCTGGTGAACCGATTGGCGGGCGGACAAAATGCCTTCGAGCGTCCCCAAGGGGTGTTTAAGTTTTCGGTTTTGGCCGGGATAATTGCTACCACCGTTTCCGCAACATTTGGCATCACCAGCCTCTCCTTTGGCGGCTTTGCAGACTGGACCAACTATTGGGCCATCTGGGTTACCTGGTGGTTGGGGGATATGGGTGGGGCTTTAGTAGTGGCCCCCCTTCTGATTCTCTGGGGAACCAGTCGCTTGGGTCGCTGGCGAGGGGCCCAAGTGCTGGAAGGGGTCTTTTCACTGGGGTTGCTTTTTTTGGCCGGACAGGCCGCTTTTGGCGACTGGTTCCCGGCCCTAAGCGGTCGGTATCCGATGGCTTTTCTCACCATTCCCATCATCGTATGGATAGCCTTCCGGTTCGGTCAGCGGGAAACGGCCACAGCCGTTTTCCTTTTAGCCGGAATGGCCGTTTGGGGTACGTTGCGGAATTTTGGGCAATTCGTTATGGCATCCAGCAACGAATCTTTGCTGGTGTTGCAAATGTTCATTGGTGTGGTGTCCCTGACCTCCCAGGTGATTTCCGCCAGCGTTACCGAACACCGACGGGCGGGGCAATTCCTGCGTTCCAGCGAGAAAAAATTCCGCGCGGTGGTGGAGCACAGCCCCAGCGGCATAGTAACCGTGAGTCAGGATGGAAAAATCGTGTTGGTCAATTCCGAGACGGAAAAGCTGTTCGGTTATGCCCGCGACGAGCTAATCGGCAAACCGATTGAAATTCTCGTGCCGGGGCGTTTCCGGGAAAACCATCCAGCCCATCGGGCCGATTTTTTTGGCGACCCGCAGGCCCGGGCGATGGGAGCCGGCCCGGACCTATATGGTTTGCATAAAGACGGCCGCGAAATACCGGTCGAGATAGGCCTGAATCCGATTAGAACCGAAGAAGGGCTTTTCATCCTGACCGATATTGTGGATATCACCGAACGCAAGCGGCTGGAAGAGGAACTGAAGCAGGCCAACGAGCGGCTGACCTTGCGCGTGCGGGAGTTGGAACTCCACAACCGGGAGGTATCCTTGCTTTCGGAAATGGGGGACCTTTTGCAAACCTGTTTGACTTTGGAGGAGGCATACCGGGTGGTGGCGCCATCCCTTCAAAAACTGTTCCCGAATGAGCCGGGAGCGCTCTGTATGCTAAATTCCTCTCGGCGCATTGTGGAAGCGGTGGCGATATGGGGAGAGCCGCTCTTGGGGGAAGAGGCATTTGAGCCGGAGAACTGCTGGGCCTTGCGCAGGGGGCGGCCGCACGTGGTGGGAAATGTTCATACCGAGGTCGTCTGCCGGCATTTGTCTCATCCCCTGTGGGGCGGATATGTATGTATGCCGATGATGGCCCACGGAGAGGCCTTGGGGCTTTTGCATCTGCAAAACGGGCCGGATGTTTCAATCCTTTCACCGGTACGACGGGAGCTGCGGATGGAGGCCTTAAAACGGCTGGCCGCCATCACCGGGGAGCAGGTGGCTTTGAATCTGGCCAATCTGAAGCTGCGCGAAACCCTTTCCAACCGTTCCATCCGCGACTCCTTGACCGGGCTTTTCAACCGGCGTTATCTGGAAGAGTCATTGGAACGGGAGCTTTCCCGGGCCCGCCGCAACCAGCAGCCCTTGGGAACTTTGATGCTCGATTTGGACCATTTCAAGCGTTTCAACGATACTTTCGGGCACAAAACGGGAGACGAGCTTTTGAAACAGATGGGGGAATTTTTATTGCAGAATATCCGCGGAGAAGATATCGCCTGCCGGTACGGCGGGGATGAATTTATGCTTATTCTTCCCGGAGCATCCCTGGAAGTTGCCGGCCGAAGGGCCGAAAAGCTGGAGGAAATGATAAAAGGTTCAAATGGGCCTTATGGCCGATATTTGACGTTATCCATTGGAATAGCCGTTTTTCTGGAACACGGAACGACCAAAGAAGAGCTTTTGCGGGCGGCCGATTTTGCCCTGTATCGCGCCAAACACGCAGGCGGAAACCGGATGGCGATAGCCCAGCCGGGTACGGTGGGGCCAGCGAAAATTCAGTAGCTGATTTGTTCGGGGTCGCAGAGAGAGACTCTGAAGATAACCCTTTGTCCGGCTTATTATTCCCGTTTGTTTGCCGAAGAATATAAGGGATGCCATTAGAGAAAGATTACGGCTATACCTATCTGATTTCCGGTTATCAGCAGCCCCTGCCCCCCGAAAGCCGGAAAGGGTGGCTGGTGGTTTTTTCCGCTTTGGCCGTTTTAATCTTCGGGATTTGGGCCATTGACGTGGTCAGCGCCGGTCTGGACATCCATTCCGCTCGGGAGAATCTGAACCAAGCGCTTCAAATGGAAGACCGGCTGCTGGATGCGCTTCGGAATTTGGACCGCCCCGCTCACGACGTTTTGGAAAGCTACCAGGTTTCCAAACAGCGCAAACTCCTTACGGTCTATCGCCAGCATTTTCAAAACATCCGCTCGGAATTTGTGGCCGCTTTATCGATGGACGCCCCCATGACCCTCACCGTGAGCCGACTGGACAGCATCGTGGTGCGGCTTTTGGCCGAAGCGGAGCGAACTCTGGACGCAGCCGAAATGAGGGAACGGCTGCGGCGCGCCGGGGCGGGGGAGAAGAAAGTCCGGGAAATGGAAACTTTGGCCGGCTCTTCCATGGCCAGAATGGGTCAGCATTTTTCCGGCGCTCTTGAAATTCTGCGAAAAATCGAGAGAAAACACCATCAGGAACGGGCCAAGCTGATAGAAGCCCAAACCGGGCTTTTCAAAAACCTGTATTTGCTCGCCGGCATATCTTTTTCAATCGGTCTTTTGGCGGTCTGGCTTTTGATGCGGGTGCGCATCGGCCAGAAACGGGAACGGGGAGTCTCCGAATCCCTGTCTCGAACGCTGGCGGAAGTGAAGGCGACCGAGGAGGCGTTGCGGCAGTCGAACGAGCGTTTCCACCTCGCCGCTTCGGCCACCAGCGGGGTGATTTACGATCGGGACATAGAGAAAAACAGCATCGTTTGGACGGAAAACATAACAGCCGTTTTTGGTTATCCGTTGGAGGAAGTGGAACCCGCTCATAAATGGTGGGAAGAACGGCTGCATCCCTCCGATTTAACCCGCATCCAGCTTCAACTGAAAGAAAACTTGACCGTCGGAAAAGACTTTATAGCCGAATACCGTTTCCGGCACAAAGACGGCCATTACGTAGATGTTTGGGACAAAGGCCGGGTGGTGCAGGACGGCTCCGGTCAAGTGGTCCGAATGGTCGGGAGTATGGTGGACGTTTCCGAACAAAAACGGGTGGAAAAGGCCCTGCGGGCGATTGCCGTGGGGATTTCTTCTTCCACCGGGGTCAACTTTTTCCGCTCGCTGGTGCGGCATTTGGCCACGGCTTTGGGGGTGAAGTATGCGCTCGTAGGGGAGATAGCGGACGAGAAGCTGGAACGGGTACAGACCATCGCGGTTTGGTCGGGCGAAGGATTCAACGAAAATTTTGAATACGAGCTGGCCGGGACGCCCTGCGAAAACGTGGTGGGGCAAAGCATGTGTTTGTATGCCAGCGGAATTCAGCAACAGTTTCCCGACGACCTTATTCTGAAGAAGATGGGAGCGGAAAGCTATTTGGGCACGCCCTTGTTTGACTCGGCCGGCAAACCGCTCGGCATTTTGGCAGTTTTGCATCACGAGCCCCTGCCGGATGAGTTCGACATGCGCTCGATACTAAACATCTTCGCCGTCCGCGCCGCCGCCGAGCTGGAGCGCAAGCGGACAGAAGAGGCGCTTTTGCAAAGCGAGGAGCGATTCCGCTCCATTTTCGAGAACGCTTCGGCTGGGATGGTGACGATTACGTCGGACGGGCGGTATTTGCAGGTCAATCCGGCCTTTTGCCGATGGCTGGGATACTCTGAAAGGGAGCTTTTAGGGATGGCGGTGTTGGACGTCACCCATCTGGACGATTTCGAGAAAACCCATTCCGTTCTTCGGGAAATCAACGCGGGAAAACGCCCGGCCATAGAGCTCGAAATGAGATACGTCCGAAAAGACGGTCAGGTGGTGTGGGGTCACGTTTCGGCCGCCTGGCTTTACGACACGGAAGGAAAACCGCTGTACGGGGTGTCGCTCATTCAGGACGTTACCGAACGGAAGCGGGCGGTGGAAGAATTGGCTTGCGCCCGGGATGCCGCCCTGGAGCAGGCCAATTTGAAAAGCCAGTTTTTGGCAAATATGAGCCATGAAATACGCACGCCGATGAACGGAGTTTTGGGCTATCTGGGGCTTCTTTCCAGCCGCGCCTTTGCGGACGAGGGGGAGATGGCCGAGTTCGTTCGGGGGGCCAAAAGTTCGGCCGAGACGCTCTTGGGCATTATCAACGACATTCTGGATTTCTCCAAAATCGAAGCCGGGAAACTTTCCCTTGAGTCCATCGAATTTGACCTTCGTACGGTGGTGGAGGACACGGCCTCGCTTTTGGCCCCCAAAGCGGAGCAGAAAGGGCTGGAGTTGGCCTGCCTGGTGGAGTTTGGCGTTCCTTTAGCCCTGAAGGGTGACCCGACCCGGCTGCGGCAGGTGTTGATTAACCTGACCGGGAATGCCGTCAAGTTCACGGAGAAGGGGGAAATTGTCATCCGCGCCAGTTTGCTGGCTGAAGATGAAAAAAATGCCCGCATCCGCTTTTCGGTAAAAGACACCGGCATCGGCATTCCGCCCGACAAGCACCATCTGCTTTTCCAGAGTTTCACCCAGGTGGACGGTTCCTCCACCCGGCGCTTCGGCGGGACCGGTTTGGGGCTGGCCATCTCCAGGCAGCTGGTGGAATTGATGGGGGGGATAATCGGATTTCAGAGCGAGCCCGGCCAGGGGAGCGAGTTCTGGTTTGAAGTCACCCTTTCCAAAAATCTGACGGCGCGGCCCCGGCTCGCAAGCGCGGACATTCGAAGCGCCGCCATTCTGGTGGTCGATGACAACAGCGTGAACCGGGACATTCTCTGCCGGATGGTGGAGTCGTTCGGCTGCCGGGCGTTTTCGGCCGGGAGGTCGGCGGAGGGGATGAAGGTTTTGCAAAAACAGTTGACTTTGGGAGACCCCATCCGGGCCGCCATCATCGACTTTCAGATGCCGGAGGAAAACGGGGAAGAGCTGGCGAAAAAAATAAAATCCCATCCGGCTCTCGAACCGACGTTCCTCGTTTTGCTGACTTCGGTGGGAACGCGCGGGGACGCCCTCCGGGCCAAACAGGCCGGCTTTGCCGCCTATTTGCATAAACCGGTCAAGCAATCCCAGCTTTTGGAGGCGATATCGGCCGTATTGAGCCGCTCGAAAGGAAGAGAGAAAGAGCAGCCGTTAATCACGCGCCACTGGCTGGAAGAGGCCAAGCGGGGCGGTTCGATTCTGGTGGCCGAGGACAATCAGGTTAACCGGGCGGTGGCGGAGGCGGTGCTTTCCCGGGCGGGCTACTCGGTCGTGTGCGTCAAGGACGGTCGGGAGGCCTTGGAAGTTTTTTCCGTGCGGGATTTTGATTTGATTTTGATGGACGTGCAAATGCCGGAAATGGACGGAATGGAGGCGACGAGGGAAATCCGCAAAATGACGGGAGCGAAATCGAGAATTCCCGTTATCGCGATGACGGCGCATGCCCTCTCCGGCGATAAGGAAAAGTGCCTCAAAGCGGGAATGAACGACTACGTTTCCAAGCCGATTGAACCTTTGGAATTGAGGGAGGTGGTGGAGCGCTGGATGGCCCGACGGCCTTTGTCACCGGTTTCCGAAAAAGGGGAAAGCGGGGCGGCGCCGCCGGTGGATTGGGCCCGGCTGGAGCAGTCCTCGGGGGGTGATGCAGCGTTCCGTCGGCAATTGACCGAAGTTTTTCTGGCCGACGGCGAGGCCCGCCTGGGGCGGGTGAACGAATCGCTGCGGGCGAAAAATTTTGAGCGGATTGGACGGGAGGCGCATTCCATCAAGGGGGCGGCGGCCAACTTTGGAGCGGCCGGGCTTTCCCGTCTCGCGGCGGGACTGGAGGAACAGGCGGGGGAAAAGGCGCTTTCGCGCTGCCGAGAACTGGCGAAGCAAATGATAAAAGAGTTTGAGCGGGTACGCGGCTCTTTGGTGGAGAGAAAAGTGAAGCCGATATGAAAATTTTGGTGGCGGAAGACGACGCGGTTTCGCGCCTGATTTTGGAAAAAGCCTTGCAGGGATGGGGGCATTCGGTCACCTCCTGCGAAAGTGGGAAGGCGGCCTGGGGCCTGTACCAGGCGGGGGAGTTCCGGGTGGTGATTTCGGACTGGATGATGCCGGAGATGGACGGGCCGGAGTTGTGCCGGAAAATTCGGTCCTTGGAGCGCTCCGATTACACCTACATCATCCTGCTCACCGCCAAGACCGGCAAGGAGAACTTTATGGAAGGGATGGAATCGGGGGCGGACGATTATTTGACCAAGCCGTTCGACGCCGACGAGCTGAAGATCCGCCTGAAGGTGGCGGAACGCATTCTCTCCCTGCACGCCGATGTGGAGACCTTGCGAACCTTTCTGCCGATTTGCGCCTGGTGCCGAAAAATTCGGAACGACCGGCAGCTCTGGCAGACGGCGGAAGAGTACTTGCAGACCCACGCGGAGGTGGACTTCAGCCACTCCATCTGCCCGGAGTGCGCCGAGAAACAAAAGGCGCAGCTTGTGGAAAAGAAAAGGTGAAAACAAAAAAGGGCAGCCGCAAAAGCGCGCCGGCAGCGCCGGATTTCAGGGCGCTATTTGAAGCAGCCCCCGACCTGTATTTAGTGTTGACCCCAAAGCTGACCATCGTGGCGGTGAGCGAGGCCTACGCCCGGGCCACGATGACCAGACGGGAAGAGATTCTGGGACGCGGGATATTTGATGTTTTTCCGGACAATCCGGATGACCCGGCAACGGAGGGGGTTCGCAATCTGCGCGCCTCGCTGGAGCGTGTAAAACGGGACCGGGTGGCGGATGCCATGCCGGTACAGAAATACGACATCCGGCGTCCTGAAGCGGACGGGGGCGGTTTTGAAGAGCGGTTTTGGAGCCCGGTCAACTCCCCCGTTTTCGATTCAAAAGGGGAACTGGCCTACATCATCCATCGGGTCGAGGACGTTACCGAGTTTGTGCGACTGAAGCAGGCGGGCGCCCGGCAGCAGCGGCTCACCGAAGAAATCCAGGGGAAAGTGGAGGAAATGGAATCGGAGGTCTTGCTTCGCACCCGGCAGGTCGCCGAGGCCAGCCGGCAGCTGAAGGAGGCCAACGCCGAGCTCAAGCGCTCGGAGGAGACCCTGCGCACGAGTGAGGAGCGGTTCCGGTCGGTTACCGAAACGGCTCACGATGCCATCGTGATGGCCAATCAGGAGGGAACCATTATCGTCTGGAATAGGGGCGCGCAGGGGATTTTCGGCTATATGGCGGAAGAAGTGTTAGGACAGCCCCTTACAGTTTTAATGCCGGAGCGTTACCAGGATACCCATCGAAAAGGGTTGCGGCGTTTTCTGCAAACAGGAGAAGCCCGGGTCGTCGGGAAGACCGTGGAACTGCACGGAATAAGAAAGGACGGCAGCGAGTTCCCCCTGGAGCTGTCCTTGACCAGTTGGAAAACAAAGAACGAAATCTTTTTTAGCGGCATCATCCGCGACATCACCGAACGCAAGCGGGCGGAGGAAGCGTTGCGCAAGTCGGAAGAAAAATACCGCACGCTATTCGACTCCCTGGACGTGGGCATTTGCACCATCGAAGTGCTGTTCGACGGAAGCAACAAGCCGGTTGATTACCGCTTTCTGGAAGTCAATTCGGCATTTGAAAAACAGACGGGGATTCAAAACGCGCCGGGCCGAAGAATGCGCGAGATCGCCCCCCTGCACGAAGAGCACTGGTTCGAAATCTACGGCAAAATAGCCCTGACCGGCGAACCCAAACGTTTTGAAAATGAGGCCGCGCAACTCTCCCGTTGGTATGACGTTTACGCCTTCCGGGTTGGAGACCCGGAGAAAAGGCAAGTCGCCATTCATTTCAATGACATCACCGGGCGGAAACAGGGTGAACGGGAAATCGATAAGTTAAACGAGGCCCTGCGGCAGCACGCCGCCCAGTTGGAAGCGGCCAACAAAGAGCTGGAGGCGTTTTCCTATTCCGTTTCCCACGACCTGCGGGCCCCCCTGCGGAGCATCGACGGGTTTTCGCAGGCCCTTTTGGAGGATTGCAACGACCGGCTGGACGAGTCCGGGAAGGATTACTTGGGCCGGGTGCGGGGGGCCTGTCTGCGGATGGCCCAGTTGATTGACGATTTGCTGAATTTGTCCCGCGTCTCCCGCAGTGAGATGCAGGTGGAACGCGTGGATTTGAGTGCGCTGGCTAGGGAAATCGTTTCCGAGTTGCAAAAACAGGCCCCGGAGCGCAAAGTCACTTTCGTAATTGCCGATAATCTTGTTAGGGAAGGCGACCCGCGCCTTTTGCGGGTGGCCTTGGAAAATTTATTGGGTAACGCTTGGAAATATACTTCCAAGCACCCGTCCGCCCG
This sequence comes from Candidatus Zixiibacteriota bacterium, assembly GCA_022614805.1. Lineage (GTDB taxonomy): Bacteria > Zixibacteria > MSB-5A5 > DSPP01 > DSPP01 > DSPP01. Next base: position 19,501 of record JAKEHY010000027.1, on the reverse strand, counting down.
CATCGAGTTCGGCGTCCGGCGGGAACCGGACGGGAAAACGGTGTTTTTCGTCCGCGACGACGGCGCCGGGTTTGATATGGCTTACGCCGGCAAGCTCTTTGGCGCTTTCCAACGGCTGCACGGCCCGTCCGATTTCCCGGGCACCGGAGTCGGTCTGGCCACCGTCCAGCGCATCGTCCACCGGCACGGCGGACGGGTCTGGGCGGAAGGAACCGTTGAACAAGGGGCGATTTTTCATTTCACTTTGTAAGAGGAGGAAAAATGGACAAGAAAATCATTCTGCTGGTGGAAGATAACCCGGACGATGTCGAACTCACGATGAGGGCTTTGAAAAAGAACAACATTCAGAACGAAGTGGTGGTGGCCCGGGATGGCGCGGAGGCGCTCGAATATCTTTTCGGCGAGGGGAAATATACGGGCCGGAATACGAGCGTTATGCCTCAAATCGTTCTTTTGGATTTGAAGCTGCCGAAAGTGAACGGGCTGGAGGTGTTGCAGCGGTTGCGGGCCGACAGTCGCACCAGACTGCTTCCCATAGTCATTCTCACCTCCTCCAAAGAGGAGCAGGACCTGATTTCCGGCTACAGCCTGGGGGCCAACAGCTACATCCGCAAGCCGGTCGATTTCAATCAATTCAGCGAAGCGGTGCGGCAGCTGGGGCTCTACTGGCTTCTGTTGAACGAGCCGCCGCCGGTGCAAAAAGCATCGGGCGCCAAAGTCAAGGTATGAGCAAAACACTCAAAGTTCTGATCGTTGACGATGTCGAAGACGACGTCGTCCTTTTGGTGCGGGAACTCCGGCATGGGGATTACAACCCCTTGTATTTGCGAGTGGACCGGCCCGAGGCGATGAAGAACGCCCTGGAAAAATCGAAATGGGACCTGGTCATTTCAGACTTCACGATGCCGCATTTTAATGGAATGTCGGCTTTGGCGGTCTTGCAGGAAACCGGTCTGGATATCCCCTTCATCATCGTCTCCGGCAGCATTGGCGAAGACGTTGCAGTGGCCTGTATGAAGGCGGGCGCCAGCGATTACATAATGAAAAACAACCTTCACCGTCTGGTTCCTGCGGTGGCCCGGGAGCTTTCCGAAGCGGAAGAACGCCGGGCCCGTCGAGCGGCAGAGGAAAAGTTGCGCGCCGCCGAGCGGCTGCAGATGGTGGGGCAGGTGGCTGCCTCCATCATCCATGACCTGAAAAATCCGATGCAGGTGATTTTGGGAAACCTCGATTTTCTCAACGCTGAAGGGCTCGCCTCTCCTGATAAACGGAAAAAATACAGCGGGGTCATTGAAAAGCAGGTGGAGCGGATGCTGGGAATGTGCCAGGAGATATTGGATTTCGCCCGCGGGGAAGTACCGCTCGCTTTGGAGCCGGTCAACCTTTTGGAACTCTGCCGGGATCTGGCGGAAACCTACGAGCGGTCTTTTACCAGCATGGGGGTCCAGCTTTCCTGCAGCGGTCGGACGGAGGAAAATACCTCCCCCTTTGTGCTGGCGGATAAGGAAAGAATATGGCGTGTGATTACCAATTTAATCGGAAACGCCAGAGATGTCTTAACCGGCGGAGGCACCATCCGGGTCTCGGCGGCCGTCCGCGCGCAAGGGGCCGAAATTGAGGTTTGGAACGATGGGCCGGGAATACCGGAAGAGATTCAAGACAAAATTTTCGACCCCTTTTTCAGCCACGGCAAGGCCAAGGGAACCGGTCTGGGGCTTTCCATCTGCAAAAAAATCGTGGAGGCCCACGGCGGAAAAATAGATTTTTCGTCGGAGGCCGGCGCCGGAACGGCCTTCCGAATCGTTTTGCCGGTTCAAATACCACCGCCCCTTCCCTCCACAACTTCCTCCGGGCGGAAGTTGGAAAAAAGAGAGTGAGCTGATGGCCAAGCCGCTTCGGGTTTTAATCGCAGAGGATTCCGAAAACGACGCGCTTTTGATGGTCAACGAGCTCCGGCGAGGGGGGTACGACCCCACCTATGAGCGGGTCGATACCGCCGAAGCGATGCGGCGCGCACTCGGCGGTTCCCACTGGGATGTTGTTCTGGCGGATTACACGATGCCCGGTTTTTCAGCTTTGGACGCTTTGAATATTGTCCAGGAAGTTGGAGTCGATTTGCCCTTCATCGTGGTCTCCGGCAGCATCGGCGAAGACATCGCCGTGGAAGCGATGCGCTCCGGGGCGCACGATTATATAATGAAAAACAATATGACCCGACTTGCCGCCGCCGTGGAGCGGGAGTTGCGACAGGCGGAAGGGCGCCACTTGAAGTACAAGGCGGAAATGGCGCTCAAGGAAACCAACCAGACTCTCTGGGCGCTTATTAAAAGCTCGCCTCTGGCCATTGTCACCGTCGATTTGCAGCGCAACGTGACGATGTGGAATCCGGCCGCTGAGCGGATGTTCGGCTGGAATGAAAAGGAGGTTCTTGGTTCAACCATCCCCATCGTTCCCAAGGACAAGCATCCGGAGTTTCGGGAGATTTTCGAACGGGCCATGGAAGGGCAGGCGACCACCATTTTTGAAACCCAGCGAAAACGGAAGGACGGCCGCTTGATCGACGTTTCGCTGACCACCGCCGCGCTTTACGACAGCGGAGGCGGGGTGACGGGGGCGATGGCGGTTTTCGCCGACATCACCGAGCGGAAGCGGGCCGAAAAGCTGGCGCAGGAGGTCGAAAACCGGAACCGGGCCATTCTCAAATCGGCTATCGACGGCATCATCGTCATCGACCACCGCGGCCTCGTGGTGGAGTTCAATCCGGCGGCGGAGAAAATCTTCGGTTTCAAACGGGAAAGGGTGCTCGGCCGGGAAATGGCGGAGCTAATCATTCCACCGGCACAGCGCGAAGCCCATCGTGAAGGGCTGCGCCGGTTGTTGGCCACCGGAGAGGGAAAGGCCCTGGGGCAGCGGCTGGAGATGACCGCCCGGCGGGCCGACGGGACGGAATTTCCGGTGGAGTTCTCCATCCAGCGCATCGGCTTGTCCGAGCCGCCGCTTTTCACCGGCTTTGTCCGCGACATCTCCGACCTCAAGCAGGCCGAGGATTTCCTGCGCCAAAGCGAAAACAAGTTTCGGGTGCTGGCGGAAGCCACCTCGGCCGGCATCTTCATCTTTCAGGGCACCAAGATGCGCCACGTGAATGCGGCTGCCGAGCGAATCATTGGGTATTCCCGGGAAGAGCTTTTACAAATAGATTTTTGGGAGGTCATTCATCCCGATTTCCGGGAATTGGTAAAGGGGCGCGGCCTGGCCCGGCAAAAGGGGGAAGCGGTTCCCCAGCGCTACGAGGTCAAAATCCTGACCAAAAACAAGGAGGAGCGCTGGGTTGATTTTACCGCCGGCATCATTGATTTGGAGGGAAGCCCGGCCGTATTGGGGACGGTAATCGAAATCACCCAACGCAAGCAGGCGGAGGAGGCGCTAAGAAAAAACGAGGCGCTTTTGGCCAAAACCCAGCAGATGGCCCATTTGGGCGGATGGGTGCTCGACCTTTCCAATATGGAGGATATAAACCAAAACGAGCTCCGCTGGACGGAGGAGACCTTCCGGATTTTCGGCTACCAACCGGGAGAAATCGAGGTGACCAATGACCTCTTTTTCCAATTGGTTCACCCCGAGGACCGGCCGAAAATCCGGGAGGCGGTATCCCGTGCCCTGGCTGAGAAAAAACCGTACAGCATTGAACACCGAATTCTGCGACCGGATGGCGTGGAACGGCTCATTCACGAACATGTCGACATCGTTTTTGACGAGAAAAGCGGCCGGCCCTTGCGGATGCTCGGAACCGCCCAGGACATTACCGAGCGCAGGCGAGGGGAGGTGGCCCTGCGGGAAAGCGAGGAGCGGTTCCGTCAGATAGCCGACAACATATCGGAGGTGTTTTGGCTCACCGATCCGTCTAAAAATCAAATGATTTACGTCAGCCCCGGCTACGAAAGAATGTGGGGGCGTAGCTGTGACAGCCTGTACCAAAACCCGATGTCCTGGGTCGATGTCATTCACCCGGAAGACCGCCAGCGGGTTTTGGAAGCCGCGACGACCAAGCAGGTCAAAGGAGAGTTTAACGAGGAATATCGGATTGTTCGTCCGGACGGCTCGCTGCTTTGGATACGGGACCGGGCTTATCCCATTCGAAACGAAAAAGGGGAGGTGCACCGCATCGCCGGCATTGCCGAGGACATTACCAAAGAAAAACAGCTGGCCGACCAGCTCCGCCAGGTGCAGAAAATGGAAGCGGTGGGGCAGATGGCGGGCGGGATTGCCCACGATTTCAACAATCTGCTGACCGCCATTGCCGGATACACCGATTTTGTTTTGGAGCGGGTGGAGCCGGACAGCCCGTTAAAAGCGGACGTGGAAGAGATAAAAAAAGGAACCGTGCGGGCGGCCGCGCTCACCCGCCAGCTTTTGGCCTTCAGCCGCCGGCAGGTGATGCAGCCGGCGGTTTTGAATCTGAACGAGCTTATAAACGGGATGGAAGGAATGCTTCGCCGGCTTGTCGGGGAAAACGTTGAACTCGCGACCGTCCCAGCCCCCCAATTGACGCCGATTAAAGCGGACCCGCATCAGTTGGAGCAAGTAATAATGAACCTTGCCTTAAACGCCGGAGATGCGATGCCGCAGGGGGGGCGGCTTACGATAGAAACTGCCAATGTGGAATTGGATGAGAGTTTCGTCCAGCTGCACGCCGGCGCGCAGCCAGGGGCGTATGCCTTGCTTGCGGTTTCGGACACCGGCTTCGGGATGGACGCGGAAGTGCAAAAACATCTTTTCGAGCCGTTTTTCACCACGAAGGAAAAGGGAAAGGGAACCGGACTGGGGCTTGCCACCGTGTACGGCATCGTCAAGCAAAGCGGCGGCTATGTCTCCGTTTACAGCGAGCCGGGCCGGGGCTCCTCTTTCAAGATTTACCTTCCCCGGTTCGTTGAACCGCACGCCGAGAAGCCGGTAAAAACGGCTCCGGCAAAAACGGAGGGAGGAACGGAAACCATCCTTTTGGTCGAGGATGAGGAAGCCGTGCGGGCGCTGGCGGCTAAAATACTCCGGGCAAAAAAATACACCGTTTTGGAAGCCGGAGATGGCCACGAGGCGCAGGAGGTATTAAAGAAGCATACCGGCGCTTTGGATTTGCTTCTGACCGACGTGGTAATGCCGAAAATGGGAGGGCCGGAGCTGGCCAAGGCGTTGCGTCGGACGCGCCAGGGATTGAAGGTTCTTTTTATGACCGGCTACACCGACCATTCCGCTTTTCGGGAAGGGACTCTGCCCCCCGGGACCGCTTTGCTCCAAAAACCGTTTAGTCCGCGGGTGCTGGCCCAAAAAGTGAGAGAAGTTTTAGACGGGTCCAAAAGCGCCTCCTCCTCGGCCGCCGAAGCGGAAAAGCCGGGAAAACCCGCAGTCAAAAAGTAGATTTGCCTTCTCCCTTAAAATGCCGGAGGTCGGAATCGAACCGACACGGGGTTTAGGCCCCACGGGATTTTGAGTCCCGCGCGTCTACCAGTTTCACCACTCCGGCGTTTCCCCCAAAATCGTTTTTGAAAGCCGTATCGTCAAGGGTAATCCTTTTTTTGTGTGTATAATCTAATAGGGCAGCGGCGGTTTCGGTCGTAACCCCCCGACACTAAAGTGTCGGCTACCGTAAGGGATTGACATATTCCGAAGTTGACAAGGCCGATTTTAGAGGTAACTTATTATTTGATATGGCGTTTGAGAATCTGAATGAAAGGGAGCGGCGGATATTGGAACTGCTGATAGCCCATTACATCCAGACCGCAGACCCGGTCGGCTCGCGGGTTATCGCCAACCGGTACAACCTCGGGTTATCCCCGGCCACCATTCGGAACACCCTGCAGGATTTGGAGGAACTGGGGCTTTTGGAGCAGCCGCATACTTCCGCGGGCCGGGTGCCGACCGATAGCGGGTATCGGGTTTACGTGGACCAAATGCTGCGGCCGGAGCCGCTTTCGAAAGGGGAAAAAGAGAAAATAAAGAGGGAGATTTCGGCCGACCCCGTGGCTGTGGAACGCATTTTGGACCAGACCTCCCGGCTTTTGGCGAATCTTACCCGCCAGCTGGGCCTTTCGGTGGCCCCCAGTTTCGAGCGGGGGGTTTTGACACGGATTGAACTGGTGCCGGTGGCGGAACGGAAGATTTTGATGATTGTGGCGGTAAAAGGAGGGTTGGCCCGCTCGATTTTGCTGGAAGTGGACGTAAAAATCGATTCCGTCGCGCTGGAGGAAACCCGCCGGGTTTTGAACGAACGGCTCTCCGGCCGTTCCCTTGGGGAGATTCGGGCCACTTTGGGTGAGCGTTTCAAAGAGGTCTCCGAAGGGGATGCCCGGCTCATCAAGCTTTTTTTGGACCACTCGGAAACGCTTTTGCACACCTCCGCTCCCGAACAGATTCACCTCGAGGGAGCGGCCAACATTCTGCGCCAGCCCGAATTCCGCGACCAGGAAAAAGTGTCGGCGCTCATCGATTTTTTGGAGGAAAAGAAGTCCTTGGTGGAGGTGGTTTCGGCCAAGGGGATAAAAGAAGGAATCGTCATCACCATCGGCAAGGAGACCGACAGGGACGAGACCAGAAATCTTTCGATGGTCACCTCCACGTATCAAGTGGGAGACTTGAAGGGGACCATCGGAGTCATCGGGCCGACGCGGATGCCGTATTCCAAGCTGGTTTCCATCGTCGATTATACGGCTAAATTGTTGACCGAAATTTTATCCGAATAACGTTCTTTACCCGCGTGTTTAATCAAAGCTATGCCTATGTCTGAAGAAAAAAAGAAAGCCGAAAAGATGGAGAAAGTTTCCTCCTCCGAGCCATCGGCCCAAGAGACAGAATCGCAAGAGGCGGAAGCCGTGGTGGCGGCCGCGGAAGCGAAGGCCGCAGAGCTTTCAACCCAGATGAAGGAGTTGGAAGACCGCTACCTGCGCCTGGCGGCGGAGTTCGACAATTTCCGCAAGCGCACGGCGCGGGACTTTCAGGCCGTCGTCAAATCCGCCAATGAGCGGCTGATTCTGGAGCTTTTGGACCTGCGCGACAACTTCGAGCGGGCCCTCTCCAATTCCACGCACAACGAAAGCTTCCGGCGGGGAGTGGAGCTTATCGCCGGACAGCTGGACGCCATTCTGAAAAAAGAGGGGGTGGAGGAATTGCGCGTGGACGGACGGCCTTTCGACCCGTCCACATCGGAGGCGATTGCCCATCTGGAATCCGAGCGGCCCGAAGGGGAGGTTGTGCAGGTTCTGACCAAGGGATATTCCCTGGGAGGGCGGGTTGTGCGCCCCGCGCGGGTAACCGTTTCGAAGGGGAAAACCAAAAACGAAACCAATGAGGAGCCGGGTGATATTCAGAAATAAAGTTCTTTTCGTTTCAGTTCTCGCCATTTCTTTTTATTTCCATGGAGCCCAAGCAGCCGATTTTGAAGTTCAGAAACTCTCGGACGGGGTTTATGCCGCCATCGCCACACCGGGCGGGAAGGCGGTTTCCAATTCCGGGTTCATCGTCAACGACAGCGAGGTGGTGGTCATCGATTCCCACATCAGCCCGGAGATGGCCCGGTTGCTCTTGGATGAAATCCGTAAGGTCACAAATAAGCCGATTCGATATCTGGCGGTGACGCACAAACATCGTGACCACATCGGCGGCACGACGGCTTTTGGGATGGGTGTGGAAATCATTTCCCACGAAAACACCCGGGCGGTTATGGCGGCGGATACGGCGCCAACTTTCCGCATTCCAACGGTTACCTTCAACCGGAAACTGGTATTTCATCGCCCCGAGCGCACGATTGAACTTTTGTACCTGGGCCGGGGGCATACGGACGGGGATATCGCCGTCTGGCTGCCGAAAGAGAAGATACTTTTTGCCGGTGATTTGTATTTCAACGGCGCGGCCGGGGTTATGCGGGACGGTTTTTTGCGGGACTGGGTCGCGACGCTGGAGGAACTCCGTTCCCTTTCCGCCACAACGGTCGTGCCGGGGCACGGGCCGACCTCCGGCAACGAGGGACTTTTGAATTTTCAAAACTTCCTCGCTGATTTCATCCGGGCGGTGAAAGTGGAGGTGGATGCGGGGAAAACCCTCGAGCAGGTTTTGAAAGATTTTTCGCTTTCCAAGTACAAAGACCTGGCCGGCTGGGAGAGCCGGCTGGCGATGAACCTTACCCGTTGTTACAACGAGCTAAAAGGGGAAACGAAGTAATTTCCCGAAAGAAATATAACCCCCAGCAGGGGCTGGGAGGCTACCCCATTTTGGTTGAATTGACGATTGTCGATTGATGATGGATTCCCATCCCTGCCAGTTTAGATTTCTTAAAATGATTTTTGAAAAAGAGCAACATTCTTTAGCCCAGGGGCCTCCGCCCCTGGGTTTCCCCCCGGCAGAGGCCGGGGGGCTAACCAAAGCATCCATTCGTTTCTTTGAGTGCTTAATTTGCCTGCTTTCGTTTATCCCGATATATTGAATTGCTATGGCCAAACGGGACTACTATGAAGTTTTGGGCGTTGAGCGGGGGGCTTCCGAAGAGGATATAAAGAAGGCTTACAAAAAGCTCGCTTTTCAGCATCACCCCGACAAAAATCCCGGCGACAAGCACGCCGAAGAGAAATTCAAGGAACTGGCGGAAGCCTACGAAGTTCTGCGCGACCCCGAAAAACGGAGCCGCTACGACCAGTTCGGCCATGCCGGGGCCCGGGCCGGCGGGCAATACGCCGATTTCAACTTCGGCGGGTTTGACCTCTCCGACGCTCTGCGCACCTTTATGCGCGACTTTGGCGGCCTTGGAGGGTTTGAAGAGATTTTTGGCGAGCCGGCCCGAGGCCGCCGGAGGGGGCGCGCAGTTGGCGAACGGGGACGGGATTTAAAAGTTGAAATACAGCTCACCCTCGAGGAGATTGCCAAAGGGGTGGAGAAGACCATCAAGCTGAAGCGGATGGTTCCCTGCGAGGTTTGCAACGGAAGCGGCGCGGAACGGGGAAGCGGTCGCATCACCTGCCCGCAGTGCAAAGGAGCGGGTGAAATCCGCCAAGTGCGACAGTCGATTTTCGGCCAGATGATGACCGTTACCACCTGCCCGCGCTGCAAAGGAGAGGGACAGATTATAGAAAAGCCCTGTTCCAACTGCGGGGGGGAGGGAAGGGTACGCGGCACCTCCACCATTACCGTCAAGGTTCCGCCCGGGGTGGCCACCGGCAACTACATTCCCCTGCGGGGTCAGGGGGATGCCGGGGTGCGGGGCGGGCCGTCTGGGGACGTGTACGTTTTTATCGAGGAAGAGGAGCATCCAATTTTCAAACGACAGGGAAACGACGTACTGGTTCAGCTGCCGATAAGCATCGCCCAGGCGGCTTTGGGGGATGAAACGGAAGTGCCTACTCTGGATGGAAAAGCGATGCTCAAAATTCCAGCCGGCACGCAATCGGGCAGAACCTTCCGAATGCGTGGAAGGGGAGTTCCAGCTTTGAACGGCTACGGCAGGGGGGATGAACTGGTGCAGGTGCTGGTGTGGGTGCCGACCTCCCTTTCGGCCGAGGAAAAACGACTTTTAAAGCAGCTTTCGGAAATGCCCGGTTTCAAGCCCCCCAAGGATAAAAGCTTTATGGAGCGCTTGAAGGAAACGTTGGGCGTATAGCCCTTATGTATTGCGCCATCGTTGCGGAAGTTGACAAACGGCTGGAAGACCCCCTTGTCGGTTTTTTCATCCAAAACCTTTCCCACAATCTGCTGCTGGAGCAAAATGGGGAAAAGATACGGGTGACCGGCTATCTTTCTCCCCGTCTGCCGGTTCAGGAGAAAAAACACAGGTTGGCGCAGTACCTGTCTCAACTAAAAACGGCCAATCCCCGTTTTCTGCCGGGGCGGGCCTTTGTCCGCTACGAAAAAGAGTTCAACTGGGTGGCGCAATTCAAAAAAAACTTCCGGCCTCGGCAGGTGGCGCCCGGCTGGTGGGTGGCGGCCCCCTGGAATAAGGGGAAGCACAAAAACGAAATCGTCATCGAACCGAAAATGGCCTTCGGCACCGGCGAGCATGCCACCACGCAACTTTGCTGTCAGGCTGCTTTGGGATTGGTCCGGCCGGGAATGAAAGTTTTGGACTTTGGCACCGGCTCCGGCATTTTGGCGATTCTAACAACGAAACTGGGGGCTTCGAACGTTTTGGGGATTGACAACGATTCTCTGGCGATTGACAATGCCCGTGAAAATTTGGACTTGAACAAAGTCAGCTCGAAGGTCAAACTATCTATGGATTCCATAGAAGCCTTGCCAGACGAAAGGTATGACCTGATTTTTGCCAATTTGATGCTCTCCCAGATAAAAGAGTTTTTCCCCCGTTTCAAGAAAGCGTTGAAAAAGGATGGACTTCTCGTCGCCTCCGGCATTTTGACTTATCAGCTCCCCGAACTGGGACGTTTCTTGAAAGAAAAGAAAGCCGGCCTCATCGCCTTCGGGCGGGACTGCGACTGGGCGGCTTTGGTTATCGCTCCCTGACCTTGCAGTTTATCACTCAATTTTACGTTGAGCCGACCGCTGTTCGGGGAGATTCGTTCATTCTGACCGGCGATGAGGCCCGCCATGCGGTGCAGGTTCTTCGGCATAAAAAGGGGGACCGAATCGTCGCCTCCGACGGCCTGGGAAGAACCTACGAGGCGGAAGTTCTGACCATTTCATCCAAGGAGCTTGCGGCCAGAATCTTAACGTCCGAGGTCGGGAAGAACGAACCGAAAACAGAGGTAACGTTGGCAATCGGGCTGACGAAAGGGGAAAAGCTGGACTGGCTGGTGGAAAAAGCGACCGAAATGGGGGCTTTCGCCATCTGGCCCTTCTTCGCCCACCATTCGGAAGTTAAGTGGGATGAGAAGCAAGTCGCCAAAACCGTTTCCCGCTGGCAAAGAGTTGCCTTGGCGGCCTTCAAGCAGTGTGGCCGGTCGGTCGTTCCCAAGCTTGAGGTTTTGCCAAACCTTGCCGAAGTTATTAATAGGAAAGGAGATGCAGAGTTGGTGGTTGCCCATCCGGTTGAAGCGCCTGGCGGCAGTTTTGAAACCCGTTCCTTGGGCCGTAAAGTTATTGGGATAATCGGCCCGGAAGGGGGATTTGCTCCCGAGGAGCTGGATACTCTCCGCCAAGCGGGCGGCCGGTTCGTTTTGCTCGGGCCGCGGCGGCTGCGGACGGAGACCGCCGGGCTGGTTCTGCTCTCCCGTGTGCTAACCCTTAAAGCGGAACTTTAATCCTTGACACCCGTGCCGATACCGGCTATATTGGTTTTGAGACTGAAGTTAACGATAACTTCCGCCGACGCCAACTGTGAAAGGGGGTCGATTTAATGACCGGCGTTAGAGTGCGGGAGGATGAAACTTTCGAGAAGGCATTGCGCCGATTTAACAAGTCGTGCGAAAGGAGCGGCATACTGGCCGACATCAAGAAGCACCAGCACTTCGAGAAACCATCCGAACGCAAAAAGAGGAAAATGGCTGCGGCCCGCCGCAAGGTCCGCCGCCAGCAAATGATGGAAGAATGGGAATAAAAGAGCGGATGGACGCCGATTTGACCGCCGCCCAGAAAGCGGGGGACAAGGTCAAAACGGGGGTCCTGCGCGTTCTGAAATCGGAAATACGCTACAAGGAAATTGATTTAAAGCATCCGCTTACCGACGAGGAGACGATAACGGTTCTCTCCTCGTCGGTGAAAAAGCGGAAGGAATCCATCCATGAGTTTAAAAAGGGGGACCGGCCCGATTTGGTCTCCAAGGAAGAGGCCGAGTTGGCCATCGTGCAATTCTATCTGCCGGCCGAACTTTCCGAAGCCGAGCTTTCCGACATCATCAAATTGACCATCGCGGAAGTGGGGGCCGCCTCCAACGCCGATTTGGGGAAGGTGATGAAAAGCCTGATGCCCAAGGTGCGGGGGCGGGCGGACGGGAAGAAAGTCAACGCGCTTGTCGCTTCCCAACTGGGAGGCTGAAGTTGGTACGGGGATTGGAAAACCGGTTGCCTGAAGAAAAAAGAGGGCGGCTTTTTTTATCGGAGCGCCGCCCGGAGGGAAAAAGCCTCCGGAGCGGGTAAACACTAACCCTAACTCACGGAGGGGTGGGTTATGAACTGGTTGGATTTCGTTTTGCTGGCGCTTCTGGTCGGCTCGATTGCCTTGGGAGTCAAGAGGGGGCTGATACGGGAGGTGATGGGGTTCATCGGCTTGATTGTCGGCGTCGTTGTCGCCATCAACAAGGTGGATGCCGTCACCGCCTGGGTGCTCTCGCATATGAAGGCCTCGCCCGTGGTGGTTTCGTTCATCTCCTTCGTTTTGATTCTGGCCATCTTTTACATCGCCTTCCGGTTTCTCGGGATGTTGTTCAACAAAGCGGTTTCCCTTTCCAGCTTGGGAAAAATCGACCAGGTCGGCGGCGGTTTCATCGGGTTCGTCCGAGGTTGGGTTTTGGTGGGGTTCGTTTTGTTTTTGCTTTTTTACCTCCCCTTCCCCCAGCGCTTTTACGACTCGGTTGAAAACTCCTTTTTCGCCCCGGCCTTAACCGGCTCCGTTCCGATGATATATGAGGGCACCGATTTTATGCATCCGCAGAGCCCGGAGTTTATGCCGAAGATTCGTTCCTCCCTCGACCCGCGCCTGGCTGTAAGGGGGAACGGCACGCGTCGGATTGAATTCGGACGGGACGACGGGCGCTATGGGGAGCGGGTGTCGCGCGTTCTGGCGAACTTGGAAGCGCGCTACGGTGACAATCCGTAAGAACGCATCCGGAGATCGTTGAGATAATTACCGCCTAAACGGGTAGCCCCCCGGCTTCTGCCGGGGGGAATCCCGGGGGCGGAAGCCCCGGGGCTACATCACAAATTTTTCTCATTTTTCCCCATCCCAATTATATTTGATTGCAATGTCGCGCCTGTTAAAATTGGACCAAATGCTTAGTTCCCCGGCCTCCGCCGGGGGGAAAGCCCCGGGGCAGAGGCCCCGGGGCTAAACATGTTGGTTTTCGGTTTGTCCTTTATTATAGGTTTCTATGTCTCGATTGAAGAAGTACGACCAGCATAATTATATCCAATTCATCACGGCCGTAACCTATAAACGAATTCCTGTTTTGACTATGGATGGACGGTTTCCTAAATTCTTTCTTGAAAATCTGGAGTTTTACCGGGGAAAATACGATTTTATGCTTCACGGTTTTTGTCTGCTTCCAGATCATTTTCATATTTTGGGGTATCTGCCGGAAAATCAGAAACTTTCCGATTTTCTGCGGGATTTCAAGGGATTTACCGCGAAGAAAATCCTGGATATTCTAAAACAGGGAAAGTCTTCTTTACTGGAAAAGCTTTGGGCAGGCCAAAAGGGCAGGAGAAAAGACGGCCTATACAAGGTCTTTCAGGAGGACACCTTCGTTTATAACATTTTTTCCGAAAGAAAATTGGAGGAAAAACTGGATTATATTCACCGTAACCCGGTTGAAGCCGGACTGGCAAAGGAAGAAAAGGACTGGCCGTATTCAAGCTGGCGCAATTATCATTTGGGGGATCATTCATTGATTAAAGTGGATGTACTCTATGAAATGGACGAAGCAGGCAAAGAATAGGGACCCAGGGGCGGAGGCCCCTGGGCTAAACAGCGTTTATTTTTGATAGGCAATTATGATTGTCGATAAGCCGAGCGAACACGCATTAGAATTTGAGAAGGTAAAAAATATCGCCGCCGGCTTTGCCCTTTCGCCGGCGGGGGCCGGGAAGTTATTGGCGTTGGAGCCCTCGGATACGCGGGAGGAGATTCTTTTCCGCCAAAAGCTGGTCGGCGAACTTCTGGAAATTGTCAAAAGCAAAACCTCTTTTCCCTTGCAACGGTTCGACGACCTGGCCCCCCTTTTTCCAAAACTCGGCATCGAAGGCATCATTCTTACCCCCATGGAACTCTGGGAAGTTGCCAATTTCGTCTCACTGGTAAACCGACTGGTTTCGGTTCGAAAGGATTTAGAGGAACGGTTCTCCGGTTTGGCCGATTTCCTTTCCCCGCTGCAGGCGGATAAAATCTTTCCGGAGGCCTGCTTCAAGGCGCTGGAACCCTCCGGCGAGGTGAAGGATGGCGCCACCGCACTTCTGAAGTCGTTGCGCCAGAAAATCCGCTCTTCGAAAAACAAGATAGAAGAAAAGCTCTGGAATATTCTGGCCCGGAAAGGTCTGGTGGGGAAGCCGGAAGGGTACGTCACCCTGCGGGAAGGGCGCTACGTCATCCCTTTCGGCGAAAAGGACCCGGATTTGAAAAAGGCCATCGTTCACGACCGCTCCGCCTCCGGGGCCACCTTTTTTGTGGAGCCTATGGCGACCGTCGAGTTGAACAACGAACTGAAAGAGGCAGAACTGGCGGAGGCAGAGGAGGTCAAACGGATTCTGTCCAATCTATCCGCCCTCGTGGTGGAACGACACGATAAGTTGGAAAAAGAATTTGAGATATTGGCCCGACTGGATTGTTTTTGGGGGTTGGCCAACATCGGCAACCGGATGGAGGGGGTCCTTCCCCAGCTTTCCGATGACGAATTGGTGCTGAAGGGGGCGCGGCACCCTCTTTTGCTTTTTCCGAGGGGGGAATATGACCCCACGGGGGTAGTCCCCTGCGATTTGGCTTTGGCCCAAACGAACCGGGTCTTGTTGATTTCCGGGCCGAATGCGGGCGGTAAAACGGTCACCTTGAAGCTGGTCGGGCTAACGGCTTTGATGTTTCAGTCCGGTTTTCCCTTGCCGGCAAAAGAGGGGACGAAGCTTCCCATTTTCAATAAAATTTTCGCCACCATCGGAGATGAGCAGTCCATCGAGCTTTCCCTGTCCAGCTTTTCGGCCCACCTGGTCCGCTTGAAGGAAAGTTTGAAGGTTTTGACTCCCGATTCGCTTCTTCTGTTCGACGAGCTTTTGTCCGGCACGGACCCAAAGGAGGGAGCCGTTCTGGCCGAAGCTTTTCTGGCCCACCTGCATGCAACCGGCGCGAAGGTGGTGGTCACCACCCATTATTCCAGCCTAAAAACACTTCCCGAAGTTTATCCGGCGATGCAGAACGCCTCGCTCGATTTCGATACCCAAAACCTGCGGCCGACGTACCGGCTGCGGGTTGGTATTCCTGGCGCCAGCTTTGCCATCGAGCTGGCTTCCCGCATCGGGTTGCCGGAGAGCCTCGTTGCCGAGGCGCAATCGAAAGTCGGCACCTCCGAGCGGGAGCTCTCCAACCTGCTCGTGCGGCTGGCGGAAAAAGAACGGTTGCTGGAACAAAAGTCTGTGGAATTGCAGCGGCTGGAGCAGAAATTATCCTCCGAAGCACAGGTGCTCCATTTGGAGCGGGAGGAGTTCAAACAATTCGAAAAAGAGAAACGTAAAAAAGCGCTGGAAGAAGCGGCCCAATTTGTCCGCCAGGCCAAACGGGAAATAGAAGAACTTCTCGACGCCGCCAAAAAGCAGGCGAAGGAAAAGGCGGCTTTGGAACAGGTCCGGAGGGAGCTGACGGCGCGGGGAGGGGAAATCGAGCGGGAGCAGGAAAGCCTGCGGGAAAAATTGGTTTTTTCCGGCCAACCGCTGGAGCCGGGGCAACCGGTCTTTGTTCCCTTTTTCAACGCCAAGGGGAAGTTGATGGCGCTGGACGGTTCCGAAGCCACGGTGGAGATAGAGGGGAAGACGTATAAAACCAAAACGGAAAACTTGAAAGCGCTGGCGCTGGAACCGGCCCAAAAAGTTCCGGCCACCCTCTCGGGCACAATCTTTGAACCGGCCACGTCGGTCGAAATCGATTTACGCGGCTTTTCCGGCGACGAGGCCGTGCAGGAAGTGGATAAGTTTTTGGACCGGGCTCTCCTTTCCGACTACCCCTTCGTCCTGCTCATCCACGGCAAGGGTACGGGCGCCTTGAAGAAGCGAATCGGGGAGTTTTTGAAAACGCATCCCGCCGTGGTCGATTACCGCCCGGGGGAGATGGGTGAAGGAGGAGAGGGTGTGACCGTGGTCACGCTGAAAAAATAATTTTTTTTGTTTTGACAATTGACTTTTTCCGAAACTCCTCTATATTGAGCCTGTACAAAAAAACCGGCGGCCTCCAATAAAAATTCACTGCGGGAATAAGCCGGGGCATTAAGCAAAAAAGACAGACAACCGGAATACACGATGCAGAATCAGACTAAAAAGGGCGTCCTCTCCAACGAATGGACGGAAAAGGTCCGCGAAGCGACCGACCTCGTGGATTTGGTTTCCGAATACCTGACGCTCAAGAAAAAAGGGAAAAACTTTTTAGGGCTGTGCCCCTTCCACCAGGAAAAAACCCCCTCTTTTTCCGTCTCCCCCGAAAAAGGGGTGTACCACTGCTTCGGCTGCGGCAAGGGGGGGGATATTTTCAACTTCGTGATGGAAGTGGAACATTTTTCCTTTCCGGAGGCGCTGCGCTACCTGGCCCGCAAGGCGAACATCAGTCTGCCGGAAAAACGGGACAAAAAAGAGATGGATTATTATGAAAAGCTCTACCACGCCGTTTCGACGGCGCAGGACTACTTCCGCGAGTCGCTCTTGGATGAAAAGACATCGGCGGAAGGGTGGGCCTATTTGAACCGCCGCGGCGTGGCCCGGGAGATGATAGAAACTTTCCAAATCGGCTACGCTCCGATGAGCTGGGAGGGGGTCATCGACTTCGGAAAGAAAAACGGAGTGGCCATCGACAGCCTGGCCATCGCCGGGCTGGCGGTGAAGAAGGATACGATGCTCCGCATTCCCACCGGCACGGGCTACTACGACCGCTTCCGCCGGCGCTTCACCTTCCCCATCCAGAACATTTCCGGCCGCATCGTCGCCTTTGGCGGGCGGGCGGTCAATCCGAAAGACCAGCCGAAATACCTGAACTGCCCGGAGACCCCCATTTACAAAAAAGGAAAGGAACTGTACGGGCTGGCAATTACCAAAGAAGAAATCCGCAAAACCAAAACCGCCATTTTGGTGGAGGGGTACATCGATTTGGTTTCCCTTTACCAGCGCGGAATTTTGAACGTCGCCGCCGCCCTGGGGACGGCCTTCACCGCCGAGCAGGCGGTTTTGCTGGCCCGCTTTGCCGAAAACGTCGTCATCATCTTCGACCGGGATGCCGCCGGCGAATCGGCCGTCTTTCGCGCCGTGGAAAACCTGTATGACGCCGGGTTGAACGTGCAGGTTGTCCAGCTTCCTCCGGGGGATGACCCGGATTCCTTCGTGCGCGACCACGGCAAGGAAGGGTTTGACGAGTTGTTGAAACAATCCGTTGATTTCCTGCATTTCAAGAAAAAACAAATCGGAGTGGAAGTTTCATCTTTGCCCGGAGTGGAGCAGGAAAAGGTGTTTATGGAGCTGGCCGGCATTTCCAACCGCATGCGCGACGAGCAGCGCGCTTTGGAGTTTCTGAATCAGGCCGCCCACGTTCTACAGGCGGACCTGCGGTTGTTGGAGAGACATTCGAGGCGTTTCAAAAAAAACGCGGTCACGGCCGCCGCCCTCGGAGCACCGGCACCCGCCGACCTCGAAGGGGATTTTCTGGCGCTGCTCATCTCCCATCCGGAACTTTTGGCCGGTTCTTCCGGCGAATGGCTGGAGTATTTCGCTAAGCACGACTCTTTTTCCCTTTTTGAAGTGCTTTTGGGACGGCACGTGCAGGGGCAAAAAATCGGCTTTGACGTTTTGATGACCGAGTTGCCGGAGGATAAATTTCACCCCTATCTTCTGGTTTTGTCGCAGCGGGATTTGGGGGAGGCCGACCCCAAGCAGCTCTTGACGGATTATGTAAACAAGCTTGGGGAGCGGAAGAAAAACCAGCGGGTGCGGGAGTTGAAACAGCTTTTGATGGAAGCGGAAAAAGCCGCCGACGAAAACCGCGCCCGCGAGCTGGTTTCCGAGCTGGACAAAATTATTCGTTAATCTCCATAAAAGTTTAAAGAGGACAGCCATTCGGCTGCCCTCTTTTATTTTCTAAACACCATTTTCGGTCTGCCCCTGCAAAAACGATGGGGTTTTGGTTGCGAATTTGGAATTTTTGGGCGGATTTTTAGCGGGAAATTGAGGTATCTGCAAAATCGGGGGGATTTTGCAGGGGAATTTGCGGGCGGTCCTCGACCCCACCCCTACCCCTCCCCTCAAGGGGAGGGAAAATGTTAAATCAAGGAGAGGGAGGGGCAGGCCGGTGGGCCTGCCCCTGGGCCTTTCCTTTTTGTTTCTTTTGTGCGCAACGGGTTTTAAAACGGCAGTGAAAGTAGGAGCCAGACCGTGTATAGGTCTTCTCCGTGCGGCTTGCCTGTTTCTTGTTCTGCCTACGCGCGGCAAGCCCCGCGCCAGCGTAACTGGTCTATAGACGCTTATCCCTTTCAAAGATAAGCGGGTTCCGGATAAAAGGAAATCTGCTGTTCTTTCCCCCAGGCAATGGGGGAAATCAACCCCACAAGGGGGAGAACCGTGTTTTTTGCCATACCGGCTCCCTTGGCCCTTATGGGGTTCGGCTGTGGCACGCCAGCGGCGCCGACGCCGACCCGTCGCACAAATACAGGGATCAGGGATTGGGGATTAGGGATTAGTGAAATCCGAAAGCCCCGCACACACGTCCCTCTATATATATAGGCCCTTTGGAAGGCTCGCTCGAAAGTTGTAGTGAATTTGGCAATTTTGGTTCCGCTGTGCCATTGAAATGGGGCGGAACTCACTCCGAAGTTGTGGTGAATTTGGCGAAGACATATGGGGAGAGGACTTTGATTTTGGCGATAGCTCGTCGAATTCAGTGATGAATGAGCTTTTTGGAGCAGCAAAAAGGCAGACTAATGGCTATACTTTTTTACGAAAAGACTATCTGTATTCAGTTTGCTATAATAGATGTATTTACCAAGATATTCATCTCGGCGCACAACTTGTTGTTTTTCCGAATAGAATTCTATAACTTTTTGATACAAGTCATCCACATAGGGAAATTTCTCCAGTGCAGATTCTATAAAGTATTCCTCCATTTCATCTCGATTTAAGCTCCTTCCATTAACGGATACACCACGATCGCTTTTGTCAGCTTTAATGTCGGCAATTACACCCTTTACACCGGAGTTTTCGTAAAAGATTTTGAGCAAACTATCACCTACCGAATGGTTGTTTAAGAAATGTTTTTCAAGTTTGCCAAGCCAATATATAACTTCAAAATCATTTGGATTTACCTCGAAGCTTTTCTTGAGAGCGTTATATGCGGTGGAAAAGTCATTTCTGCTATAATGAATATTAAACACTTTTGAATATCCCTCTTTTTGATAAGGATTGAGATTTATAGACGAGTTATAACTTTTCAATGCATTTGCAGTATCGGCTAGGACCAAATAGCTATTGCCAATCTTCAACAAAACATTGGGGTTCTTCATTCGATTAAATGAAGTCTCAAACCAAGTTTGCCGTGCCCCACTTAAGATTTGGACAGGTATAATTGGTCAAGGAGGTTAAATGGAGACAGCGACGATGCCTGTTCAGATCCGGAAGGTTTCGGGTAG
>JAKEHY010000026.1 GCA_022614805.1 Candidatus Zixiibacteriota bacterium | reverse complement strand
CTACCCGAAACCTTCCGGATCTGAACAGGCATCGTCGCTGTCTCCATTTAACCTCCTTGACCAATTATACCTGTCCAAATCTTAAGTGGGGCACGGCAAAGAAAATTGATGCCCCGCCAGCAAAAGGTTCCACGTAATAGGAATGTACCGGAATATGCTCCAAAATCAGTTTTCGAGCGTAGAACTTACCGCCCGCGTATCGAAAAGGAGAATTTATTTCTTGATTCAGAATTTTCATCGCTAACTATAGTATACAAATCATTTTTTTATGTCAAGGGCAAAATTGATCAGTTATTCCTACGTTGTTTATCCCTCATAAACATATCGGTCAATCTTTAGGTTCATTATTAATTCGACAAAGAATATATGAGGATAAAACCTTAAAGGGCAACCACAGAGCGATTGCCCCTACGAAAGGCAACCTAACCCCTGGCCCCTTCCCGATGCGGGAAGGGGAACGGGAAAAAACGTTAGAAATTCCTCGAAAACCGGAAGGTGAAGCGCACCGGCTGGCCGTCGAACGCCTTGGCCAAATCGAAACGCAAAAAGCTCCCGTATTTGAACCCCAGCCCGGCGTTGAATTTGAACGGCCGCCCGCTCCAAAACTCCGGGTCGCCCGAGCGCGGCGAGGTCTTTCCCCAGTCGAAAAAGAGGACGGGAGTGGGGGCAAAAATCTTGTCAATTACGCGGGCGTGGTATTCCAGGTTCGCCAGAATCATCCGGTCGCCGTAAAACTGTTTGAAGCGGTATCCCCGCAAAGTCCCGATGCCGCCCAAAAAGAAAAGTTTTTGCACCGGCAGCCGGTGGATGGAAGTGCCGTAGAGGACGTGCAAAAGCGCCGTGTGCCCGGGCATTATCGGTTGAATCCGCTCCAAGGTCAAAACGATGCGGGAATAGTCCCGCTCCTTTTCCATAATCCCCCCCGCCACCTCCCACTCCGCTTTTCCCAGCCACCCCGTTTGCGGGTCTTTCGGGTCGTCCCGCGTGTCGAAGGTGTAGCCGAAAGTAAGGCTGGCAACTTCGGCATCCAAATCGGCGGCGTAAGCCGTCAAGGTCTCCGCCGGCAGGGTGGAAAAGTTTTCGCGAAAGCGCCTGGGGCCGCGCGTGAGCGACCAGTGGGTTTTCCGCGCAAGTAATTTATACTCATCCACGGTGTAGGTGACTTTGAGCTCGTGGAACTTCCGGTACTGCTGCCCGGCAAAAACGGAAACTCCTTCTTTTTCGACGTAATCCATCAAATCGGCCCGCAGAAAAAGAGTGGCGAAGCTGTTTTCCCCCTTCCCCAAAATCCAGTTGTCGGCCGACCAGGTCTGGCGGAAGGCGGAGGCACCGAAGGAGAATTGGTGAGTGTTGAAAAGCTTTTGCGAGTAGCCGACGTCGTAGAGCCAGCGGTCGCGGGAAAAGGCGTGCCCCCCGCCGGCCCAGAGCCGGGATTTCAAATCCCCCGACTTGTAGCCGACTTTGACGTTCAAATTGAAACCGTCCACCCGGTTGTAGGCCCCCGAAAAGGAAAAAGCCCCCAGCTCCGGCTCCTCGAAGTAGCGCCTTTTAGGATGCTCCGCCTGGCTTTCGCGCGCCAGTTGCCCGTAAATGACCGCGCCATCCTCCTGGACCAGCTCCCCGCCGATGACAATCACGTCCCCGTGGACGACCGCTTCAGCTCCGAGCCAGCAGGAGCCCAAGAAGACGATGACGTCGCCGCCAATTTCCCCTTCCACCTGCGCATCGGCGCCAATGGCAACCAAATCCCCTTTCAGATACCCCCCCGCATCAACGGTCGCCGGTTGGAGGAGGGCAAGCCGGTCGTTCGCTCCGATGGCCTGGGATTTTTGAATCGGGGCGGTCTCGTTGAAGCCGACGAAAACCGTCAGGCTTTCAATCGATGCAGCCGGCTGCCAGCCGCCGCCGACCAGAACCCCGGCGGGGGAAATGACCAAAGTGGTGTCCAGCCAGACCCCGTCGCTGTCGGCAATGGAGTTGTAGGGGGTCAAAACGAGACTGTCCCGCCCGTCGAGGGTGTAAAAAGCGACTTTTTCCGGTTCAATAAGAAGGCGAAGCTTGGTTTTCTGCGCAGCCAACAAAGCGGGAAAAAGAAAAGAAACCCCCAAAAGAAGAAAAAAGCGGAGTTTTCTCTTCACCGTTCGTTCCGGCGATTTTTCATCCGGTTTGAATGTACAACCTCGGCTCTTTTTACTCAACCAATTTTTTGAAGTTTGGTTTCCCAGGGGCAGAAGCCCCTGGGCTAAACATTGTGCTTTTTCTCAATGGATGCCCCATATCGCTTAGCCCCCCGGCTTCCGCCGGGGAGAGTTAGTTTCCCAGGGGCGGAAGCCCCTGGGCTAATCATTGTATGGACGCAAAAAGTGTTGGCTAAGTCTGGAAACAATACACTCAAGAAAGCAGAAAAACCTACTTTTTTCTTTTCTCCCGCGCCAAGTAGTCAGAAAGGGCCCGGCGGTGGGCGGAGAAGGCGATCTCCTCCGGCAGGTTGTCGAGCGGATAAAACTCCGCCTTCAAGGCGTCATCCCCCGGCTTCAGGCGGCCGCCGACGATTTCGGCTTCGTAGAGGATTAAAACCACCCGCGTGCGGGGGTCGTCCCCGGCCCGGTAAACGGAAAAAAGCTTTTGCACGGCTGTGTCCAAGCCGGTCTCTTCCTTGACTTCGCGGACGGCGGTCTCCTCCGGGGCCTCGTCGTATTCCATAAAGCCGGCCGGCAGAGTCCAAAGCCCGGCGCGGGGGGGAAATTTGCGCAGAACCATCAAGAGCCTGGCGTCCTTGCGAACGAAGGCGCCGACGGCGGGGACCGGATTGCGGTACTGGACGAAATCCGCCTTGGGGCAGACCCGCCGCTCCCGGCCGTCCAGTTCCACCGGCAAAAGCTGGCTGCCGCAGCGGGGACAAAAACGGTACCAAGCCGACTCATCCTCGGCCCAGTGGGCCAGCTTTTCGGAAAGTTTTTTCCTTGCGGCCGACATCAGCGCGCCTTCATAACCAAAAGGGTCATATCGTCGAAGGGGGGAACCGGGCCGGTGAAGGCTTCCACCGCTTCCACGATTCTGTTCTTGACCCCTTCCGCATCCAAGTGACAGCATTCCGCCGCCAGTTTGATTAGCCGTTCCTCCCCGAACATTTCGTCATGATTGGAGGCGTCCGTGAGCCCGTCCGAATAGACGATTAACGTATCCCCCGGCAAAAGCGGCATGCAATCCGATTCGTAGCGGGCCCACTCGAAGCACCCGACCACCGTCCCCCCCTTTTTCAAAAACTCCAGATGGCCATCTTGACGCACGAGGATGGGATAGTTGTGCCCGGCATTGGAATAAAAAAGCTTTTTCTCCCGGGGGTCGAACAGGGCGTAAAAGAGGGTCACAAACTTCTCCGGCGAGGTATGGGCCACCAAGAGCTCGTTGATGGAGGAGATGAACTCCCCGATGGGCCGGGCATAGCGGTGCTCGGCTTTCATCGTGGCTTGCAGAAAGGAAACCAAAAGGGCGGCCGGCATTCCCTTGCCGGAAGCGTCCGCCAAAACGAAACCGAGCTGGTTCTCCCGCCATAAAAAGTCGTAAAAGTCCCCTCCCACCTGCCGGGAGGGGCGGACGTAGCTGGCAAATTCATACTCGGCGGAAGAGGGGAGCCGGGCGGGCAAAAGGTTCTGCTGAATCTGGCGGGCCATAGCCAACTCCTCCTCCAGCCGCTGTTTTTCCAAAGTTTCGGCGTACAGCCGGGCGTTGGCCGTGGCGATGGAAAGCTGGTTGGCCAAAACCCCCAAAAGGGTGATGTCCTCCGGGCTGTAACGGAAGCCGGAGAATTTTTCTCCCAGCGCCAGAATCCCGACGAAGCGCCCTTCGTCCAGAATCGGCACGGCCACCTTCGCCCCCACCCCCGCCAACAAACGGGCCAATCCCTCGTCGGGGCGCTCCGGCCAGACGGCCTCGAGATAGGTCGGCTGCTTGCGGGAAAGAAGGATTTTCAAAAGCGGGTCCTCGCCGGAGACACTCTGCGCCAAAACCTCGTTGCCGGAAGAGAAAGTCACAAGCGTCCCCCCGGCGTCGCTTTCGGCCAGAAGCAGAACGGCCCGCTCTATGAAAAGCTCCTTTTCCAGAAGCTCGGTCACCCGGGCGGAGATCTGGTTCAAATCGAAAATCGAAACCAGTTCGCGGGAAAAACGCTCCAAGAGATTGCGAAAATCGGAGCGCTGGCGGATGAACAGCCGCTTGATTAAATCGTCCAGCTTTTCCATCACCGGCTGGAAGAAAACCAAGGCCAAAAGGATGAAGCCGATTTCCAAAGCCGGCGTTTTGGCCCCCAGCGTGTTGCGGATGTAGCGCCCCAGTTGGGCCGCGGCCAAGATGTAGACGGCCACCAACAAACCGGTGGAAAGGAAATAGACCAGGTTCTGGCGGAAAATCACGCGCACGTCCATAAACTGGTACCGCAGGATGGCCCAGCCGACCGCCCCGCAGCCGATGACCAAGGCTCCGATGGTCAAAGCGTAGAGCCAGGGGTCCGACAGGGAAAAGCCGAACAGGGCCGGCAGAATGAAAGCAATCGTATAAAGGGTCATCGCCAGCCCGAGGCCGGAAAGAATCAGCCGTACCTGGCTTTTAATGCGGGGATTGGGGAGGGAGGCCTGCCGGAAAAACAAAAGGGCAATGGCCATTGCCGCGTAGCTGAAGTTGACC
The DNA here is from genome assembly GCA_022614805.1 of Candidatus Zixiibacteriota bacterium. Taxonomy (GTDB): domain Bacteria; phylum Zixibacteria; class MSB-5A5; order DSPP01; family DSPP01; genus DSPP01. The sequence goes on along the minus strand of JAKEHY010000026.1, from coordinate 35,417 downwards.
AGCGAAAAGAAGCGGACGTGAAACTTGTAGGCCACGGCGAAAAAGAGAGCGGCCACCCGGAGCACATAGCTAAACGGGGAAAGCAGCACCCTGGCCAGCGGGCCCATCTCTTCGACGGAAAACCAGCCGGACAACTTTTCCGGGCTGGAAAGAAAGCTGACCCAGAAGACGTGAAAAAGATGGGGGAGAAAAATGGCGTAGCGCAAAAGCCGGAAGCGCCGGACGGCATCGGTTTCCTTGGGAAAGACAAGGGCAAACAGCAAAAGGGCGGGAAAGAAAAGCTCCCAGAGGTAGAACAGGTTGTACCAGCTTTCGGTCTCGGAACCGGGGGCCAGCCCGCCGGTGCGGGCCAGGGTCGTGCCGACGGCGGCGAAAAGGGCCCCCAGACCGCCGAAGAACAGCATCAGGGCGGTGGTGCGGTTCACCCGCGAGCGGAAGTTTTCCCGCAGGATTACCATTCCCAAAAGGAAAAGAAAAAACGAACAGGCCAGGTAAATGCCCGTTCCCAGAGCCGACCAGCTCATACCGGCAATTTTTTAAACAGTTTGACCCGCGTGCCGCCTTTTTCGCCGCGGCTGAATTCCACCGAATCCACCAGCATTTTGGCGATGAAAATTCCGCGGCCCACTTCCTTCAGCAAATTTTCCCCCTCGAGGGGGCTGGCAACTTTGTCCGGCTCAAACCCCTCCCCTTCATCCTCCACGCAGATGGTCACTTGGCCGGGGGCGTGATACAGTTCCAGCCGTACCAGTTTCGATTCGTCCTGCCGGTTGCCGTGCAGGATGGCGTTGTTGACGAACTCCGAGACCGATATGGCCACGTCGGCGATGACATCCTTGCCAAAACCGGCTTTTTTCAACTCCTGCTCCACGTAGCGGTCCACCGCGGCCAAAAACTTTTGATCGGAAGGAAAAGCGACGCCGTGGGGGATTTTGGAAAGCCGCCTGGCCATGCCTACTTGGCGAAAAAGGGGGTTGCGATGCGCAAAGGATGTTCGGTGCCTGCCCGCGAGTTCATACGCTCTACCATTCTTAGTACGGCCGAAGTCCTGCCGGGTTTTGACAATATACCGCCCCTCGGAACGTATGCAATAAAAAAGGCAGGTTTCCCTGCCTTCTGGCGGCCTTTCAAAGGGTGAGTCAGTTAGGGGAGGAGAAGCCCCGAACCGCCTCCTCCACCGACGGGTGAGTTTTGAATTGTCCCGTCAGCTGGGTTATTGCTATCAGGTCTTCGACCTTGGTAGTAATGCGGGCTAACCGCAGCTCCCCCCCTTCCTTCCGCAATCCGTTCAGAGCCGCCACCAAAATCCGAATCCCGCTCGAATCCATGTGCGGCACTCCTCCGAGGTCGATAACCATCCGGCGGGCGCCGATGCGCACGAGTTCTTCGATTTTGTCGCGCATTTTGTTCGTGTCCGAACCGTCCAGTATTTTACCTTTGGGGGTGACAATGACGACCCCGTCTTTCTCATCGGTTTTAAACTTCATACGACCTCCTCTTTTTACGGGCAGTTGCAAAGACCTCGGAAGTTAGTTCACTAACCCTGCCTTCGTTTACGGGCAACCAGCCGCGGAGTTTCAACAAAATTTTTTTCTGTGGTCGGAAATAAAAAAGGCGGAGGAACCCGCCTTTTTAAAGCTGCAATGGAACCGGGCTTCAGCTTCCGGTTTGAAAACTTTTCAGCGCTTCGTCCACCGAACCGTAAGTCTTAAAAACCTTCGAGAGATGGGTAATGACCAGAAGAGACTCGATTTTGTTGGTGATGCGGGCCAGCTTGAGCTCTCCACCTACGTTGCGCAAACTGGTCAAGCCCGCCACCAAAATCCCCAGCCCGCGCGAATCCATCAGCTCGACTTCCCCCAAATCGATGACCATCCGGCGGGCGCCGATGCGCACCAGTTCCTTGATTTTGTCGTGCAATTTTTCCAAGTCCGGCCCCGCCATCATCTTTCCTTTGGGGGTGATGATGACAACCCCTTCTTTTTCTTTCGATTCGTAATTCATTCCAAATTCCTCTTCCGGCCGCCGGGAGAAGGGTGGGTAAAGCCGCCGACCGCTTCTTCCACCGTTGGGTAAATCTCAAAGCTGGCAATCAAACCGACCATCCCCAACAGCTGCCGCACCTTCGGGCTGACTTTGGCCAGCCTCAAACTCCCGCCCGCGGAGGTGGCGGTGGAAAGAGCGGCTATCAGAAAGCCCAGCCCCCGTGAGTTCATCCATTCCACGCCGGACAGGTCCACCACCATCCGACTCTTCCCGGCTTTGACGTTTTCCCGAACCCGCTCGTGCAGTTCGGTCGACTCGTCTTCTCCCATAACCACGGCTTTGGGGGCAAAAACGACCACCCCGTTCTGTTCTGCAACCGCCACCCGCATTTCAAAGAATACAAAGACTACTTGGTGAAGCTTTTGATGGCTTCGTCCACCGAATCGTAGCTTTCGAAAACGGTGACCAGTTTGGTGATGACCAAAAGTGACTGAATCTTGTCGGTCACCCGGGAAAGCTTCAGTTCGCCGGCGGCGGTGCGCATGGTGGTCAGGCCGGCAATCATAATGCCCAGCCCGGTGGAGTTCATCCAGTCCACTTCGGCCAGGTCAATGATGACCCGTTTGGTGTTGCCTTTTATCAAATCGCGCAATTTTTCCTGCAGCTCGGTGGAGTCCGGCCCCCCCATAATCTTTCCTTTGGGGGCCAGAATGGTCACTCCATCCTGTTCCCGAACGCTAAACTTCATACCCGGCTCCTTTTGTTTTTCTCGCTTTCGAAATCATTAAAAAATTCGGCCTAAATATGCGCTTATTCACTCGGTTGTCAAGGAGTTTTTGGGCATCCCTGCGGATGCATTGACAAGAAGGCGGCCGGTCGGCCATATTCGCCCCGTGCCGAAAGAAAGGCTTCCCCAGCATACCAAAATTTTAATCGGTTTGGGTGTGGGCGCGGCGGCGGGAATCGTTGCCAACCTGTTTTGGAGCGGCAGCCCCCAGCTCGAATGGCTGATTAAGAATCTGATTTACCCCTTCGGCCAGATTTTTTTGCGGCTGATTTTTATGATTGTCATCCCGCTCATCGTCTCCGCCCTCGCTTTGGGAACGGCGGAAATGGGGGACTTGCGCAAACTGGGTAAAATAGGGGCAAAAACTTTGGCCTATACCGTGGCGGTTTCGACCGTTTCGGTCATCATCGGCATAACGCTGGTCAATCTGTTCAAACCGGGGGAGGGGATTTCCGCGGAAAACAGGGCTAAACTGGAGCAAACCTTTGGCGCGGGCGGAACGCAAAAGACGCTGGAGCAGGCGGCCGAGGCGAAAAGCTGGTCGGAGACGCTTTTGGATATCATCCCCAAAAACCCCTTTGCCGATATGGCCGGCATTTTTTCGGATAACTACAAAGGGGGCGGGGTTCTGGCGGTGATGTTTTTCGCCATCTTTTTGGGGATTGCCCTCTCCTTTTCCAAATCGGACAAGGTGAGCATTCTGATTCGTTTTCTGGAAGGGGTTTTCGAGGTGGTGATGACGGTCATCCGGCTGGCGATGAAGCTGGCTCCCTATGCCGTGGCGGCCTTGATATTTTCCGTCACCGCCCGGCTCGGCTTTTCAGTCGTGGCCACTTTGGGGAAATACGTCTTTGTGGTGCTTTTCGGTCTGGCCCTGCACCAGTTCGGGGTTTACAGTTTGATTTTACGGTTCATTGCCAAAGTCAGTCCTATCAAATTCTTCCGCTCCATTGACGAGGTGATGGCGATTGCCTTTTCCACCAGCTCCTCCAACGCCACCCTGCCGGACGCTTTGCGGGTTTCGGAGGAAAAGGTGGGGGTGCCGCGGGAAATCAACAGCTTTGTTTTGACCTTGGGCTCCACCGCCAACCAGAACGGCACGGCCTTATACGAGGGGGTTACGGTGCTGTTTCTGGCCCAGTTTTTCGGCGTCGATTTGTCGCTCGGCCAGCAGGTGACGGTGATTTTCGCATCTATTCTGGCCGGGATAGGCACGGCCGGGGTCCCGGGCGGCTCCCTGCCCTTCATCGTGCTCTTGCTCTCCGCCGTCGGTATTCCCGGCGAAGGAATCGGGATTATTCTGGGGGTGGACCGGATTTTGGATATGTGCCGCACGGTGGTTAACGTTACCGGCGATTTGACGGCGGCGGCGGTGATTGCCAAAACCGAAGGGCATACGCTGAAGGTGTCGTAACCGACCCAACCCCCCCCCAGATTCCTCGCTACGCTCGGAATGACAATAGGGGTGTAGGGGTTTAATATATTAAACCCCTACGGGATTTTGGCTAATTCTTCCTCAAAGGCCTTATAACCGACCGGGTCGAAAAGAACAAAGTAAACTTTTTTGACGGTTGCGAGCCTGGGGGCCAGCTCTCGCACTCTTTCAAGCATTATGCGGGCGCATTCTTCAACAGAAAATCCACCTACGCCCGTGCCCAGAGCGGGAAAGGCGATGGAGACTGCGCCCAACTTATCGGCCAAGGTAAGCGAGTTTTCGGTGGTGTCTTCTATCGAACGAGCGCTGGGCATCAAATCCTGCCCCATTGCGGCGGCATGAATCACCCAGCGGGCCGCCAGCCGCCCGGCGGCTGTTTCGACCGCCTGACCGACCTTAATCGGCCCTTTCTTTACCGCCTCCTCTTCAATCTCCTTGTCCCCCTTCCGCTTTAATGCGCCGGCGACACCGGAACCCATCCAAAGATGGTTGTTGGCGGCGTTGACGATGGCATCCGCCGCAACTTCGGAGATGTCTCCCATTCGTAGTTCGATTTCCACGGCGCCGAATTTTTTACCAGCCGCCACGCCAGCCTTTCTTTTGCCAAAAATTTTGCTGGGTGACAAAAAGCCGGTAAAAGAGATAGCCGAAGAAAGCCCCCTCACCCAATCCGGCCAGGGTGTCGAACGGGTAATGAACGCCCACGGCGATGCGAGAATAAGAAATAAGAATTGCCAATGAGAAAAGAACCCACCGGGCGCGGGGGTATACGAAGGTCAAAAAAACAGCCAAGGCAAAGCTGGTGACGGCGTGCCCGGAGGGAAAGGAAAAAGTATTCCCGCAGCCGACCAAAAGGTGGACGTCCGGCAGGGTCAAACAGGGGCGGGGGCGTTCGAAAATCGACTTGATGATGTTGGAGTTGAAAAGGTCGGAGCCGCCCCAGGCGACAACCGCATACAAAATCGCCCAACGCCCCTTGTTCCCCCCCTTCCAGAACCAAAAAAGCCCGACCATCCCCATAATCACCCGCCAGTTGGCGGTTTGGGTAACAATCGGCATTATCCGGTCGAAGACCGGATTGGCCAGCTGGACGTTGAAAAAGTAGAAAAGCGTGGCGTCCAATTGCGAGAGAAAGTCGACAATCACGTTCATCACGTCAAAGATAATGATGGGCCGAAAACGCCGTCAACCGGACGCACGGCCTATTATCCTTTCGGCCTCTTTCAGAAAACCTTCCCGGCGGCTGGAGGGAACCAAAAAAGTCAGCGAGACTTCAGATGCAAATTTCTTCTCTTTTATTTCCGCCTCAAACCGGCTGGATAATTTCAAAAGCCGGTCGGTCAGAGCAAGCGGGGCCGCGAGTCGAATTTCTTCCATCAATTCCTTTTTACCCGCCCGTGCAAGCGCCTCCACCGTAACCTGCCTGTAAGCGCGAGACAAGCCGCCCGTACCGAGCTTGGTGCCGCCAAAGTAGCGAACGACGGCGACCAAGACGTTGGTTACGCCCGCTTTCCGGGTGGCCTCCAGAATCGGCAGCCCGGCCGTGCCCCTCGGCTCTCCGGCATCCGCGTTGCGCGTCTTTTGCTCTTTTCCAACGCCAACGACCCAGGCATAACAGATGTGCGAGGAATCAAAGTATTCCTTCTTCAATGCCAAAAGTTTTTCCTCTGCCTCGGAAACCGACCCAACCGGAAAAACAACGGCCTTAAAACGGGAAGCTTTTTCCCTTAGCTCGAATTGGGAAGACCGAGCCGGAACGAAAACCGGGCTACTGGGCAACGGGGGGGGGGGCGGCCGGAGCCGGATGGACCATTTGCTTTTTGACCCAGTACTGCTCGAGAACGGAAAACAAATTGAACAAGGTCCAGTACAAAACGAGGCCGGAGGGCATCTGAAAAAAGAAGAAAAAGAAAATCGCGGGCAAGAGATATACCATCATTTTCTGCTTAGGGTCGCGGATGGTGAGTTTCTGCTGCCAGAACATCAAAACGGTCATCAGAATCGGCAAAATGAAAAACCGGTCGGCGGCGGAAAGGTCGTTGACCCAGAAAACGAAGGGTGCCTGGCGCAGCTCTATGGCGGTGGACAAAACGGCATACAGGGCCATAAAAAGCGGGAACTGCAAAAGCAAGGGCAGACAGCCGGCAAACGGATTGAAACCGATTTCGCGATACAGCTTGAGCGTCTCTTCGTTCAGTTTTTTCGGGTCCTTTTTGTACTTCTCTTTCAGCTTCTCCAGCCGGGGCTGGATTTCCGCCATTCGCGCCATCGATTTGGCCGATTTGCGCGAAAGAGGCAAGGTCAACAGCTTGATGAGAACGGAAAAGACGATGATGACCACCCCGTAGTTGGGGGCAAATTTGTAAAAACCCTTGAAAAGCCACAGCATTCCGACGGCAATCGGCTCCACCAAAACGTCCGGCGTCAGGGGGGCGGCGCCCAAATCCAAAAGCTTCTCCAATCCGATTCCGAACGAGCGGAGAATGCCATAGTCTAGGGGCCCGACGAACAGGGTAAAGCGCCCCCCCACGGCGGAGGGCTGGCGGGAGGCGGCTCCGAGAAAAACCGAAATTTTTTTGCCCGCAAGCCCGGCCGAATCGTACACCTGCACCCCTTCCGCCCAGAAACCGGTGCCGGGGGCCTCCTTGGGTATGATTACCGCCGCAAAGTATTTGCTGCGGGAGGCGACCCAATAGGTTTCCCCCAAGGCGGCTTCTTTCAAGCTGTCGCTTTTGAAACTTTTCTGATGCACGACTTCCGTCCCCATCCGGGCGTAGGCGCCGAAGTAGTTCAAAGCATCCTGCCGCCTTTTTTCCGTGACCAAAAGCCCCCCCTTCCAGCCGAGGCGGTAGTCCCGCCCCCAGTCGCCGATGGAATCGACCAGAAAGGAAGTTTCGATGGCGTAGCTCCGGGCCGAAAAGGTGTAGCTGATTTGCACTTCGCGGCCGCCTTCCGTCTGGGCGTTGAAAGTCAAAGTGGCCTTCTGGTCGCCGGAAAGCTCCCGCCTTTTGGAATCCGGTTTGAAATCAAGAGAGGACGTGTAAAAGCCCTGGTGGGGCAGGGAAATCTCGAAGCCGGTACCGGCCTCGGAAGGCAGCAGCTCCAGCGGTTTTTTGCCGTCCAGGTAGTGGTTTTTCAAAACCACCGAAACGAAGGTGGCCCCGCGGGTGGAGAGTTTGTAGCTCGCGAGCGGCGTTTCCACCGCTACGGTTTCCGCCGGAATCGAAACGGCGGAGGCTTGAACGGCGGCCGGTTTTTTCTCTTCAGCGCCAGACGGTCGAGCACTCGGCTGCAGGGGAAGGGCGCCTCTCGAAGTATCGACGCCACCCGTCGCCACCGGCTGGGAGGGGGCCGGTTTTTTGGGATTTATCCACTGGACATAAACCGGCCAGAGAATAAAAACGAGGGCGATTAAAACCAGCCCGATGACGGTGCGTTTGTCCATTTATTTGACCGGGTCCCAGCCACCAGCCGAAAAAGGGTTGCAGCGCACAATCCGCCGGACGGCCATTGCGCTTCCCCTGAAAAAACCATGCCGCTTCAGCGCTTCCAGGGCATACTCCGAGCAGGTGGGATGAAAGCGGCAGACCGGCGGAAACCAGATGCGGACGTAGTTTTGGTAAAAGCGAATAAGCCCGCTGGAAGCGAAAACCAGAACTTTCATTATGAAACCCGCGTAAGGACGTCCGAGCCAAACAGAGAAAAAAGATAATCCGGCATTTTTTCATCCGGCGTTTGGCGAAAAACGTTAGGGTGCCGGATGACTATCACGTAGTCGAATCCCGGTTTGAAAAGCGATTGATTTTTCCGCGCCATTTCCCGCGCCCGACGGCGCAGGCCGATTCTAAGATGAGCTTTTCCCACCTTGGAGGAAACCCGAAAGCCGAAACGGGCATAAGATAAGCCGTTCTCCCGCCAAAAAATTTCCCCGCCCGGAAAAGCCTTTCTTTTCCCCTCGGAAAGCACCAGGCCGAAGAGCTTGTCGCCGGAGAGCCGAACCGATTTTGGAAAACCGAGCACTACTTGCCGGGAACCGTGGGAACGAGCCGTTTGCGGCCTTTGGCCCGGCGGCGCTTGAGCACCTGCCGGCCGTCCAACGTGGACATCCGCTTGCGGAAACCGTGGTCGCGCAGCCGCTTGATTCGAGAGGGTTGGTATGTTCTTTTCATTCCTGATTATCCTTTCGTAAAGCGCACTAATATACCCTTAATGCTCTCAAAATCAAGCCAAAGAGAAATCAACAAACGGAAACGACTTTGCCGCCGGTCAATTGCACCAATTCCGGAGGCGCAAGTTGAAACACGGCATTGGGGGTTCCCGCCGCCGCCCAGATTTCCCCGTATTGCAACAAGTCTTCGTCTATGAAGGATTCCAGCTTTTCGGAATGGCCAATTGGCGGCACGCCGCCGATGGAAAAGCCGGTTTTTGCGCGGACAAAATCGGCATCCGCCCGTTCAATCGGCTCCCCCAGATGGCCGGCCAATTTTTTCTCGTCCACCCGGTTTATGCCGCTGGCGACGACCAGTAAGGCTTTTCCGGTCGTCTTGGTTTTGAAAACGAGCGACTTGGCAATTTGCGCAACCTGGCAGCCGATGGCGGCGGCCGCTTCCGCCGCGCTACGGGTGGTGGCGGGAAGTTCTCGCACTTCGTTGTTCAACCCATGTGCCCGCAGGGCATCCTGAACCTTTTGGGCGCTGGGGCTTAACAACCCGGCCACTTTGTCTAAATCTTTTCGAGATTTTCCACCGTCCGCTCATTGCGGACGTTGCCGGTGTTCAGCGTGGACTTCGGCTCCAGCAAAACCACCCAGACCTCTTCCTCCGCCATGGGCATATGCTCAACCCCCTTCGGCACGATTACGAATTCTCCCTCATTCACAGTCAAGTCCCCATCCCGGAATTTGATAACCATCCGGCCTTTCACCACCCAAAACAGTTCGTCTTCCGCCTCGTGATGGTGCCAAACGAATTCCCCTTTGAATTTGACCAGTTTGACGTGGGAGTCGTTCAGTTCCCCGGCGATTTTCGGCTGCCAGTATTCCTGAAAGCGGGCGAATTTTTCCTGCAGGTTGACCTTTTTTACCATACCGGACAAGAATTATAGCTCTCTTGCCCAAAGAGCGCAATCGAGGTCCCGCCCTTTCAAGGGAAAGATGACTCCGGGTTACTTTTTTAACTCTCCCATTCCCCGGCCCCTGCGTCTAAGCTGGACAAAGCCGGAAACAAGCTCTTCCTGGGCCGCCGTCAGGGATTCGAAAACGGGGAGCCCGGCCTTCAAGACCTGCCGGACGACGTCGGCCAGCGCCAGTTCATACTTTTCCGAAAGCGCCGCCAGCCGGCCTTTCAGCTCGTAGGAGATGGTAACGTTCAGGGAGTGGTCGCCCCGGATTTTTTCCCGGCGGGTCTTCTTTTGACCGGGCGCCGGGGCCTCGGCCGGTGCTTTTTCAGGTGCAAAGTTAAGGTCCGCGGACTGGTGCGCATTTGGAAATCCTCCCGCAGCTTCCGCAAAACGTTCTTCCATGTCTCCTCCTCTTTTTTGGTTTTCAACAGCTCTTCGATACTCTTCTTTTCTTTTGAATCGCAAATCCGGCAAGGTGTTGCCTTCATTGGAATTCCATACCGTTTTTGGACGAAGCGGCCCAAAAGTTTCTTCAGCTTGCGGATAGCCCCTTTCAGAACCGGATGGACTTGATGTTCAGAAAGGCCCAGCTCGGCGGCGATTTTGGCGGCGGGCTGGCCGCAAAGGTGGTAGCGTTCCACCACCTCTTCTTCCATAAACGACAACTGCCGCAGGCCCCAGCGCACGGCCCGGTCCACCTTCCAGTCCGGCTCGGGGGCCTCCTCTGCCGGATATTCCGGCAAATGGGGCCAATACTCCACTTTTGGTTTTTTAGACATACCGGTAGGTACGATTGGGGCTTTCACCCCGCTTTCCCCGGGGCTTCACTTTGGGAAAGTGAAAGTAGTTGTAGCCGGCAAAATCAAAGCTATATTGCTTCCAAAATGGAGCAACTGCGCAGCCAAACCGGCGCTAAAAACGCCTGAAGCGAAAGGAAGCCGAAGATGGAACAAGAGGCAAAGGATAAACAAAGTCAAAAAGGGATGATAGTCTCCGGATTGATTGTTCTGGGAATGGGGGTCCTGTTTTTGGCGAACGAAATGGGCTGGATTCCCGGTCTCCATCGCACCTGGCCCTTGATTCTCATTGTCGTCGGCCTGGCCTTGATTCTGGGCGCCGTTTTCAAAAAACCTACCGCCGGCCCCGGGCTGTAAATGGAAGAGACCTCGCCACTTCCAGTTCCGATTTCCTCCGCTCCGGCCGAACCGGCACCGCCGGGGCGCCGTCCGCTAAAAATTTGGAGCATTCTGTTTCTTTTCTTTCTTCTCGTTTTTCTGCCGGTGGTCAATTTTCCCCCATTTGTAAACTGGTTGATGTATCAACTCACCGGCACCCGGTTGCCGCCCGATTTTGAGAAGGATATTGGCGACAACCGGATGTTCACCTACGTCGCCACGATGGTTTTTCAATGGGGACTGGTGGCCTTTATGTATCTGGCTTTGAGGCTGGAAAAGCTGAAGATGGCCGACATCGGCTTGGGCGGATTTACCGTGCGGAACTTCAACATCGGAGCAATTTTTTTGGTTGCCTCGATTTTCGCCACCTATCTTTTAACTTTTGGGCTGGATGCCATCGGATTGAAGGTGAATCAGGAGTTGGATTTCATCCTCCCGAAAACGCCCGCCGAGCGGCTGACCTGGATTTTTCTGGCCTTCACGGCCGGCTTTTGCGAAGAAGCTATCTATCGAGGCTATGTTATTTCGCGGCTACAACTTGTAACCGGCGGCTGGCTCTGGGGAGCAATTCTGTCGGCCCTGTCCTTTGGCTCCCTGCACGCGTATCAGGGATTTGGCAACATTGCGTTGATTTCGATTTATGGGTTTCTTTTGTCTTTGCTTTTTGTTTGGCGAAAATCTTTGGTGCCGGGAATTTTTGCCCATTTTTTGCTGGACGTTTTCGCTCCGGTTTTGCAGCCGTTGGGAAAATGAATCCTACCACTGCCCGAAAACTCACCAGCGCCGATTTGGCCGGGATTCTGGAAGGGGAGGTGCTGGATGGAGCCCTCTTTTTTGAGCGGTTCCTTTCGTTCGAGCAGGCTTTCTTTCCGCAGAACCCGCCGGACGAAATTGATGCCGGAAAAAACATTGCCGGCGAGCTTTTCTACCTCTGCGAAAGCAAAAACTTCCGCTGGAGAGACCTCTTGGTTATCGACACGGAAACCACCGGCCTTTCCGGAGGCAGCGGAAACTTCGCCTTTCTTTTGGGGGTGGCGGAAGTTCAGGCCGACGGTTTGAAATTCACGCAAATCTTCCTGCCCGATTTCGTTTGCGAACCGGTTTTGCTTTCGTATTTGTCTGAAAAGTTGAAATCGAGAAACTTGCTGGGCAGCTACAATGGCCGGGCTTTTGACTGGCCTCTTTTGGAAACCCGTTTTCTTTTGAACAAACAGCGGCCGATAGTGCCCGAAGAGCATCTCGATTTCCTATTCATCGCCAGACGGCTTTTTAAAAACAGCATTTCCCCCCTTTCCCTTTCCAATCTCGAAGCAGAACTGCTCAAGCGTCCGAGGGTCGGCGACATTCCGGGGGAGCTGATTCCGCAAACCTATTTCGACTTTTTGATTACCGGCAACCCGTACCCCCTGAAAAAGGTTCTGGCGCACAACCTCAAGGATTTGGCCGCCACGGCCGCCTTGGGGCTTTTCTTTTCGCACTGGGCCGAGAAACCGGAGAAAGCCGCAGGGCTGGAAAGCCCTTTGGGCCGGTTTTTGTTGAAAGCCGGCAGCGTGGAAAAGGCCCGGCCGGTTTTGGAAAGGAAATCCAAGGAAATCAGAACCGAGGAAGATGCCCGGGCCGCTTTCGAGCTTTCACTTTCCTACAAAAAAGAACAAAATTGGGAAGCCGCCTGCCGCTTGTGGCAAAAGCTGGCGGAGGAATCTACTTTTCCGGTGCAGCGGCTATTATGTTTGCGCGAGTTGGCGATGTTTTACGAGCACCGCAAGAAGGAATATCCGACCGCTTTTGCCTGCGCACAACAAGCGGCAAAATCTTCCCCGATTTCCAATTCCTGGCTGCAGGCCGACTTTGCCCGCCGCAGAGAGCGGCTAGAAGGGAAACTTTCCCGCGACTCCCTCCACTTCGGTCGGGACAAGTAAAGTCGCGGCTACCGACTGGGATAGAAATTCTATGCCGGTTTGACTTTTGGCTCCAAAACCGGCTGGGAAGTTGGGGGAACCGGGCGCTGGTAGGATTTCCAGAGCTTGCCCCAGGGGGTTTTCATAAATTTCCAGACCCGCGGAAGCCCAATCAAAGGATACCAGAGCCAGTCGTGGTAGATGTTGGAAGCCGCCGGCGCCCAGACCATTAAAGGCGAATGCAGAGCCGGCTTTTCCAGAAAACGCAAAGGCCCTTTGCGCAACATCTGGTCCCCCCAGATGACGAAACTTTTGCCCACTTTGAAGTTCAGATTCAGATTGGAAATATCCTTGCCCATAACTTCGACGTTGATTTTCTGGGCGTTTCCCAATCCCATCTTGTCCGCCATCGCCAGATAGGGAATCTGCATCGGGTCGAACCCCATAATCCGGGCGGCTACCGCATCGATGGCCACCGAATCGGCCGAGGCCAGAATCAAATTCGCCTCCACCGGCACCATCGTGCGCGGCCCGGCGCCGTTCCCTGCCACGCTACCATCCATCACGGCGAAAACGGAAGGATGCAGCTCCTTTTGCATCAGCACCAAATCGACCAAAACTTCGTGGATGTACTTGTGGGCGTAGTGGCGCACCTCTTTCAAAAGCCCGCCGAAGGCGTTCTTGATGGCGCCGGTGGTGGTGGAATGGCCGTGGGTTTTCAAAGTCGGCAGATGGACGATTTGTTTGCCGGGATAGATTTTGGGAATTTCAATCCCGCGCGGAAAAAGCTCCGGCAGCTTCAAAAGCTTCGACTTGAAGTTGTAAACGTGCCATTCCTGCTCCGGCAGGGGATTGAATTTGAGTCCATACCGCTCCAAAATCGGCATCCACAGATTTTTTTCCGCCCCTTTGCGCGGGTCGGTGACCACCGTCTTGTTCTCCACCACCCAGAGTTTTTCCTTCGGATAGCCGGCGTCGGAGATGTATTTGACCACCCCTTCCAACTGCCAGGGCTGGGTGGAACAGGCGGGGAAAAACTTGGTCCAGGATAAATTCAGCTTGATTAAGGTTTCTTTGTCCTTGGAAACGGCCGATTCAAAGCCCGACTGGCGGAGCAACTTGGCGTAATCCGCAACGACCGTTTCCGGCCGCGTTTCCAAAACCCATACGGTTGATTTGTTCATACCCTGCATAATATACCCCGGGAAGCGGCTGTTTCAAGCGGGATTTGACCCCACCCCTACCCCTCCCCTCAAGGGGAGGGAAATCAGGGCCTTTTTGGGATCACAATGGTAGCCGACACTTTAGTGTCGGAAAAACCCTCGACTAAAGTCGAGGCTACTGGCGTGGGCAGATTCGCAAGGGCACGTTGCAACGTGCCCCTATTTCAAAACCAGCATCTTTTTCGTTTCTTTGAAACCTCCGGCGCGAAGCTGGTAGAAATAAACCCCGGATGGCACCGGCGCTCCCCGGTTGTCACGCCCGTTCCAACTGACGATTTTCGTTCCGGCGCTCAAATACTCATCCACCAACGTGCCGACCTTTTGGCCGAGCAGGTTGAACGCTTCCAACGTGGCGCGCCCCGCTTCCGGCAAGGCAAAAACTATCCGCGTATTCGCATTGAACGGATTGGGATAGTTCTGCGAAAGGGCGTATTCCCGCGGAACAATGCCGGTATGGATTTCACGCACGTCGCTGGCGGTTATGGTAAAAACCGAGTTTAGGAAATGCACCTGAACCCGGGTCCCCGACAGGTCGCGAAATTCTATCCGGTCGGAGGGGTTGTTGCGAACCGAGTCGAATAAAACCTGCCCGGAAGGACCGGAGACGGTCACCGTGTCGAATTTTATCTGCCAGAAAAGCTTCCGCACCGCATTGGGCGGCTCGGCCGTGGTCAAATCGCCGGGATTGTAATCCCCGATGAGCGTGAACCGGTCCGGAGAGACACCGTCGTACTGATTGCTGGTCAAATCGGTTAACCACTGGAGGGTTATGGTTTGCGGATTGACCACTCCGGTGAAAGTGCGCGGGTAGGAGAGAAAAAGATAGGCGCCACCCGAAAGCGAGGTTTCATCCAAGGGCAGCTTGAATTCGGAGATGGTGTCTTTGTTGGTTATCCAAACCCCCATCAAAACAGCCGCATCCGGAGGATTGGCGGAAGGGGCTACTGCCTTGGATTCCAGAATGACCGAATCGCGCGGGTCCACCTGGGCCCAAACAGACGTGCAGCATAACGCCAAGTAAAGCAGCGCAAGCGCCGTAATCATTAGATTTTTTTGCATTTGCTCCTCTCCTTTTTCCCCATCGGGGGTCGCCAGCTGTTCTGACCTCGGATGTTCCCCCCTAAAGAAGCGACCCCGGTATCTGTATCGGCACTCCAGGGACTGGCTGAAGCCAACCCGCGGGGGCACGTTGCAGCGTGCCCCTACGAATGCCAAACAAAAAGCCCCGCCCTTTCGGGGCGGGGCTTGCGAGCGTTGCGTCAAGAGGTGGCGAGGTGTTAGTAGGCCAATCCTATCGACTCCTGACGCCGGGGCATCCCCTGCCGCGAAGTTATCCGGCCGGTTTTTCCACCGCCATCGATTTTCTGCACAACCAAGCCAGCGGAATCCAGACGGCGGCAATCAAACCGACAACGATGAGCAGACCTCCAAGCGTAAACAACCTGTCCATTCCGATGGCCATCAACGCCATGAAGGCATAGAAAACCGTGACCAGAACGAAAACGGAAAGCAGGAGTTTCTTTTTGTCGGCAGATACCCGCAAATAAAGCATATAGGTGATGAGTGGCATCCAATACCCAAGAAAAATGTTCCACGGTTTTTGGGCGCCATCCTGCCAGATGCCTATGGCAATCGCCGCGAAAGCGGCCAAAAGCCCCAAAAGCAGTTTGGCCTGCATACCCCTTCTAACTGCAGCCGGAGGTGCTGCCGCAGTTCAGGCATTTGTAGCAGGAACCGTTGCGCACCATTATCATCCCGCAATCGGCGCAAAGCGGCGCGTCCATCTGGTTCTGGAAGGCGGCCTGTTTTTGGCCCGCACTGCCAGACCCCTCCACCCCGCCCCGGCCGGGTTGGCCTGTCCCGAGCGAAGTCGAGGGAAAACCTGCCCCTGCGGATTTGGAGGGTTGGGCAGCCGTTCCCTTCCCGTCCGCCGGTTCCTCAACGCGGATGACGGTCAAACCCTCCGGCTGCTGGTCGGGGGGCAAAAATTTCTTCCCCATCCAGCGGAAGATGTAGTCCATTATCGAGCGGGCCAAAGGAATTTCCGGGTTGTTGGTGAAGCCGGCCGGCTCGAAGCGCATATTGATGAACTTTTCCACCAACGTGCGCAGCGGCACGCCGTACTGCAGGGCCAGCGAGATGGCCGTGGCGAAGGAGTCCATCAAACCGGAAACGGTCGAGCCCTCCTTGGCCATCGTGATGAAAATCTCCCCCGGGTTGCCGTCGCCGTACAGGCCGACGGTGATGTATCCCTCGTGGCCGGCGATGGAGAATTTGTGGGTGTAGGCGTCCCGCTCGTCCGGCAGCCGTTTGCGGCGCGGCCCCGGCTCGGCCTTCTTCTCCAGACCGGTGACCAACGGCTGGGTGCGCTTGGAGCCGTCCCGGTAGATCGCGAGGGCCTTCAAGCCGAGCTTCCAGCCCTGGGTGAAGGCATCCATAATCTCTTCCACCGTCGACTCGTTGGGCATATTCACCGTTTTGGAGATGGCGCCGGAGATGAAGGGCTGCACGGCCCCCATCATTTTCAGATGCCCGATGTGGTGGATAAAGCGGGTGCCGACCTGGGCTTTGAAGGCGCAGTCGAAAACCGACAGATGTTCGGCTTTCAGATGCGGAGAGCCCTCGATGGTTCCGGTTTCCTCAATGAACTTGACGATTTCCTCCATTTGCTCTTTTGGATAGCCCATATACAAGAGCGCTTCCGGCACGGTCTGGTTGACTATTTTCATCACTCCGCCGCCGACTAAGTTTTTGTATTTGACGAGGGCAATGTCCGGCTCGATGCCGGTGGTGTCGCAGTCCATCATAAAGGCAATCGTTCCCGTTGGGGCGATGACGGAGACCTGCGAGTTGCGGTATCCCTGCTTTTTCCCCAATGCATACGCTTCGTCCCACGCTTTTTCAGCCGCTTTGAAAAGAGGCGGCGGCACCAGCTTGGCATCGACGTTGTCGAGCGAAATTTTGTGCTTGGCAATCACGTTCAGCATCGGCTCTTTGTTTTTCTCGTAGCCGGCGAAGGGCCCCTGTTTTTCGACGATTTCGGCCGACATCCGGTACGCTTCGCCGGTCAGAAGGGCAGTGATGGAAGCCGCCACCGCGCGCCCTTCCTCGGAATCGTACGGCAGGCCCCGGCTCATCAAGAAAGCCCCCAGGTTGGCGTACCCCAAGCCCAGCTCCCGGAAGGCTTTGGCATTCTTTGTAATCCGTTCCGTCGGGTAGCTGGAGTTATCGACGATGATATCCATCGCCAGAATGAAGGTATCCACCCCCTTTTTGAACGATTCCGGGTCGAACTCCCCTTCTATGCCGCGGAACTTCATAATGTTCAAGCTGGCCAGGTTGCAGGCGGAATCGTCCAGGTGCATATACTCCGAGCAGGGGTTGGAGGCGTTGATGCGCCCGGAGTTGGGGGAGGTGTGCCAGGAGTTTATGGTGGTGTCGTACTGCATTCCCGGGTCGCCGCACTGCCACGCGGCCTTGGCCGCCTGGCGCAAAATTTCCTTGGCCGGAAGGGTTTCGATAACCTTGCCGGTCTTAATCTCTTTCAAATCCCACGGCCCATCGGCTTCCACCTGTTTCATAAAATCGTCGGTGACGCGGATGGAGTTGTTGGCGTTTTGGAACTGAATCGATTTCCAGGCCTCGCCGTTGATGGTCATATCGAAGCCGGAAGCCCCCAAAGCCCAAGCTTTCTGTTCCTCCACCGCTTTGCAGTTGGTGAATTCGAGAACGTCCGGGTGGTCCACGTTCAAAACCACCATTTTGGCGGCGCGGCGGGTTTTGCCCCCCGATTTGATGGCCCCGGCGGTGGCGTCGGCTCCGCGCATAAAGGAGACCGGGCCGGAGGCAAGCCCTCCCCCCGCTAGATGTTCGCGCGAGGAGCGTATGGTGGACAAATTGATGCCGGAGCCGGAGCCCCCCTTGAAAATCATCCCCTCGGTTTTAATCCAGTCCAGAATCGAGGGCATTGTGTCTTCCACCGAAAGGATGAAGCAGGCGGAGCATTGCGGGGTGGGCTCGATGCCGACGTTGAACCAGACCGGGCTGTTGAAGGCCCCTTTTTGGTACAGCAGAAGGTGGGTCAGCTCGTCGGTGAAGATTTCCGCATCGCTGGGGGTGGCAAAGTAGCCGTCCTTGACCCCCCAGTCCCGGATGGTGTTGACGACCCGGGAAATCACCTGTTTCAAGCTTGTTTCCCTTTGCGGCGTGCCCAGCTTGCCGCGGAAGTATTTGGAGACGACCACGTTGATGGCCAGTTGGGAATAGAATGTGGGGAATTCCACTTCCGTCTGTTCAAAAACGACTTTGCCGTCCGCCCCGCGGATGACGGCGGTGTGCTTTTCCCACGCTACGGTATCGAAGGGATGAACACCTTCTTCCGTAAAGTATCGCTCCAGCCGCAATCCGCTTTGTGCCGTTGTTTCTGTCATTTGTTTCTCATCCATTTACCTTTCCCCTCCTATTGGTTTTAGATTTCCTGGCTTCCGTTTTCCCCGAAGCCAATCCCTCAATCATTTATCACTCTCTTTAACCGGCGCGGTGAATTTGATAATCCGTTTTTGCAGCCAAGCCGTGTCCGGGTGGTTCGGATGCTCTTTCAGCACCTGCCGGTAGCCCTTCAGGGCGGTCGCCGTATCCCCCATCTGCTCGTGCTGGTAAGGGATTTCCAAAAGGGCGTCGTTGTATTCCTCCGCGTTCGGATATTTATCCACTAACGATTGATAGTACTGTTTGGCTATCATAAATTTCTTCCCGCGGGAGAGGGCATCCCCGGCATTGTACAAGGCCTCCGGCACTTTGCCCGTTTTGTTCTCCCGGTCTTGGGCGATGACCTTTTTGTAAAGCTCCACCGCCTTTTCAAACCGGCTGCGGCTGGCGTATTTTTCGCCCACCTGCATCATCAAGCCGATATTTTCCGGCTCCTTGGCCAACTGTTTTTCCAGAGCAGGCATTGTCCCCACCCCTGCCAGGTAGTTGTTGACGGTTTGGCGAAAGCTGTCCGGCGGGAAGTAGCCCCACAGCCGGTCAATCTCTTCCCCGGTGGAAGCCAGCAAAATGATGGTGGGGTAGCCGGAAATCCCGTACTGGCGCGCCAGCGCCGTATCCTCATAGCCGTTCACTTTTGCAAAGACCAACTGGTCTTGTAGGCGGATGACTTTTGGGGCGACGTAGGTCGACTCCTCCATCCGCGCGCACCACTTTCAGCCCGGCCGCCAGAAATCGACCAGGACCGGCTTGTGCGCCTTCTTCGCTGTCGCAGTGGCCTGGGTGTAATCCTGCCAGGCAATCCCTCGGCCTTGCTCGGGATAAATCTCTTTGGACTTGTCGCCGGCAAAAGTCAGCGACGACCCAAAGAGGACCCCGGCGGCAAGCAGTAGGTTTCGCCGCATCACTCTCCTTCTGTTACTGTCGCGTATCTTCATAACACTTTCCTCACCTACTATTTTTATCGCCAAAAATCCTCCATTTGTTCCCGATATCATCATACCCTCTTTGCTTTCTACTTTAACGGACATCTCTAATTTTCGACCATCCAACCCCACGTGAATAGTAAACCGCTCCTGTAAAAGTATCCAACTTAACAAAAATTGCAGGAGTGCGACCATCCTCCTGTTGCAAGGCAATCGCTTGTACTTTCCAGCGATTTTGCCAAACAAGAAGGAAAAGTAGAAAAACGACTACCCACAAGGGGTTAATCTTCCTCCAGTTTCGTGAACCCTCAGCGTTTTCCGTCATATAAGCTCCGATTGCGACCCGTTTTGAGTAGGGTAAATAACTTCAATTTCGTCACCATCATACAAAACCGAATTATCGAAATATATTTCATCCACGCTTGCTTCTATTTTCTCAGCCTCGATAGCTGCGGCCACTTCTCGACGAACAACGTCAATTACAGCACCGCGCACATTAGGGTATTCGTTAACGATGATAATTGTTCTTCTGCGCGAAGTTTCTTTCGAAAGCTGCTGGCTTGCATCTTTTATAATTTTTCTTATTCCCCGCTCAATCTGTTCATCAATGTTGTGAGTACCACTTGTCAAGAATGGAACGAATTCTTTTTCGTATTTACCTGTTCTACTTATCTTTTCTTCTCTTTCCAAGTTAGAAATCAGTCTTTCCATGCCTTTTTGAGACTCGACTTGCCTGCAGGTCATAGACAAATCTGAGGGTTCGACAAAAAGAGCACCTTTCCAGCCCCTACCTTTGGCCGTTTCATACAACCCGGATTCAATTTTTTCAAAACGGTCACTATAACATTTAAAGGGTATTCCATCGTAGGTATCGCACAGTCTCTTTATTTCTACCTCATTCAGCACTTTTAGTGGGTGCCGCCAAAGCAATAAATAGTCGAAATTCTTACCTTTTGTACTGCAGCGTATATCCTCATCAATTACTACCCAATGTTCTCCTCGTTTCTTGTGTAAATATTCAACAAATCTGGAAATTACAGGGTCTTCATCCTTGAAACCACGAATCATTTTTATATAGTCCTTTTACCCCTTCGGCTCTTCCGGGCGTTCAGCACGCCCAGCCCCTTCCGGCGGCAGAATCGTCACCGTGTTGTTCATTCCGGCTGCACATAAAATGGCCCTACCGGCGGTTCCTCCGGCGCGGGATAAACCACCTCGACTTCGCCGCTTCCTTCGTTAATCCGCGCCAAAAGGCACAAATCCTTTCTGATGCCGTCTTCTTCTATCACTCGTTTTGCCGCCCGGCGAAGCTCCCCCGTATATACGGGCAGGGGATATTGGACCGAAAGACGGACGTTTTTTTTGGTGGTGTTCATCAAAACCCGCTTCAAATCGGGATAAATAAGGTCGGAAATATCCGGCGCGCGAAGCAAAACATTCGGTTCGTGCTCCGAATCGGCCGAAAGCACCACCTCCTCCCACTCCCCGCGTTCCATCCGGCTCTCCATCCTTAAATTCCTTTTCTATCCCTTCGATTCTTCCGGCGGCAGAATCGTCGCCGTGTTGTTTTCCTCGTTCACCACAAAATCATAGAAGCTAATCGGGGCCTCTTTTTTCATAATTTTCAGCATCTCGATGCAAACCTTGCGGATTTCCCAATGGGCAAACGGCGTGCAGCGGACGGTGAACAAATGCCGGAACTCCCGGAAATTGGCGGTAATGACGATTTCCGAAGTGGTGGCGTTGGGCAGAATGTAGCGGGCGTCTTCTTTCGGCACACCGCCTTTCACCATTTCCTCGTAAAATTGCTGCGTTTCGGAAGCCAGCTCTTTAAACCGCTCGGCGAAAGGCGTCTGGGCTACCGAGGGTGGGACGACATAGTCGAACGGGCGGGTTTTGCCGTACTGCACGTAGCGCTGGCTTTCCTGCGAAGGGGAAATCAAACGGTGGCGGATGAGCTCGTGGGTGAAAACCCGCGAGCCGCCCTTGATGCGAAAGGTGGCATGGGCGTGCTCCAGAACGGAATGATGCCCCTTCTTCAAAATTTTCTTAATCAACTCCTCCGTGGAGGCGGGCGGGTTGAAACGGTGAAAGGATAGATAGCAGGTGCGGCAGGCCTGCTCGATAACCTGCTCCGCCTGCGGGGTGATGGACATCAAGGTGACCAAAAGCTCGCCCAAGGGTTTGATGGTTTCGGCTTTCTTTTCTGGCTGTTCCAAAATCGTTTTCTCCTCTATCATAAGATAAACCTTTCTGTCTTCAATCTGACGAACTTTTTTTCTTCATCTCAAGCGGCATTAAAATGCCGCCTACGATGGTCGTTGCAGGGGCGGGGGAACCCCGCCCCTACCAATTTTCACGCCTTCCGTAGAGGCGAGGCATTTATCCCGAGCGTAGTCGAGGGATGCCTCGCCCTTACAATGTTGTTACAAAACTTCCCGTCCAACCCCGTTTTTGTAGGGGTTCAACACTGTTGAACCCTCCCCTTCCCGTGTCGGGAAGGGAACAAAGGGGTTAGGTTCGTTCTCCTCGGTTACGAGCCTTTCGTCCAAAGATGACAAGTCCCCCGGCATTTGCGGGCGGCAGACCCAGGGGGTCTCCGACCCGAAGGGCAGGGGGACTTTGATTATTGCCTATGCCTTTCGGTCCTCCCCCTCCTATAAGAAGGCCGAAAGGCCAATCCGGCGAGCTCCCGCTTGTTTACTGCTTGAAATTGCGCTCAAGCAGACGCCGCCGGTTCCCCTGCGTCTAAGCAGGGAAAGAAAGACCCCTAAACCCGCCAAAAGCGGATTTTTGGGCCAAGCCAGACTAATGTCGGCAAAGAAACAATCTGTCGAATTGTGACATTTTTGTCAAGAACTTTTTGCGAAAAATACCACAAAATATTGTGGTTGATAAGTTGTGGATAACAATCAGTCGGTATGAATTTTGCTGATGGGAATTTTGGTATAAAGTTTTATGAGAGGCCCGTTCCTCCTCTGCCGGTGGCCCCGAATGGTTTTCGTATTCGGGGCTTAGACGCACATTACTAAAACCAATGTGCGCCACCGAGGGTGAGCGTATTAAAGATTAACGTGAAATTTACCGGTAAGATATTCTTCCAAGTCGGTTTTCCATCCCCCATTTGCCGAAGAATACGGATAGCCATCCGGTTCGCTAACCATCCCGGCTTTTACCGGATTGTAATGCACATATTCAATAGCATTTTTCAGTTCCCTTTCCGAGCGAAGTGCTCGGTCGAAGTACCGGTGCAACCAGACGCTGCCCTGCGACTTTCTGGCAAAGTTAATGATTCTGGCACTTCGGCGCTTCAGGGCCTGCATATAGCGGCTTATTTCTTTCTGCTTTTGGGCGAAAAGTACCAAGTGCATATGGTCAGGCATTATTACAAATGAAAGAACTTTCACATTGTGTTCATCCCGCAGGTCAAAAATTAAGGTAGATAACGCCTGGCAATGTGATGGGTCCTCGAAAATCGGTTTCTTTTGGAATATGGAAGTTGTTATAAAGACAGGATACCCCTCCGGCTCATACCGCTGAAGTTTCGAACTTTTGTCGGTCACGGTATCAAAATACGTGCCGGCATTTCAAACACAACCTCAACTTCGGTGGCCCCGAATGTAATCCTCTTCCGGTGGCCCCGAATGTAATCCTCTTCCGGTGGCCCCGAATGGTTTTCGTATTCGGGGCTGCACGCACATTACAAAAACCAATGTGCGCCACCGAACATTGGAGATTTTACAGGCCTTGAGCGGCCTTTTCCAATTCCGAAAGCGTGATCAAATCCTCGTGACGAAAAACTTCCTTGCCGGAGGAATCGTAAATAATCGTTTCCGGCAGAATGCCGGAAAGGTTGAACAGGTTGGACAGGCTGTCCACCGGGCCGCGGTAGATGAAATTGGGGTAGGAAACTTTTTTCTCCCTCAAAAAATCCCCCACCTTGGCGACGATTTGGGCCGAATCGCCAACCACAAAGAAATCGGCGGAGACGCCAATCATTTTCAGTTTGGAGGTGTCGATGGTCTGGTAGAATTTTACCAAGTCCGGAATCTCGGTGGTGCAGGGCCCACACCAGGTGGCCCAGAAGTTCAAAACCACCGATTTATCAGCAAACTGCTCCATCTCCGTCCGCAAACCAGAGGGTGAAACGACCTTTACTGGTACGTCGGATATTCCATTCACGTTATTGACTGTGATGGTCACTGACTCACTGTCCACAAAGGAACCATCACTGGCTATGAAGATTACATCATATTTTCCTGCTTGGGTAAAATCCGGAATCCAACTAAATGAACCTACTCCATCGAGCGAATCGATAAACGTACCGCCTATAGGAAGGTTCTCGGCCTTAAGGTTTGGCACGGCGCCTGCCAGATTGTTGGAAGAAACTCTAAACTGCAACAACTGGTTCTCATACAGCGCCTTATCCCCTATCGGACTCAACTGCACTTTTTGCGGCGGCTTGGCGCAGGCGAAAAGGAGGGCGAAAACGATTATCTGGAATTTAACGAATCTCACCCGCATAAGAAATGCAGGGGTTTGATTAATCAAACCCCTACAGAAAACCGGAAAGGCGGTTCGCAACCCGCCCCTACACACCCTAACTCTCTCCACAAAGTGGAGAGGGGAAAAAAGCCCTCCTCGTTTTTCTTCCCTCTCCATCGTATGGAGAGGG
Organism: Candidatus Zixiibacteriota bacterium; assembly: GCA_022614805.1. Lineage (GTDB taxonomy): Bacteria > Zixibacteria > MSB-5A5 > DSPP01 > DSPP01 > DSPP01. The sequence continues at coordinate 11,709 of JAKEHY010000026.1, read as the reverse complement.
ACCGAGGGTGAGGTTAATCGGCCGAGGCCTGCTTGCGCCACTTGATGGTGCAGCCAAAGGCCTTGGTCTCGGCCACTTTTATCTTCTTGCCGGCCAAAAGGGCATCCATCGCATTCTTCAAATCGTAGCTTTTCACCTTCTTCGGGTCGGAGTCGTCTTCAATCCGCCCGCGATAAACCAGCTTTAAGTCGCCGTCCAGCAAAAAGAGATGGGGGGTCACCCGCGCACCGTATGCCGCCGCCACTTCGGAGGTGGAATCGTACACATAGGGGAAAACGAACCCTTTCTCCTTGGCCCGCTTGACCATATTTTCGTAACTGTCCTCCGGCACCCGTCCCGGATCGTTGGGATTAATCGCGACAAACGCAATTCCCTTGGGCTGGTATTCCTTGGCCAGCTTGACGATGCGGTCTTCGAACGCCTTGGCATAGGGGCAGGCATTGCAGGTGAAAATCACCGCCAGCCCCTTCTTCTCCCCGTAATCGGCCAAAGAATAGGTCTTGCCGTCAGTGCCCAAAAGGGAGAAGGAAGGTCCCGTTTCGCCGAGGGGGAGTTCCTCTGCCCGAGCGAACGCCCCCAGAGCCAAAACCGCAGCTAAAATCACCCCGCTGTAACGCAACCGCATTTCACCGCTCCTTTCTTGTTTGTCTTTCGTAGGGGTTTGATTAATCAAACCCCTACACATTTTTTTCAACATAGGTTATACAAACAAATTCGGAAAAAGAAAGAATTTTCGTATTGGTAGGGGCGAGGTCCCCTCGCCCGGGCGGGGAAACCCCGCCCCTACGGAGAAAGATGCCAAAAAACCGTTGGTTTTTCGGAACAGTGGCGCAGGATAAAGCCTCGATTTATCGGGGCGTATCCTGCGTTCCGCCGGGCCGAAGCCACAAGTCTCCCAAAAAACCGGTTGGATTTCCGGGAAAAATTTGGTATAATTTGGGTCTTGCGTAAACGGTAAGGCCTGCCCGAGTTTTGGCCAAAGGCCAAAACCAGGGTGTCGCAAAAACGGTAAAATTATGTTCAACCAGCTGACCGAAAAATTCGGGGTGATTTTCAAAAAGCTTTCCGGCCGCGGAAAGTTGACGGAGGAAAACGTCCGCGAGGCCTTAGCCGAAGTCCGCCGGGCGCTTTTGGAAGCCGACGTCAACTACAAGGTGGTCAAAGACTTCCTTGCGGATGTTGAGACCAAAGCACTCGGCGCCGAAGTGCTTTCCTCCATCCAGCCGGGCCAGCTTTTCGTCAAAATCGTTTATGATTCGCTGGTCGAACTTTTAGGCAAAAACGCCGAGCTCATCAAAACGGCCGGGGCGCCCCCCACCATGATTATGGCGGTCGGTCTGCAGGGCTCCGGCAAAACGACTTTTTGCGGCAAGCTGGCTCTTCAATATAAAAATAAAGGGAAACGGGTCTGGCTGGCGGCCTGCGACACCCAGCGCCCGGCGGCCCGGGAGCAGTTGAAAATTTTGGGGGATTCGGTTGGCGTCAAAACCCATCTGGCCGGGGAGGATGCGGTAGCCGGAGCCTTGGAAGCCCGCCAACGCTCACTGGAGGACGGGGCGGATTTCTTAATCATCGACACCGCCGGCCGGCTGCACATCGACGAAGAACTGATGAACGAGCTGGCGAAGATGAAAACCAAGCTGAAGCCGACCGAGATTTTGCTGGTTCTGGATGCAATGACCGGCCAGGATGCGGTCAACGTGGCAACTCAATTCCATCAGAAATTGGGGTTGGACGGACTCGTTTTGACCAAACTGGACGGCGACGCCCGCGGCGGGGCGGCCCTTTCGGTGCGCAAAGTGACCGGCGTTCCCATCAAACTGGCCGGCGTGGGGGAAAAACTGGCCGACCTGGAGCCGTTTTATCCCGACCGGATGGCCTCCCGGATTTTAGGGATGGGGGATATAGTTGGTTTGGTGGAAAAAGCCCAGGAGGCCTTTTCCCAAGAAAAAGCGGAGGAGCTGGCCGAACGGCTGCGCAAAAAAAGCTTCACTTTGGAGGATTTCCGCCAGCAGCTTTTGGAAGTGAAAAAAATGGGCCCGCTCGACTCTTTGGCCGGCAAACTACCGGCCGCCTTCAGCCGGGGGATGGAGGCGGGGTTTGACGAGAACGGCTTGAAACATACGGAGGCGATGTTATCTTCAATGACTCCCACAGAACGGGAAAAGCCGCATATTATCGACGGCTCCCGGCGGCGGCGGATTGCCAAAGGCTCCGGCACCTCCGTGCAGGAAGTGAACCAGTTGTTGCGCCAGTTCGAGCAGATGGCGAAAATGATGAAATCGGTTTCAAAAATGGGAAAATTCAAAGCCGATTTGTTGGGTAGGTTAGGCAGATTTTAATTCCGTAGGGGCACGGCATGCCGCGCCCCTGCATATAAATCATAATTGTAGGGGCGGTTCGCGAACCGCACTTGCCAAAACAAGAAACGATGGAGGTTTTATGGTAGTTTTGCGTTTGCGCCGGATGGGGGCCAAAAAAAAGCCGTTCTTCCGGCTGGTGGCGGCCGACTCCCGCCGTCCCACGGATGGGCGCTTTCTGGAAACTTTGGGAACTTACAATCCGAAGGCCAAACCGGCCGTGGTGGATTTGAATGAGGAACGGATTGGCTACTGGCTGGCGGTCGGCGCCCGGCCCTCGGACACGGTCAAAGCCCTTTTCAAACATACCGGTCTGACCCAGAAATTGTCCTTCAAAAAGGCCGGCAAGGACGTTTCCGGCCTTGTCTTGAAAACCAGCATCAAGGAGAGCGCCAAGGCCAAGAAAGTCGCCAAGAAGTCCAAAAAGGAAGAAGCTCCCAAAGCGGAAGAGAAAAAAGCGGAATAACGAAACGGATTAGTTGGAAAGCGATGAAAATCGACATTATCACCATTTTTCCGCGCCTTTTTGAGCCGTTCTTGTCCGAATCGGTGCTCGGAAAAGCCGTTTCGCGCAATTTGGTCGCCATTTCCGTGACGGATTTGCGCCGCTTTGCGGAGGACAAGCACAACACCACCGACGACACCCCCTACGGCGGCGGCGGGGGAATGGTGATGCTGCCAGCGCCGGTGGTGAAAGCCGTCGAAAGCTTGAAGGGAGCCGGAAGTCCGCGCGTGATTTTAACCACCCCGCAGGGGAAATTGTTCAACCAAAAACTGGCGCGGGAGTTTGCGGATGAAGAACAGTTGATCATCATTTGCGGCCGCTATCGGGGGGTGGATGAGCGCGTCCGGCAATTAGTGGTGACGGATTGCATTTCAATTGGGGATTACGTTTTGGGCGGCGGGGAAGTGCCCGCGATGGTGATAACCGAGGCGGTTGTAAGGCTAATCCCCGGGGTGGTGGGAAACGAGGATTGCGTCCGGGCCGACTCGTTCGCATCCGGACTTTTGGAATACCCGAATTATACCCGCCCCGAGGAGTTTATGGGGCTTTCCGTCCCGAAAGTTTTGCTCTCCGGCAACCACGCCGAAGTGGAGCGCTGGCGAAAGCGGGAGTCGCTTTTGCGTACGCGGGCCTTAAGACCCGACTTATTTGCCCAAGTTGAATTGACCAAAGAAGATCGGAAATTGTTGGAAACCTGACACGGCTTGATGAAATAATGTAGGGGCGAATCTTCAGATTCGCCCGGGTGAACCTAAAGGTTCACCCCTACAATAAGGAGGCAAGATGAATCTGATACGGATGATTGAAGCCCGCCAGATGAAGGCCAAAAGGCCCGACTTCGGTCCCGGCGATACGGTTAAAGTACACGTCAAAATCAAGGAAGGGGATAAAGAGCGGATTCAAATTTTTCAGGGGACGGTGATTGCGCGCGGGGGACGCGGCGCCAACCAGAGCTTTACCGTGCGCAAAATTTCCGCCGGAGTCGGGGTGGAGCGGGTTTTCCCCCTTTTTTCCCCCTCGGTGGCCAAAATCGAACTGGTCAAAACGGGGGACGTGCGCCGGGCCAAGCTGTACTACCTGCGCAACCTGAAAGGGAAATCGGCCCGGATTGAGGAAAAAATGAAGGAACTGGAAGAAGCCTCCGGACCGGCAGCGGCCGTACCGACCGAGTAAGTTGGCTAACATCTACGCCACCGAACGGGGGCTCTGGAAATCCGGCTTTTCGCTGATCTGCGGCGTGGATGAGGCCGGAAGGGGCCCTTTGGCCGGGCCGGTGGCGGCAGCGGCGGTTATTTTCCCGGCCGGATTCACCCGATTGAAAGTCAACGATTGCAAGCTTTTGACGGCCGAAAAGCGCGAAGAGCTTTTCGGCCTTATTTTTGAAATGGCGCTGGACGTAACGACCGGGTTGGCTTCCCACAACGAAATCGACCAGTTCAACATTCACCAGGCCTCTTTTTTGGCCATGCGCCGCGCCGTCGAGAAACTCAAAATCCTGCCCGAAATCGTCTTGGTGGACGGCAGGTTTCAAATCCCCAAGCTGACTTTCCCCCAAAAAGCAATCGTCAAGGGGGATCGGCTTTCCGCTTCCGTGGCCGCCGCTTCCATCGTGGCCAAAGTCACCCGCGACCGGATGATGGCCGAATTGGACGCCCAATATCCCGGCTGGAATCTGGCCCAAAACAAGGGTTACCCGACTCCCGCGCACAAGGCAATCGTTGTCAAAAAAGGGATTTCCGAAATTCATCGCAAAACTTTTTGCGACCATATCACCGCTCCTGCCTTGTTTGCCAAGTGAGTTCCGCCGCAAAGAAAGGCAAAGCCGGTGAAGAAGCGGCCGAAAAATTTTTAATCGAAAAAGGATTTCAAATCATCGGCCAGCGGGTGCGCGCCGGGCACAAGGAAATCGATTTGCTGGCCAAGGAGGGTGAACAACTGGTATTTGTGGAGGTCAAAGCCATTTGGGAACACTCCTTCGGCTTTCCGGAAGAACGGGTGACGGCGGCCAAAAAGAAAAAGCTAATCGCAGCCGCCTATGATTATTTGGAGCGGGCGAAAATAGCGGATGCTTCCTTCCGCTGGGATTTTGTCGGCATCGATTTCTCCCAAAAACCGCCCGAATTCATTCATCTCACCGATTTTTTGGAAGAGTAGTGTCCCTGGCCGGGCTGGCTTTTGCCAGTTCCCGATTAATCTTTTCCCAGATTTCCGCCCATTTTTCCGGCTTCTCGCTGACCCGTTCAATAAACCGGTTCACCTGCTCTTCGGTTACCCCGGCACTGTCCAGCATTTTCTTCGTTTCCGACCGGGCTTTCATCGGCTGGTCGGCCAATCGAGTCTGCCGCTTGACCGCTTCAACATACAACTCGACAAACTCCCGTTCGGGGAGCGTGGTTTGCAAATAGGAATCTCGCAGGAAAAAGAGGGAAAAAATAAGTATTAAAGCCAGAAACAGATACCATTTCCACCGGGAACCTTTTTCCGCCACGGCCAAAGCGTAAAGATATAAATCCAGGCTGTCAAGGCGAAAGCCGCCTTGCCCTCCGAATCAAATGAAGGTATATACGTTTCAAAAATGAATGAAAGGGAACCCAAAGCTCAAATCCCGGGGCTGAACCGGCTCGCCTTCAGCGCCACGGTTCACTGTCTGACCGGCTGTTCAATCGGGGAGGTGCTGGGGATGGTGCTTGGCACGGCTTTCGGGTGGGGAAACTGGGCTACGGTCGTTCTTTCGATTATTTTGGCCTTCATTTTCGGCTACTCGTTGACCCTCCTCTCCCTTTTCCGCGCAAAGCTGTCGGCGACGACCGCCTTGGGATTGGCCCTTGCGGCCGATACGCTCTCCATCACGATAATGGAAATCACCGACAACGCCGTAATGCTGGTCATACCGGGAGCGATGGAGGCCGGGCTTGGCGCGCCGCTTTTCTGGGGCAGTCTGCTTATTTCGTTAGTTCTGGCGGGGATGGCTGCTTTTCCCGTCAACCGCCAGCTGATTAAACGGGGCTGGGGACACGCTGTTCTGCACCATCACCACGGACACGCACACTAAACAAATCATCCCTTGCTAAAGGTCTCTCAAGTTGTATAATTAGCTGGTTATGAACCAAGCTTTTCCACGACGCAAGTCCCGCCCCGTTACGGTGGCGGGGAAGGTCATCATCGGCGGCGGGGCGCCTGTTGTGGTACAATCGATGACCACCACCGACACCCGGGACGTGGAAGCGACCGTTGCCCAGATTAGGAGGTTGGAGGAGTACGGCTGCGAAATCGTGCGGGTGGCGGTTTTGGATGAAAAAGCGGCTTTGGCCGTTCCAGAAATCAAAAAGCGAATTAATCTGCCACTAGTCTGCGACATTCATTTCGACTACAAGCTGGCGCTTTTGGCCATCCGAGGCGGCGCCGACAAGCTGCGCATCAATCCCGGCAACATCGGCGCGGAATGGAAAACCCGCGAAGTGGTGAAGGCCGCGGCGGAGCGAAACATCCCGATTCGCATCGGCGTCAACACTGGCTCCCTTCCCAAGGATTTGTGGGAAAAACATGGCGGCCCCAAGCCGGAAGCGATTGTCGAAGCGGCCCTGCGCCATTGCGGAATCCTGGAAGATATGGGGTACAACAGCGTGGTGGTTTCGCTCAAGTCTTCGGACGTGAACGAGGCCTTGGCCGCCTACCGGCTCTTCGCCGAAAAATCGATTTATCCTTTGCATTTGGGCATCACCGAGGCGGGCTCGGCCTTTGCCGGCTCCATAAAGTCAGCAGTGGGCATAGGGACGTTATTGGCGGAAGGGATTGGCGATACCATCCGGGTTTCTTTGGCGGAGGACCCGGTGGAGGAAGTGAAGGTGGCCTTTGAAATTCTCAAATCTCTGGGCCTGCGCCAGCGCGGACCGGTCATCATCGCCTGCCCCACCTGCGGCCGCTGCGAAATCGATATGTTCCCCCTTTTGAAACGGGTGGAGGCCGAGATGGCCAAAATCTCCCGGCCCATCCGCGTTTCCGTGATGGGCTGCGTGGTGAACGGCCCCGGCGAGGCGGCCGTGGCGGATGTGGGGGTGGCCGGCGGGCGGGGCATCGGACTTATTTATCGCGGCGACAAGGTAGTCAAAAAAGTCAAGGAGGAAGAGATTTTCGATGCGCTGATGGAAGAGGTGCATTCCTTCTTGGCTGAAGGGAAGAGTGCGGCCCTTCCCGAATCGATACCGGTATAAATCTTCTGCGACAAAACACCTTCCATTTCTGCATCAGTTTCATGGCGCAGGATAAAGTTCCGCCATAGGCGGAACGTATCCTGCGTCTCCGTGGAAACTACGCAGGTTAGATGATACTTAACCTGCGCCACGCTGTTCAATTGCAAAATCCATTGACACTTCCCCTCTCTCCTCCTAACTTCCACGCTCAATGATAGCCATTTCTCTTTCCGGATTCTTTTTGCTCTGTCTCTTGGCCGGGCTTTTCTACGCCATCATCTCCGTCTTTCTGGGCTCCTTCACCGGCGGACAGGATGCCTCCGGCACGGATGCCGGCGGCGCCGGCCACGGCATCTCCGGCGAAGTGCATTTTTCGCCGATGAGCCCGATGGTCATCGCCACTTTTGTGACCACCTTCGGCGCCGGGGGGCTGGCGGCGGCCAGGGGGATGGGAATGGCGGCGCTCCCGGCGGTAATGGTGGCGACCGCATCCGGTCTCGGCTTCGGCGCACTCGCTTTTTTGATTTTCCGCAAGGTCTATTCCGCCACGCAATCCTCTTCGGAAGCGGAGGTGGCCGCGCTCGTCGGCACGATGGCCGAAGTGATTACCCCCATCAGCAAAGACCGGGTGGGGGAAATCACCTACGTCTCCAAAGGGAGCCGCTATACGGGACCGGCCAAATCGATGGATGACACCGAGCTGGCCAAAAACACGGCCGTTGAAATCGTGCGGGTGGTCGGCAACACCTTCTACGTCAAAGCCGCCCCCCGTTAAAATTTTTTAAACAAAAAATTCATCTTTTTTTCGGGGTTATCAGTATAAGGAATTAAAGAAAGGAGGACTTATGGGTGTTTTAAAAGCAGCGGCTGGGGTTTTGGGGCTTTCCTTTTTTGTCTTTGGCTGCGCCACCACCGGGTACGTCAACAAGAAAGTGAAGGTGCTGGAAGAGACCGACCGGGCCAACGCAGAAAAGATTGCCTCGGTGGAGACTTCCCACGGAGAAAGGCTCGCGGAAGCGATGCGTCTGGCGTCGGAGGCCAAAGATGAGGCCGCCCGGGCCGCCGCCATGCGGGCTGCTTTCGCCGATTACACGGTGATTATGGAGAAGGAAGTGCGCTTCCGTTTTGACAGCTTCGCGCTTTCCGACGTCACCAAAAACCTCTTGGACGAAATCGGCCCGCGGATGAAGGAAGACAAGAGTCTCATTTTGGAAGTCGAAGGATATTGCGACCCCATCGGCTCGGAGAAGTACAACCTGACTTTGGGGCAGCACCGCGCCCAGGCCGTTCAACTCTACCTCTCGGGCAGCTACCAGATTCCGGTTTTCCGGATGTATGCCATCAGTTTTGGGGAAAGCAACCTGAAGTCTCCTTCGGAAGCTGGAGAAGGGAATGCCGCCAACCGGCGGGTGGTTTTGCGCGTGTTGGGCCCTCCGACGGCCTCCGCCCCGGAGCAGACCCAGCAGGTTTACCCGTAAGTTTCGCGCAGTAGCTTTTTTGAGCCCCGAAAGTTATTTTTCGGGGCTTTTTTTATTGGAGAGAAGATGAGGAAGCTCTGGATTTTCGTAATCCTGCTCGTGTCGGCCAAATCCTATGCCTTGACTTTGGAAGAGTGCATCCAGCAGGCGTTGGGTCAAAACCGTTTGTTGCAGGCCGGGCGTAGCCAAGTGGAGGCGCAGCGTTCCCGGGCCGGGCAGGCCCGCTCGGCCTTTTATCCGACGCTCGGCTTGAGCGCCACATACACCCGATTGGGAAATGCCCCGGGCGCGGTCATCCCCGCAATGCCTCCTCTTTTTCCAAACGAACGGGAGATTGTTACCGGCTTTAAGGATACTTATCTTGCCCGCTTGTCGCTCAATGCCCCGATTTTTACCTGGGGAAAAATTTCCCAGCCGTATCAAATCGAAAGGGAGCGGGTGGAAGTGGAAAGCTTGAAGCTGGCCCAATCGGAACAGGATATCAAGCTGGCCACAAGTGAGCTTTTCTGGTCGGCTTTGGCTTTGGAAAAAAATCTCGAAGTTCGCAAAAAATCTGCCGAGAGTCTGGAACGGCATTTGAAAACGGTGGAAAACAAGTTGGCCTTCGGGCAGGCCACCAATTTCGAACAGCTCCGCGCCAAAGTGGAGTTGTCCAATGCCCGGGTGCCCATCAAAGAGGCCGAAGCGCAATTGAAGACACTCTACGACCGGCTGCGAAATCTTTTGGGGTTGCCCATTGGCGATACCCTCTCCCTTTCGGGCCAACTCGAGTTCTCACCCGTAGCCATAACCCTTTCGGAAGCGGCCGCCAAAGCGAAAGAGAACCGCCCGGAACTGAAATCGCTGGCGATTGAAAGGCAGGTACTGCGGCGTTTGCAAACTTTGGCCGGGGCCGAAAACCGGCCCTCCCTTTCTTTATTTTCCAACGTCGAGTACAAAAATCCCTTTAACGCCAGAAAAGAGTGGAAGCTGGACTGGAACGCCGGCGCCGGGATAACCTTTCCCCTCTTTTCCGGTTTCCATTCCCGCTACAAAGTAGAGGAAATAGAAAACCAGAGGAAAGCTTTGGATTTGACCATTAAGGAAACCGAATCCCAAATCGAGCAGGAAGTCCGCCAAGCCTTTTACGAGCTGGAAGTGGCGGCTGAAAACTCAACCGCCTTGAAAGAAAATATAGCTTTGGCCCAAAAGGCTTTGGAAATTGCCAACGTTCAATACGAGGCGGGAGTGATAACCAATCAGGAGGTGCTGGATGCCGAGCTTTCAACCCTTTCCGCCCAGACCGCTTACTTTGCCGCCGTTTCCGGCTATCTTATTGCTAAAGCCCGGCTGGAAAAAGCGGTCGGCGTGAAAATTGAATAGAAACCTGTGAGAACGCAAAAAGAAATCATTGCCAAAGGGCATTTGGTCGATTCCGGCATAATGTCTGAAATTCTTGACCGCATCGTCACCTCCGGCGGTAACTTTGAGATTCTCTCCTTCCGGATGGGAAAAACCAACGAGGAGGAAAGCGCCGCCCGGCTGAAGATCTTTGCCCCCAACGAAAAGAAGTTAGAGTTTATTCTATCCGAGCTTTCCAACTTGGGCTGCCGCCCGACGGAGGAAGCCCCCGTGGTTTTGAAAAAAGCCCCCAAGGATGGGGCTGCGCCGGAAGGGTTTTATTCCACCACCAACCACGAAACCTGGGTTCGCTTAGACCGAAACTGGGCCAAGGTGGGCGAGCAAAGGATGGACGCCGCCATCGTGGTCAAAGGCAAGAAAGCTTTCTGCCGGAAGCTGCGGGATTTGAAAAAAGGGGATTGGGTGGTGATGGGGCGCGAGGGAATTCGCATCGTGCCGGAAGCGAAATCGCGCGACCGTTCGGAGTTTTCTTTTATGTCCAACGAGGTTTCCTCCGAGCGAAAAGTGGAACTATCAGTCAAAAAAATCGCCAAAATACTCAAAGACAAAAGAGAACGATTGGTGGTTGTCGCCGGGCCGGTGGTGGTGCATACCGGCGGCGGGCCGGCTTTGTGCAAACTGATTCGGAAAGGGTACGTCAAAGCGTTGCTGGCCGGAAACGCCTTGGCCGTGCATGACATTGAAGAAGCGCTCTACGGCACCTCGCTGGGAGTGGACACCAAAACCGGCCGGCCGATTGAGCATGGCCACCAGCACCATATGCGCGCCATCAACGCCATTTGTTTGGCCGGCGGCATCACTCCCGCCGTGCGCAAGGGGGTTTTGAAGTCGGGGATAATGTATCAATGCGTGAAATCGAAAGTGCCGTTTGTCTTGGCCGGTTCCTTAAGAGACGATGGCCCCCTGCCGGAGGTGATAACCGACCTTATCGAAGCGCAGGCGGCCTATGGCAAGTATTTAAAGAACGCCACCGTAGTTTTGATGCTTTCTTCGATGCTCCACTCCATCGCTGTCGGCAATATGCTGCCTTCGTGGGTCAAAACCATCTGCGTGGACATCAACCCGGCCGTGGTAACCAAACTCTCCGACCGCGGCTCATCCCAGGCCTGGGGGGTGGTTACGGACGTGGGGCTGTTTTTGCATTTGCTGGCGCGGGAATTGTAACAATTTTTTCACGTAAAACAGTTTTAGATAGGGACTGGCTATTGTCCTTCTCACTTGAGAAATAACTTTACAATTCATATCTTTTAACTATGAGCGCTCAAGATGAACTAAAAAAAATGGGGGAAGAATTCCGAGAAAAAGTTGAACGAAATCCAACAAGTGGAGTAGCTCACTTTAATTGGGGAGGTTTTCTTTTGCAAGAGGGGCTTCTTGCAGAATCAGAAAACGAGCTTAAGGCGGCAATTGAGCTTGCGGAAAATAAGGACATCCGAGCAGAAGCTCATGCTCTCTTGTCAAACCTTTACAAACGGCTTGGAAAACCCGACGAAGCGATAAATGAACTTCAAAAAGCCATTACACTATCTCCCAATAAGGGTGTTTTTCACAATAATCTCGGAATGCTGTTAGTAGATTTAGATAAGTTTGAAAAATCAATTAAAGAATTTGAAGAGGCAATTAGACTAAATCCAGAAGAGGCGGCAGGACACAGCAATTTAGGAAGCCTTTTGAAGTGCCGTGCCCCACTTAAGATTTGGACAGGTATAATTGGTCAAGGAGGTTAAATGGAGACAGCGACGATGCCTGTTCAGATCCGGAAGGTTTCGGGTAGG
>JAKEHY010000025.1 GCA_022614805.1 Candidatus Zixiibacteriota bacterium | reverse complement strand
GAATGAGGATAATAGGCAACGATGGCAGTGTGGGCATCGGGACGACTGCCCCAGGAGGCAAGCTTGAAGTCAAGACGGAAGCAGGGATAAATAGGGTTGTATTATCATCCGACCTATCGCAGTGGAACATACTAACCTTCAACCGTGGTGGGGTTACCCAGGGCGAAATCGGGCTTCCGGCTACAACAAACGATTTGTACTTTCGAGCCGGTGGTGCCGAGCGAATGAGAATACAGGGCAGTGACGGCCACGTCGGCATCGGGACGGTTGCACCATCCTATCCATTACATATTTCTACGACATCCCAGGCGGCTGCCTGGTTTGACAATAACTCAACGGGCATTTTTGGCATCGGCCTATACGGTTATGCAGACGGAGCGGGCGGAACCACTCATTATGGCGTTTACGGCTACGCCGCAGGAGCGACAAACAACTACGCGGTTTACGCCTCCGGCGACGTCGTATATACGGGGAGTCTCATCGATGTCTCGGACGCCAAGTTCAAGGAAAATATTCAGGATTGCTCCGGCGCGTTGGCAAAAATCATGCAGGTGAAGCCGCGCACCTTCACGTTCAAATCGGGCCGCGAGTACAATCGTTTCAATTTTTCCGCCGGACAGCACTATGGCTTCCTCGCGCAAGAATTGGAACGGGTGTTTCCGGAGTTGATTGTCACCACCGTTCAACCCCCCGAACCGGGTGCACAGGGGACCGCCACGGGTGAACCGGTCGAATACAAGGCAGTTAAGAAGATTGAAATGATTCCAATCTTGCTCCAGGCCATTCAGGAACAGCAGCGGCTGATCGAAGAGCTTCGGACAAGGGTCGGCCGCTTGGAAAGGAAATAAAGGCCTGCGCAGAACGCGGCAGGCAATTTTATCCAAAGGAATTTGGTCAACCGGTATGGAGGTGTATGAATGGTGCCGTGGCGCAGAGTGTCTGCCCGCCCCTTCTTTTTGTCCCCTTTAACAAGCCTGTCCCGAGCGTAGCCGAGGGAGGGGACGAGGCCCGTAGGGCCGGAGGGGGTGTCTTGACTTCCCCCCAACCCCACGGTTAATTTTCCCTTCCGCAAGGTGGGGGCTTTTCGGCTCCGGCCGGTTGGAGGAGCCGAAGGGCAGGAAAATCCAGCCGGAGCGGAGGTTCAAATGAAACGCCTTACAATGCTTTTGGGAGTGGGATTATTGCTACTCTGCGCGATTGTCTATGCCCTTGTCCCGAGCGTAGCCCTTGGAGCAGTCCCTCAACTCATCAACTTCCAAGGCATTCTGCGGGATGGGAGCGGCAATCCGGTGGCCAACGGCAGCTACTCGGTCGCCTTCACCATTTACGATGCTCCATCCGGCGGCAACGTGTTCTGGGCGGAAACGACCTCGGTGAGCACGAGCAGCGGTCTTTTCACCACGTTGCTGGGGGCGGACAATCCGATGCCGAATTCGGTTTTCAATGACAGTTCCCGGTATTTGGGAGTCAAAGTGGGGGCCGACCCGGAGATGACGCCGAGACAAAAGTTGGCCTCCGTGGCGTATGGCTATCGGGTTAACTCGGTGGACGGCGCTTCCGGCGGAACCATCACCAGCAAGGTCTCCATCGGCCCGGGGCATACGAATACTGGCCTTAATGCTTTTGTCACGGGAGCATCCAACATCGCAAGCGGTGACTATTCCGCCGTCGGTGGCGGCGTGAGTAACACCGCCAGTGGTCAGCGAGCGACGGTTGGAGGGGGACAAGACAACATCGCCAGCGGCGACATCTTTGCCACGGTCGGCGGCGGCAGCGGCAACACCGCCAGCGGCTTCACCGGCGCCACCGTCGGCGGCGGGGAAGGGAATACGGCCAACGGCTTTCAGGCCACGGTTGGGGGCGGCTCCCTTAACGCCGCAAGCAGCTTTAATGCCACGGTCGGCGGCGGCTTGAGCGACACCGCCAGCGGTTCCTATTCAACCGTCGGCGGCGGCCGATACAACCTTGCCGGGGGAACCTCCTCAACCATTGCCGGCGGAGAAAACAACAAGGCGCGGGGCGCCTACGCTGTTGTGTGTGGCGGCGGCGGAACCGCCTTTGGCGCGGCGGATTCAAACGCGGCGTTGGGGGACTATTCGGTGGTCGGCGGCGGCTTTAGAAACATCGCCGGCGGAGTGGGTGTCTCGGTCGGCGGCGGCGTAAGCAACACCGCCAGCGGGGACGGGGGCACGGTAGGAGGCGGTGTGCAGAACACCGCCAGCAACTCTTATGCCACAGTCGGCGGCGGCGAAGGCAACGTCGCCGGCGGGGACCGCGCCACCGTGCCGGGCGGCTCCTCCAACGAAGCGACCGGTGCATCTTCCTTTGCCGCCGGTCAGCGGGCGAAGGCCAACCACGATGGAACTTTTGTGTGGGGGGACAATACTTTGGAAAATTTTGCTTCCACGGGAGAAAACCTGTTCTTAATCCGCGCCTCGGGTGGGGTGGGGATTGGGACCAACGCCCCGCAAGGAGCGCTGGATGTAAGCTCAACCACGGGTGCCTTCATCGTCCCCCGAATGACCACGGCTCAAAGGAACGCTTTAACCCCTGTGAACGGGATGATAATTTACAATACGGATGCAGTGGCCGGGGGTCGGTTCGAATTTCGGGAAAATGGCGCTTGGGTGACAAAATAGATTATCGCGTTTAAAGAGATTATGGAATTGCAGGTTGAACGACAAAGGAGGAGCAATGAAACGCATCCCGGTTTTAACCACACTGACAGCGCTTGTAGCGCTGTGGACAACGGCGGTCTTTGCGGCAGTTCCCCAACTCATCAACTTCCAAGGCATTCTGCGGGATGGGAGCGGCAATCCGGTGCCAAACAGCACCTATTCGGTCACGTTTCGAATCTACGATGCACCAACGGGGGGCACATTGCTTTATTCGGAAACCCAGTCGGTGGGGACTGTCAACGGGCTTTTCACCGTGCTTTTAGGTTCAGCCACCGTAGGGGGAATACCGGACGCGGTGTTAGGCGACAGCTCACGCTATTTGGGCGTTACCGTTTCACCCGACCCGGAGATGACGCCGAGACAAAAGTTGGCCTCCGTGGCGTATGGGTATAGGGTCAATTCGGTGGACGGCGCTTCCGGGGGGACGATTACCAACAAGGTTTCCATCGGCCCGGGGCATACAAATACGGGAACGAATGCTTTTGTAGCCGGGGAAAACAATACCGCAAACGGAGATTACTCCACCATCGACGGCGGCACGGTTAACACCGCCAGCGGGCACGGCACCGCCATTGGCGGCGGTCTTTACCACGTGGCCAGCGGCAACGAGGCGACGATTGGCGGCGGACAGTATAACATGGCTCGCGGTGAATATTCCGTTGTAAGCGGAGGCGGGGGACCTACGGCGGCTGATTCCAACGCGGCGCTTGGAAATTATTCCACCGTCGGCGGCGGCACTATGAACACCGCCGGCGTACAGTTCGCTACGGTTGGTGGCGGTGGTAACAACCGGGCGCGTGGTGAATTTTCGGTAGTGGCCGGCGGCGGCGGATCGTTCGCTTCCGATTCCAACTCCGCCCTGGGGGATTATTCCACCATCGGCGGCGGCCGGAAGAACATTGCCAGCGGCGATAGTGCCACCGTCAGCGGTGGAGTCCTCAACAAGGCGGCCGCTGCAAGTGCGACTGTTTCTGGAGGTCGAAATAACAACGCAACGGGCAACCTTACTTTCATTGGCGGTGGAGTTGGCAATTCGGCTGGAAGCATTTACGCGACCGTGGCTGGAGGTGCACTCAATGATGCAGCTGGCAGCGCCGCTTTCATAGGCGGGGGTTTCGACAACTTGGCTGTCGGCGGCAATTCCACCATCGGGGGCGGATTAAATTGTGTCACCAATGGGGATTTTGCCTTCGTAGGCGGCGGTTACCACAACAAAGCAAGCGGCCACTTCTCCGTGGTCGGCGGTGGGGGCGGTTTTTCTCCCTCCGATTCCAACTCGGCACTTGGAACAAATTCCGCTATCGTCGGCGGCAGTGCGAACTTGGCCGGCGGCAACTATTCCACGGTTGGCGGCGGAAGGGCTAATCTGGCTCGTGGTAATTTTTCAGTCGTGGCTGGAGGGGGCGGCAATGACGCAGCGGACTCCAATGTGGCCCTTGGAGTGACTTCCACCGTTAGTGGCGGGCGCGCCAACAAAGCTTTAGGACTGGAATCCGTCATCGCGGGCGGCACATTAAATTCTACCACCGGTCCATCGAGCGCAATTGGGGGCGGTTTGGCAAATCAAGCGAATGATACATCCGCCACGGTAAGCGGCGGGAAAAACAACAATGCTTCAGGGGCCTACTCAACCGTGCCGGGTGGAAGTTTGAATACCGCTTCAGGGAGATTTTCGTTCGCCGCCGGGCGGCAGGCCAAAGCTTATACGGATGGAACGTTTGTTTGGGCCGATAATACAGTCGCCGATTTCGCCTCCACCGGCGACAATCAGTTCTTAATCCGCGCCTCGGGCGGAGTGGGCATTGGAACGAATGCCCCTTCCGCAAGATTACATCTGAAAGGTACAGGCTTTCAGAATTCATTCGGCTATTTTGACACCGAGGCGGCCGGTCAAAATGCGGGAGTGGCCTTCCTCGAAGCCGGAGTTGTGAAGTCGTATGTGTATTATGAGCCAGGCAGTAATACCCTTAATTTGTGGAGGGAAGGTCTCACGGGCATATCCATAACCTCAACCGGCAGCGTTGGCATTGGGACGACTGTCCCCGAAGCCACGCTGCACGTTCACAAAGGAAGCGCGGGCGCGGTGACGGCGGACGGCAACTCGACCGGGGTTTTCGAAAACAGCACGCACAATTTCCTTTCCATCCTCCGCCCTGCGTCCTCGGATTGCGGCGTTTTGTTCGGCGAACCGGGCAGCATTGCCGACGGGGGCGTCGTTTACGACGGCGCCAACAACCGGCTGGATTTGCGCACGAACGGGAACGTGACCAAAATGTCCATTACCGCCGGCGGCAGTGTGGGAATCGGCACGGCAGCGCCGCTGGATATTTTGCAAGTGATTGGAGATATCCGCGTCGGCACGGCCGGCACCAACGGTTGCGTGCGAAGGTTCGACGGCGTCTCCATCGCAGGTACCTGCGTCTCGGATAAACGCTTAAAAAAGAACGTCCAACCGTTCGAGCCTCTTTTGGATAAACTGGCCCGCTTGGAGCCGGTGCGGTTCGATTGGAGAAAAGAGGAATATCCCAAACTCAATCTTCCGGCTGTTCGGGACCAGGGGCTGATTGCCCAGGAAGTGGAAAAAATTCTGCCCGAGCTGGTCACCACGGATGAAAACGGATTTAAAGCCATCCAATACCACGAACTCCCCCTGCTTTTATTGCAGGCCATAAAAGAACAGCAAAAGGAAATAGAGGAATTGAAAAAAGAGATGGCGAAACTGAAAAACCAGCCACCTCAAGCGCAGGTGGAAAACTAAATCCAAAGGAGGTGCGTGATGAAACGCATAACGTTTTTGCCGGGTTGGAAACCCGGCCTACTGACAGCGCTTTTGGCGCTGTGGACGATAGCGATTTTCGGACTTGTCCCGAGCGTAGCCGAGGCAGCCGTCCCCCAGCTCATCAACTTCCAGGGCATCCTGCGGGATGGGAGCGGCAACCCGGTGGCCAACAGCACCTATTCGGTCACGTTCAAGATTTACGACGCCCCATCGGGCGGCACGCTGCTCTGGTCCGAGACCCAGTCGGTGGGGACTACCGGCGGGCTTTTTACGGTGCTTTTAGGTTCAGCTACCGTAGGGGGAATACCGGACGCGGTGTTAAGCGATAGCTCACGTTATTTGGGTGTTACCGTTTCACCCGACCTGGAGATGACGCCGAGGCAAAAGTTAGCGTCCGTGGCGTATGGGTATCGGGTCAACTCGGTGGACGGCGCTTCCGGAGGAACCATAACCAGCAAAGTTTCCATCGGCCCGGGGCATACGAATACGGGAATTGACGCCTTTGTGGCTGGGGCGGATAACGTGGCCGGTGCGGACTATGCTACGGTCAGCGGGGGCGCGGGCGATACCGCAACCGGACCTGTTTCGACAATCGGGGGCGGCTCCCGCAATTTTGCCACCGGGAATCATTCCACCGTGGGTGGGGGCAGGCACAATCGGGCGCGCGGCGATTTTTCGGTGATAACCGGGGGTGGCGGCTCCACAGCGGCAGATTCCAACTCCGCCTCAGGGCTAAATTCCACCATCGGCGGTGGCATTCAGAACATCACCAGCGGTAATTTTTCAACGATCGGTGGTGGTGGCGACAACACCGCCAGCGGGGAGGCTACAGTTGCTGGCGGGGTGGGCAACACCGCCAGCGCTTCCGCCGCTACGGTCGGCGGTGGTAGATTTAACCATGCCCGTGGACCGTATTCGGTCGTAGCCGGTGGGGGCGGCTCCCTGTTCGTCGATTCCAATTCGGCACTTGGAATCAATTCGACCATCGGGGGTGGCCAGGCCAACATAGCCAGCGGCGATAGCTCAACAGTTGGAGGTGGAGCCGGGAATAGCGCATCCGGTCTTGCCTCTGTGGTAAGCGGCGGTGCGGCAAACTGGGCAACGGACATCGCCGCTACCGTTGGCGGTGGCTCTGGCAACGTGGCCAACGGCTTCCATTGCACAGTTGGCGGAGGGCTGTATGACACCGCCAGCGGGCTTTACGCGACCGTTCCCGGTGGTGTTGCAAACAAAGCTTTCGGCACTAATTCATTTGCTGCTGGTCGTCGGGCCAAGGCAATAACCCATGGCTCTTTCGTTTGGGCAGATAACAGCGTCAATGCCGATTTTGTTTCCACCGGCGACAATCAGTTTCTAATCCGTGCCGCCGGGGGAGTGGGAATTGGAACAAATGCCCCCGAGGGACCACTCCACGCCTTAAAAGGGAGCGCTGGAGCAGTGACGGCGGACGGCAATTCGGTTGGAATTTTTGAAAACAGTACTAATAGCTATGTATCCATCCTTGCTCCGGATGCTTCGGATCGAGGTGTTCTGTTCAGTACCAGCGGCCAGTCATTCGCTGGTGGAGTAATCCATCGAGGTTCCGACAACAGTCTGGCTTTGCTTGCAAACGGTGCAGAAAAAGTCTCAATCAAATCCAGTGGCAACATTGGCATTGGGACGTTCAGTCCGGAGCAAACGCTGCACGTTCACAAGGGCAGTGCGGGAGCGGTAACGGCGGACGGTAACTCGGTCGGAATTTTTGAAAACAATACGCATAACTTCGTATCCATTCTCTCCCCCACCGCTTCCGACCGGGGCGTTTTGTTTGGCGAACCCGGCAGCATCGCGGACGGTGGAATCGTTTACGACGGCGCCAACAACCGGCTGGATTTGCGCACGAACGGAAACGTTACCCGGATGTCAATTACCTCAACTGGCCAAGTTTCCGCAAGCCCTGGAAGTGCTTCCGCTCCTGCATATTCATTTGTAGGAAATTTGAATACGGGAATGTTTTGGCCGACCGGGAATCAAATCGCCTTTTCCACGTCGGGGGTGGAACAGATGCGCATTAACAATGCCGGTGCGAATTTCTCTGCCGGTGCGAATTTCTCTGGCAATGTTGGCATCGGGACGACCAGCCCCGCTTACAGATTGGAAGTCTCCGGGCCAGTGATGTTGGAAGATGCGGCAATACCTTCTCCATCTGTCGGACACTCGGGCGTTCTTTCCTCCTTCGGAGAATTGTATGCTATGGATGCGGCGGGGAACTTCTCTCTACTTTCCCCACATGACACAGCAACTGGCGAATGGGTTTTTTATTCCAAAAACGTCAAGACCGGCCGGGTGGTCAAAGTAAATATGGAAAAACTGGTTCGCAAAATCGAAGAACTCACCGGCGAACAATTCCTTATGGAAAGCTGGGAAAAGGAGGAATAAGCTTTGCTTCCCCTCACGACGGCAAGGGAGCCCAAGCAATCGGGTATCCCATTTCGTTCCTTCTCCATTGAAGAAGGAACGTTGGGGGGGTTAAGTGCAACGAAGATGAGGCGAAGTGGAACAAAAAACCCAAAAGGAGGTTTCAAATGAGACGGTTACAAATCTTGTGGGCAATGGGGATGGTTTTATTCCTCGGCTCGGCAGCGTGGGGACAGGACATCGAGGAATATGCTCTTATTCAGGGCAGGATAACACTTCCCGGAGGTTCCATTCCAGATGGGAACTATCCAATGGAGTCTCACCTGTATAACGAACCTACCGGTGGTGTCCCGTTGTATGAAGAGACCCATAGTTCTGTAGCGGTATCGGGCGGGTTATTCACACTCAATTTGGGTTCGGTTACACCCATACCCGATTCACTTTTCAAAATTGTTCCCCTCTGGTTAGAAATGGTCGTGAATTCAGAAGTAATAACACCAAGAATCCGGCTTGCATCCGTGCCCCGTGCCTTTCACGTCCGAACCATCGACGGGGCTAAAGGGGGTACGTTAAACGGTGATTTAAACGTGGCCGGGACGATGATGGCTCATCCTCCGAACCCGATTACGCCCGGTCTCGTAATCCAGGGCGCCGAGGGCCAGACCGCCAATCTTCTGGAAATTTTCGAGGCGGGCGGCGTCAATCCCTGCTGGTATGTTGGCCCGGACGGAGGGCTGACCGCTCCCAATATGATGCTTTTACCCCCGCCCGACGATAGTAAGCCCACGATGCTCATCCAGGGCGGGCTGCGCCAGACCGGCAATTTGCTGCAGATTCAAAATGCGGCGGGAACGCCCCTGCTTAACGTTGACCCAACCGGCGGCCTGCACGCATTCAAGCCGAGCAGCTTTACGGGAACCACCCGCTTTCTGGCGCCTTTGGCCGGCAATATCGTGGATTACGTGGATGCAGACGGTTTCACCGTCGGCTCGGTTGGCCCGGATGGCGCCTTTTCCGGCGCTCCCCGTATTTTTATTCTCCTGCCCACATCCAGCCCGGCACTGCCCGGTCTCGAAATTCAAGGAGTGGCGGGGCAAACCGCCAATTTTATGGAGATGAAAAACAGCGCGGGGTCTCCTTTGCTCACGGTCGGCCCGGACGGCGGCCTACACACGATGGGGGCAAGCAGCTTTGGCGACAACGTCAGCGTCGGGGCGATGGCGCCGGCAAACAGCAAGCTGCAGATAAACGGCGCTTTGGCCACAGCCATCACCAATACCACCTCCAATCTCACCCTTACCGGCGAACACAGCGTGATTTTGTGCTCCCTCGTCAGTTCCAGCATTACCATCGATTTACCGTCAGCGGTTGGCATAGCCGGAAGACAGTATACCGTCAAGTATCTGCCGCCAACACTGCCTTTAAATGGCGTTACCATAGACCCATTCGGAAGCGAGACCATTGACGGGGCGGGCAACTATGTTCTTTCAACGGCAAACGAGTTTGTAACCATCGTCAGCGATGGGGCGAACTGGTGGGTGATAGCGAAATAATTAGTAACCTAACCCCCAGCCCCCTTCCCCTCGACAAGCTTCGGGACAAGCCCGAAACACGGAAGGGAGATATGGGTATTCTATTGTAAACCAACGACTTATAAGCTGCTGGAACAAGGGCGGGGGTTAAATGTAAAATTATAGCAGCAAAGAAGCGGGTATTTCTTTCCATTAACAAGGCAACCAAGGAGGTGTTATGGAAAAAACATATAGACCGGTTTTGACGGAGATGATTGCCAGTTTCATCTTCGTTTTAACGGTGACCGGGGCCTTCTCCGCCGACGTTATGAGCGGGGGGAACATCGGCTGGGTCGGAATCGCGCTGGCGAACGTTTTCGTCTTCACGGCGCTTCTAACCTTCACCATGCACAGCTCGGGCGGGCACATCAGCCCGGCGGTCACCATCGGGCATTTTTTCGCCGGGCGGATCGGAATACAGACCGCTATGTTTTACATCGCCGCGCAACTGGTCGGCGCCCTGGTAGCCGGGCTGGTCACGCGGGGGATGTTTCCGGCCTCCGCGTGGGAACCGGTGCTTTTGGGCACGCCGGTGGTCGGCAGCGGGGTTTCCACCATCGGGGCGGTCTTGATTGAACTGTTATTCACCTGTATTTTCGTGGCTTGCTTCCTGGCCTGTATGTCCGATGAGCGCATCTCCAAAAACGCGGCCCCCTGGGCCGTCGGATGCGCGCTCGGATTCTGCACGCTGGTGGCCGGGCCTTTGACCGGTGCGGCTTTGAACCCGGCGCGCTCGTTCGGCGCGGCGGCCGGCTCCGGATACTGGACCGACCAGTGGGTGTACTGGGTCGGGCCGATTTTGGGCGCCATCGTTGCCCCGTATCTCGTGCGTTTGGCCGGCGGCAAAGTAACCAAGGCGGCTTCCAGCCCGTGGGCGGAACTCTCCCACATCATCCGGCCGGAGGCGAAGGTCGGCGCGCGGTAATTTTTGCCGACGTAGGGGCGAGGCATGCCTCGCCCTTACAATGGCAACCTAACTTCAATAAAGCGGCGGGTTTTTCCCGTCTTCAGTTCCTTTCCCCAAGAAAATTGGGGTCGGAGCAAGTCGGGATAAACAAACCCGCCCTTTTTTTACCTAACCCCTGGCCCCTTCCCGCTCTGGGAAGGGGGGGAGGGGGTTAGGTTCGTTCATCCCGCCCTTTTTCCTTGACAGGCCCTCCGGGTTGGTTATCTTTCAGCCACTGATTTAAGGCATTTCAAACGGCGAAAGGAGGGAGGGAAATTTGCCGAAAGGGTTGAACTATGTCTGAACAAAAGGAAACGGGCAGGCATAAGACCTGTCCTCACAAAACCCAAAGGGAGGTTTTCATGAAACGCACCACAATGCTTTTGGGAGCGGGGATTCTGCTTTTCTGCTCGATGTTCACGGCGCTTGCCCCAAGTGCAGCCCTTGGAGCGGTGCCCCAACTCATCAATTTCCAGGGTATCCTGAAAGATGGCTCCGGCAATCCGGTGCCGAACGCCAGCTACTCGGTCGCCGTTCGGATTTACGACGAGGCTTCCGGCCTCAATCCGGCCTTGTGGTCGGATACTTTCAGCGTGAACACCACCGGCGGGCTTTTTAACGTAGTTCTGGGGTCGGAGCAGCCCTTGCCGGCGAGTTTATTTTCCAACGCCAATCTCTGGGTGGGGGTTTCGGTCGGGGCCGACCCGGAGGCCTCTCCGCGCACGCAGTTGACCTCTGTTCCCTACTCGGCGCGGGTGGGGACGGTGGACGGTGCCACCGGCGGGGTCATCTCCGGCGACGTCTCGATTCAAAGCGACCTGGCCGTGGCTGGCGCAATGAATGCGAAAAATATGGTGTTGTCTGGCCCCGGCCCCGTCCAAACGCCGCTTACGATTCATGCTTCCCCCCTACAGACGTCCCCATTGATGGAGATAAAAAACAGCTCCGGCGCAACTTTGGTAAGCTGTGCTTCCGACGGCATCATCGCCACGCCCGCCATACAGCTGACCAGTTTTTCGCCGACGATATCCAATTTCCCCGCTCCCGTTCCCATAGAGATTAAAACCAGCAAGGGGAGCATATATATAGGCAGGGATGATGGCATACTGCAGCAAATTTCTTTGGACCCCGCCGCGTCGGTCAGCAAGCTGACGGAATGGAAAAACGGCGCGGGCGCGGCCGTCGCTTCCATAGAACCTTCGGGCGCCACGACCATTGAGCATGAACTGGGACATAACCTTGGTTTATGCAAGGTACCGGTTGGGGGTGGTTTCAACTTTTTAGAGTGTACGGATGCGCTGGGGAACCCGGTGGCTTCCATCGATGCTTCGGGAAACATCTCTTCTATGGGCTACCTGTACAACAGCGGCGGCATCAACGCCGGCGGAGACGTGATTGTCGGGGGGAATGTTGGCATCGGGACGGGAGCAGCGATTCCAAACAGCCCCCTGCAGGTAAACGGCGCAATTTCATTTCATGTTGTCGTTACGCCAACGGTGTGCCTTGAACCCCATAAGCTCAATGCAAACGACTGCGTGTTACTGGTTCACAACAATTTTTGTGTCCCTTGTGGAGTGGAATTACCGTCTGCCGTCGGAATCAAAGGACGGGCCTATACCATTAAGCATATAGGTGGTACGACTCCATGTGCAGAACCCATCACACCTTTCGGAAGCGAAACCATTGACGGAAACCCGAGCTACTCTCTTCAGCCATTAAAGTACGTAAGCATCATCAGCGACGGCGCGAACTGGTGGATTGTGGCCAATAATTAAATGATTGACGATTGAGGGATTGATGATTGACGATTGAAATACGCTCTTACCCGTTCGATGTGAAAAACGGGGACACTATGCCCTTTCCGGATTTTCCCGACCCTCAAGGACGGAAGCTGATGAGGAAACAGGTGTCCCCTTTAAAATTTTCGTGAAAGTAAATGTGGCGCGGGATAAAGCCCCGCCCTCGGCGGGACGTATCCTGCGGGGTGCGCAGGTTAAGAAAAACCTAACCTGCGCCACAAACCCCACCGGGCGAGGGCGCCTCGCCCCTACGAAAACAAAAAACCAAAAGACCAAAAACGTAGGGGCGAACGGCGTTCGCCCTTCCCCTTCCCGTGTCGGGAAGGGGCCAGGGGTTAGGTTCGTTCTTCCTCCCTTGACTTCCCCCCAACCCCACGCTTAATTTTCCCTTAAGCCTTGCTCCTACTTGCTTGCTCCGAGCGGAGCCGAGGAGTTCCGAAGCTTGTCGAGGAAGGGAAATCGAGGGGTAGCCGAGGAAAAGGTGGGGCAGGAAACCCTTGAGGGGTGAGGTAACAACGGGCCTCGTTGACTAGCGTGACCTCGCCCACCGAACCCCCCCAGACCCCCCACCCGCATAGGTTATACCCGGCCATTGGCCAAATCGCCTAATCCAAGTTGGCCAATGCCCGTTATTTTTCACATAAGCAAAAACCATACCAAAAAATCGTTACCAACATCTTATCTACCACAAGATATTGTAGTATTTTTTGCAGAATTTCCTTGCTTTTTCCCGGTCATTGGCTATAATGGATTGTCGCCCGCATAGTCCGGGCGCGGAGGAAAATGATGAACAGGAGGAAACGGTCTGCGACAAATGTGGAGCAAGTAGTGGCGGATTGGCAAAGACGGCGCAACCGTCTCCAGTCGGAACTGTTCGAGCTTTCACAGAGGCAGGGACAGGTCGAGGCCCAGATTACAGAGATTGACCGGTGCATCAAAGACCTTCAGGATAAACTGGGGGATAGCTTGGTAATCCCCTCTCTACCGGAGGTTAAACCAGAAACCATTCCAAGTGAACCGAAAATGCGTTCTTTTCGGGTTATCACTTCGGATGACCCCAATCAATTCGGCACGATACTGGCGAACATATTGCTTCGCACGCCCAAAATGAAGCTATCGGATGTGCCGAGGCACTTAGAGAAAGAGGGGTATTCATTCAAAGCCAAGAATGCCTATGTTTCTGCCTACGGGCAAGTAAAAAATCTTCCCGAATTATTTGAACTAATTAAAGAAAATGGAACGCTCTTTGTTCAGTTGACCTCGAAACTTAGGGAAAAAGAAGATAAGATTGAAGATAAGTAAAAAAGAAGGCGAAGCTGACACTTCGCCTTCTGACAGGCCCTGCGGTATCGGACACCAACCCGCTTTCGTAAGCGGGCCTTCCCCGTTCAATCCGGGGGCAGGGCATCGTTTATTCCCAAAACCATTGGAGGGTTGGCAGAGCGGCTTAATGCGCCCCGCTTATACCGGGGTGGGGGTAGTCCTTGACAAGGCAGTGCTCCCCGTAGGTTCGAATCCTACACCCTCCTCCGATTTCGGAATTAAATTTGTCAAAGAACATCCTAAACAAGGAACCGGCCTTGACCGGTCAGTGAATGCCATTTCCACTACCGTAACCCCTTACAGAGCTACGGAAAGCACCTGAATATAAGTGTCGGTAAATCTCATGTCAAGATTTACTTTGGCATTGGCCTGCATAGGGTTATAGAAAGGCAGGTCTATAAAATATATGCTATGCGTATGACTTTGGCGATGAAGCAGGCATTGACCAACCACATCTGGACATGGGCCGGGGCTATTGGTGAGTAAAACCGGCGGTCCCATCAAGGTTCGGGACATTCATAAGGTGTTGGCCCATCTTGGATATTATGTTGAGCGTTCCAGCGGTTCACACCACCAATATAAACATCGAATTGAACCCCACAAAGATTTAGTAACAGTGCCCAAAAATCTTGACGAAATTTTCGGCGATTTACTTAAATCTATAATCAATCAAATTGGATGTAGCAAGAAAGAATTTTATAAAATACTTTCGAGATTGTAGATTAAGCCAATTTATATTGGGTGGGAATAACTCTTTTCTCGAAGGGCCTATATTCTTTAAACCAGTTTTTTAGATGAATAAATTTATGCACTATATAGTGATTTATCCTAATTCCCCAATAGGTCATAAGAAACCCGAATTTTGCTCTCCGGGGCAAGCGCAGTGGAATTTCTTCGGGATGATCTTTTAGATAACTAAAATAAAGTCGGATTGCATCTGAGACTTTATCCATGGCTTCTTCCGGGGTATTACCCTGACCTACTAAATTCAAATCTATACAGACTGCGACGTAATGGTCGCTTTCTGGCTTGGTGTAACCTCTTACCTTAAAGTTAAATCCGCTCTTTGACAACTCTATCTCTCCCTTCGTAAGATAGAGCCGACAGCATCCCCGGCTCCTCGCATTCTGGAATTTAATCCCATAAAACCACCTGTCAAGCTCTATTTATTGTATCGACAGTTCTATCTGCCTATATTACCCCGTTTTGGGCTACTTTGTTCCAGATTAGGACGACTTAGTTTTTCAAACCTTATCCCACCTTCCCTGCGGGAGGACGATACTTTCTCTGACTCGTAAGAGCCAGAGGGCCAAAGCGAGGGCGAAAGAAAAATCGGCCTCCTGGTTGTCCTCCCAATTCAAGCTTTCCAGCTCCGCCCGCAAACTCCAAAGCGTCTCGGCATCCTCCCATTGCTCCAGATACGGATAGGCGATTTCCCCTTTCTCGTGCGCCCGTTTGAAATTCAATAAAAGTTCGTTTTTGGTTTTTTTGTTGAAGGTAAATCCAGTCGGCTTGATGTCCTTCAGTTCGTCCAAAACCACGTCCCCCAAACCCGTCGCGTCAATCATCACCGGCCCGCCATACTCTTTTTTCCGCTTGCGGATGGTTTGAAAAACCTGCTCCCAACTGCGGTGGCGAAAGCGTTCATAGGCGACTAACTGATACGGTTTTTCGGAAATGTCCAAAATCGCCCCCGTGGTAAAGCTCACCTTCCGCCCCAAATCCCACCCCGCGATGTAGCGCCCCCCGGCCTGCCGCAAAGACAGGCCGGTGGAAGCCGCAATCGCCCGCTCGATTTCCTCCTCCAAAAGAAGCGTCTCCGCATCCTCCACAAACTCGCCCCCCACGTTCTGCCGCGCCAGATTCTCCGGCCAGCTTCTTATCCGTTCGGCAAGATATTCCTGGTTGACGAAACGGTTTTCGCGTGTGTCGCCTCCCTGGACGTATCCCCAACGTGGATTCACCTTCAATTTTTCTGCGCGCTGATAGAACCAGTTGCGCCCTTTCGGCGTCGAAGTGAAATCCAGCATCCCGCCGCGGTCCGCCAGCCGCATTGCCAGCACTTTGTCGGCCACGTATTCCCCCGCCGGGTCGAAGGCGGCCTCGTCAAAGTTTATGAAATCGTATCCCTCCCCCAACAAATATTCCCCACGCTTCTGGGTCGTCCGGGCCGAGATTTCGGCGCCGGTGGCCAATCGGATGGTTGGGAAAGGGGTGCGCTTTTCTTCCTTCACCAGAATTTCCAGCCATTTGGCTTCCTTTATCCAGCGGAGAATCTTCCGAAAGACGATTTCGGACTGGTTCTGGGTGATGCTGACGTTCGCCAGGCGGTAATTTTCCTTGACGGGTTTGCCCCCCGCGAGTCGAAACAGCATAAGGTGCAGAATTTTTAACGCCTGCACCTCTCCCTTCCCCCAGCGATTGCCGGCGTGGAGCAGGTTTTCATTTTTATTGGCGTTTGTCAGCCATTTTTTTTGGCCAAGATGCAGTCCGGCGCCCAGGATTGTTTCTGCGAAACAGGCCGGGTCGGCGGCGGCCTTGAGCCAGAGGGATTCATCGAGAAACCTTTGAACATTTTGCTGCATTTGAAAAAAATTGACCCCACCCTTAATCCCCTGGCCGTCCGTACGGGCGACTCGGGCAAGCCTCCCCTCAAGGGGAGGGAAAAAATAAAACCGTAGGGGCGAACGGCGTTCGCCCGTAGGGGCACGGCATGCCGTGCCCCTACGGTTTTGTGTAGGGGTTTGATTAATCAAACCCCTACTGGGCAGGCAAGGCGGCCTGCCCCTACGACCCTTGCGCCTGGGATTTGGCTTGGTCGAAAGTGATGTATCCGGCGGTCTGTTTTTTAATCAAATTATCTAACTTCATCTGCTCGGTCTTCGCATTTTCAAGAATGTCGAAACTCTTTCTGTTGTCGAAATGGAACTCGGCTTTCAGATTGTCGATGCCGTTCAACGCCAATTCCAAATTGTAAATCCATTCCATAAAGCGTTTGGCGATTCTTTGCACGGAGACGACCTGCCGCAAGACCAGTTCGTATTTGAAGCGGGCCCAGGTCTGGGTCGTGCCGTAAGAATAGCCGAGCAGAAAAGGGTCGAGATGCGTGCCGGCGCAAATGTCCTCCACCATCGCCTTGTGGGTGATATACCATGACTCGGAGGAGGAAAGGGGGCCTTTGGGGCCGATATATTCAATCTCCACGTCGTTCCAGGTCACCGGGTTGTCCTCCGGCGCCAAATCCTTCACCGCTCTCACCGTGTCGTCGAAATATTTGTTCGCGCGTTCGAGATAGGTTTCATCCGTTTCCAGCTCCCGTTTCTCGGGCGGTTTGATTTTGACGTGAATCCGGTTGTAGCCGGCGTTGTGCATCGT
This sequence comes from Candidatus Zixiibacteriota bacterium, assembly GCA_022614805.1. Lineage (GTDB taxonomy): Bacteria > Zixibacteria > MSB-5A5 > DSPP01 > DSPP01 > DSPP01. Next base: position 52,229 of record JAKEHY010000025.1, on the reverse strand, counting down.
TTTCTGCATATCCGCCACGAGCGACTGCTCGACTTTGGCGACGAAAGGAATCGAACCGAGAATAGAGCGGCCATACAGGTTGGCCATCTCGGCATCCAGCCCGGCGTAGTAAATCGAGTAGGGGTTCAAGAGTTTTTCCCCGTTTTCGGTTTGCTGATATATTTGACAGTTCCCTGATTTATCCCACACAAAACCGAGCGTGGCCGGGTCGATGAAGAAAAATTTCTCGATTTTCGTGCGGCTGGGGTTCAAAACGATTTCACCGGCCACCGCTCCCAGCGTAAAGAGCGAATTGAAAAACTGGGCCAGAACCGCATCCGTGCCGCCGAAACGGGCGAAGGGATATTGGTACAGCCGCTCATCCAGCCCCCGCAGAATTTTTTGCGCCTTCTTTTTTTGTTCCGCTGCAGTTTCTCCAGTGATTTCCAATCGATTTGGCGCGGCGCATAATCTTGCCCAAGTCCAAATGACGGAGTTCAAAATCGGAACATTATCCCTTATGAATCGGTAGAACTCCAACCGCGTCGGCCGGTCCCAGGTTTGAAAGCGAAAAACGTCGGCATTCGGTTCCGAAATTGCCTGCGGTCTTTTTGGATACAGTTTTTTCGGCCTGTGAAGCTTTAGCGAAGCCTCAAAACCGGGGAATTTTTTTGCGTTTTTGTGACCGGGGAAAAGCCTTGTTAAGAATTTGAGCATTTTTACCTCCATTTTGGGTGGGCATTTGACCTAACCCCCTTAATCCCCCTTCCCGATGCGGGAAGGGGGAGGGAAATGAAACAGAGATTAGAGAGGGGTGATTAGTGATTCGTGCACACACGTCCCTCTACTAAATAGGGGGCTTTTGGACAACTCGCTCGAAGAAGCTGCCAATTTTGGCGGAATTCATATCGGTTTTGTATTGATTTTGCTTGCGTCAGGAAAAAAGGGAGGCTATACTAATAGTGCAGGGTTAAAAACATAACGGGAGGTTTTATGAGAATTCGGGCAGGAGTTCTGGCGTTAGTTCGTGCGGCTTTGATTTTGCCGGTTGCGTTTTTTTTCTCCAACTCACTTGTTTTCGGAAATCCGGCTTTAACTCCGGGTGTTCCTTGGACCGGTGAGAGAGGAAAGAGCGAAACGGTTGCGGAGATTATGGCACGGGAGCAAAAAGCGGGCAGCCTTGCCGCAATTGCCGCTGTACGGAGCAGGCCAAGCCCTTTGATTTCTCTAAGAAACAAACAACGGAATCCGAATGCGCTGGAGGCCGCCCAATGGCCGGCGCCGGTTGAAAAAACCGCCTTGTCATCCTTACCTCAAGCACTCAATCCGCAAACCGTGGGGACCAGTTTTCTGGCAATCCAGAGCACCGAATCCGGCTTTGTCCCGCCGGATCCGGCCGGAGACGTCAGTCCGACGCAGATTCTCGTCGCCACCAATGGCCGCATCAAGGTTTTTAGCAAAAGCGGAGTGCTTGGCGGACTTAACACCTCGCTGGAGACTTTTTTTGTATCCGTAAGGGGGGGGCCGGCACGGCTTATCCGCGTATTCGCTACGACCGGCTCTCCGGGCGGTGGTTCGTAGTTTGTATTAATGTTAGCAGCCCCTCCAACGATGTGTTGATTGCCGTCAGTTCCAGTTCAACCATCACCAACACCTCCAGTTTTACTTTCTTCAGCTTCCAAGGCGACCCGGCCGATTTTGCTGATTATCCCACCTTAGGCATTGACAGGAATGCCCTTTATGTGGGGGTGAACGTGTTTGATGGCGTTACGTTCAATTTTACCAATACCACCGCGTTTGTCATCAACAAGGCCGACCTTATAGGCGGTTCGCTGACAGTCACGGCGTTCCCTGGACTCATTGACTTTGTGGGCAGTGTCGGCCCTTTTACCCCTCAAGGTGTGCAGAATGATGACCCGAACGCAACCGAAGGATACTTTATAGGGGTGGATGTCTTTGTTTTCAGCAAGCTGGTTTTACGGCGGGTCAACAACCCGGGGGGGACGCCAACCCTTTCGGGAAACATCGTTCTCCCCGTACCGATAACCACTTTTCCGATGGAGCAGGTTCAACCCTCCCCCGGGGCCACGCTCGACGCAATTGACGACCGGCTGTTTTCCGCCTCGATTCATACCAATAAAATCAACGGGACCCGCACGCTTTGGACCGCGCATAACATCGAGGTAAACAGCAGCGGAGTCGGTTCGGCCGCCGGGAATCGCAACGGTTCCCGCTGGTATGAAATAGGGGATTTGACCACCAGTCCAACTTTGGTTCAGTTGGGGACGCTGTTCGATCCTGCCGCCAGCAACCCCTTTGGCTTCTGGATTCCCTCCGTGGCGATGTCGGGACAGGGGCATATGGCTATCGCCTCCAGCCGGGCCAGCTTGAATAACACTACGGGATTTGCCAGCATTGCCGCGGCCGGGAGGCTGCGAACCGACGCTTTAGGAACCACCCAGGCGCATACGCTGACCCAATCGAGCAGCACGATTTACAGCTATTCTAGTCCGCCGCAACGCTGGGGGGATTATTCGCAGACAGTCGTCGATCCGGCCGATGACCAGACGATGTGGACTTTTCAGGAATATTGCAATGCGACCAGTTCCTGGGGCGTTCGGGTCATTCAGCTTCTGGCGCCGCCGCCGGCAACCCCGGCAACGGCTGCGCCGCCCAGCGTGGCGCCGGGGCAAGCTTCGGTGGTCGTGACCATTTCCGGGAGTTCCGTCTCCGGCTCGGAGTTTTTCGACCCGGGAGCAGATATTGGCGGGCCCGGTTTCCCAAATCATATCAGCGCTACGGTCAGCGGCGGCGTTACCGTGAACAGCGTCACCTTCAACAGCCCGACATCGGTGACGCTCAACATCTCCACCGTGGGGGCTTCCCTCGGAAGCCAAAGTGTGACCATTACCAATCCAGACGGCCAAAGCCGCACGGGCAACAACCTTTTGACCATCACTTCCTCCTGCGCGGCGGTGAAGGGAGACCTGAACGGCTCGGGGACTTTGAGCGGCGCCGATATTGTCTTGCTGATAAATTGCACGTTCAACGAGAATGGAACGGGAACGGTCGGCGGCGACTGCAACCTGTGCTATGCGGACGTAAACTGCACCGGGAATCTTTCCGGCGCAGACATTGTATCGCTGATTGCGGCGACGTTCAACGAGGCGCCTTTCCCCTGCTGAACGAAAAAGGACCGGAGTTGAGCAGGCAGCGTTTAAAACATTAGGGAGGTATTATGAGAATTCGGGCAGGAGTTCTGGCGGTATTTCTTTTAGTTTTGATTTTGCCGGCAGTTACTTTCGGTCAATTTAATCTTCATTACCAGAAAGACGGCGCCGCAGCCCAAGACTTTCTGGGCTGGTCGGTGGCTTCGGCCGGGGACGTGAACGGCGATGGCAAAGCCGACTTCATCATCGGTCTTCCTGCTTTCGAACTGGAGGGCGAGTTGAACACAGGTTTGGCCGTCGTTTATTCCGGCGCCAGCGGAGCTGTGCTCCATACGAGAAAGGGCGACGGCAACTTATTCCTTCTGGGCTGGTCTGTCGCCGGGGCTGGAGACGTCAACGGCGATGGCAACGACGATTACATCGTCGGTGCCCCGTTCTCCGGCCAAGTCAACGGCTCCGCCTTTGTTTATTCAGGCGGCGGTGTCCTTCCGCTCTACCAGAAAGGCGGCGCCGTTGAAGACCTTCTGGGCTTCTCCGTCGCCTCCGCCGGAGACGTCAACGGGGATGGCAGGGCTGATTTTATCATCGGTGCTCCTGGCGCCGACCCCACCGCCGGGTTTAGCGGCGCCGGCTCCGCCTACGTCTATTCCGGCGCCGATGGCTCCCTGCTATATGAGAAAAACGGGGGCACCATCGGCGACAGCTTAGGTTTCTCCGTGGCCTCCGCCGGGGACGACAACGGGGATGGTAAAGCTGATTTCATCATCGGAACTCCTAGGAACGACCCTTTGCGGCAAGACGACGCCGGCACCGCCTACGTCTATTCCGGCGCCGACGGTTCCCTACTCTACCAGAAACACGGCGCCGCCGCCGGAGACCTTCTGGGCTTCTCCGCCGCCTCCGCCGGAGACGTCAACGGGGATGGCAAGGCGGACTTCATCATCGGCGCTCCTTTTATGGACGTGGGCTTGCTTAGCGACGCCGGCACCGCCTACGTCTATTCCGGCGCCGATGGCTCCCTGCTCTACCTGAAAAACGGCGTCGCTGCCGGTGACTATCTGGGCTTCTCCGTCGCTTCCGCCGGGGATGTCAACGGGGATGGCAAGGCCGACTTCATCATCGGCGCTCCTAGCGCCGGCGCAGGCGGGCTTAGCGGCGCCGGCTCCGCCTACGTCCATTCCGGTGCCGATGGCTCCCTGCTCGGTCAGATAAACGGCGCCGCCGTCGGCGACAGTTTAGGTTTCTCCGTGGCCTCGGCCGGAGACGTCAACGGGGACGGCAAAGCTGACCTCATTATTGGCGCTCCTTCCACCAACCCGGGCGGAGCGGCCAAGGCCGGTTCGGCTTTTGTTTATGGCCTTTGTGCGGCGGTGAAGGGGGATATGAACGGCTCGGGGACTTTGAGCGGCGCCGATATTGTATTGCTGATAAATTGCACGTTCAACGAGAATGGAACCGGAACGATTGGCGGGGACTGCAACCTGTGCTACGCGGACGTAAACTGCACCGGGAACCTCTCCGGCGCAGATATTGTATCGCTGATTGCAGCGACGTTCAACGAGGCGCCTTTTCCCTGCTGAAGAAAATAGGCCGGAGTTGAGCAGGGTATATTTGACCCCGCCGCCGGGATGAGGTTCGGCAAGCGTATGGCCTGACGGCGGCCTCGAATTTAGTCGAGGAGATTTTCCGACACTAAAGTGTCGGCTACCGTCGAGGATAAAGGGCGGGTTTTCCCTCGGCGTTGCTCGGGACGGGGAAACCCGCCCCTACATTACGTCTGATTTTGCCTTGACAAAGGCGGATTGGGGGCGATATTGCAAGGGTATAACAAAATATGGGCTTAGGAGGAAAAATGCGCAAGATTGGTTTGGCAGTAATTCTTTTGGTGGGGGCTTTCGTTTTTGTTTTTGCTCAAGAGAAAGAGAAAAAAGACCCTTTAACCCTATTAACCCAGCTCAAGCCCGGCGAGGTGCCGTTTTTGCCCCCCGCCGTGCGGGATTCCCTGGGAGCCGCTGATACTTTGTTTCTGGACCTGCAAAAAGGGGCCAAGGAGGGGGAGTGGGTTTTGCACTTCCACGTTTTCAACGACGAATCCCTTTTCGCCTTCACCTTCCCCATCCGCCACGATTCCTTAATGAAGTTTGATTCCATCAGCCTGGCCGGGACGCGCATCGATTTCTTTCAGACCAAGCTGGTCAACAAATCCACCAAGGTGGCCAATACGGTCGTCGTGGGGCTTTTTTCGGCTCTCTCGGCGGGGGCCCCTTCCATGAGCCCGGGGAACGGGCTGGTGATGAAGATGTTTTTCCGGGCGCCCGCATCCCGTCCGATTTCCATCCGTTCGGTGGCCACCGTCAGCATGCAGCCCAACCTCGAATTCGTTACCCCGCAAGGGGCGCCCATTTATCCGGCCGTCGTTCGCCTGGGGGATGGCGGGGCGGCCGCACCGGATAAAAAGCCGGCCAAACCGTCGGTTCCTTCCAAACCGAAACGGAAAGGGTAGCCCGCTTTCGGGCGCCTGCCCGGCCAGGGAAAGTTTGGTGCGCCCCGCCGGCTAATTCCCCAAAAGGGTTTGCAGCAACACCCCCGCTTCTGCCGGGGGAATTCCCCCTTCGTACAGTTTGATTATTCTTTTGTCCGGCCCCACCAAAATCAAGGTCGGAAAAGTCACCCGCCGGTAGTCCGGCACCAGTTTTTCTTCCACGTCCAGCAAAATCGGAAAAACCAGGCCGTGGCGCTTTTTGAAGGCCAGAACCGCCGAAAGAGAGTCTTTTGAAATACCCAGCACGTTCAAGTCCGGCCTTCGCAAAGCGAAGCGCTGCAGAGTTTCGGCCTCCTCGGCGCAGGCGGGGCAGTGGGCATCCACCAAGAGCACGACGTTTTTCGGTTTGGATAAAAGAGCATACAAATTGTAACGGTTTCCCAGATGGTCGGCCACGCTCAAACGGGGAAACTCCTTTCCCTCACTTAGGCGGTCTTTAAGTTCCAGCCCGGAGGAGGCGGGTGCGGCGGCCGGGGGGGCAACGGCGGACTGCGAGTCCGTTTTTTGCCTCCGGCAGGTTAAAAAGAGGCCGGCCAGCAGCAGGACCGGAAGGTAAACCGTCCCAATTTTCATCCCGGTTAAAGATAAGCCTTTTTTTTCCGATACTCAAAGGGAACGGTGGGGGAGAGATGAACATTTGCAAAAGCTGCGGTATTACCATCCACGAAGAAGGGAAAGTTTTTTGCCCGGCCTGCGAAGCTTCCGCCCGGGAAGGCAGGGAGGTGGGGCTGGCCGGGGAGGGGCCGGAGGCGGAAAAAGGGGAGTTGACCCTCGAAGGGGACACCCAGCGGGTGAGCGTTGTGAAGCTTTCCGAACCGGGCGGAAAAACCGGCCCGGAAAAAAGTGAGGAGGACACGGACAAGGTCGGAACCACTCCGGAGGAACCCGAAGCCAATCCAAATAAGGCCGAAGCCAACCCTGACAATGAAACGGCTCCGGCCGCGCCCCAACCCGCCCCGGCGGACGAGGAGCCCTTGGCCTTCAGCGAATCCCCTTTGAGCGAGGGGTTCGCCGTCCCCGAAACCGCCAAGGAGGAGCCGGAGACCCTTTCGGCCGCCATCGAAAAAGGCGGTTCGACCGGCTCGTCGCCCCACGAAGAATCAGGGGGCGGGCCGAAAAGCTACCTTTCGGCCGAGGAGCGCCGGGCGCTTTTGTTGGAACTGGATGCGGCGCGGAAAACGACCTCCGGGGGAGCTGTCCGCGAATCGGCCGCTTCCACCCTTTCCCCCAAAATCGAGCGCAAGCGAAACGATTTGCCGATGAGCGCGCGGGGAGGGCGCTCCGCTCCGCCGAGCGGCGGTGAATCTGTCCCAAACGACCGTCCATCCCCCACCTCCGTGGCGCGGGGAATCGCCTATTTTTCAGGCACGCACATTCACTTAGTCGGCGGCGCCCACCTGGCTTCCGGAGAGGAACTGACATTCAAGGACCGGATTTACGTTTTGAGAGAAAAGCCCGGTTCGGCCGGCGGGGGGAGATGGGTTTACGTTTTGCCGATGGTGATGCTGCTTCTGGCGGGGGCGCTTTTGTGGGTGGTTTCCCGCCCGTCACCAGGCGGCATCGCCGGGCTGGCCCTGGACAGCCGCACCCGTTCCACTTTTCCCGGCGCCCGTGTGCGCCTCTTGGAAAGAGGGGAAAGCGCCATCGCCAACGAGGCCGGGTTTTTCGTTATGCCAGAGCTGCCGCCCGGCAGCTACAACCTGCTGGCGGAAGGGGCGGGGTTGGAGGGAAGGGCCCAGGTGGAGGTAACCAAGGGGGGGATTGCCCCGATAATTATCACCCTGCAGCCCACCCAGGAGGAGATTTTGAGCCAGATTCCGGTGGTGGAGCCGAAGCCGGCTCTCCCCTCCCAGCCGGAAACGCCGCCGGCGCCGGAGCCGCGTTTGGCCGGATTGACCCTTTCGGTTGAGCCCGCGGATGCGGAAGCGTACCTGGACGGCCAGTCGTTGGGGAGCGGGGGAATTTTCAAGGATTTGCCGGCGGGGCGGCACACTCTTTCCGTCAAGCGGGAGCGTTATCAGGACTGGCAGAACCCGGTGGAGTTGAAACCGGGACAGATGAACCGGGTGCGGGTGGCTTTGGTTCCCGAAAAAACGGTCCCGACCGTCTCCGAGCAGCCGGTGCGCAAAGGGTTCGAGGATTATTTGAAAGAAGGGGAAAATTATTTGGCCAAAAACGATTACTCCAGGGCGGTAACGGCCCTTTCCGAGGCGGTAAAAATCCGTCCCGGCTCGGCCGCCGCCCACACCCTTTTGGGAGAGGCGTATTGGGGAAAACAGGAGGTCCGCTCCGGCAACACTTATTTTACGAAAGCGGCCCGAATTTATGCCCAGCAGGGTTCGTATCCAAAGGCGGAGGAGCTGTACCTGAAAGTTCTGGAAGCGGACCCGAACCAGGGGGGGGCGCTTATGGAGCTGGGGAATTTGTACGTGGCGATGGGAAACACGAAAGCGGCGCGGGAAACTTTTCAGGAGCATACCAAAAAGTTCGGCGGTTCGCTGGACGGCTTTTTCGCTTTGGGGAAGCTGGAATACCAGGAAAGGCAGTTTAAGGACGCCGCCCGTGCGTTTGAGAAGGCGCTTGGCTCCAGCAGCAAGCCGGCGATGATTCACGGCTATTTGGTCTTGAGTTACATCCAGTCCAACAATAAAAGGAAAGCGCAGGCCGCCTATGACAGTTTTATGAAGCTGGCCACCCCGTCGGAGTTGTCCACGTTGAAAAACCACCGGGACTGGTCGCGGGTTTTGGCGGAGCTTTCCGTCCGGGAATAAGGGGCTTGACGGATGCCGAAGGCGGCGGAAGCCGCTTTTTTTGTTTTGAATGCGCAAGGCCCTATCGGAGGCCGAATTTTTGGGAAATCAGCCGCCTCACCGTTTGAGCCCAGAAGTCCCAGTTCAGCCGCTCTTCAAACGCTTGCCTGCTTTTGCGAACGAGTTCATAGTAGCGGGTGTTGTCACCGTAAATTTCAGCAATCAGCCGGGCGTAGTCGGCGCCGCCGGCCTCGTACGGGAGCATATATCCGTTCTCTCCATTCCGAATCACGCTCGAGACACCTCCCGTATCGGTGGTTATCACTGGCAGGCCGAAGGCAGCCGCCTCGCAAAACACCACTCCATAGCATTCGTAGCGAGTGGGCAGTAGCAGAAAATCGGACTCCCAAAAAAGGTCGGCTAATTGCCTGCTTTGAGCCGGGTCGTTTTTGTCCAGGAACGGAATGACCCGCATTTTCTGGTGCGAAAAGGAGGCCGGCGGCGTGCAGCCGCAGACCGTCAACTCCGCCGGGATTCCGGTTTTTTCCAACTGCGAGAGTGTTTCGAAGGCAATCGGCCCCCCTTTACGCTCCCAGTTCACACCCAAAAAAAGCAGCCGACATCGCTCGGATTTTTTTCTTTGCAAAACCTTTTCCCGTTCCGGTACTTCATCCAGGTTGGCTCCGTAGGGAACGACGTGCACCTTCTTCGGGTCAGCACCGTAGTCCTCGACCGCCGAACGGGCGGCCCAGTCGGTGGGGTAAATCAGCAGAGCGGCTTTGTTCACCGCTTTCCGTTCTACGAAGTTTCCCTCCCGGATCGAATATGGAAGCAAGCGGCTAAAACCGGGGTAATAATTTACCATCAACTCGAAGGTCGTATCGGAGCTATAAAGAATGGGAAGTTTCGTTTCCAGAAAAGCGATTTCGGTCGAGGCGGCCGGGGCGAAGATAAAATCGAAGTTTTGTCCAGCCAGCTTGCGGGCAAAAGACCGGGCGTAGGCTTTGGACATGAAAGTGTTGTGGGTGTAGTCGTACTGCTTTGCGAACATCCGGGCGGTCCGATTGGCCAGTTTACCCAGCCACTTTCTTTTCAGCCGGACGGGGCCGAGAAAAACGACTTCCCCAACGTTTTTTTCCAAGGCCCGGGCCATGTAGTACGGACTGCCGGACCAGTGTTTTTTATTCGCCGCATCGCCGGAGGTGAGAAAGGCAATTTTTAGAGGACGGCCGGAGGAGGCAGTCAGTGGTTTTGCTTTTTTTGCGGGGTTGTCGGTTGATGAAATGAATGAACCCTCGGTTTTTGAAAGACGGCGATTTTTTTGTAAAAAGTATAATAGGCATTTTCCAGATTTTTTTCCTGCAAGAGTTGAAAGCGGCGATCGAGGCCGGCGCGGATGGCCCCGTCGATTTCCCCGTAAAAGCCGTAAATAAGCCAGACCTTCCGTTCTTTCCGTACCAAAGCAGAGTCCAACGCAGCCGCCAAACTGTCCGCCTCCCTTGTCAGCAGCGGCAGCCGGCTTAGGGTGTCCTCCCGATTCATCCAGCAAGGGTGCGCGGCCATTTCAACGGGGAATGACAGTTTGACGAAGCTTTTTGGCGGCTTCCGAAGGCGCAAGTAATACTCTAGAGCCGACCGGCTGGCCCCGGCAAAAAGCAAAACATCGCCGTCCGCGGCGTGTTTAATCAAGTAGTCGGCGGTCGATTGATCCGTGTGTTCGTGAAAGCGGGTTTTTCTATGCGCATATGCCGCGACTACCGTTCCCAGGAGGGCATAGCAAAACACCAGAACTAAAATCTGGCTGCCAAACCGGCTCAACAGCGCAGCGACGAACAAAGCGAAGGGCGGAAGGGCGATTACGGTGTATTTGTTGGGCGCAAAAATCGGTTTTTCCAGCGAAATCAGGAGCGGGATTAAAAGGGCAATTGCGGACAGCAAGACGAGGGATAGAGTATTTTTTTGCGCCAAAAACCGTTTCAGCGAAACCAAGGAAGCAAGGCGCGGCTTAAAATTATGAAACGACAACAAAACGAGAAACAAGAAAGCGGCAAAAACCGGCAAGCCTTGTTTTCCTCCGCCATAAAATCCGAGAAAAGAAGAGAAGAAAAGAAGGGCGTCCGGTTTGGGAATCCACCAGTAGGCGCCGCCATTCGCCATTTGTTTCAAAAGCGAGGGAACCCAGGGCAAGAAGGAGAGCCCGGCGGCTGCAACAGCGGCTCCGATCCATTTGAGCGAGGGCCCCCGGAAAAGCAGAAGGGTGGTGGCAACCTGCGATGCGACTACGAAGAAAAACCAGTAATGTGTGAAGATGCCGGCAGCGGTAGCGGCGGCATACAGCACCCCATCCCATTTGCGGGGGGATTTGGCGTTGACCAATTTGAAAAAATAGAGCAGTGAAAGGATGGTCAAAAACCCGAGCAGGGAATACATCCGCGCGTTTTGCGACTGGCCGATGGCAATGGGGCTGATGAGGTAAAGAAACGCGCCCAGCGCTCCGGTTTTCGGGTCATACAGCCGTCTGCCGAGCGCGTAGATGGCGGGCAGGCTGAGGATGAAAAACAGGCCGGAAAGAATCCGAGTGGCAACTTCTCCAATACCGAACAGTTTCATCCAGCCGGCAAGCAAAAAGTAATAGAGCGGGGGGGTGTGGCTGTTTTCGGAAATGTTTCTGACAATCTGGGAGGGGGAACCGATGGCTATATGAACGCTGCAGGCTTCATCCATTCCGAAAGTGTGGGCAATGCCGAAAAAAATGAAGAAAACGGCGGCAACCGCAGAGAGGACCCATAAAATGAACCCGGGAAGATCCGGTTTTTCCCCGGCGGAGAGGGACGGGCCTGTCATACGCGTTTCCAATTTCATCCGTAAACGGAGTTTCGGAAATCGAACGGGGACAGAAGAGAATTACTCGGGAAATTCATTTTGTGCACAACAAGTTAGTTTCGGGCGCGGACATTTGCAACAGGTTTTCGGCGCTTGCGGCCTCCACCCGGCCTCTATGGTCGTCGATTTTTTGCAGGTGAAAGCCGCAGGCCTTCAAGCGATCGAGATATTCCCGCGGGTCGATTCCGCAAGCTTTCAACCTTTCCGGGCAAAACTCGGTGAGAAGCTTCAGCTTTGGAAATTTATTCAGAAGTTTTTCCATTCCTTCCAGCGCGAAACCTTCCGCGCCCTGGATATCCATTTTAACGACGTGGATGGCCGCCGTATAGTCCCGGAAGTAATCATCCAACCGCACCGCCTCTATTTCGACGAAAGAGCGGCTTTCCCCGGAAGCGTATATTTGGTGGTCTCCCTTATTCTGGTCGCTAACGTACAACTTCAATCTGCCGGTTTGATTGGAGACCGCTTTTTGTTCCAGAATTACGTTGGTGAATCCATTGGCCTGCACATTCTTTTTCAACAGCTCGAAATTGACCGGCTCCGGCTCGAAAGCGTACACACGGCCCGTCGGGCCGACCAGCTTGGCGGCCAGAAGGGTATAGTAGCCGATGTTTGCGCCGATATCCAAAACCACGTCCCCCGGTTTGATTTCCCGCATGAAAATTTCGGTTTCGAACGGCTCCCAGGCATTGTCGAAAACCAGTTTTTTGGAAACCACCATGTCGTGCGGGTTGATATACATTTTGTAGCCGTTGATTTCAACCGCCGGGCGTAGATATTTGAAGAACAAAGCATAAGCCGCCCGGGCCGGTCCAAGCGTGCCCAGTCCCCGGCCGGACAGACCGCGAAGAGTTTTACGAGCGGTCGAGAACACCCAATTGCGCAATCCCATTGTCAGATTAAAACGCAACGCTTGCGGCGAGGCCCGGGTCTTGGCCGGCGGCGAGGAGGAAGGTGAAGGTGAAATTCCTGTACGACCAGCCGGCGGTGGGGTGGAGTTTGACGCCGTCGAAAATTATCAAGGACGAGAAGTTATGCGGGAAGCGGATATTTACCCCGCCGATTGGGCGCCATTTGTCCTCGTAGGTGCCGTAGGTCACGCCGGCATAGGGGGCAATCGGAATCCCAGTGTGGGATTTTAAATCCTTGCTTAGCGTTCCGAAGAAGGATTGGCCGGTGGGGGTGCCGATGCGGTCGGAGCTGGTGCCGAAAATCAAGGCCGGGCGGGTTTTGGTTTCCGTTACCGCCAGCCAGTTCGCCAGTGGGTTGGCGATTTCTTTTTCCGAGAGGAGATTCAATTCAACTCCGGCGGAGAGGGTCGGCAGAAACCGGAACTGGAGCGTATTGCGCCACCGGGCCCGCTTGACGGCGTCCGGAATCACCCGCACGGCGGCAATCCAGCGCCCCTCCAAATCCCCGGCAGTCCCACGGACCGCCCGACCCTCGCCGGGTCAGAGGGGTCAGCTGGGGACCTCCGACCCCGGGGTTTGGGCGTGTTGTTCGTGCTCGTGCTCATCCTCTTCTTCTCCCAGTTCGTGTTCCTTCCAATGCTCCGGCGTGATTCCGGGGGGCAAAACGATTTCCCCCGGCATTGGCGCTTTTCGGTCGGAAAGCAGCCAATTCAGCCGCAAAACGAGCGAATCGCGCTGGGCTTCGCCGATTATGCGAAAAACCGGTTGTCCGTTGGTGTCTAAAATGACCGTTGCCGGCAGGGAAGTGCCCAGGTGAAAGGCAATTTGCTCTTCGGGCCGCGCGCCGGTCCAGACGGGAAAGTTGAGGCCGTATTTTTGGGTAAACTTTTCCACTTTTTTTCTATCTCTGGCGGGGTCGGTCGAGGCGGCGATGAACTGCACCCCCTTAGGGCCGTACTCGTTCTGCAATTCCACGAAAAGGGGCATTTCCTTGCGGCAGGGGACGCACCAGGTGGCCCAGAAATTCAAGACTGTGATTTTGCCGCTGTAGTCCGAAAGCTTGGCGGGCTCTTTTTTCAAGTTTTGCAGTTGGAAATCGGGCGGAGGGGAATCGGTCAGAAGGCCGGAGGCCAGCACCAACGCGGATAAAATCGGCACGATTTTAATTAAGGCCGGTTACAATGAACCGTCAAGTAGATATTTTTTGAGATTCGGAAAACGAGAGAGTTTAGCCCAGGGGCTTCTGCCCCTGGGAATGCCAATCCCCCCGGCAGAAGCCGGGGGACTAAGCGGTTTAATCGTTAATGAAAAATTAGAACGCAAGCCGCAGTTGCAGGCTGCCCGCTTGGTGCTGCGTAAAATATGCCGGAAGGAGAGTAAAATCGCAGTAGTAAAGTTTTTGGTTCTGCTTTTTGACCGCTTCCCTAACCGATAAGATATCTACGAGTGCAGCCAAAGCAACGGCGCTCGTGCCTACAACAAGGACCGTGAGGACTTCCCCGGCCTCTTTTGTCCGGTCAAAATGTTTGAGGCTTGTCGAATTATCCACGGCGGCTGCCGTGATTAGGGTTCCAGTGAATAAAATTGTTCGAATTCCCATTCCAATCAGTCCCCGCCGGGGCATATCGGCGTAGAAATAGCCCGCAGCCGGTCCCAATATCAAGCCCCCGGCGGCCACGAAAGAGCCGTAGTCGTTGTTGCTTTCCCGGCTCACCTGCCAGACGCCGAAAGCGACCGGCACGGCCGTGCCGAAGAAGGAAAGGACTTCGGCGGCTTTTTCGGATTTGGGGTTGTAATAATCTTGCGCTATGGTCGGGGCAGTCTGGACAATAAACGTTCCCACAGCGGTAAGGAGAAGTTTTTTGCCCCAGTTTGATTTTGGCCCGCCCATACGGCCGAATATTCATCAAGTTTGATGCCAAAAGCAAATGCGGTGCGTCGGTGTTGGCGGACAAAGGGATGGAAAGAGGGTTCGGCGGCATCCGCAACGAGCATTGGCGGATTTTTGCCGGAGATGGCGGAAAACGGGCGTTGTGGTTGCAAGGACACCCCCTCCGGCCCTTCGGGCCTCGTCCCCCTTGCCAAGGGGGACAAAAAAGACGGGGATTGAAGACTGAATGATTGACGATTGATGATTGAAAGGCGACCCCACCCTTAATCCCTCCCCTTAAGGGGAGGGAAAAGACACGAGCTTACTTGGCGGGCGTTTGAGTTGACTTTGACGAAGCGGCGCCGTTGGGTTGCGCTCCGCTGCCGCTCAAAACCGGCATATAATGCGTGTAGTAGCCGGCGGGGGGGCCGGTTTCGGCATACGGATTGGTGACTTTTGAAAAGAGGGCTTTACCCATATCCCAGAGGTAAACGAGATAAGAGTTGTAGACCGAGCCGCCCGCTTTTTTGATGTCGTCCAAAAGCAGAAAATGGAGGCGGCGGCAGTTGTACCAAGGAACGCCGGGATAGAGGTGGTGCTCGAGATGGTAGTTCATATTGCACATAAAGAAGCGGACCAGAAAGTTTGAGTGCACCGTGCGGGTGGCGCGCACGGGGTCATCCCCGGCGGTGAAAACGTGCTCCGCGAGCCCGCGCACCTGGGCCAGCTGGGCGGTGAAGAGAATCGGAATCAGCCAGACCTGGGCCAAAATCTGAATGGGAACGATTTGGAAGGCCAAGAAAATCAGGGCAATCATCAAGAGATATTCTTCGATGATTCTTCTTCTTTCCAGCCGGTTGCCGAGCCGCAGCCCGTTTATGGGAACGTGGAAGATGTAAAAATAGGCCCCCACAAAAAACCAGCCCAAGAGAACCAGTTTAAGAACGAAAGGACGGCGGGAGATATTTTCGAATTCATCCGGGTCTTCGATTCCCCGCTCGAAGCGGTGATGGTAAAGATGCACCGTTTTGTAGGCGGAAATCCCCACGAGGGCGGGGGCGCCGCAGAGAAACCCGACCCAGCGATTCGGCTTCTTGCTTTTGAAAAGCTTGCCGTGCAGCCCCTCATGCATCAGAATCCCGAGGGAGTGCAGGACCACGCCGATAAGAAAATAGCCGGGAAGCTTGAGCCAGACATTAGGCATCTGCAGGGTAAAATACGCCGAGGCGGCCCAGATGACGAAAAAGACCGGAGCAATGCCCGCGTAGATGGGCTTGGTTTTGTGCAATTCCCGGATTTTCTCCTTGCGCTCGCGCGCCTCTTCGGACCGGGAGTGGAAAGCGCGGTACGGCGCGGCGCTTGGGGATGACGTTACCGAAGCATCCTGCTTCATCGGAATCCCTCCATGCTGAAAAGAAAATAATTCAATGCCGGGGCGTCTGTCAAGAGGTATCCAACCCGCCGATGTACAGTACCCAGACATGGGTAACACTTTTTTGCGCCCACCCAAAGGGTAGCCCAGGGGCCTCTGCCCCTGGGAAACGAATCCCCCCAGCGGAGGCCGGGGGCTAAGCGGTTTTGGGTATCTGTTTCGCATGTAAAAACTTGTCCAGTCGGTTTGGACCAAGCTAGGACCCGGTTGGGTTACCACCGGTCACGCTCTGTAGATGCCAGGGGCGTTTTTTCATTTGTTACCCATGTCTGGAAACAATACATATCCAACCCGCCGACGGCAGCTAAGGGGATGGCTTGGATGCAAAAACCCCGGCCGTTTCCTTGCGGGTCAAAAGCCAAATCGTGTAGATGCCGAGGGCAATACCGAAGGGAAAATGAAAAAAGAGGTTTCAGTTTTCGCTGAACGGCGACGTTTTGACGAACGGAAGCTCCGGAGCCTCCAATTCGCCCCGGCGGATTTTTTCATCCAGACAAATTAGTCGGGCGAAAATCTCGTAGTTGATTTCTTTTTCCGTTTTTCCTTTAAAAAAGGGCCAGACCAAAACCAAAAGCACCACCCAGCTCAACGGGTTGGCCAAGTCAAAGGCTTTGGTCAAGAGGAAGAAGGCCGCGATAAAGGCAAGAGGTTGAAGAGCGGCCAGAAATTCGCGGGAAAATTCCACAAAGCGCGTTCCGGCCACCAATCGCGCCCGGCGCGCCGCCAGGGGATGGGACAGAAAGCGCAAAATTTCCTCGTAGAAAGCCGGGCCGTTGCGCTTCAGGATGATTTTGGCCTCCTCCACGTCCTCCTCGGAAAGATAGACCCGGGGCGGCCGAAGTTTTTTTCCCTTTATTTCTTGAACCGGGTTCATTTTTTTGCTGCGCCGGGAGTTCTTCCCCGCTCCTCACCGAGTTAGGTTACACCGCTCAATAACGGAAGCCCGGCGGCGGGCGTCAAGATGAAATTTGAAAAAGGAAATTTCGTCAGGTTTAGTTATTATGCCCCAAAGCTATTACCATGTTTTCTCTGAGTGGTTTAAAAAAATGGAAGCGGCTCATGCTTCCTGTTGGGGCCACTTCCAGGCATACCAGACAATCAGTGCAGGAAACACAGGATATACAAATGACCAAAATGTCTCATAGGAAAACGACCCTTGGAACAGAACCAAGCCCAAAAAAGCGAGATCAAACACAACAAAGAACATGCCTATAGCGCGGTTTGCCCGGCGATTCGCCTTATCCTTCAACGTCAGGGAGAGGAAACTCATAAAAATCGGAACCGCAAATATTATTGACATTGCCAACAATAATTCATCGGTTACCGGTACAGCCGTGGTTCCTGCCACCAGTTCCTTCAGCGCCGCCGGATCATGCAAGCGCGTCGAATCCCCCTGTAAACCGCTCAACATTCGAGCGGCCCATAAGGCCGAAAGGATTATCCTCACATCCACCGGATATCCTGCGGTTGTTTTGTTTGCATTCATTTTTTTCCCTTTCCATTAAAAATTCGAATGACTATCAATCAATTTCTTTCAGACCGTATTCATTTTTCCGCAACAACTACGATATGAGTTAGATTCAGGCCGATTCAAGGGCGCGTTTTTGCCACTGCTCCACGTTTACCCCCTTAATCAAAAGCCACAGGCAAAATGACACCTCCGCAATAACGGCAACTATGAGACCCGGGTATGCCATCACCTCGTAGTTCGGGAGAAGAAAAGTCGTAAAAAAAGGTATCAGATAGCCAAAAGCAGCAAGCATCAACAAAACGCCCAGGGTTTTGGGAAAGAAACCCGACTTGAAAACCAAATAACCGAGGGGAAAGAGCCAACCGCCAAAAAATATATTGGCGATGACATATCCATGACCGTGCATATCAAGAAAGAACAGCACCAGCGCCTGCAGCTCGTTCCGGTCGAATACGCTCAAGTAGCCCGCGCCGCCCAAAAGCAGGAGGGCGGCAAACTGGTTCAAGAAATTGAGGCAGAATATGGCGGTGCTGATTGAAACCAAGAACACAAAAAGCAAAGCGAGGTTTTTATTGACCGGTTTGAGCAACACGTATAAGGCGAGAGCCAACAGAAAATAACAGACGGCTGCGATTAGGTCGCTCACAATGCTGAACCGGAACAGCCACTCGGAGGCCATAATGTTACCGGCGGTTGCCGCGGCATCGCCCGGCACGATGAGTTTGGAGCGAACAAAAAACTGGGCGAAGGCGCCGGCTACTATGACAACGATGTACAGGAGCCCGGCGATTTTGGCATACTTGCGCGGCGACGTTTCGGCGGCATGGTTCGTCACGTGCATCCTCCTAATGGGGGAAGCCTCCCCGTTCGGCGGACAAGTAAGATTGACAGTCGGCGGCCGTCAAGCGGAAATTGGAAAATTGACGATTGAAAGGCAAACCTAACCCCTTGACCCCCTTCCCAAGCGGGAAGGGGGAAAACAGATCCGACACTAAAGTGTCGGCTACCAAATATAGTTCAGATGAATTACTTGGGGGGTTTGGGGAGCCAGGGGGGACAGGCGCCGCTCAAGGATTGTATTCCCGCAGGGCTAGGAGGTTAGTGGGCGGGTCGGTTCTTTTCAGCAGAGCGGGGACGTCCGCCGGCAAAGCCTGCTCTTTTTGTTCATCGATTTCGAGGAGCACAAACCCGGCTTCCACCAGCGAGCTTAGATATTTGCCGGGGTCTGTGCCGGCGGCTTTGAGCGCAGAGGGCCAAAATTCCGTCGCCAGCTTCAACGTCCCGTTTTTGGCGAGCAACTCCGCCATTCCCTCCAGCGCCAGCGCTTCCGCCCCTTCGATATCCATCTTGATGAAGTCGATTTTGCCTTCGTAGTCCCGGAAAAAATCATCGAGACGGACCGATTCGATTTCCAGCGACGGACGGGCTTCGCCGGTAGCGTAAATGCGATGCCCCGCCTTGTTCCGGCCGGAAAGGTAGAGTTTCAGTTTTCCAGTCCGGTTGGAGACCCCCTTTTGCACCAAAGTCACGTTTTGCCGCCGGTTCGCCCGCACGTTTTTTTGCAGCAGGGCGAAATTGTCCGGGTCTGGCTCAAAGGCATAGACTTTTCCCGTTTCGCCGACCCACCGGGAAAAAAGGAGAGTGTAGTAGCCGACGTTGGCCCCCACGTCCAAGACCACGTCCCCTTTTTTGACCTGCCCGGCCAATATTCCGGTTTCAAACGGCTCCCAGGTTTTGTCGGTGAGCAGTTTTTTGGAGAGTTCCAAATCCTGCGGATGGAGGTAGAGTTTCATTCCATCCAGTTCCACCGCCGGATGAAGGCCGGATGCGGCCCAGCCATACGCCCGGCGCAGAAAGGGGATTTTTCCAAGCCCCCGTCCGGTAATCAGCCGGAGGGTTTTTCCCAAGAGAGAGGAAATCGTGCGCTCCAAGTTCATAATCGAGCTCTTGCCGCCGCCCCGGCCAATAACGAAGGCCCGGCGGCGGCCGTCAAGCGGGAATTCGAAAAGACACCCCCTCCGGCCTGCGGCCTCGTCCCCCTTGGCAAGGGGGACAAAAAAGACGGTCAATTATTTGGGGCGTTTTGGGAGCCAGCGGGGGACGGTTTTCAGATACGCTTCGTATTCCGCGCCGAATTTTTGTTTCAAAACCGGTTCTTCGTAGAGCAGGACGAACAAATGCTGGGCGAACCAGACGAAGGCGGCGAGGCCGAAGAGGGACCAGGATTCAAAGAAGAGGGCTTCGCCGGATAGTATCAAAGCAATGCCGACGTACATTGGGTTGCGCACCCAGCGGTAGAGGCCGCGGGAGACGAAAACTTTTGGAGGGTCGATGGGGGCGGGGGTGCCTTTGCCAAAGGTGGCGAAGTCCCAGAAGCACCACAGAAGACCGGCGGCGCCGAGAGCGATGAGAGGAGCGCCAAGAAGGTTCCAATTTCCGATTTCAAAGGTGCGGTTCCAGCCGGAGAGCAGAATCCAGCGGGGAATCAAAATGACGCCGGTGACCGGGACGAGGAGGAGGAAGATGAGGGTTTTGAGGAGGGGCGTCATTGTCTTTCGAACCTCCCTGCTTTATTCTTTGCTGTAATACTCATTCCAAACGAAGCTCCCGTCCGATTTCCTGTCAGTTTTAAATCTTCTGGCCTCTTTGAAAGTAATCGGTATAATGGATAGCTTATAGGTGATGTAAAAATAGAGCTCCACATAAGTTATATTTTTTGCTGGGAAAACGACAATTTGATGGATAGGTATAGAAATAGCAGAACTTGTATTCGCACTTATTTTAGGTATTTTTATGGACAGGCCCGTGAAAGTAGAATTAATAATGCTATTATTGTTCATGTCTTTTACTTTTTCTGCTCGAATAGAGTAATCAATATCGAAAAGTGGCAAATATCCATCATTTTTAATAATAAATGGAGTCTCAAATGGCTGGAAAGGGTCTAACGCTTCGCCGGGATAAACGGAAAGCCTTGGCCAAACAACAAAAATTCCCGTCAATGTTATTAAAAAAGTGACTATTGCAACAACTTTCTTGCTAATTATCCAAGCCTTTGGGGTATTTGGGAGCTGGTCTAATTGGAATTGTATGGGTTGTTTTTTTGACTTGAATTTTGTTTTTCTTCTTAAGAAAAGCTTACCTTCTTTTTTTCCCATACTCATGTAGTGGAAAATCCCGGCACTAAAGTGCCGGCTACGGCGAATTCTTGGTGGTTGCTTTCGTGGATTGCTTTGCCTATCATTCCCGCAACCTTGGCGGCCACAGGCCGTAAGATACAACAAATGAAAGGAGAATCCCCAACACTAAAGTGTCGGCTACACGTCCAGTTCCGGTTCTTTCGGCTTCCGTTGCAGGATTTTTGAAAAGCCGGGCAAGGCGTAGCCGACGTGAAACCCGAAAACGAAGTCCAAATCCCGGCTCAACTGTTCATCCAGCGGCAGGCGAAAGTGAAAACCGGGGATGAAATGGCCGATGGAGTAGCTGGCGGCAAAGCCCCAGTGGCTGATGGTTTTTTCGCCGAGGTCATTTTCGCCCGCAGTCAAAAGCGAGCGGCTGGTCACCCCGGTGAGCAAGAGAAGCCGCGTTGATTGGTATCCCACTTGAAAGCTGTAGTCGGCATAGACTTCATTATCGAAAGGATTATTGAGCATTTCGTACCTGGCGCGTTCATTTAGCGATACGGTCCAAACCGGGGCGGCCCGCAGGCGCAGGATGGCCCCGGAGGGTCCGCTGAATTGATATTCGGCGGCTGCGGTAAACGACCAAAAATCCTCCAAAAAGGCCTCCAAGCGGTCGTAGTCGATGGTGCGGCTGGCGGTCAAAGCTTGATTGGAATAGCTGCCGCCGAGTTTTGTTTCCGCAAGGCGTGCCGCCGGCTCGGTTCGGGCAAGCGGAAAGCGGACGCCTATTTCACCGAGGAGGGGAAAGGTCCCGCCCCCCAGTTGCACGGCGGCCAAGGGGTTGCCGAATCCGGTTTCGGAAAAACCTGAAAAGTGGAGGGTGTCGAGGGTGCCGGTGGGGTAGTCGTAAGTTGTGATGAAAAATACCCTGGAGTAGTCCTTATAGCCCCAGCTTGCGAAGGGAATTTCCGCCCGAAAAGCGAACGGCTTAGAAACCCGCCACTGGCCGGAGAGAAAAAGAACCGAGGTGGCCAGGGTTGTTTGCCTGGAGTCGTAGAAATCCTCGCCGAGATACTCCTTCGTATAGTCCGGCTTTTGCACCTCCAGCCAAATAACTTTGTCCACGCTTTTGTCCATCCAGATGGACTGGGCGAGCGCGGTTTGGGTCAAAAAGATAAAAACAAGCCACAAAAGAAGCGCCCGCCGGGGGTAATTTTGGCGTCCTGCCATATTTATCTTCTTTTCTGCCACTCTGCTTTAATATACGCAACCATCCTAATTTCCATTAGCGCCAGCGTATAGACTACGGCAGGCGGTAGCCGACGTTGACGCCAAAAACGAAATCCACAAAATCGTTCAATTCCACGTCCAGCGGGAAGCGTAAGTGAACGCCGGGGATGAAGTTTCCGGCTCTGTAGCCGGCGGCCAACCCGAATTGGTCGACAAAGCGGTTGCCCACGTTTGATTCGGAGAGCAAACCGCGGCCGCTAAAGCCGCCCAATAAAGTAACGCGGTCAAACTGGTACCCCGCCTGGAGGCTGTAATCGCCGAAGAGTTCATGCTCCGGGGCGCGTTCGATGGGGATGAAAAATGCCGGACCGACTCGGAGCCGCAGCAACAGTCCCGTCGGCCCCTTATACTGGATTTTGGCCATAGCGGTGAGGACGACCACCTTCGGCACAAAGGCCTCGAAGCGGTCGAAGTCGGTGTAGGTGCCGATTAGCGAAGAGAAAGAATGCTCGTCGTCCACAATCGGGATTCGAACCCCGATTTCCCCGGCCGTGGGAGCGTCCGGGCCGCCCACCTCTATTCCCACAAGCGGATTTCCGAACTGGTTTTCGGAGCTTCCCACATCGTAAATTGTGTCGGCGGTTTCGCCAATGCGGCGTCGGTCTCCAACGTCTGCACTGACAAACGGAATTTCCGCTCGCAAAAGCACCGAACTCGTCAGCCGCCAGCGGGCCGATAGAAAGATGGCGGAAGTGGAAAATGTGGAATTAACAAACGGGTCAAACTCTTTTGAAAAGTCCGGCTTTTGTATCTCCAGCCAGATGGCTTTGTCCACGCTTTTGTCAATCCAGATGGACTGGGGGAAGGCGAGTTCGGTCAGAACGAGGAAGCTGACTCCGCAGGCCAAACTCAAAATCGCTTTGCGCTTTGGCATAGTACCTCCCGTTTTAAGGGTGCATTCGCTAAAAAAACCTGCCCGTTGCAGAGGAAAGAAAAGTTATCGGACGTTGCTTGTCAACGGCTTGGCGAGCTATCCGGTTACCCTGCCCGGCCCTAATTTGGATGCGAGAACGGTGTTTTGATAGAGCACAAATCGTCTCCTTCCGGTTTAAAATTCGCCCTGCCGTTTGTACAAAAGCGTGGACTGCACGGCCTGCACGAGCGCAAAGCCTTCTTCCTTCAGCAGCCGGTCCCGTCTGTGAAAGTCCGGCAGTTTGGCCAGCCGGTTGTCCAAAACCACCAGCCCGACTTGCCGTTGCCGAATCTCCCGCACGATTTCCTCCTCGGATACGATTCGATATTTTCTTCTTTCCTCCGCGGTCAGCCGGGAGGCGATGGCCAATCCAAAGTTGTTTTCCATTCCCGGCAGGGGAACGGCCTCCGTTTCCACGAAATAGCCCGGCCACCAGCTGATGACGGCCTCCCCCGTCCGGGTCGAATAGGCGTCAATGAGTCCGGAGATTTCGCGGATGATTTCGACTTTCCAGTTGCCGGCGTTCTCCGACAAATCAATCCCCGGTACGCGCTCGCCCCAGAAAGCATAGCGGTAGCCGTCGAAAATCCCCCCGGCCAGATAAAGGAAGAGGGCGGCGGACAGGCCCCATCTCCATACCGGGCGGCTTTTCTTCCCCTGCGGGGGGAACCATTCCTTCCATCTTCCCGCCAGGCTTTCGAGGAGAACCACAATCATAAACGGCACCGCCACGCAAAAGTACTGGGTGTAGGCCGGGGTGGGAAAAAAGGAAATAATTAAGAGGGAGGCGGCGAAGATGGCCCCCAAGAGGGGTTTTTGGGCAAAATTGGAAAACGGGCGGAAAAAAAAGAGGGCGGCCAGAAAAAGCAGGAGAAATTGAAGAGCAAAAGCCGGCTCGGTGGCGCCGATTCCAAAGAGCTTCAAACCGGTCTCCAATTTTAGTTTCAGCGTTTCGGCTGCCCCGTAATCGGAGCGAAGGAGGTGGTAGCCCAAGTTGTTGAAAAAGAAGTTGTCCGGGTTGGTCAAAAAGAAGCCGTTGAGCGACAGGGCGGCCAGAAATCCAAAGGCCCACCACCCGAGGCGGGAGGCCCGGATCCCCGGCGTTTTATCCAGCCATAAGATTTGTGCGGCCGCCGCCAAAACCAGCCCGGCCAAAAGCAGCCGGGTGTCCACCGCCAAGCCGAGAAAAAGCCCGCCCCAGAAATATTTTTTAGGCGAAGCAGAGGATGAACGCAAAAACAGATAGGAAAGAAAAACCAAGAGGGCGGAAAGGGAATAGGTTTTAACCACCGTGAACCAGGCGAGCGAAAAACTGCTGAAAGCGAACAAGGCTGCCCCCAAAAATCCCAAGCTTCGCTTCCCGGTCGTTTTTGTCAGATGAAAGTAAACGAGAGCCCCCAGAGCAATGGCCAGCAACGCGGAAAGGCAGCGGGCCGAGTACCAGGAAGCGCCGAAAAGTTTCATCCACCATCCGTACACGTAAGGGAGCAGGGGCATTTGGGGGTAAAAAAAGTCGATGTAGGGGGTTTTCCCCTCCGTCACCAGTTTGGCGGCCAGAAGGTAGTAGCCTTCGTCCACGTCCACCAGCCGGTGGCGGGCCATAAAAAAGAAAACCGCCCCAAGGATGGCCAGCGCCGCCGCCGCATAAAGCCAGGAGCTGCGATTTCCTCCCGGATATTTTTGTTCCATTGCCGGACGCAATAACTCGCACCGTTTTTTCCCCGTCAAGCCCAAAATCCCCATCTCAATGGCCGTTAATTTGCTGGAGCGCAAAATTTTGTGTCCGTGCAAGGGACGGCAGGGGGGAGGTTGACAAAATCGCTACAACTTTCGAGCGAGTTGTCCCAACCGGCGCTATTTAATAGAGGGGCGCGGGACGGAATTTAGTTTTTTGGCCCGTGCCGGTATTGGTAGCCGACACTTTAGTGTCGGAAAATTCCTCGACTCCCTCGACTCCGCTCGGGACAAGTGAAGTCGAGGCTACGAATAAGAGGCTACGAATAAAATGGAAAAACCCGCAAATTTGCCAAATTCGGCAGTCTTTTCGAGCGAGTTGTCCAAAGGGACGCCATTTAATAGAGGGACTATGATAACCGAGACGAAACAAAAGACAATGCTCGCCGCCCCCGAAGGCTGGGGAACGGCGGAACTGGTTCAATTGATAAACGCCCGGGTCCAACCAAACCGGCCCTTGGGGGAAGGGGATGTTTTCATCCGGCGGATGTTTTTGGCGTCCAACCGGATAAACTCCTTCGGGGGGCGGTTCGACAAAAAAGAGCTGGCAAAAATGGGGGAGCTGGCCGAGGGCAGCCCGGTTCTGGTCGGGCATAACCACCAGAAGCTTCCCATCGCCCGCAATTTCAAAGCGGATTTGGTTGAGAAAATGGAGGAGACTTGGCTTGCGGTCCATTTTTACTGGCTGGCGGATTCGGATGGCGCGCTGAATCTGCTGAAAAATATCGACGGCGGCATTTACAAGGAGGTTTCGGCGGCCTTTTTGTTCGAGCTGCCGGAATGTTCCGTCTGCGGTCGGGATATCCGAATCTGCGAGCATATCCCCTTCCGCCGCTATGCGGTTCCGAACGGTTCGCTTGCGCCCGCCTTTTTCTGGTACCGCAACGTGACCAAACTTCTGGAAACATCTTTGGTCTATCGCGGCGCCGTGCCGGGGACAAAAATCACGGTGCCGTTGGCGGGAAGGTCCGAACAGAATCAGGAGCTTTTCACCACTAAAACTGCGGAACGGAAAAACGTTCCGTCGCGCCGCAAACGGTTGCATCCGATTTACGGCCGGTAAGAACCGCTCTTGGTTCCCCTCTCCATCAAACGGGCCAATAAAACCATGTCATCGTAGGCGGCATTTCCAATGCCGCTGCCGGGTTGAAAACCCGGCCTACGAAAATGAGGAGAGGAACCGGGGGAAATTGCCAAATTCGGTAGTTCTTTCGAGCGAGTTGTCCGAAAGGGAACTATTTATAGAAGGAGGTGTGCAGCGATGAACGCCAAAAAGAAAAACGGCACCGGTCCCCTGGCGGGGATGACGGCGGCGACTTTGCTCAAGTTCTTGTTCTCCTTTGCAATGACTGCCGGAGGCATCCTGACGGCCTACTACGCCACGGTCTCCGGGCTGAAGCTGGAACTGGCGGCCAAGGCGGACGCCGCTTCCGTGGCGGTAAGCGACAAAAAAATCGCCGCCATCGAGGTGCAACTGGCCGAACGTTTTATGACCAAGGATGATTTTTACCGCCTGAAAGAGGAGCTTTTGGAACGCTTGAGCAAAATCGAAGCCAAGCTGGAGCGGAATTCGGGGAAACGATGACGGAAAATAAAATCGAGAAGGAACTGACGCTTTTGAAAGCCGAGCTGGCGCGGGAAGTCAAATCCCTTTTCGCCGTACTAACGGCTCTCACCACCGGCTCCCCGCCACAAGATACGGAAGGGTTCGACGGTCTTGGCGCCGAAAAATTGCTGGAACTGAAAAGGAAATTGAAGCAAAAACTGGATGCGGCGTTAGCCGTTTCGCCAGCGGCCGACGTCCGGTTCAAATCACAACAGAAATAGAACCATTTTTGTGGGGGCGTATCGCAATACGCCCCTACGGTGAACAAACCGGGAACCGTAGGGGTTTGATTAATCAAACCCCTACATAAAACCAAAAACAAACGAAAGGAGAACCAATGGGCGTTCGGGATTTGGCCCTCGAAGGTCTGGGGGCCGTCTTTGCAACTTTTTTAATCAAACAAACCGCCGGTGTGGATGACCTGAAAGATATCGACGTCGGCAAGGCGGTCGCGATCACCGCCAACAACACGGTCGGGCCGGCCACAGACGGCGCGGTGCTTCTGGGCAAGTTAGTCGATTTGTCGCTCACCGATGCGGATGGCGGCAAGCGGGTGGCCACGGTGCAAATCGGCGGCATCGTCAATTTGAATCTGGCCACCCCCGCGCCGGTGGTGGGCAACCGGGTCGTGGGCGGAGCCGGAGGAACGGTCAAGCAGGCGCCGGCCCTGGGGGCTTCCGACCCGGCCGGCGGCAACGTCGCCCGGGGCACCGTCATCGCCGTCAACGGGACGACGGACTGCACATTAATCTTGAACTAATCAACGGCGATGGTAGCTGACGCTTCAGCGCCGGATTGTAAGGGCGAGGCATCCCTCGCCCCTACAAAAAATACCAATTACCGGTGGCGCACATTGGTTTTTGTAATGTGCGTTACGCCGAATACAAAAACCATTCGGCGCCACCGGAAGACGGGGGTTTGATTAATCAAACCCCTACAAAAGTGAAAGGAAAATAGATGGAACTGGAAAAATTGCTGGAGGAACCGAGTGCGATGGCGCTCGCTTTGGCCGAGAAGCCGAGAAGGGGGACGGCCGATTTGACCCGCGCGGCGCAGCTGGAAATCTCGCGGGAAACGTATCTCGAAGCGCAAAATCAGGGGCTGACCCTGTCGGAGTTGCTCGAAACCGAACGCTACGACCCCACGCCGGTCGGTTCGGCCCTGGACGCCTTCGAGCGCCAGCTGGTCGTGCGCGGGTTGAAAACGGAGGGGAAGGCCGCCTCCACGGTGGAGGAGTTTTTCGCGGCCGCGCCGGTTTTGATGCCGGAATTCATCCGCCGGGAAATTTTGCGCGGACAGCGGATGCGGCCCGGCCTCGAAGCGCTGATTGCGACTTCGACGCCGGTTTTCGCCTCGCGCTACACGCCTTTTTACATCAACGTGACGCCGGCGCAGACCAAACTCTCCCTAAAGCCGGTCGGCGAAGGGGCCGCGGTGCCGGAGATGTTAGTCACCGAACAGCAGCACACCATCACCGTGCCGGAATACGGGCTGGCGCTTTCCATTTCATATCGGGCTTTGCGCTACCGCTCGATGGCGCAGTTCAAGGTGCTGCTCTGGTACGTCGGCTTCCGGCTTTCGGCGGACAAAATCGGCCTCTTGGTGAACACGATAATCAACGGCGACGGCAATTCGAATCCCGCCACGGTCATCAACACGGCGGTGACGGGGACTTTGGCCTACACCGATTTGGTCAGTTTCTGGAACGAGTTTTATCCCTTCGAGATGAACACCTTGGTAGTGTCGAAGGACAAGCTGAAAACGATTCTGACCCTCTCGGAGTTCAAGGACCCGATGGTCGGCTTCCGCTTCCAGAAAACGGGCGAGCTGGTTACGCCTTTGGGCACCAAGCTGATTCGCTCCGACGACGCCCCGGCCGATTTGCTCATCGGTTTGGATGCCCGCTTCGCCATCGAAGAGGTCGTCTCGCAGCCCCTGATGGTGGAGTTCGACAAGGTCATCGAGCAAAGGCTCGAAGAGGCGGTGATTTCCGAATCGGTCGCCTATGCCAAGGTGGTCAAAGAAGCGGGCTTGATTCTGGACGTTAGCTGGTAATCGGTAGGGGCAACCCTTGTGGTCGCCCGTGTAGGGGTTTGATTAATCAAACCCCTACGGTTTTGGGTCGGGAGTGACTCCTGACGCAACGAAAGACTCGCGTGGGCATCCCGCCACACGTCCCCACACCTCCTGCCTGTCCCCCTTAACCAAGGGGGACGACCCGCCCCGAGCAATCGGGGCGGGTCAGGGGGTGATTTTTCAGCGTCCAATAACGCAGGGGCGAATCTTCAGATTCGCCCGAGGGTGAACCTGAAGGTTCACCCCTACAAAGAAAATGGATTAAACAATGCAAAAACTCCTGGACACCTCATCGGCGCTCTACCCGACCGGGCTTCCGACGCAGCGGAAAATTTTCCACATCCCCTCCGGCGTCTATGCCGGGCGGGCGGCGGCGCTTTTTCAGAAGTCCGCCGGCACCATCGTCTTGACGTTCGCCGACCCGCCGTTTACAACCTGGCCGGCGGCGCAAAACGTCGTCACGGATTCGGCCGATTTGCCATTTTCCGCCACGATGGACAAAGACGGCAATATTTACCTGGTCTATACGCAGGCGACCACACTGGCCCTGATGATGGTGAAACTCTCTTTTGCCAATGGCGTCTGGACAGCTGGCACGGTCAGGCAAATTTTGACGGCCGATTCGAACTACTATCCGGTCATAGTCAAAGACCGCACCGACCGGCTCTGGGCCATCTGGACGCGGCTGGCGGCCGCCGACAGCAAATATTACCTGCAGGCCAAAAACTCCATCAACGACGGCGCCACCTGGGGGAGCGGGCCGACCGACGTCGGCACAACTCTGACTTTGGGCACGACAACGCCGGTGTATGGACAGGTGGAAATCTTTGCCGACCGGATTTACGCTGTCTATACCGATGGCGGCACGAAGCTGGCCGACCGCTACTTCCCGATTTTGGGCTCGGTCTGGGCGGCGGAAGAGGTGCTTGCGACCGGCACGGGCTTCGACTCCAATTTCGCCATCCGCGCCTCGGCGGATGGAAAATTGGGAGTCACCTACGTCAGCTCGACCGGCCTGTTTTACCGGGAATTCGACGGCGTGGCCTGGTCCGGCGCTTTGCAAATCGATACCGGGGGCGGGGCTCCCTTGTTAGTTTTCCTGGGCGGCAAGCCAACAGTCTTGTATCTGAAAAACTTCGGCACGGCGCAAAACCAACCGGTTTTTTCACAAAAAGGGGAGACCGGCTTTGGCGCCACGGTTCCCTTGTTCATCGCCGAAGCGGCCTTCGCCAAAGTTTTCGTCTATGACGCCTCGGCGGCGGTGAAGTTTCAGGACAAAACGGCGGAGGCATCGTCGGCCGCTGCCGGAGACGTTTTGCATTCGACTTCCGGCGCGATGCTGAAAGACGTTGGCGATGCGCTTTATCTGGGCGCCGAGGAACCGTTCCACTTCTTCCGCGCCATCCACTCGGTTGCAGGGGTCGGCGGAGTGGTTGCCTACTCCTACTGGAACGGCTCGGAGTGGACTGCCTTTACGCCCGACTCCGGCAATTACAATTTCACCGACACCGGCGCGGGCGTCTATCTCTGGCTGGACAAATCGCAAATTCCCTCCGTCTGGTTGAAAGCCTCCATCTCGGGCGCCTTGAAATATTTCTTGAAAATCGAGGTGACGACCGGCTTTTCCACCGGCCCGGTGGGAACGCAGCTTTCCGCCATTCTGGAAACCATTTATCCAAACATAGCGGGGTGATATGCCTTTTACCAATGCGCAGCTCGTTCACAAACATTTAATCGAACACTCCGCCGTCGGCCAGACGGTGGAAAACTTTCCCTTGAAGCTGGCCGGAACTTCTCCGGTCAAGCTGCCGGGGGCGCCTGTTCTTGCCGGTTCGGACAAGGTCAAAGGAAAAGAGGATGGAACGCCGAACCAGGAAACGGTTCTGCTCACGTTGGCGGGCGTTCCGCTCACTTCGACCGATTTGATACCAGAATCGGTCGCCTGCGCCTCCGATTCTTCCCTCGGCACGGTGTACGTGGAGCAGGTGGATTTTGCCGTCGATTACCCGGCCGGAAAAATCCGCCGCCTCGTGGGCGGGGCTTTGACTTCCGATGCGACCGTGGTGGTCTGGTATGTGCCGTTCAAAATTTACGCGCGCGGAACGGACTACAAAATTGACTACGGCAAAGGGGAAATCACGCGGCTGGCAACCGGCATCATCGAAGACGGCCAGACGGTTTACGCCGATTTCAAACTGGACCCGGCCTTTCTGGGGCAGGAGGTAATCGAAAACGCCGTGGCGGAAGCGGAAGCGCAGGTCGTTTTGCTCATCGACCCGGCCCATCTCGATTCCTCCGACCCGGGCCTTTCCGCCGGCGCCACCTATCTGGCGGTCTCGATTTTAGCACAGGTGAAATCGTTGGAATCGATGCAGGCGGGCAGCCCCTCGCACCAGTTGTCCCGCTCCTGGGCGATTATGTCCAATTTCTATCGCAAGCGGGCGCAGGGACTTCTGGCCCCCTTCGCCAAAAAACCGGGCTGCTTGAAACCGTTGACGCTGCCGGGAAAACCGTAGGGGCAGCCCTCCGTGGTTGCCCTGTAGGGGTTTGATTAATCAAACCCCTACGGAGGATAACGAATGTCGCAAACCTTGAACTATCTCAAATCGAAACGCATCTGGGCCGTCCCCGGCGTCGCCGTTTACGGCACGTTGGGGGCGGCGGAGCTTTTGCTTCTCCGCTCGGAGGTCACGGCCTCGACCAAACGGATAATTTTCGAAACCGCCGTTCTGGGGGGCGTCGAGCAAGTCCTCTTTTATGCCAACCTGACCGATTTCCGCGGCAACAAACTGCCGCAGAAACTGAAAAATCCGAAAGTGGTGGTTCTGCCGAAATCGGCCATTGGCGCCATCGTCGTCGGCGGCGAATCGGACGAGCTCTTCCGCCTGGCCAAAACCGCCGGAGCTGACAACGCCTTTGTCGATTTGCTGATTGTCGAAATGGGATAAACGTAGGGGGCAGCCCTCCGTGGCTGCCCGTTTCCCTCTCCATCCTATGGAGAGGGACAAAGGGTGAGGTGTTTTAAATTATGCAAAACCAAAAACCGAAGGAACTGGCCGATGACCTGGCCTATCTTGAAATCCTCCTCGAAAAAATCCTGGAAATGGTGGAAAAAGGCAGCCTCGAGCTGAAAGCCGCCGACGCCTTGAAAACCATCGAGTTGAAACACAAACTTTTCCGGAACGAAACTTCCAAGGATGAGATTCTCCGGCCTTTTTTGGAAATGCTCGAGCGGGCCGGAAAATCCGTGGAACAGCCGAAGGAGGTCCCCGGCGATGAAAAAAGTTAGCCTGTGCGGCCTGGGATGGGTGCTTTTCTGTCTGGCCTTGCACGCGCCGCTTGCGCGGGCGGACGACACCGGCCCGAAAGATCCGACAACGGCGGTCGGGCAGTTCACCAGCCCGGCCAACGTTTTTTCCTCCAACGATGCCGACGCCGTCGAGGGAACGGTCGGCGACACGATGGCCTGCTGGGATTTCAATTTTTCCGGCATCAGCGGCACGATTAACGGGATTTTAGTCGAGTGGGAGATGGCCCGTTCCGGCACGGGCGGGCTGCCCGTCACGGTCAGTTGCGCCCTGTCCTGGAACGGGGGCACCAGCTTTACGGCCGTCAAAACGAACGATGTGACCGGCACAACGGATGCCTACTATTGTTTCCCGGCCGGCTGTACCGCCAACGATACGTGGGGCCGGAGCTGGTCGGCCGCGGAGTTTTTCAACGCCAACTTCCGGGTCTGGATGGAATACACCTCCGAGGAAACGGGCAACAATCAAATCAACGTCGACCACGTGCGGGTCACGGTTTATTACACCCCGGCCTCGGGCGGGGCCTCCCCGAGGCGCAACCGGCTGTTGAAAAAGTGAAACGGGAGAAGACCCGCGACTGAAGTCGCGGCTACCATATTGCGGCTACCATTTTGGGTCTGGCCCGGATTGGTAGCCGACGCTTCAGCGTCGGGCTTTTCAAAGGAGAACTATGTTCAGAAAAATTCTTTTTGTGCTTGCGATTTTAACTGGTTTGTCCACTTCCGCCCGCGCCGATTTATGGGGCCAGTTCCGCAACTCCAGCGGCGTCAAATGGGACACGCTTTATCTTTATGGCAACTTCCACGACTCGCTCGGGCTGAAAGAGACGGACGGCGACTCCATTGCCTACTGGCGCTTCTATCAGGGAAGTCTTTTCGAATCGACCTTCGTCGCTTTCTCAACCGACAGAATCTGGCCGGGGAATTTCCGCCGCGCCTTTCGGGCTTCCAAAACGGATGGTTCGACCGGCGGCTACGCTGTCCGGGTTTTAATCTGGAAAAACGGCGGGCGGGCTTCCCATAATTTTGATGAGGGAGGCTGGTTCACCTATTCCGTCACTTCGGCCTACCCGGAGGTGAACGTCGCCTCCTCCGATACGATTGCGCAGGTTTTGACGCTCGGTGTCGGCTCCAATCCGGTCACCGTCAACGTGAAGCAGGGTTCCGTTCCCATCGCCGGCGTACAGGTGCAGGTAGTCGATTCTTCCACCCAGCTGGCCACCCAGGTCATCGGGAATACCGATGCGAATGGCGTCATCAAATTCAATTTGAACTCCGGTTACTACTTCGTCCGGCTGTTCAAGCCGGGGTATATTTTTACCGCTCCGGAAACACTGATTGTGTCGGGTGCAACCTCGAAAAACTACTCCGGCACGTTGTTCGACCCCGGAACCCCATCCAGCCCATCCCTCTGCCGGGTCTATGGCTGGGTTTTCGGCCTTTCGGCGGACTCGCTTTTGGGGGTAACCGTCACGGCGGAGATTAAAACCTCCCCCTTGAAGGCCGGTTCCATCGTAATCTCGCCCTATCTCAAGGCGGCTTCCACCAATTCCTCCGGCTACTGGTATCTCGATTTGTATCCGAATTCGAGTTTGACGCCGTCAACCACGAAATACGAATTCACCATTTACCTCTCCGCCACCCCCATCGCCAAACGCACGCTGGCCGTCCCGAATCAATCCAACTGGCAGTTTACCTGGTAATTGCCCTTGTAGGGGCAGACCGGTGTGTCTGCCCTTTGGGGGCGAACACAAGATTCGCCCGGAGGGGTTTGATTAATCAAACCCCTACATAGGGCAAAACAATTCTCTTCCCCTAAAAGGAGGGGTAGGGGTGGGGTCAACCTTGAAAGGGAGACTATGCAATTCAAACACGACACCTTGCGCAGCCAATTCTACAACCTTAACGCCACCGACCCGCGCCTGCGGGCCGTCGCGGCCGAGCTGGACTTTTTCTTTCAGCAAAAATTCGGGCGGGAACTTTTGGTCACCTCTGTTTGGCGCACGGAAGAGGAACAAAAGGAACTTTATCCCCAATTTTTCGCCTGGGCCGGGCGCGTCCGCCCCAGCGCCCATCTGGACACCCCCTGCCGCGCGATTGACCTCCGCTCGCGGGATTTAAGGCCGGAGGAAATCGAAGCGCTGTGGAACTATTTTGAAACCTGGTGGGACGAGCTCCCCGGCTGGGCCATTCTGGCCAACGACCGGGGAGAGGGGTTTCCGCACATTCACATACAGGTAGGAAAAAAATAAGGGGAAACCTGCGGTTTCCCCTTATCGGGCACATCTGAAGATACGCCCCTACATAGTTTTGTCTGTCGTAGGGGTTTGATTAATCCCTGGCCGGGCAGGCAAACCCCTACAGGGCGAACACGGATTCGACTTCGCTCACCGCAAGCAAGGTTCGCCCCTACAAAAAAACCCGGCCGTTCGCCGGGGTTTTCAATAGCCAGTCCGCAGGCGGCACTTTAGTGCCGCAAAAAAAGCCCCGGCTTTCGCCGGGGCTTTTCAATTGAATTGGGGAGTGGTGGAGGGGGGATGCCCGACTCTAACGTCAGGTGGCTGGGGTACAATACCAGCGCGGCACCACTCTCCCAAACTTTTCAAACCAATTGCGAATGTTGACAAAAAGCAATTCTCGTGCCGTCAAGCACTTAGCCCGATTCATCCGGCCTTGCGCAAGTTAAAAAAGAATGTGACCCGAATGTGATAGTTGCAAAAATTTCCGTTAACAGAGAAAAAACAAAAGGATTAGAAAGAATTTTTTCATCTTTTGCAGGCGAAAACCGCCAAAAACCGTCACTTTTGTCCGCAATTAGTTTAAGCTTAACGGGTTAAAACAGTTGCAAACCGTTTCATACTTGGTGTTGCATTTTGCAATAAGGTTTAGACTATCGGCCCGCTGGCAGATGCAGGCTGGATAAGTTCAAACCCTTCAAACGAATACCTGTGGCTGCGTCTGTTTTTTCAGCCGTTTTTCCGTCAACCACCAGCTGAAGCTGGAGCCGCACGCCTTTCCGAAAACGGCCAGCGAGGCCAGCCAGTTGAATTCCCAGAGGGGGTTAAACTGCAAAGCCGAAGCGGCGTTCAAAACCGTCCAGCCGGAAAAGAATAAGGTTGCGCCGATGAAAAACTTCCGCGCCCGGGGGAGGTTGTTTTTGAAAAGCAGGCTCATCGTCGCTGGAGAATATCGGCAATTTTGTCAAAGTCGTGTCTGACCGCCGTCATAATCTTCACAAAAATGGCAGCCCCTTGAATCGTAGCCTCGACCTAAGTCGAGGGTCAATTCCGAGGCTAAAGCCTCGGCTACCAAAAATAGGTTAATTCCGAGGTTTCCCTCGACTCCGCTCCCTCGACAAAGCTCGGGACAAGTCGGGACAGGAAAACCTCGGCTGCGACGAATTGGAATTTTATTCGTTGACCCCGGATTAAAAATGGTTAACTTCCATCGGAAAGGAGAGGCGTTAAAATGAAAAGGATGGTTGCCGTATTGTTGATTGCGGGTTCCAATTTCGCCTTCGCCCAGGGGCCCGACCCAAGGGATTCGGTGATTGTCGAATCGAAGGCTATCAGCCCCGGCCTTGTCGGTTCGCCCGCTTTCACGCTCAAAGTTTACATAACGAACAAAGACACCCTGGCCAATTTCACCCTGCCGGTGGAAATTCGCACCATCGACGGCGCGGCGTTTGTCGTTCTCGGTTATCCGCGCACGTTTGCCGGAACCTGCAACCGGCTTACGGGCACGTTGGGCGATAATCCGGTATTTTCTCCTTTTGTAAACAGCGCCAATCCCGATTCGGCCGTTTGGTCGGCCTTTTGGGACCCGAGAGACACGAGCACGGCCGAACCGCCCAATCCAACTCGAAAAGCCTTCTGGGAACTGAAATTCGACTCCGTACGGGCGCCCGCAGGGGAGGTGCAAATAGACTCGGCCCAGATTTTTGACAATCAGGTTGGTTTTGTTTCCATAGCGGGAGAGCCGGTGGAAGCGAATTTCGTCCGGGGTATTGTGGCGGTGTCCGCTCCCTTCTGCGATTTGGGCTGTCCCCATCCGGATTCCCCCATCGAGGTTTTGTACGGCCGCCCGGCATCTTACAATTTCGACGATTGCGGCCAGACCGGCAGTTGGTCTATGGTTTCCGGCCCGGGAACGATAGACCCGAATACGGGGATGTACAGCTTTTCCGGGGCGTGTAATACGGGGAACATATCGGTGGGAGTGCGTTTCACCCCCGGTTCCGGAAGCCCGTCCGACTGCTCGTTCCAACTCAAGGTGAAAGACACCCGCCCCTCCTCCTCGCCGGAGCAAAACGTCATTACGGTTTCGCACGGGCAGACGGCCACAAACCAGATAAACGCCTCCGACCCGGATGCGGGGGATGGATTTGTCTTTTCGAAATTGAGCGGGCCGGGAACGGTGGCTTCGAACGGAAGCTGGTCGTATCCAACCGGCTGCGCTGATGTTGGCATTTCCCCACGGACGATTCAAATCAAAACCTCCGATGCTTTCGGCTCGTGCAGTCCGGGGCCGCTGGCGGATACCTCTCAATTCCAGTTAGTCGTCACAAACGCCACCCCCGCATTTACGGACTGCCCGGGAGAGGTTTTGACGGCGGACACCGGCACGGCTTTCTCCCGGCAACTTTCCGCCGCCGATGCCGATTTGGCGGATGCCGGAAATCTGCTTTTCTCCGTGGTTTCCGGCCCGGCCGGATTTTCGGTTTCCCCCTCCGGTCTGGCGCAGTGGACGCCCGCCGGGTCGCAAACCGGTTTGCAGTCGGCCACCCTGCAGGTGCGGGATTTGTGCGGGGCTTTTTCCAACTGCCGGCTTGATTTTGCCGTTTCGCTGCGCAAGGGGGATTTGAACGGCGACGGAGCCCTTTCCGGCGCCGATTTGGTGCTCATCATCAATTGCAACTTCGCGGACCAGCCTCCGCCGGCCGGCCGATGGGCCTGCGATGTGAACTGCAGCGGGTACGGCTCCCCCTCCGACGTCGTCTCAATGATAGACGCCATCTTTCGGGAAGTGCCGTTTCCGTGTTAGTCCGGACCTGGTAGCCTCCATCCGTAGCCTCGACTTTAGTCGAGGGTTCTTCCCCCGGCACTCCCCGCGACGATGCTCGGGGCAAGGAAGTGCCGGCTACGAAGAAGGGGTAAGGCAGAATTATGACAGTAATATCTCTTGACACGCCCTTCCCGGCGGATTAGCTTTTACCGGAAAGGAAAAGCGTAAAATGAACGGGCAGGTCTGCCGGTCGCATTGTTCTTTGCCGACGGCGGAATGTTGCCCGCTTTTTGTTTCCGGCCGGTTTTTAACCCCACAGGAGGTCGTATGAAAAGCGTAAAGCTTGCTCTTATGTTTTTGCTCGCCGCAACAGCCGCTTGGGCACAGGACCCGCGGGATTCGATAATCATCGAATCCAAGGCGGTGGCATCCGGGTTGGCTGGAACACCGCCCGGAACGCCGGCCTTTGAGGTGCTGGTGTACACCACCAACAAGGATTCGCTCTCCTATATGGTGCTGAACTGTTCCACGCGGACCATTTCCGGTGGAGGATATGCCCTTTTGAACCGAACCGCCACCGGCCAGTTGACTTTTGGCAGCATCGTGCGCCCCCTGACGCCTTTCGGCTCGTTCTTCACGGCGCTGGGCGCAACAGTAGACGATGTCAGCCCGGATGCGTTTAAGTTGCCCGGCGGTGGTGATGGGGTTGACCCGGCCACCAACTGGCCGCCTCATTCCGCCCGGACGCCGGTCTGGGCGTTGAAGTTCAGGGCCTCTTCCGCAACGGCGGGGGAGATGCTCATCAGCGAGGCCTTTCTTTTCGGAAGTCAACTGGGCAGCTACTTCACCAGCATCCGGGCGTTAGACGTGGAGGTGAACTTTCGGCCGGGGGTGCTTTCGGTTGGCATAAAGGGGGATTTGAATCTGGGCGGCGATGGCGTGACGGGGGCGGACATTGTTTGGGAAATACGGTGTGTGCTCGGCGGCGAAACCCCGCCGGCGGGGCGGGCGGCCTGCGATTTGAACTGCGACGGGACACTCTCGGCGGCGGACATCATAACGATGATAACGTACAATTTCGTGACCTTGACCTGGCCGTGTTGAAAAGGAATTTTCATACGCCCGTAGCCTCGACTTCAGTCGAGGGTTCTTCCGAGGTTAAAACCTCGGCTACGAAAATAGGGCAATGCAGCGTATAGATTATGTTTGAAGGAGGGTAGTTAATTTGGCCGTGTTGAAAAGGAGGTTCAAATGAAAAAGTTGTTCATTGCAGGTTGCTTTTTACTTCTTGGAACAACGGTTTGGGCGCAGCCCGATGTGCGGGATTCCATAATTCTGGAATCGAAGTCCGTGGAGCCGGGGCACCGGGGGGAGACGGATACTTCCGCTTATCTTTATGTGAAGGTTTACATCACCAACAAGGATTCGCTCGCCTATATGGTTTTGTCCCTGAAGGAAGTTTCCACCTACAACGGGGTCTATGGTATTTTGGGTTATCCGCGGACTTTTACCGGGGTCATCACTCCCTTGACTCCCTCTTTCCGCTACGGTGTGGCGACCATTTTCAGCAAGTATGACGGTATCAGTCCGGATTCATTCGTAATCGGGGCGGGGGCTGATGGGACCGACCCAAACACCTTTGAGCCGCCCAATGGAGTCCGCAAGGCGGTGTGGGAAATCAAATTCGACTCGGCCATCACCTACAACTACCCCGGAACTTTTGAACTGGATTCCGCCGTAGTGTCGGGTCAGCCGGGGTGTTATTTCACCAAGATTTCGCCGGTCGCGGATTTGCCGGTCAACTTTGTGAAAAGCGTCATAACGGTGGCCTACGACAAAGGAGATATGAACGAGGATGGAAGGATAACCGCCGTCGACATCATTTGGACGATTTTGTGCGTTTTTAATGAAATGACGCCGCCTGCTGGGGTCGGTGCCTGCGACCTGAACTGCGACGGGCGACTTTCCGCCGCGGACGTGGTCTTTGAAATAGAGTTCGCGATCAATGAGCGGCCGTTTCCCTGCTAAGGGAGGAGGGAGTATGAAGACCATTCTGGTGGTTGCATTTTTATTAATTTTAACCGGCATTGGCTGGGCCCAGCCGGATGCGCGGGACTCCATCATTCTGGAATCCAAAACCGTGGCACCCGGCGCCGGAAGTCCTTATATGACCGTCAAGGTCTTCATCACGAACAAGGACTCGCTGGCTTATCTGGTTTTGACATTGAAGGAGGTTACAACCATTGGCGGAGCTTACGGCACTTTGCGGAGGAACGCTTCTGGCATCCTGACGTTTGGCTCGGTGATAAATTCCTTGACCCCCTCTTTCAGAATCTATAGTGCGACCAATTTCAGCCGGTATGACGGTCAAAGTCCGGATTCGTTCATAGTTGCAGCCGGGTATGATGGGTCTGACCTGGAGACGGAGCCGCCCAATGCGGTCCGCAAGGCGGTGTGGGAAATCAAATTTGACACGATTCGAGGCGGTGGGGGAACCTTTGAACTGGATTCCGCCATGATAGCCGGCCAGCCGGGTTGTTACTTTACCAGCCTCCGACCCATAGTTGATTTGCCGGTCAATTTCGTGAAAGGCGTCATCACGGTCGCCCCGAAGGGAGATTTCAATTTGGATTTGGCTTTTAGCGCGGCGGACATTGTGCTCTTGATAAACTGTGTGTTTCAAAGCATGCCGCCGCCGGGAGGGGCTTCCTGCGATGTGAACTGCGACGGGCAGGCCTCCGGCGCGGACGTGGTTTTGGAAGTGCAAGCCGTCTTTTTGCAGGAGCCGTTTCCGTGCTGAAAGGAGGTCATATGAAAAGCGTAATGTTTGCTCTTATTTTTTTGCTTGCCGCTTCGGTGGTATGGGCGCAGCCGGACGCGCGGGATTCCATCATTCTGGAATCGAAGAGCGTGGCGCCGGGAGTCCGGGGGGAGACGGATACCTCCGCCTATCTCTACGTGAAGGTTTATATCACCAACAAAGACTCACTGACTGGTATGATGTTGGCTTTGCAGCAAACTTCCATATCTGGCGGTGCTTACGCCATATTGGGCAGGCCGCGGACTTTTGGCGGGGTAATCACGACGTTGGCATCGACTATCCGCTACGGCGCAGGGTTGGCTACGGCTTGGTATCATAGTGACAGCCCCGATTCTTTCGCTGCTGTAGCCCTTTCCGACGGAGTCGATCCTTCCACCATTGAGCCGCCCAATGCCGTTCGCAAGACGATGTGGGAAATCAAATTTGACTCGGTTTTAAGCAATGCGGGCACTTTTGAACTGGACA
The DNA here is from genome assembly GCA_022614805.1 of Candidatus Zixiibacteriota bacterium. Lineage (GTDB taxonomy): Bacteria > Zixibacteria > MSB-5A5 > DSPP01 > DSPP01 > DSPP01. Next base: position 12,886 of record JAKEHY010000025.1, on the reverse strand, counting down.
CGGTTAGAACGACAGTGGGCCATTACACGGAGTTGCTCAACACAGCGGGGCAGGATGTGCCGTTCAACTTTGCGAAAAGCGTCGTAAGGGTTTTGGTTCCCGACCCGCGGGATTCCGTCATTTTGGAATCCAAAACCGTTCAGCCGGGGACAGGCCATCCCTATACGACCGTCAAGGTTTACATCACCAACAAAGATTCGCTGTCTTTTCTTGGTCTGTCGCTTTTGGAAAAATCGACCTCCGGCGGGGCGTATGGCATTTTGCCAAGAAACGTTGCGGGCAATCTGACTTTTGGCTCGGTCATAACTCCCTTGACATACTTCATCTACGGCTCGGCGGCCCAGTTCCGGTATAACAACAGCAGTCCGGACACTTTCTTTGTCTTCGCCGGGGGAGACGGGGTCGACCCAGCCACCAACGAGCCGCCCAACGCCACCCGCAAGGCAGTCTGGGAAATAAAGTTTGACACGGTTTTGACCAACGTAGGAACGTTCGAATTGGATACGGTGCATCATCCCGCTTTTCCAGTTGGACCTGCTCTGTTAACCACCACACATGCGGTGGATGTGGCGGCCCATTTTCTGAAAAGCGTTGTCACCGTCACCTACCCGAAGGGGGATTTCAATCAGGATTTGAGGATGAGCGCGGCGGACATCGTGACCCTGTTAAACTGCGTGTTCCAAAGCCAACCGCCGCCGGGAGGGGCTTCGTGCGATGTGAACTGCGACGGGCAAGCCTCCGGCGCGGACGTGGTCTTGGAAGTGCAAGCCGTGTTCAACCAGGAGCCGTTTCCGTGCTGAAAGGAGGTCATATGAAAAGCGTAATGTTTGCTCTTATTTTTTTGCTTGCCGCTTCGGTGGTATGGGCGCAGCCCGACCCGCGGGATTCGATAATTCTGGAATCCAAAACCGTTCAGCTGGGGACCGGCCAACCCTATACAACCGTCAAGGTTTATATCACCAACAAAGATTCGTTGGCCTGGATGACTTTGGCCCTAAAGGAACTTTCCACCTCCGGCGGGACCTACGGTCTTTTGTCGAGGACTGCTTCGGGCCTCCTGACTTTTTCGTCCGTGATAACGACTTTGACCCCGACTCTGAACGATTTCGGGGTGGGCAATTTTGGCGGCTATAACGGTGCAAGTCCGGATACTTTCCTTGTGGCGGCTGGGTACAGCCCCGGCGACCTTTCCACGGTGGAACCGCCCAACGCCACCCGCAAGGCGGTCTGGGAAATCAAATTTGACACGGTTCGAGGCGGTGCGGGAACCCTTGAGCTGGATTCGGCCGTGGTACTGAACCATAGGGGTGGTTATTTTTCCAGCTGGCTGGCCGGTATCGCGGAAGATGTGCCGGTCAACTTTGTGAAGAGCGTCATCACCGCCTATCCGAAAGGGGATTTCAATTTTGATTTGAGGATGAGCGCGGCGGACATCGTGACCCTGTTAAACTGCGTGTTCCAAAGCCAACCGCCGCCGGGGGGTGTTTCCTGCGACGTGAACTGCGATGGGCAGGCCTCGGGCGCGGACGTGGTTACGGAAGTGAACGCCGTCTTTTTGCAGGAGCCGTTTCCGTGTTAAGCCGAATTGATTTGTTCCGGCACTGAAGTGCCGGCTACGGGGGAAAGGATTTTCTTTTTAACGGATTTCCTCTCTTTACCGTATAATATCGTTGTGAAGAAAGCTTTGGTTTTCTTCGGCGGATTCGCCGCTTCGCTTTTGGCGGCCGTTTTTGTTTTTCCCTTTCAAAATTCCGCCTTGGCCGCCACCGTGCCGACCGGATTCGTTGACGAGCTTATAGTCGGGGGACTTTCCCAGCCCGCCGCTTTTGCTTTTTTACCCGATGGTCGGATTTTGTTCACCGAGCAGAAGACCCGGAGAATCCGGATGATTGTAAACGGCGCTATTTCAACGACCGACCCGATTACGACCATCGCCGACGTGCAGACGGCCGGGAACGAACAGGGACTTTTGGGAATCGCCATCGACCCGGACTGGCCGACGCGGCCATACGTATACGTTTATTTCGACCGCACGCCGGGTTCCACCATTTATCTTTCGATGTTCACGGCCAGCGGAGATTTGAACGACCCGGCCAGCCATAACCTGTCACTCGGCAGCCGCTACGACATCATCACCGACATTCCGGACGCCGCCGGCAACCACAACGGGGGAACCTTGCGCTTCGGCCCGGACGGCCGGCTCTACCCCTCGCTGGGGGAGGACGCCGATTTTTGCCGCGCGCAGGATTCGGGCTCGTTCAAGGGAGTGATTTTGCGAATCTCCGTCGACAGCCTGCCGGGGGCCGGTTCCGGACCGGCATCCAAATCGTCCATCACGCCCGCCGATAATCCTTTTCCCGGTTCGGACAACGCCCGGCTCGCCTGGGCCTACGGGCTGCGGAATCCGTTCCGCTTCAACATCGACCCGCAAACGGGGAATTTGTACATCGCCGACGTGGGACAGAGCAATTACGAGGAGGCGGATGAATGTCGGGGCGGGGAAAACTTCGGCTGGCCGTTCCGGGAAGGGCCGGACACACAGGTGGTGGGGGGCTGCACGGAGCCGGGGGGAAGCGGCAACGGCAGTTTCATCCCCCCCATCGCCTACTACGACCGCTCCGGATTCACCGCCTCGATAATTTCCGCCGGGCTGTATCGTCCGATTCCCGCGACGAATTTTTACAACTTTCCGGCCGAATACGACGGCGATTATTTTTTCATTGACTACTACCAGGGATTTATGCGGCGGATAAAAAAATCCGGCTCCACTTGGATAACTCCGCCGCCGGTGCCGGGACAGCCGAACGCCGCCGACTGGGCCGCCGGTTTCGTTTCCGGTTCCGATTTTCAAGTCGGGCCGGACGGGGCTTTGTACTACCTTTTGCAGTTCGTGAACTTCGCCCCCACGAGCGGCCAGTTCCGGCGGATTGCCTTTTTGAAAGGGGATTTGAATCTGGACGGCAAAATGAGCGGGGCGGACATCGTCACGCTTGTGGCCTGCGTCTTTTCGTCCATCCCGCCGCCGGCGGGGGCGGCCGCCTGCGATTTGGACTGCAGCGGCGCCCCGAGCGCCGCGGACGTGGTGCTTCTGGTGAATTTCACTTTTTCGGGCAGCCCGTTTCCCTGTTAGGGAAGTTCTTGCGGTATGGGCAAATGATTTGTCCCCGACACTAAAGTGTCGGCTACCAATGTGGGGCGGTGGGGAATGGATAATATTCAATGGTAGCCTCGACTTCAGTCGAGGATTTTTTTCGAGCGAAAGAAAAAAAAAGCCCTTGCGGGCGGCACAGTTTCCTCGCTTCGGGGTTTTCCTTCATATCGTCGCCCGTACGGGCGAACGGCATCCCAAATCCCCCCTCCCCAAGCGAGCCCCTCTCGGTGCTGCGGCCGCAAAGGCCTGTGATTTTTGTATCGGCGGAAAAGACCCCCTCTTTAATCTCCCCCTCAAGGGGGAGAAAAAATGCCAATCCCTTCTTTGTCTCCCCCTTAAATACAGGGGGAGAGGAAACTATTCGTCAGTTACATTTATGCTTCTTTTCCGAGGAGGGCCGCTTTATTTATGGATAATATATAGATGGTAGCCTCGACTTTAGTCGAGGGTTTTTCTCCGACACTAAAGTGTCGGCTACGAGTGTCAGCTACGAGTGTCGGCTACGAATGTCAGCTACGAATGTCAGCTACGAGTGTCAGCTACGAGTGTCGGCTACGGAGGTTTTTTATTCTTCTACGGCTCATCCACCATTTCTTTCAATGCCGCTGAGGAATAAGGATATTCTTCCGGCCTTTCCGCCAGGCCTTCTTTGACAGGATTGTATACAATGTATTGATATTTTTCTTCCAAATCCTTTTCGTCCCGTATGGCCCGTTCAAAGTATTCCCTTTGCCAGAGTCCGCCATTCCTATTGCGCAGCTGGTTAATCAGGCGTGAGGATTTGCCTTTGATTTTCTGCATAATTTTGTCCAGCGACTTCTTTTCCGGCTTTACTACCAAGTGGAGGTGGTCGGGCATGATGACGAAGGCAGAGATTTTTGCCGCCCCAGATTCCCGGATTTCTTCAAAAATTTTCAGCATGACCCGGGAATTTTCATCCGAGGTAAAGACCTTGTCCCGCTCTCTTGTAGTTGTGGTGATAAAATAGATTTGATTGTCCAATATCACATGGGAAAAGTTGCCCACCTACGGAATATAGCAGAGGCGGAGTTTTCATTCAATCCCCGACACTAAAGTGTCGGCTACCGGAAAGTGTCGGCTACCGGTCTAGGGCCAGCCCGAGACCAGTTGAGCGCAAGTTTCGCATCGGTTGAGGGCGGTTACAAGGGCCGGAGATTTTTTTGCTATTCGAGCGGGCAGCCGTCGCCGTCCACTTGGCTGCCATAAGGAGTGCCGGCGCACAAATCCAGCCAGTCGGGAACCCCGTCGGCATCCTTGTCGAGCGTGCAGCCGTCGCAGTCCACCACCTCGCGGGGGCGGTTGTTGTCGCAGGCGTCGCGGTTGTCCGGAACGCCGTCGCCGTCCGTGTCGCGCGGGCGGCCGAAGTAGAAGTTCAAGCGGGTATGCAGGCTGGTCAGGGCATTAAAGAGCCCGTAGTTGTTTTTGTTCTTGATGTTGCGCTCCCCCCGGAACTGGGAGAGAATTTTGGTGTTGTAGAACAAGTCCCCCCCCACGTCCAAGGCGAGGTAGTCGCTGAAAAAGATTTGCCCCCCCGCGCCGACGGCTAAAATGATGCGGTCGTCTTTGGCATCGAAAAAGCGGCCGTTCAAATCCTCGAGTTGCTTCAACTCCCCGGAAGCGTCGGTCATTTTCCAGCTGTTCAGGCCGAGTCCCACGGTGACGTAATTATCCAGCTTCCAGAAGGAACGGACCGGGTGCTCCATCGACAAGATGAAGAAATTGTTGGTCAGCCGGTCGGCATCCTCCCCTGCGGAGAAGGTGAAGCCGGCCCCCTCGCCGGGGCCGCCGGTTGCCGCCCGGCGGGATTCGGAGCGAAAGTAATGCAGTGCGAAGAAGCGGTTGGAGAACTCCTGTTTTACCAGAAACCCTTTCGGAAAGCTGACGGTCCAGGCGTCGGCCCGTTCGGTCAAAATCGGTTTGGCCATGCCGGATTCAAAGGCCACCCCGGTGCGCCCCGTCAGTCCGTCCCGCAGGGAAAGGGCATTTGACCCGGCTGCGAAAGCAAAACTTAAAAGAGCCGTCAAAAGCAGGGCCTTGCGGGGGACGGAAAAAGGAAAAATCCGCCCCTTCGGCGTCCGGTCGGAAAATGGGAAGTTTCCCATAGTTGGCGAGCCGTTCATACTATTCTATATTATCGGCAGCCGGAAGGCCAATTTTTAACCCTCGAAAGATATTCCTTTTGTTGGCAGCCGAGGCTTTAGCCTCGGAAAAAACCCTCGACTGAAGTCGAGGCTACCATTAACCTTGCAGCTTATTTTCCAATGCCTTCTTGGTAGCCGACACTTCAGTGTCGGGAAAATTTCCCCCCCCAAAACCGGCTTTTCGTGCGTATATTCTGACAGCCCCCCGGAGGCTGGCGAACATTCTTTTGGACTTGCGGGTCGGCTGTTTTTGTATGCGGATTAAGTTGCGAGGGAAGAAAAAAGCGCTGTTTTTAGGTCTGGCCGTCATCCTATTTACCCCTTTTTCGAGCCAAGCCGTCCCGCCCCATCCCGACTTGGAAGCCCGGCTTAAACGGGAGGGAAAGTGGGGGGATTTCGCCCTCCAGTACAAAAGCTGGAAGGAAAAGCCGGGGTATCCGAACCCAAACCCGTATCGGGCCAAATTCTCCTTTTCCGGAAAAGTCAGCGCCGCTTTGGCGCCGCCGGACACCATCAAAGTGGTGGTGATTTACGCCGCCCCTTCCGACCGGCCGACATCGTCCGACGGCCTTAACGTTACGCGCGACCAATTGCAGGCGGTTTTGTTCGGCCCGAATCCGACCGGCAGTATGACCGATTATTTCAAAGAGGTTTCCTACGGGCAGACGGTCGTGGTCGGCACGGTCTTCGGCCCCTACACCCTGCCGCAGACCAACCAATACTACACCAACAACGCCTACGGACTGGGGAGCTATCCCAACAATGGGCAACGGTTCGTGGTCGACGCCGTTGCCCTGGCGGATGCGGACGTGAATTTCTCCCAGTTCGACGCCGACAACAACGGCGCGGTGGACGGGCTTTTCGTCATCCATTCCGGGCCGGGGGCGGAATACACCGGCCGTACCTCGGACATCTGGTCGCACGCCTACACGGCTCCCCTTATTCCCCGGGACGGCATGATTCTGGCCCACTATTCCATCGAGCCGGAGCAGCAGCCCGGCCCGATACCGATACAAATCGGCGTTTTCTGCCACGAGGCGGGGCACGCCCTCTTCGGCCTGCCGGATTTGTACGACACCGATTATTCCTCCTCCGGCATCGGGGTCTGGTGCGTGATGTCGGCCGGCAATTACCAGAACAACAGCCGCACGCCGGCGCATATGTCCGCCTGGTGCAAGAAGGAGGTGGGGTGGCTTTCCCCCATCAACCTCACCGCCGATCAAGCAAGCGTTTCCCTGCCGACCGTGCAGTTCGAGCCGGCCGTGTACCGATTGTGGACGCACGGCAACGGCGGGATGGAATATTTTTTGGTGGAGAACCGCTTCCGGCGCGGGTTTGACAGCTACCTGCCCGCCGGCGGGCTTTTAATCTGGCACATCGACGAGGCGGTGGCCGGCAACGACAACGAAACCCGCTTTCGGGTGGCCTTGGAGCAGGCGGACGGCTGGAAGCATCTCGAAGACGGATTCGGCCGGGGGGATGCCGGGGATGTTTTTCCGGGAAGCGCCAACAACCGCGCGTTCAACGAAACCTCCAACCCGAACAGCTTGAACAATACACTTCAGCCGACGCAGGTGGCGGTTTTCAACATTTCCAATGCCGATTCGGTGATGACCGCCGATTTGCAGGTGACCTATCCCCAGCCCTTCATCGCTTTGAGCCGGGAGGGGGCGATTTTTTCCGCCATTTACAAGGGGGCGCCGCCGGCCGGAAAAAATATGACCGTCACGAACGACGGCGGCGGAAGTTTGAACTGGAGAGCGGAGTGGAACCGCGCCGCTGGATGGCTGGCCGTGACGCCCGATTCCGGCATTGCCCCTACCTCTGCAACCGTTGGCATCGTCTCCACCAGCGTTTTGCCGGGGAGCTACACCGACACGGTTTTCGTCACCTCCTCCGACGCTTTGAACACTCCCCAAAAGGTGTGGGTGGAGTATCAGGTGACCAGTATTCGCGGGGATTTGACCCGGAACGGGTTTCGCTCGTCGGCCGATATTGTTACGCTAATTGCCTGCCTTTTCAACGATCCCGAAGGCCCCAACTGCGAGCTTTTGGTGGCGGACACGAACTGCGACGGGTTTTTGTCCGCCTCGGACATCGTCACGCTTTTGAACATAATGTTCGCCGGCCGCCCGGCCTGTTAGGGCGGTAGTAAGTTTCCGTTTCCACTTTCTACAAATACGGCTTGACAAGTTTCCTTTCCGCACCATCTTATCGGTAGAGGTTTAATAATGACGGTCGCAAGACTCCGTTTGCTCCTTGCCATAGGGGTAGTGTTACTTTTTTCCGGGGTCGCTTTTTCCCAACCCTGGTTCAGCCCACCTCAAAATTTAGGCCCGCCAATAAATACTTCTGCAGTAGAGTCCGACCCCTTCTGGGACGGGCCAAGAAACCGGCTTTATTTTATGAGGGACGGCGACATCTGGTATGCAGATTGGAACGGAAGCGATTGGAATACCCCGGTAAAATTAGGCCCGCAGATTAACCGTAGTCCTGGTATTGACCAATCCCCGAGTGTTTCGGCGGATGGGCAAAAGCTCTATTTTGTGGCCGATTCCAGAGAAGGCCATTTGTGGGACATCTGGGTTTCCACCTGGAATCCTTCTTTGAATGACTGGGGAACACCAGTTAACGTAGGTTATCCGGTGAACACACCGGGGGTGGAGTTTTCAGCCCATCTTGCGCCGGATGGCCGGCTGTTTTTCAGTTCCAGCGCCGACCCGGATAGTCTGTTTCCGTTCGGGAGGTATGGCATCTACGTCAGTGAATGGAATGGCTCCTCCTGGTCTGTTCCAGAAGAGCAGTGGGCGCAGGGAAGTATCCCTTACTACCCTTCGGTGCCTGCCGACGGTCAATGGCTTTATTTTCACGATATTAGCGACATTTATGTAGCTCGATGGAATGGTTCAGGATGGGAGTTTCCAGCGTATAATCTAAGACAACAGTTGGGAGGAAGAGGGGCAACACCATCCATTGTACCCTCTGGCGATAGTTTGTTTTTTCAAGGAGGCCCCGATTTGGGAGGTGGAAATGGCGACATTTTTCTTAGCAAGCGCATCGATTTGAGCAAAGTTCCCGCTGGAAGCAACAGGACTTTGCTTTTTCTAATTTTCATTTTGAGCTTGGCAGGAATTTATTGGATAACGGTTACAAACACTTTAAAACAAACATAGGAGGAACCATGAACTATCATTGCTGCAAGGCTGTCGGTTTTGTTCTTTTGTGCCTCGTTAGTTTTTTCTTTCCTAATGGAGCTTTTTGCCAAGGGGATTCTGCGCTTCTCAACTGCCTCACCTCGAACATCGTGCAGCCGGGTTTGCCGGCGGGCCAGCGGACTTTAAGCGCGGTCGCCATCTACGCCACCCGCGCAAACGCCAGCAAAACGTTGCCGAATTGGTGGGACGATATTTGGACTCCAACGGTCGGCTACAGTGTGCCGGGATATTTTAGGGTTAATTCACTGGGAAAATACATTCTTAATTCGAGCGCTTTGAGTCGCAGCGGTCAATGTTTTACCTTTTCTTCAGCCGGTGACCCGTGTAGGCAAGATACATTTGAGGAATTTTGGAGACAGGTACTGGAGGAGGTGGATGATTCAATAAATTTCGCCGACTTCGATAATGATGGACCCAATGGCATCCCGGCGAGTCAGGATAACTGCTGTGGTGGAAACGGCGATGACGATGGCAGAGTAGACGCACTTTTCTTTATAGTAGTGAACCTTATAGGGAATTGCCCGTATGTTCCCGACTGGTTGTATCCAACTCATGATACGGCTTTAAACGGTGAAACAATAATAGTGGCACCTTACCAGCATGCCGTGGTCCAGGCCAGCGGACGCGAGCGGGCCATTGCGTTCTCCGCGCACGAATGGGGTCATGTACTCGGACTGCCCGATCTTTACGGTGGGGGATGGGGGCATTGGGACCCCCCCATCCCCAATAAGGGGTGGTGGAATTTAGGCTCCTTTTCGATTATGGGGACTGGTTTTCCAGGTTTGCGTGCGGTGCCTTTGGACCCCTACAGTCGGATATTTCTCGGCTGGCACGATACGGTAATCTCCGTCAACTCTCCCATTTACGGACGAACGATACCCGACTATCTTACAACGGGAACAATCTTCAAAGCTGCAAAAAACGATAGCGAGTATTTTCTTGTCACCAATCATAAGGGGGTCAATCCTGCTGTTGATGATACCAATGGCATCTGGGAGCAGGAAATACCCGGAGAGGGCGGGCTGATGATTTGGCACATAGATGAAACGGGAACTTACGGGTCAGAACAAGGCCACAAAAAAATTGACCCCGAGCTGGCTCAAGGGCTTTTTAACTATACATCGAATTGGCAGGACTCTACGGCGAATACAGCTTTCGGATTAGACAGCCTTGACTTCCTAGTTAAACAATGCTGCACCACCTATGTTGGGTTTCAACCCCCGAATACTGTCAGCGCTCCTTGTTATTGGCATCAGCAGAATAACAAGATACACTTTGATGGTTTAAGCAATCCTTCCAGTGACGGTTACATAGATTCGGTGGTGTCCGTTCCTGGTATTGTAGATGGAGAAATAAGAATCCAAAATATCCCCACGCATGTGGCGGTGCGAAATATCAACAAAACTTTCCAGTCGGTCGCCACCGCCGATTTGTTGGTGAACAACTGGTATGGGCATATCACCCAGAACACCACCTGGGGGCCGAACAAGGTTTTTGCCATCACGGGGGATATTACGGTTGACGTCGGAAAGACTTTGACCATTGAGTCCGGCACTACGATATATTTTCAAGCCAACGAAGACAATCAAAGCTCGGGCGTGGATATAGCCAAATGCGAAATGAGGGTCGATAGCGGAGGAGCGCTGATAATCAAGGGAACGGCCGCTTCCCCGGTCAAGATTCTTTCTTCCAAACCGGAAGCGCAGGCCAGCACGGAGGATTGGCGGGGCATTGTGATTAAACCCGGTGGCGTTTTCGCCTGCAGCAATGCCGTCATCCGCCACGCCTATGCGGGGATTGAGGATTCGTCTGGGTATCTGCACACGATTAAAAACGTCCGCATCGGGCGATGCAAGATATATGGGATTTATGCCGCCAACACGGACAGTTTGACCATTCGGGGCTGCCGGGTGGATTCGGTGAGCAGCTATCCTTCGGGAGGGTTTGGCATTTATGTTAGAACCGAGGCCTCCACAGATGGAGCCAAGCTGGTTTCAGATACGGTGAAGGCATGCTACTACGGTATGTTTATTTATCGAAGCGTCGATTCGGTTGTAAACTGCGTAATTGAGGGGGATACTTCCTTGAGCTACATCGGCATTCATACCCAGGGGCATTTTTATATTGACAGCACCAAAATCCTGCCGGTTGTCGGCACTACCATAAACGGTTATTTTTCTGCCGAGCATTTTCAAAACTTTCAGGGCGGGCGGTCATTTTTGACCAATTGTGCGCTGGCTTCTGCGACCACGCCCTACCGTTCTCCGGATGTGATTCGCACCACGGCGGGTCCTAACTATTTGAAACTGAGGAGAAGTGAGGTTACGAACTGGGGAGCAAACGGAATAGTCACCGCCCACATCAACGGACAGGTCACCAACTTGGGAACGGCAGCGAACCCGCTCGACTCCGGCAACAATGAAATCGTCACCACGGCTTCCGGTTCAGGTTGGAAATATGTGTACGATGTCGAATGCAGCACCTGTACCTCCCCCCAAATAAAGGCCGAATTAAACCAGTGGAACGCCTGGCCGCCGCCGAGCTATCGGTTTTCTCCTAACGTGGACCGGAATCCCTATCTTACCTCTGGCGGCGGCCCCGGGCGGGTGGCCGTGGGGGAGGAGAAAGAGAAGGAGATTCTGCCCAAGCCCACCGAGTTGTATCAGAACTATCCCAATCCCTTCAACCCGACCACGCTGATTCAGTTTAATCTGGAGAAGCCGGAGAGGGTTAGCTTGGAGATATTCAACATCCTGGGACAGCGGGTGCGGAAGATGCTTTCCGGGGAGCCGTTTGCCGCCGGGCCGTACACGTTTCTCTGGGATGGAAAGGATGACCGGGGCAGCCCGGTTTCCTCCGGGATGTATGTTTACAAGTTGCAGACGCCCACGTATTTGCAGACCAAAAAGATGATGTTGGTAAAGTAGGAGGAGAAGATGAAAAACGAAAAAACGAGATTCCTCGCTATGCTCGGAATAACAGTAGTATTTGTTTTGGTTTCTGTAGCAACAGTTTTTGCGGAGGAAGTTCGGGTTAACGTCGGCGATGCGGCCTTCGTGCCGCAACTGACGCCAACGGGACAGAATTTCGAGGTATTCAAGTTTGATTTGCCGGAGATACCGCAGGGGAGCCGGATTGACTTCGCCGGTTTGGTTCTCCACGTCCAGCGGGATTCGACACGGGACCAGTATTTATCCCTGAAGCTGGCACCGATTACCAGCGACTGGACGATAACCTCCTTGCAAAACGGGCAGGTGCTTTCGGTGGATGAGGAAGCCCCCACCTATGCCGTGGCGGATGCCAATCGGGGGGATAAAATCGAACTGGACATCACGCAACTCGTTTCGGCCTGGGCAAAAGGGGAGAAGGTCAATCGGGGATTTCTTCTAAAAGCGGAATTTCCGGAAGAACTGTCGAAATTTTCGGCCAAGTCCAACGCCGGAGCCAAGGCCGAACTGGTTATCTACTACACCGGGGCGGAGGTAAAGGAGGCCAAAGCGGAGTAGAAAATTTTTCTGCCCTAACCTATTGACAAACCTGTAACAAACTGTATTTTTGGGGTTTACCCGAAAACGGGAGGGTAAGATATTGCCTTCTCGGAGTTTCGGAAAAGGTCTTTTATAGGACGTTTTTTAGGCCGTAAAAAACCGGTACAAACGCGAGGAGACAACCGAGTTACCACCGCCCAGATAGCTCAGTTGGTAGAGCACGTCCTTGGTAAGGACGAGGTCACCGGTTCAATCCCGGTTCTGGGCTGTGATGAAACAGGGATTAGGGATTCGGGATTAGGGAAAAACAAAAACTTGGGAACAGGGATTGGTTATAAAGGTTAGCAGCAGCGACGTTGAAAAAGCGAAACAAGGAAGATAAAGCGGAGGGAAGAGTAAATGTCCAAGCCGAAGTTTGAGCGCACGAAGCCGCACGTGAACGTGGGGACCATCGGGCACGTGGACCACGGCAAGACCACCCTGACGGCGGCCATCACGATGGTCTTATCCCGGAGAGGGCTGGCCCAGATTCGGACCTTTGATTCCATCGACAACGCTCCCGAAGAAAGGGAGCGGGGGATTACCATCGCCACGGCCCACGTGGAGTACGAGACCGACAAGCGCCACTACGCCCACGTGGACTGCCCGGGGCATGCCGACTACATCAAGAATATGATAACCGGGGCGGCCCAGATGGACGGAGCCATCCTGGTCGTATCCGCCTCCGACGGCCCGATGCCGCAGACGCGGGAGCACATTCTTCTTGCAAGGCAGGTGGGGGTACCCTTCATCGTGGTGTTTTTGAACAAGGTGGATATGGTGGACGACCCGGAGTTGTTGGACTTGGTGGAGCTGGAAGTGCGGGATTTG
>JAKEHY010000003.1 GCA_022614805.1 Candidatus Zixiibacteriota bacterium | reverse complement strand
GAGGTCGAAAAGCCGTTGATGTAAACCAAATCGGTGTCGTACCCTTCCGGCTCCAGAAAAATCTGGTGACGCTCCTTGTCGGCGAAACGATAAACCTTGTCCTCCACGCTCGGGCAGTAGCGCGGGCCGACCCCCTTGATTTTGCCGGAAAACATCGGGGAGCGGTGAATATTTTCCCGGATTATCTTATGCGTTTCCGGCGTGGTGTAGGTCAAATGGCACAAAAGCTGGGGATTGGTGATTTCCTTCGTAAAAATGGAAAACGGCGGCGGCGGGTCGTCGCCGGGTTGGGAGGAGAGCCGGTCGTAATCGATGGTTTTTCCGGCGAGGCGCGGCGGGGTGCCGGTTTTCAGGCGGCCGGTTTTGAAACCGAGTGCCAAGAGCTTTTCGGTCACGCCGGAGACCGGCGGTTCGCCGATGCGGCCGGCGGGAATCGATTTTTCCCCCATATGAATCAGCCCGTTTAGGAAAGTGCCCGAGCAAAGCACAACGGCTTTGGCCGAAAAAAAGCGGCCGTCCTCCGTGATTACGCCGGAGATTGTCCCTCGGGTTCCTTCGACCCCTCGACTACGCTCGGGGTCTACGGCAAAATCTACGATTTTGCCTTCGACGACGGTCAAGCCCGGTTGTGCCTCGACTACCGCGCGCATTTTTTGATGGTAGAGGGTGCGGTCGCACTGGGCGCGGGAGGACCAGACGGCCGGGCCTTTGGAGCGGTTCAATATTTTCCACTGCACGCCGGCCTGGTCGGTCACTTTGGCCATTTCGCCCCCCATCGCATCGATTTCCTTGACCAGTTGGCCTTTGGCCTGGCCGCCGATGGCCGGGTTGCAGCTCATCCGGGCGATGGTATCCTTTGACTGGCAGAAAAGGGCGGTTTCCACCCCCATCCGGGCGGCGGCCAAGGCCGCCTCGCAGCCGGCATGGCCAGCACCGATGACAATGAGGTCGAAATGGGACGACATATTCCCCACAAATATATATGAAAAGGAAAGAATTAGTTCAATGAATGTATCTTAAGTCCGATTTAGAAAATTTCTATTTCAAGGTGCTTATTATTTTCTTTGATTGCATCAAAGCTGAATTAACTATATCCGGAAGATTAACTATCGAATCGTCATAGTCGCACGTATTCCGCCACTTTTTTAATTCCTCAAGATCGTCGGCAATCTCGGGCATCGCCTTGTTTTGAAAGTGCTTTCTTAGAATAACATGGTCTTGCCAATGCTTGCTAGGAATAAAGCCTTGCTTGTCGCTTGCAAAATTACGGGCATGACAAAACGAAGCAAAATATGCCCTGCTTGTCGCACTACGAGAAGCTGCCTCTTGACTCTGACCAACTATGGAGTTTGAATGTAACCACTCAGCAAGGTTTAAAAACTCTTTCCAATCAAACGTCATTTTTTCTTAAGCGGTAGCTGAAAATCCGTCGTTACTAGCAACCAACCTGATTTACCAATGAGCAACTTCTGATATTGTGCCCTCACTCGTCTTATTTTTTCTATAATGTTCTTCTGATATTTATCTTGCCTAATATAAAACACCAAGTGCTCCTCCTCAATTTCAGGGTCGTGATATACTTCCAATGAAAATTGATATGAAACATCAAATTCCCGCAAAACGAGCCTAAAGATCAGTGGCAAAAGGCCAACCAAATCCAGGTTTTTAACAAGGTAGTCTCTAACCTCCGAAGGTCTTGGGATGAGCGCGCCATAAAAAGAAAGGTCGCTTAAAGTAGATTCTATGAAGGAATATACTCCAGCGCTTTCTTTATACTGCATTTCATCATCAAAGAGCAAATTGACGGAGTTAGCAGATAAAACCTCCTCCACGGAAAAATTCCACGCTGAAATTATCTCTCCCACCCCAGGAGATGGTATTCTTACCCATTCCTCTTTTAAGTCAGAGTACGTTGTAATAAAGTGGGCCATTTACTTGATCTCCATAAAAATTTCTCTAAGCTTGTCGCTAATGCAGCCTTCAAATATTTCTTCAACTTTCTCATGGGCCATTTCAACCCAATTCATAGCCTCACTTGCGGGCACATCGGAACTTTTTGCGAGGAAATAATCCATATCTAAAAGGAAAGCTGTATTTGCCTTATTTTCAGCTACTGCATTGCGAAGCCGCACTGAACATAAATCGCGTTCATCGAAGAATTTGAGAACACAGCCCATAGAAAAAAAGTCTAAATCGGTTGGAAGTTTTTTCCCTAAATATGGCCTAAACTCAAAATATTTCTCTAAATCAAATCGTTTGTTAGGCTCTTGTGGGATTTCTATGCGATTTATATATCTTAGCCCCAACCTTTCAAAGGATTTTACATCCATCACCTCTGTCAACGCTTTGTAGACGTTTTCAATGCGCGGTTTAAATTTTTCCCAAGTAGGGTATGGTTTCAGGCTATTAACAGCTAAAAGATTTGGGCCAATCTGGATAAAAATTCTCCTGTCTTGGGTAAGAAAAACGGCCCTCTCGCTCGTTCGAAGTTGTTGTTCCGTTCCCTCAGGGCCTTGCTTGATGACCGTTTCTTGGATAAGGCGTGTTTCTTTGTGAGGAAATTCCGTGTTAACCTTTTCATAAAGTATTCCAGGAATTGTAAGATCCCACTTTGATTCTGGATTGAGACGAAATTCACAAACAGCCTCAATTATTGGCGGGTTGGAATATTTTCTGCTTTTTTGGCTCATTTTCCGGTGTTGGTTTTTGATTCAGATATCGACTCTATTTTTAACATGGTTAACCAACAAGGTAACCGAAATTTTTACAAGCGCAAGACTATACGTCCCTGAAATGGGCATGGAGGACCTGCTCTTTCGAAGTGACCTAACCCCCGACACTTTTTCGTTGTAGGAAGGGGGGAAAGGCTCCCCTTGAAATTTAAGCCGGTTTTGACCTTATTTCAGAGCACTATGACCGTTTCGGCAAGCTCAAGGTTTTCAACCCAGCATAAAATAATTATCGGCGATTCCCGAAGAATGCCCGAAGTGCAAAATGAGTACGTTCAACTCGTAGTGACCTCCCCTCCCTACTGGCAGCTAAAAGATTACGGGCATAAAGAGCAAATCGGATACAACGATACCTATGAGGATTATATCAACAATCTTAATCTGGTGTGGAGCGAATGCTACCGCGTGCTTTCGCCCGGCTGCCGGCTTTGCATAAACATCGGGGACCAATTTGCCCGCTCGGTCTATTATGGGCGCTACAAAATCATTCCGATACGCACGGAAATCATAAAGTTCTGTGAAACGATTGGCTTTGATTATATGGGGGCTATCATCTGGCAGAAGGTGACGACTACGAATACCACCGGCGGAGCCACGATTATGGGTTCATTTCCCCATCCCCGCAACGGCATCGTGAAATTAGACTACGAGTTTATTCTAATCTTCAAAAAGATGGGCGTTCCGCCCAAAGCCACGGGAGAACAAAAAGAGAAATCGAGGCTATCGACGAAAGAATGGAACGAATACTTTTACGGTCATTGGAACTTCCCCGGGGAAAGACAGGATAAACATCTGGCCGCATTTCCGGAGGAGCTTCCGCACCGGTTAATACGGATGTTCTCGTTCGTGGAAGACACCGTGCTGGACCCTTTTTTGGGAAGCGGCACGACCTGTCTGACGGCAAAAAAGCTGGGCCGCCACTCCATCGGCTACGAGATAAACCCGAAGTTCCTGCCGGTCATTAAAAAGAAGCTGGGAATAGAAAAAGAGAGGCTCCTTAAAGAGCGCGGACAATGCGAAATAATCGAGCAAGCAAAAACCGATTTTGACGCCAAAATGGAAATAGAAAAGCTGCCCTACATTTTCAAAGACCCGGTGAAGTTTGACAAGAAAGTTGACCCAAAAAAACTTAATTTCGGCTCTAAAATCGACGGAAAAGAAAAACCCAATGGCAATTTTTACTCCGTGCGCAAGATTGAGGCACCGGACCGGGTGGAACTAGATACCGGTTTGGTTGTGCGACTGTTGGGAGTTCGAACTATTCAGGAGAAAAGAGCGGAGGCGGAGGCATTTCTTGCAAAACTTTTGAAAGGGCAAAAGGTGTTCTTAAAGTTCGATCAACTAAAATACGATGAGAAGGATAACCTGCTAGGCTATCTCTACCTCAAAAATAAAACATTTGTAAACCAGCACCTGATTAAAAGCGGATTGGTCACGGTGGATACATCCATAGATTATTTGGCCAAGCCGAAATTTCTGCGAACAGCATCGACTCCCGGCAACGGAGCCTAGTTGTCCAAGCTAAAACTCTCCAACGAAGAAATCCGTGAGTATTTAGGCTCATCTTCACCACAATTTCCGAAGTACACTACCCAGATTATCAACCTGGCCAACCAAAATGCTCAAGGAACAAGGCCCAAAGTTGTCGGGCAGTTGAGCGAGCTGATTCAGAAGTTTCCCGGAAAAACGCTGGCCGAGTGGGAAAAGTGGTATCTTAAAAATCATCCTGAAGCAATTTCAATCGCAACCGCAAAAATTGCTGAAATGCTTTCTCGGCTCAAAGAGGCAATGAACAAAATTGACCAAAAGTTAGTCGAGCAATGGGTGAAGGACCTAGTAATTGTAAAAACATTCGTCGGCCTGCGGTTTCAAGAAGCGATCCTAAAAAAGGTGGCCGACCAAAAAAGTGAAAAATACAAATTGGCAACGCCGGAGGAGGAGTCGAAGGGAATAGACGGTTTTATTGGGAAGACACCCGTATCAATCAAGCCCGCTACCTACAAATCAAAACAGGCGTTGGGTGAAAGCATTGAAACGGAAATTATTTACTACACCAAGAAAAAAGATGGAATAGAAATCGAATTTGATTAATAAGGGCAGACACGAGGCCTGCCCCTACGAAAAAAACACCTAACCCCTGGCCCCTTCCCGATGCGGGAAGGGGAAGGGCGAACACTAGGTTCGCCCCTACAAAGACAAACAAAAAAGGGCAACCACCCATTCGACTACGCTCAGGGCAGCGGAGGGATTGCCCCTACAGAATGCGCAATACCGGCCCTAAAGGGCCGAAGACCATTGCGCGCCACCGAAGGGATAGACTTTAAAACCTAATCCGCCAGGCGCAGCGGCATTAAGAGATAAAAATAGTCCGAGCCGTTTTTCTTGACGGTGTCGGCGATGATGCCGGCGGAAAGGGGGCTGCCGAGGTTGAACAGGACCTCTTCCCCTTCCAACTGCTTCAAAATATCCAGCACATAGCCGGCGTTGTACCCCAGCTCCATATCCTCCCCTTCGTAGCCGGCCGGCAAGCTTTCCTTGGCTTCGCCGGCGAAGTCCGGATTGTGGGAGGAAAGCTCGACCGAAGCTTTTCGCAGGGAAATTTTGACCTGGTGGGTCAGCGAATTGGAAAGCAGACCGACGCGCTTGAGGGCGGACATAAAGGCCGGACGGTTCAAGCGCAATTTTTTGTCGTTTCCTTTGGGGATGACCTGCTCGTAGTCCGGATAGGGGCCTTCGATTAACCGGGAGGAGATTACCGTATCCCCCAAATCGAAGATGATGTTCTTTTCGCCGAACAGTACGCCGACCTCTTTCGATTCATCCTCACCGACCAGTTTTTCCACCAGCTCCAGCCCTTTGGGGGGGACGATGACGTCCTCGTGCAGGCCTTTCAGCTTTTTGTTCACTACCGACATTTTGGCCAGGCGGTGGCCGTCGGTGGCGACCATCGTCATCATATCGCCGGAGGTCTGCCATAAAATACCGGTCAAAACCGGGCGGGTGTCGTCGCGCGAGGCGGCAAAACGGGTGCGGCGAATCAGATTAATCATATCCTCACCCGGAATGCGAATCAGCTTGGCGGGAGAGGATTCCGGCAGGCGGGGGAACTCATCGGCGGGCATACCGCCCAGCTTGTAGGAGCCCTTGTCGGCCTTTACCTCCACGCGGTTGTCGTTGGCAATGATTTCGATGTTCGTTTCCGGCAGTTCGCGCACCAGGCTGTCCAAAAGCCGCGCGGGAACGGTGACCGCGCCTTGCTTGGTGACGTTGGCGGGAATCATTGTCGAGACGCCAATATCCAAATCGGTGGCGGAAATTTTCACCTTGCCGTCGGCGGCGGAAAGGAGAAAGTTCCCCAGAATCGGCAGGGTGGTGCGATTCGGAACAGCCGAAGCAACGTTGGTGATGGCACCAAGAAATTTGCTTCTCGGTAAGGAAAACTTCATCTCTGCCTCCCGCTTTGAAAGTTATGGACTCGTTGTCTTTTGTTCATTATTTATTCAATATACAACTATAATAATGGGTGTGCAAATGTGGAGAGGGAGGGAGCCTCTTTGTCCGGCTTGGGGTTGGGTCTTTGGGCCGTCTGGGAAAGTTCGGGAAAACCGTTTTAGTTTTGTTCGTCAATTTTTTGTTGGCAACTTCCCTGTTGAAATGTTAATTGGAAAGGGCGATAATCAGCTGCTCGATTTCCTGCCGGAATTTGCTGTCGGTTTTCATCCGCCCCGAAACGATTTCGCAGGCGTGGATGACGGTGGAGTGGTCCCGGCCGCCGAAAAAGGAGCCGATGGATTTTAAGGAATGGTCGGTCAAAAGCCGGGAAAGGTACATACCGACCTGCCGGGCCATCGCCACCTCCTGGGTTTTCTTTTTGGCCAAAAGCAACTCGGGGGCGAGCTTGAAGTGCTCGGAGGCGCGTTTGTGGATGGCTTCGATGGTTATCCTTTTTTCGGAGGCCTTCAGATGGTCGCGCAGGACCTCCTTGGCCAGCTCGATGTTGATATCCTTGCCCCAGAGGGAGGAATAGGCCAGAAGCCGGATTAAGCAGCCTTCCAGCTCGCGGATGTTGGAGGTGACGTTTTCGGCGATGAAAGTGATGACTTCATCCCCAATGCTCAATTTGTCCGATTCGCTTTTCTTGCGCAAAATGGCGATTCTGGTTTCCAAGTCGGGGGGCTGGATGTCCACGGTCATCCCCCATTGGAAACGGGACAAGAGCCGCTCCTCCAGCCCCTTGGTCAAAGCCGGCGGCCGGTCGGAGGAGAGGACGATTTGCTTGCCGGCCTGGTGCAGGGTGTTGAAGGTGTGGAAGAACTGCACCTGTGTCGATTCTTTTCCGACCAAAAACTGGATGTCGTCCAACAGCAAAACATCCGCCTGCCGGTAAAAATGGGTGAATTCCTGGGTGGTGTTGTTGGAAAGGGAGTTGATGAAATCGGAAGTGAAGCGCTCCGAGGTGACGTACAAAACCTTGGCGAAGGGGTTGTCGTCCAAAACGGCGTGTCCGATGGCCTGCAAGAGGTGGGTTTTTCCCAGCCCCACGCCGCCGTAAAAGTAGAGAGGGTTGTAACGGGTTTTGCCGGGGGCCTCGGAAACGGCCACCGCCACGGCGTGGGCCATCAAGTTGGAGTCCCCCCTTACGAACGATTCAAAAGTATAGCGGGGGTTCAACAGTTTGCGGTACGGTTCGACCTCGGTGCCGGCCGCCGGTTTTGGAAGGGGGGCGCCGTTCGTGCCGTTTGCCGGCGGCGGGGACAACTGAAAATCCGCTTTTTCGTTGGAGACTTTGAAGCTGAAGGGGACGGCCTCGCCGAACGTTTCCTTTATGGCTTCCGTAATCAGCGGCCGATAATGCTCCTCCAGCCATTCCGCTACGAAGCGGTTGGGAACGGATATATGCAAAGCTTCATTCTGGCTGAAGAGTTTGGTCGGCCGAAGCCAGGTGTAGAACGACTGGCGTTTGACCCGTTTTTCCAGAAAATCGAGGCACTCCGACCAAATTGCTTCCGGTTCCGATAGCATTTTTCCTCCCGCTCTAAAACGAAATCGAGCCGCTGGCTAAAGTTAAAAGTTTTCGACACTAACCTGGCAACTTAATACGAAGACAGCCAAGCGGATAGCCGATAGTTATGGGTTTTTGCCCAAATTATCCACAAATGGCTGTCGAAAAACGAGAGGCGATTTACGTTGCGGGACAAGGAATTGGACCGATGACAAAACTTTTCAACATCCCATAACAGCTTACGCCTCATAAAGTTAGATCAAAATAAACAGACCGTTACATCAAGTCAAGGTAAAAGTTTGCTAAAAAGTGGAAAACTCTTAATTTATTGAAATACAATATCTATTCAAACTGTTTTTTTGAACTCGGACATGTTCGTGGCACTTGTCCGTATGGCAACAAATTGGGATTTTGGTGTTCGGATACGAGTGAATAACTACCCGTAGTTTGGTGGAAGGGAGGTAAGATATTTCAGCTTGTTCAGGGCAGACCCACCCGAACGAAGGAAAATATCTGAATAAACAGGATTGATTTTTTTGCACGAATCGATTTAATAGGTTGGGGTTAAGAAAGAGAATGGTTGTGTCGAAAAAACAAACGGAGATGAACAAGCGGGGCATTACCGTATCCATTGCCTCCTCCGACCGAAGGGGAGGATTGGTTTTACGCATTCCGGCCGGCATTTTGTATCTATTGGCCGCCCTGCCGGTCGGTTTTTTTGCGGTGCTGCTGCTCTCCTATCTTTTTTTCCCGATTCCGGCCGGCTATAAAGTGAATGGGGCGGAAAGCTCGGCAGTGGTGGAGCGGCTTTCCTTTATCGAAAAAGAGCTGGCCCTCTCGCACGAGATGGCCTCCCGGATGGCGCGGCTGGTGGGCATTGAATTGGCCCAGAAGCGGGGGAAGAAAGATTCGGTGCGGAAGGAGCGGCCGGGCTTTGCCATTTTGGCCGGGGATGAAAACGGGGCCCGAATTTTTCCGTTGGACGGCCGGGTGGAGCCCAAGGCCGACCGAATCGTAATCCGCTTCGAAAAAAAAGACACGGTGCGGGCCTCCGGCAGCGGAGTGGTGGCGGAGGTCGTTCACAACAGCCTGGTGAACTGGATGGTCACCATTCAGCATAAAAACGGATACCTTTCGACCTATGCCGGAAATCTTTCCCCCTTCGTAAAAAAGGGGGATGTTTTGCGCCTGGGAGAGGCTTTGGGCCTGGCCACCCCACCCCGCTTTGGGTCCGGCAAATTGGAATTCGGGGTGTTCAAAGCGGGACAGCCGGTCAATCCCTTTGCCGCCTTTTTGGATAAAACCATTGACGCATCACCGATTCAGGGCCGCAAACCCCCTCCCAGTGAAGGAGTCCAAAATACGGGTGTGAGTAACTCTTAAAAATATGTGGAAAAGGCCCCATTGCATAGCCCTGCAAGGGGTTAACTTTGTAACATTAAACCAAGAATTAAACCCTTTTCCACAGGTTTTAGATGGGGAGAATGATTTTGACGGAATTATGACTGAAAGGGAAGCTCAAACCGCTTGGTTTTTAATGGATTAGGAAAGATATTAAAATGGGGGATGGTATGCCAAAACTTTCAACGTTAAGCCTGATTGCCATTTTTTTCTTTGGGTTCGGCCTGGCCGGAGTCGTCTACGCCCTGGTGCGAAAAGTCATGGGCATACGGGCGGCGCGCAAGGGGGAACCGATTCGCTTTCAACAGGGATTCCAGGTTTTTTTGCCTTTGGTGGCCGGACTTCTTTTCGTTTTGACGGCGCAGGCGCTTTTCTGGCTTTCTTCCCAGCGTTCCAACTTCCGCTCGCTGCAGTTTAATTCCCCCCAGGCGCAAATAGAGGTCAAGCAGGCCAGGGACGGGGCTTTTTACATCGAGTTTCAGGAGGGGGAATCCGGGGTGGCGGTGAAGGTTCCCTATCTTAAGCCGAACATCAAAGTCATCACCCAGGTGGTGGTGTGGAAGCCGTTTTTTTCCTTTTTGGGGCCGATGCACACGGCCCGGGTGACGCGGATTGAGTTTATCGACGAGGCCGGGGCCACCTACGTTTTTACCAACTCCGACCAGGCCGCCGATTTCGCCGATTGGATTGTCGGCATGAACAAGTTTTTGCCCATTGCGGTCGTCCGCACGGTGGAAACCGACCCGCGGGTGCTTGCGGTCGGGCAGAAGTACCGGCTTTTCGTCCGGATGGACGAAGCCGAGTTGAAGGCGATTTAGGCGTTCCGAAAGAGCTTCGTTTCCTCTCCAATTTCATTTTTTCCAAAAATCTCCACAAACCAATAGATTTTTGGCTCCCCGTGGCCACCCATTAATGTTGCGGTAATCCATCTTTTTGTTAAATTTTGATAAATGGAAGAAATAAAGCCAATTGACCGGGCTGTTACGCCTGAAAAGCACAAGGCTTGGCATTATAAAATTCATCCGTATTTTACCAAACAATCTTCCAATGTCGTAAAAGCATACATTCTCAATTATTCCGAAAAAGGGGATACGGTTTTAGATCCATTTTCGGGTAGCGGGGTCACTGCCATTGAGTCATTGACGGAACGACGCAAAGCGATAGCCGTAGATATAGCTCCGCTATCGGATTTTATCACCCGTCAGACCTGCATCGCTCCGGTAGATTTGAAACTGTTTGCAGAAGAATTCGGGCAACTGCAAGGTCGAATGAAAACGACCGTAGAATTTGTAAGAAAGGCGAAGGATAAAGAAATAGAGGACTATAAAATTACCGATTGGTACCCCAAGGGAGTGAAGCTGCCATCCAACGCCGATGTTCCCTACGTGGAAGACCTCTTTGGAAAACGGGAGCTAATAGTATTGGCGCGGCTTCTGAAAGAAATCAAGAAAATCGGGGACCCCAAAACCCGCAATTTAATGCTTTTTACCTTTTCAGGAATCTTGCATCGGGCAAGCCGGACATATTCCATTGACCCAGCACACAAAGGTGGCGGCGACAGTGGAATTTTTAAAGTTTTTAGATATTGGGTGCCCGAAAGTCCGAGTGAAAGAGATACTTGGGACTTATTCGCCATTCGTTTTCGAATGGTAAAAAGAGCCAAACAGGCCAGCAATGACCTCATCGGGAAATTCTTTAAAGAAGGGGATACTTTTCGTTCCTACGTCGATTCCGCCACCCGATTGTCAAAGTTCATCAAAGAATATTCGGTGGATTACATCTACACCGACCCGCCCTACGGCAAGCACATTGCCTATTTGGATTTGAGCATAATGTGGGATGCGTGGCTCGGTTTTAAAGTTCCCCCACAGCACCGGCAATTAGAAGTGATTGAAGGCGGGGACATCGAGCACACCAAAGAAGACTATCTCGATTTGCTCGGGCAGTCCATTGCCGAAATGCATCAAGTTTTGAAAAAAGACGGCTGGATGTCTCTGGTCTTTCATCACAAAGAGGTCAACCTGTGGTATGCCATTCGGGACGCGGCAAAAGACGCCGGATTCGAATACGTCAACACGGTGGCCCAGCCGTTAAGCAAGCAAACCTTTCACAAGGTCAAAAACCCTTTGCGGGTTTTGGGCGAGTCGTTAATTGTTAATTTTCGCAAGTCGAAAAATTTGTATCCGGCAGCCCACCCGCAACCGCTTGAAACCCTCCGGGTAATTTTGAACGCGGCCGAGCGCGAAATAGTCAAATCGGGCGGCGCTACGCTGGACGAAATTATGCGGGCGGTAGTGCCGGAACTTTTTGAAGCGAATTTGATTGATAAAGTGGCTTTGAAAAATACAGATGATGTAATTGAAATTTTATCCAAAGAATTTGACCTTGGGATGGATGAACGGTGGCATATCCGCAAAGAAAACGCCCAAAAAATTGGGCAATACATTCCGCCACGAGAAAGAATCCGGTACTATCTTATCAGCCTCTTGCGGCGGGAAAGGAAGGCCAATTTTGACAAGTTAATTACCACAATTCTACCGCTTTTAATCAACGGGCATACGCCGAGCAACAAGGAGATTCAGGATGTTTTGAAAGAAGTTGCTATCTCCCGGGATGGAAAAAACTGGGAATTGAAAGATCCTTCGGAGTTGGTTTTTCAGGGGGAGATGGAATTTCTGGAAAAATCTTCCCTTTCACAAATTCCAAACACCACCACGCACAACCAGATGATTTACCGATTGTGCGCCCTCGCCGTGAAGCTCGGCTTGCAGCCATATGTGGGAAAACGGGAGACCGCTTCCGCCGGAGCGGAGGTCTTTAAGAATTTGAAATGTTTTGATGAGCTGCCTCTGACTAAATTGTCGGATATACAGAAAAAGCGGATTGAACAAATTGATTGCATTTGGTTTTTCAAAGGTGAGCCAATTTTTGCTTTTGAGGTGGAAGAACATACGTCCATTTTAAGTGGGCTTGAAAGGTTTTACTCTCTTTTGGAAGTTGATTCCGATATTGCGCGACATCGCCGACTTGTAATTGTAGCCCCAAAGAAAAGAGAAAAGAAAGTTATTCAAGAATTGACGGAATCTTCATTTATTGGCCATCCAAACTTTTTAGAGAGAAAGCTGGCCTATATTTATTATGAGACCTTAACAAAAGCGTTTTCGACCTTGATATCCTCTCCCGATATTTCAATCAACGAGTTTGAGCGGTATCTTTCGTACCTGAAAATTTAATACCAGGGCAACCACGGAGGGATTGCCCCTACGAAGGCGACCTGACCCCCGGCCCCCTTCCCCTCGATTTCACTCGGGACAAGCCCGATACGGGAAGGGGGAAGGGCGCATAGCAATGCGCCCCTACGAAAAACGGAAAATAAAAACGGGTTCAATTTATTGAACCCCTACAGGCGCGATCCCGATAAAAGTTTATCTCCGGTCGGTTCGGCCACGCCGCCGGAAAGTTCCAAAGTGACGTTGAAAGCATAGACCTGTTCGGAGGGAGGGAGGTGGGCGAAGCGGACTTCAGCTTTGCCGGTGGAATCGACCACGAAGACGGCGACCGAAACCGGTTTGCCGCCGGCAATCACCCAGAGCTGGTAGCTTTTATCCGCCGGAGCCGGGGCCAGTCCGGAAGTGAGTAAAATTCCCTGGCCTTCGGCGGGGTCCCAAACCAGCTTGGCGCGGGCGGTTGGCGTGGAGGGCTGACCGGTCAGAGTCAAAACTTCCGTTTGCGGCGAAAGGGCGAAATCGAGCTTGGCCTGGGTGGTTTTCAGTTCCTGACGCAAAGCGACAAACTCGATGGTGGATTCCCGCAACTGCCCGGAAAGCCTGCGGGCATTAAAACTGGAATAGACGGCCAAAAGGCCGGCGATGATGCCAAAACCGAAGGCCAGAAGGGGCCAGATAGCCCGGCTTCCCCCGGCTATGTTCGAAACCGATGGTGTCCCGTAAAGAGAGGGGCCGGAATTCGTCCCGGTTGGAGAAGGGGAAGCTTGTTTCGGTTTTTCCAAGTCTATGGTTGCCATAAGCTTGGCTTTTAATTTTTCCAAAAGCTCGGGGGCGGGAAGCTGCTTCGACAGCACTTCCTCCAGTTCGATGTCGGTCAGATTTTCAAACTGCTCGGCGGTTTTGTCCGAAGCGGGAAGCTGGGCTGTGGCAAGGGCATAGGTGATTTGATAAATGCGGGTTTTGACTTCCTCCCGGGAAGTATCCAAACCGGCCGCCTCGTGCCAGAGCCGGACAAAAAGCTCAAAGACGGTTTGCTCCGCTTTGGCTTCCTCCCGAATCATCTGCACGGCCAAACTGTAGGCCAAGCCGGCGTAGCGGTCGAAAAGCTTCCCCACCGCTTTGGCGTCCCCGGAGGCGACTTGGGCCACCAGCCGGGAATCAAAAGCGGAGTCGATGGAGGTAGGACTCATCGGGAACGGTACTCCTTTTTGGCGCTAAAACTTTTACCGAACATCGGTCTCAATTTTATGAGAATAAGGAGAGAAGGGAAAGTTGTCAATCTTTTTAAGTGTAGGGACGGAAGCACGGCCTTTCAAATTCCCGGGAAAAATCGCACCCCGTTCAACCCCGGGCTGTTTGTCGACGCTCGCGGCCCTTTCTGCAAAAAAATGCTAACCATTTGCAAGCAAAAGCCGATATATTAACGATGGAAGGGGGCTTTAGTCTGACTTGGGGCGCGTTGGCTGGGGGAGAAAGAGCTTGCGTTTGGGACGGCATCAAGAAAGTGCGGAATGGCTAAAGATAAACCTAAAATAGTGGTCATTGACGACGACCCGAAGGTTCCCTGGATTTTGTCCGAGGGACTGGAGGATTTTGAAATCGTCGGCGCGCGCGACGGCGTCGAGGGGATTCAACAGGTCTCCAAGATAAAACCGAACCTGGTGCTTTTGGACATCAAGATGCCGGGGCTTTCCGGGCTGGAGGTGCTGCAGAAACTGAAGGCGGCCGACGGCGGCCTGGACGTGATTATGCTTTCAGGACACGGCGAGACCAAAAACATAGTTGAATCGATCCGCCACGGGGCTTCCGAGTTCATCACCAAGCCGTTCGACGTGCGGGAAGTGGAAATCCACATTCACAACGTTTTGGAAAAGAGCCGGCTGAAAAAAGAGGTCTCCCATTTAAAATCGGAGCTGATTGCCAAAAGGCAGTACGACACGTTTGTGGGAGATTCCGCCCGGATGCTGGAGGTGAAAAACATCATCGAGCAGGTGGCCGACTCGGAGCTCTCGGTGGTCATCCGGGGGGAGTCCGGCACCGGCAAGGAGATTGTGGCCCGGATGATTCACAGCCTGTCGGCCCGCCGGGCCGAACCGTTCGTGAAGGTCAACTGCGCCGCCATCCCGCGCGATTTGCTGGAGGCGGAACTTTTTGGCTACGAGAAGGGGGCCTTTACCGGGGCGCACAAGACCAAGCCGGGGCGCTTTGAGGTGGCCAACAAGGGGACGATGTTTTTGGACGAAATCGGGGATATGCCGATGGAGCTGCAGTCCAAGCTCTTGCAGGTGATTGAGCAGCATGAGTTCGTCCGCGTGGGGGGAATCCAAAACATTCACGTCGACGTCCGCATCGTCTGCGCCACCAACAAGGATATGGAGGCGGCGATTGCCCAGCATCAGATGCGCGACGATTTGTTTTACCGGCTGAACGAAGTGGCCATCCTTTTGCCCCCTTTGCGGGAGCGGCCGGAGGACATTCCCCTTCTGGTGGCCCATTTTTTATCCCGCTACAACGCGCTGTACGGAAAGAAATTTCAGTCCGTTTCGCCGGACAACATGGCCCGGATGCAAGGCTTTCATTGGCCCGGAAACGTGCGCCAGTTGGAGAACGTCATCAAACAGGTGGTGGTGCGGGAGGACGACGGCATCATTCCCTCCCTTTTGTCCGCCGGCAGCGGAATGGTCAGCATACCGGCCTATGCCGCCGTTTCAGCCTCCAGCTCGGCTGGTTCGCCGGCGGCCGGCTATGCGCTCAAAAAGCGGGTGGATGATATCGTTACCCGGGAGGAAAAACGGGTCATTGCCGAAGTTTTGCAGAAGACCAACTGGAACCGGCGCAAGGCGGCGGATATTCTGGAGATTTCCTATCGCTCGCTACTTTACAAAATAAAAGAGTACCGCATAAACGAGCCGCAGTTATAACTGCATTACTCCGTTTTGTGTATCCCCATTCCCTTTTTGTGAAGGGAATTGCAATACTTTCCCGCACCTTGTCCATCCCTCTTGTAGAGTTATCCACATATAATTATGAACGCGCAATGGGATGAGTTTCTTTTTTGTTGCTTCTGTTGAGCTTGCCTGCATTCCTTCTTTTTAATTTCTGGAGGATACCAACCTGTGGAAAAAAAGTGAAAGGTTTGGGGGAAACAGGGGCATATCTTTTGCTCAATTCACAACTTGAGGGGCCAAGCAAGTACGGTTTTGCTGGAAGCGGCTCCGAGTAATCGGGGCGTAGAACAAGGATTGTTTGCGAAAGGACTTGTGAGGCGCCAAGCTGATACGAATTCGCCAGACACCGTAGAGCCCCCCACCGCTGATTTTGGCGGCGGCACCTATTTTGTCCGGCGGGCGGAAAAGGAGTTGAAGCGGGCCGAGCGGTATTTATCCTTTCTATCTCTCGTCACTTTTGAAATCGTTCCGGTCGGCTACGGTTGGGACGAAGAGCTTAAGAAGAAAGTGGTTGAAGTAGCCGAGCACTCCGTTCGGGACACCGATTTAGTGGGGGTTTCGGACGCCTATCGGGTGGCGGTTTTGCTGGTGGAAACCCCCCGCCGGGGGGCCGAGCGGGCCGCCGACAGATTGGCCGGTCAGTTGTTGGATTTCTGCCTGAAAGAAAAAGGAAAAAGCAAACTGGAAATAAAAATCCATTCCTTTCCCGAAGACCCCCAGGGAAAGGAGAACTTTTTGTCCGCTTTGAAAAAGCTGCGCTAAGTTTTTTTGTCGGCCGAAACGGTTTGGCGGGGCTTTCGTTGACCCCTGCGCAATAAGTACAGGGATTGGTGATTAGAGATTAGTGATTCGTCCACCCGCCTCCCCAAAAACAGCCTGTCCCCTCCCTCGACATCGCGCCGGACAAGCTTACCGAGGGGGAGGGGGGAATATGTTTCCTCCCTGTTCGGCGCAAAAAAACCGGTTGCTCCGGGCCGTTTAGTTTTTATTTTAAAGGGTGAGGTTTTTCACGAACGATGCTTAAGCGGATAGTTCTTGCGGCCGTCGGTTGTATGTTTTCCGGGCTGGCGGTTTGGGGCCAGCCGGTGGCGGAAAGGAGCTTCGATCTAACCCGGCTGGCCCCTGACCTGGAAAAGCCGGTTTCTCTCTGGGCCGACAGTGCCGGAGGCTTTTGGGTGGGGGACGGGAAAAGCAAACGGGTGTTTTCCTTCGGGCCGGAGGGGGAGCTGCGCATCGTTTTCGGGGATAAAAAGAAAAACAAACTGGGCTTTCCGGTGAGCCTCTTCGGCGAGCGCAGCGGCAAAATGTACATTCTGGATTCGCAGGAACGGGTGGTTTTGATTTTTGACCAGGTCGGAAACCGCCTGGGACAACTGGGGGGAAGCAAGACTTTCGCCCGGCCTTTGGCCCTCTCCCTCGACGATTCCGACAACGTCTACGTCGTCGAAGAGGCCCGCAAGAAAATTTTGGTTTTTGACGCATTTAAGCGGCCGACCGCTTCGGTCGAGTCCCTCTCCGCCGGGCAGTTTTTGAGCCGGCCGGTCTCGGCCGCAACCGACCGGCAGGGGAATCTTTTTGTTTTGGATTTGGGGCGCCGCACCGTGGCGGTTTTTGACGGGGGGCGGCGGTTTTTGCAGGAGGTATCTCTGGCGGCGGAGGGGAAGGATTTCCCGGAGCCGGTTCAACTGGTTTCCGGACCGTTTGGCGAACTTTTTTTGCTGGAAGCGGGAGAGCCAGCCGTTTGGTATCTGGCCAGCTGGCGAACGCCCGCCTGGAAGAAGATTTTGAGCGGCGAAAAATCGGGTTTGAAAGACCCCACCGCTCTGGTGGTCACCCGCGGCGGCAAGCTTTTTGTCCTGGACGGCGGTAAAAAGGAGATTCAAAAATACAGCCTCAAAGGGCTGGTGGAGGCGGTGCCGGAGGCGGTTTCCGAAAAGCCGGCGGCGGCCAAGAATTTCGTCACTTCCCTCGGCGATTCCGGCCATCTTTTAGTCCCCTATGCCGATTTCAAAAAGGGACTTGTCCTTTTGCAGCCGTTCGACGCCTCCGGCAATTTGGCCGACTGGCTTTTGGAAAGCGACATCCAGATAGAACGGGGGGGGGAGCCGGTCAAATTTTCCTCCCCCATATCGCTCTTGAAGTCGGATTTTAAACTGGCAGTGGCCCTCGTTTGGGCTGCCGGTCAGCTATCGACCGGAGAGCAGGAGGAACTTAAAAACGCCTTTGTGCGGGAGGTGCATCCGGAATTGGATGAGCCGAACGACAAGCTTTTTTTATTTGCGGCAGCGGGCCGGCCGGAGGCGGTTCTGGAGGCGGAAGGAAACACCCGCACGGCGGAGATGGCTTTGCAGGGATTGCGTTTGGGCTCCGGGGAGCTTTGCTATTGGGATGCGGTTTTGAGCGCCAATCAACAGCTAAAAGAGCGCGCGCCGGGGCTTTTGCCGGTTGTCATTCTGGTGACGGATGGGCCGGACGGAGCCTCCTCGGCCGGCTATCTGGACATCCTGCATCTGGCCGAGGAGAAGGGGTTTGCCAATATCTACGCGGTGGCGCTCTCCCGCGGGGAAGGGGGAAGCTACCTGGCCGACCTGCGCCGGGTGTCGGAGACGACCCGGGGGATTTACTTTGAGACGCCGGACGTGAAAAACGTCTCCCAGATTTTTGCGCGGATTATCAAGACGTTGAAATACCAACTGGTGCTCCGTTTTACCCCCGGCGGGGGGAGCGGTATTTTGAACGTTTCCGCCACCTTGGAGGAAAAAACTTTTTCGGCCAGCTCGGCCGGGCGGCCGGAAGAGGAGCTCGAACCGGCGGAGGAGAAATCCGAAAGCTCCGCCACAAAAGGGCTCATTTTCCTGGTGGCCGGCATTCTGGCTGCCGCCCTTCTGGCCGGGATTCTGATTCTCTTTCTCGTCAAAAGGAAAGGACGCAAGTGCCCCGCCTGCGGGCACAAGGTGGAGCCGGCTTGGACGGTTTGCTACTTCTGCAAAACCCCATTATCTTTCGCGAAAAGTGCCAAAGGGCCGGCCACGCTTACCATTCAAAAAGGGAGGCTGGCGGGAAGCCGGTTTACCCTGACCGATGCGGTGGTCACACTCGGAGCCAGCCAGGAGAATCAAGTGGTGGTGGATTACGAAGGGGTTTCCCGCCGGCATTGCCGGATTGAAAAAAACGGCGGCCGTTGGGAGCTGGTGGACCTGAACTCCACCAACCATACCTACCTGAACGGCCGGCCGGTTTCCCGGGCGGCCTTGAAAAGCAGGGATGTCATTTCGCTGGCGCGGGTGGCGGATATGATTTTCGAGGATTGAAGATGCCGCTCGTTTTGGAATTTTTGTCCGGAAGCATTCAGGGGGAAAAGCGGTTTGATGGCAAATTGGTGCGCATCGGCCGGGACCCGCAGGGAGAGGTGGCCTTCGATTTTCAGAAGGACCCGGCCGTCTCCTTCAACCATGCCGTCATTGAGTCCGCCAACGGGCGGTATGAGCTTAGGGATTTGGGCTCCACGAACGGCACCCTCGTGAACGGCAAAAAAATTTCCCGGCATTTTTTGGAAGAGGGGGACCTGGTGGCCTTCGGCCTGGCCGGCCCGCAGGTGAAAGTGTGCTTGGGAGAAGGCCTTTCCGTTTCCGCCGAGCGGGCGGGAGCTACCAAGATTTTGGTTTTAGACCGGCCCAAACTGCGTCTGGAAGTGGTGCGGGGCCAGGGAGAGGGGAAAAAATTTGCGTTTGAGCTTTCGCCGGGCCGAGTGGTCCGGCTGGGACGGGAGCGGAACAACGACGTGGCCTTTTTTGAACCCCCCAGCCCCGTGGTTTCCCGCTACCATGCCGAGCTAACCAAAAGCGGCGAAGGGCTTTTCTTGGAGGATGTCGGCTCGACCAACGGGACCTTTTTGAACGGCAAAAAAGTTTCCGGCCGGACGGCGGTGAAAAACGGGGACCGCATCGCTTTGGGGAACAACGGCCCGGAGCTCGCCGTCGGCCTGGAAATGCCGGTTCCGCCGGCTCCCGGTAAGCCGCCGGTAAAGAAAAAGCCGGTTCTGGTCTTATCCATCGCCGGGGGAGCGTTGGCGGTTCTGGTTATTCTTTTAATCGCCCTTTTCAGCTCCGGCGAGACGGAGAAAGCGGACGGGGCTTCCTCGGCCAGTGTTGAGGAGAACGGTTCGTTAAAGGATGAGGATTTTGCTTTTGTGCAGCGGCGGGTAAAGGAGCTTTCGCATGCGCTCGGCGAAGACAGCTCCAAGGTCAAACCCTCCTTCATTTCGGTGGTGATTGAGCAAATCCATCATACCGAGAAGATGGGGGACATTCCCATCCTTCTCGGAAAGGGGCCTCTATACCTGCCGGAGGCGCAGCGGGCTTTGAAAAAGAAAAAGCTGCCGCCCGAATTGGCCTATCTCGCTTTCATCGAGTCTAAATTCAATCCGGTGGCCAAATCCCCCTCCGGAGCGGTTGGACTCTGGCAGTTTATGATTCCCACCGCCCGGGATTTTGGGTTGAAGGTGGACCTGCAGCGGAAAATAGATGAACGCACCGACCCGGTCAAAGCGACTATGGCGGCCGCCGAGTACTTGAACTTCCTCATTCGGGACCGGGGCTCGGCTTTTAAGGCCATCGCCTCTTACAACACCGGCCAGGGCTCGGTCTCGCGCGCTTCGCGAAAAGTCGAGGATTATCTTTCCCACGGGGACTACTTCTACCTGTCGCAGAAAGGATTCATTCCCCAGGAGACCCGCGATTACGTTCCCCGTTTTCTGGCGGCGGCGATTCTCTACACCGACCCGGAACGGTTCGGATTTTCGCAATAAGTGGGCCCAAGAAATTATCCTTTTTGGAAGGGGAGGGTCGCTGGCCTCTGCGGGAAGTTCTCGTACAGGACCTCCACGTGTCTCCCTTTTCAAGGGAGCTGGAAGAAGGGTGTTTGTTAGTTTAAAAGAGTTCGAGAGGGATTTGCTTTTCTTGTAAATTGATTTATACTCCCACCACTTCCGGCTAAAAGATTTAGCGGAAGGGAAAAAAGCCCGGCTTGGCAGGCCGGGAGCGGGGCCCGCCGGGCTGGCTCGCCCGGACGGCAAGTTGCCTCATAGGAGAAGCTGGGGCGCAGGAGGCAGGTTGACGATTTTTAAGCAAAAAGGGGGGGGGACGCTTTATCCCCTGCCGGTCACCACGGCCGAAATGCATTTCCGCGGCTGGGGGGAAATTGACATTCTAATCGTGACCGGCGATTCCTACATCGACCATCCGTTTATGGAAGCGGCCCTGGTGGGGCGGGTTTTGGAAAGGGAAGGATTCCGGGTCGGAGTCCTGCCCCAGCCGGACTGGAAAACGGCGGAGGCGTTCGTTGCTTTGGGCCGCCCCAGACTTTTCTATTTAATCACGGCTGGAAACGCCGATTCGATGGCGGCCAACTACACCCCCTCCCGCACCCGGCAGAAGGAAGACCCCTATTCCATCCGCGGCGCGGTCGGCCTGCGGCCGGACAGGGCTTCCATCGTTTATGCCCACCGGGCGCGCGAGGCGGGAAGGGGGGTGCCGGTGGTTCTCTTCGGCCTGGAGGCTTCGCTGCGGCGGCTGGCCCACTTCGATTACTGGGACGACCGGGTGCGAAGGCCGGTTCTTTTCGACGCCAAAGCGGATATGGTTCTTCACGGCCCGCCGGAGAAAACCGCCGCCCTTCTTGCAAAAAGGATACAGGCGGGGGAGCGGATAGGCGCGATCAAAGACCTTTTCGGCACGGCCTTCAAGCAGAAAAAAATTTCCGGCGATTTTTTGCAGCTTCCTTCCTGCGGGGAGGTGAGCGCGTGCCGGCAGTCTTTTTTACAGAGCTTCTCCCGGCATGCAGAAAACTATTTTTCCGCCTCGCCGCAGCCGGTCGCCCAGCCGGTCGGCGATTGGTATCTGGTCGAAAATCCGTCACCCCCTCCGGCGGAGATGGAAACGGTTGATTCTTTTTACGAGTTGCCGTACACCCGCCGCCCCCATCCCCTGTACAAAGGGGAACGAATTCCGATAGCGCCCGTATTGGAAGAGACGATTGTGGCCGTGCGGGGTTGCCCGGCTCCTCCGGCGGTTTGCCCCAGCGCCTTCCATTTTCGTTCAATGATGGAGGTGCGCAGCCTGGATTCCATCAAAAAAGAGGCCGAACGAATCGCTTCCGAACCGGGATTTTCCGGCCAGCCGTCGGTGGTGGGCGGCTATGCCGCCCGCAAGCCGGGGGGGCTCTTCGATTTGGAAAAGGAAACCGGGGGGTGCTGGTCGCTTCGAAAGTGGCCCCGGAAGGAAGGGCATTTGGTTTCCCAGTTGGAGCTGCGCGAGGTGCTGGAAAGCGTGGCGGGGGTCGAGGCGGTCCACTTTTGCGGGGTATACAACCCGGATTCGATTGTCGGGGGTTCCTGGCGCACTTCTTTTTCCGGAAGCCCCGGCGCCGCTTTGCCTGTGAAATCGGAGTTGAAAAATCCCTCCGACTTTTTGTTTTCGTTTGTCTCCTGCTGCGAAACCCGGCTTGTGGGGAAACGCTCCGAGCCGTACTTGATTCCAGCTTTGGTCGTCGGCCGGCCGGGGGTGGAGACCGCCGACGTCGTGGAAATGGCCCTTTTTTTGCGCAAACGGAAACTGAAAGCCGATAAGGTGATGGAGTTTTTGCCCGTCCCGCTTTCACTGGCCACGGCACGCTTTTTTACCGGGTTGGACCCCCTTTCCGGTTTGCCGGTATACGTCCCGGCCCGCACCTCCGAACGCAAAGTCCATCGGGCGATTTTGAAGCACTACGAGCCGGAAAACTACGAACGGGTGCGGCGGGCCCTGATTGCCGTCCGCCGCAGGGATTTGATTGGCAAAGGGGCCGAGGCGCTGATAGATTTCCCGTCCGGTACGTCGGCTGTCGCTCCCGGAGAGCGGGGTCAGGAACGGGGCAATTTGCGCCGGAGTGTGACGCTGCGTAAAGGACCGCAAGGACGTACGGGATCAAATTTTCCGTTTCGTAAAAGGTGGTAACTGGACACGGCAAGCCGTGTCCGTATTTAAAGTTGAAACCTGGACCGTAAGCGTCCGTAATATACGGTAGGCAGTCGACAAACTAAAAATGAATACTTAGGGTAGTGTTACCGAGGGAATGGAAAATCCACCCAAATTCCTGATGAGGAGGAGGAACGGAAATGGCGAACGGGAGATCAGACTTCAAGTTACTCGACGATTTTGACGGGCGGGACAAGAAGGAGGTCGATATGAAGTCTTTTTTGCTGCTTTTTCTTTCTCTGTGCCTGCAGTACTCGCACAGAGTTTTTCTAATAGTTGTTGCTGTTATGATGCCGGTGGCAGCCGTGGGGCAAACACCTGCCGACATCGCTGGCATGGGAATCGCTGGTGATGACCATGTCTATGTATGGTACCGGGATGGCAGAGTAAGTTCGGGAACAAGCAAACAGCTTGAGTGTTATAGACGGATTTATTCGTATTCTGCCGCCGCTGCGGTGGCCGCACGAGCAGGCAAGACGCCCGCCAACATCGTCGGGATGGCCATTGCCTGTTCCGACGACCACGTCTATGTATGGTATCAAGATGGCACGGTGA
The DNA here is from genome assembly GCA_022614805.1 of Candidatus Zixiibacteriota bacterium. Taxonomy (GTDB): domain Bacteria; phylum Zixibacteria; class MSB-5A5; order DSPP01; family DSPP01; genus DSPP01. Next base: position 208 of record JAKEHY010000003.1, on the reverse strand, counting down.
GTTCGGGGAGCAGTTCCGATCTGGATCGACACAGAGCGCCCTATAATTATTCCTTGCCACCCGGCAAGACACCTGCCGATATCGTCGATATGGGAATTGCGGGGGACGACCATGTTTATGTTTGGTACCGAGATGGCAAGGTGAGTTCGGGCACGAGCTCCGATCTTGATAAATACCGGGCACCCTACAACTATTCCTTGCCTCCGGG